>NZ_CM137014.1:2453954-3067442 GCF_054483935.1 Tessaracoccus yangjingae | reverse complement strand
CAGCCCGTTCGATCCGCTCATCTGGTACCGCCCTCGCGCGGAGCGGCTGTTCGACTTCCACTACCGCATCTCCATCTACACGCCCGCGGACCAGCGCGAGCACGGCTACTACGTGCTGCCGGTGCTGCTCGACGACCGGATCGCCGCCCGGGTGGACCTCAAGAGCGACCGCAAGGCCGGCGTCCTGCGCGTCCAGCATGCCCACGTCGAGCCCACCCACGAGGGCAGCGCCGACGACGTGGCGAGGCGAGTGGCCACGCTTCTGACGGAGGCCGCCGAGTGGCAGGGGCTGTCCGACGTTGCTGTCACCGGCCCCGGCACCCTCGCCCCCGCCCTGGCGAAGTTCCTTCCCTGAACCCCACCCGTCGCCCCCCACCGCGAGAGCGCACACTCGTCCCCCGACAAGGGCAGTCAGGCGTTCCAGAGGTCCGGGCGCTAGAACTTCCTCCGGGCGGGGCGCCCTCGGTGGTGGGAGAGGTAGAGCTGCATCCGTCTCGTCGGTGCGATGACCGGTTTCCGGGTGACCGGGTCGAAGGTGATGGTCCATTGGTCCGCGGTGTCGTTGAAGCGTTGCGGCTCGACCACCGCGTGGTGGTGTGCGCAGAGGAGGACCATATTTCCCAGCGACGTGGGCCCGTCGAGGTACCACGGAACCACGTGGTGCGCTTCGCAGGCGATGGCCGGGGCGGTGCAGTTAGGGAAGATGCACCCGCCGTCGCGGATGGTGAGCGCCTTACGGAGGCCGGGGGTGACGAGCCGCTCGGTGAGCCCGACGTCCAGCACCTCGGACCTGCCGCCGAGCACCACGGGGGTGAGGTCTGCGTCGCAGCAGAGCCTGCGCAGGTCCCCGGGCGCGACCACCGCACCGGAGGCCAACACGCCCGCGGCCTCGGCGCGCTCGCGCAGGTCTGACTCCTGGATGGTGACGACGATCCGCGGCCGGTCTCCGGCCACCGTCGGCGCCCCGCGATGCTGGGAGGCCATCACCGTGAACGCATCCGCCCGGCGCTGCTCGGGGGTGCGGCCCTGGTCCGCGGCCACGTGGTCCCGCAGCATCTGCGGGCCGGGGCGCGCCGCCCGGACATCGGCGAGCCGATCCCGCGCCGCCCGTCGGTCCGCCTGCACGTAGGCCTCGACGGTGGCGATCAGCGGCGCCGCGTCCACGGCCGGCAGGGATCCGCGGAACCACACCGAGCCGTCGCCGTCGTCTCCGTAGCTGAACGACCGCTTCGCCTTCGCCCGCCGTGCCTGCGCCTCCACGTCTGCCACGCGCTGCTCCGGGGTGGGCACCTGCTCCGGCGCGACCTCCGCCAGCACCATCGGCGCCAGCTTCGACAACTCCCGCGGGGTGGTGCTCCCGGCCCTGCCGAGAAACACCTCCTCCGCCCGCTGCAGCTGCTCGGGGCTCAAGGTGGCCGGCAGCTGCGCCATGCCCTTCGTCATGGCGACGGCGTGCGCGGGGGAGACCTCACCATCGAGCGCCGCCTTGGTGACCTGGGGGTGGGTGGTCATGTCCCGCGCCTGGAACACCTGCGCGGCAGCCTCCTTGGCATCGCGCTGCTCACTCACCGCCAGGAAGGACGTCAAGGGGGTGCCGGCCGCCCTCATGGAGGCCTGCGCCCGGTTGGCCTCGTCGGTCAACACATGGGCCAGCGACTCGAGCCGCTCCGACAGCCTCCGCGCCCGCTGCATCAACCGAAGCCTGGCCGGCGCATCGAGCGCCGCCCGTTCCGCGTGATCCACCAGCGACAGCGTGGATTCCAGCGCGCTGAGCGCCTGATCCGTGGTGAGCCGCCGCTGGTGCATGCCCCCATTTTAATCGAACATCAGTACCACCCCAAGGCCTCAAGGCAACCGTTACCCAATCGTGATAATCGACCACCCGTGCGCGAGTCGGGGGAAGGAGGCGGGCCACGGCACTCCGCCAACAGCCCACCAACGAGCCCACACGCGGTCCCAGGCGACCACCCAAAGGCGAAGGGCACCGCACAATCCCCCCACACGGCCCCCACCGTGACATGCTCCCCATGAGTGGAGGGAGAGCTCATGTCGGAGGACCACCCCTGGCCGGTGAGCGACGTGGCCGAACTCGAGGCCGGCGTCGACGTCGCCGCCCAGATGCTCCAGCGCTACAACCCCGCCCTCGACACCTGGGACCTCCCCAAGACCGGCGAGTTCTGGGACGCCGTCGCCGATGCCCACCGCGACACCCACACCGGCCGCGACACCACCGTCGCCGTCATCGACGGAGGCTTCGACACCACCATCCCGGCGCTCTCCAGCTTCCCCGTCGACGGCGACGACCCCGGCCGCACCGCGCACGGCTCCGTCGTGGCGCTGCTTGTCAGGCAGGTGGCTCCGGAGGCCCAGCTCAGGCTGTTCACCGTCACCCGCGACGGCGCGGTGGACCCGGACCTCGTCGCCTCAGCGATCCGCCGCGCAACGGCCGACGGCGCCCACGTCATCAACCTCAGCCTCGGCTGGAAGGTCGAGCTGCCGGAGGAGGTGCTGCGCGACGTGTCGCCGTCGCAGGTGGTGGGCTGGCGCAGGCACCTCCGCCTCCCGTCGCATCCCGTGAGCGACGCCGTCGCCGAAGCCCGCGCACAGGGCGTCACCGTGGTCGCGGCCTGCGGCAACAAGGCCACCTCCGTCCTCATCCCGGCCGTCACCGACGACGCCGGTCTCCGCTGGTTGAGCCCGCCGCGGCGCGAAGCGCCCGCTGCGGTGTCGAAACCTCTCGCGCCCGGTGCAGCGACCCGACCCGCCCCTACCCCCGCGACAGCGCCGCGACGATCACCCCGACATACTCATCGATCTGCCCTGCCGCGACCCTCGCAGCTTCCGCCCCGCGTCGGTAGGGGTCCGCGACCTCGTCGCCGTCCTGCACGGTGCGGTTGTTCCACAGGTGGTCGGTGACCCCCCGCCGCGACACTTCAGCGGGCAGGTCCCGTAACACCCGGGCGGCGTGGCCGATGACGTAGACCTTGCGGCCCATGGCGGGCCATTCGTCGAGGATGTATCGACGGTGTTCGCCGGCCATGGTGAGGATCAGGTCTGCTTCCTCCACCATGCGGCGGGTCAGTTGCCTGGCGCGGTGCGCGTCCCCGGCCCCGGGCACGGCGAGCTGGTCGCCCATCGGGGGGTCGATGCCCATGCCGACGAGCGCTCTCACCCCCGCCGAGCTGAACTCCAACCCCTCCGGGGCGGCGGCGTTGGCGGCGGCGTCGGCGTAGGCGGAGCGGCAGATGTTGGCGGTGCAGACGAACAGCACCCGGTACGGCCGCGTCTCCTCGGGGTCCAACCCCTCCGGTTCGACGATGCCGCGCCTCGGCGCATCAGTCCAGGTGCCCCCGAGTGGGGGATTGGCGGCGTCGGCGTCGGAGACGATGGCCTGCCCGCGGGGGATTGGCCAGTCGATGGCCAGGGTGCGGTCGAAGAGGTCGACGGTGACGTAGCGGCTGCGCGCCTCGGGGGTCCAGTGCTGGTCGAGGAGGGTGAGCAGCGTGGTGTGGTCCTCGAGGACCTGGTGGGCGTTGGCGACGCCGCGGGGGATGAACACGGCCTGCCCGCGCTCCAGCTCGGCGGTGGCGGTGCGGCCGTAGCCGGGGCCGGGGCGCAGGTCCACCCAGGCGCCCATGACGCGACCCTCGACGACGGCGGTCAGCCGGTCCCACGGCTCGGCGTAGAAGCCGGCGGTGACGCCGCGACGGTTGATGTGGCGGGCGTTGAGCTGCACGGGGGTGAACCCGGTGACGCCGTGCTCGGCCAGGCGGCCGGCGTGCCAGCCCTCGAGGAACCAGCCCTGCTGGTCCTCCTCGACGCGCAGGTTCAGCGTGACGAGCCCCGGGATGCCGGTCTCCTGGACGTAGCCCTGTTCCATCCCACCTCCGACGTCGACGGTCCGCCTATCCACAGGAGCCTAGTCGCTGCCCAGTGAGGGACCGCATGCTCCCGACATGGCGAGGGCCATCAGTCTGCCCCTCACGCCGGACCAGCCGTCGGAGCCATCCCTCACCCACATGGGAACAGGAGCGGTCTCATCCCCGAGGGTCCAGACCCGGCGGGCGGACGGTGGCTCCCATCCACTCTCGTCGGAAGTCGAAGCCATAGATCAGCCGCGTGGCGATCGTCAGCTCGTACAGTGCCGGCAGTGTTGCGGGGTCGGCCATGGTGCGGTCGAACACCTCGTCGTCGGGCAGCGCCTGACCGGCGAGCCTGAACAGCCCACGCCACGTCAGCGACGTCAGCATGGCGAGCAGGCCGGTCATGTTCACCAGACCCGCGCCGCTCTCGTGCGCCGAGCCTGGGCCCGGCCGGGCCGAGTGGAGAAGAAGCGCCGTGATCAGTTCGGTGTTCGGATTGACGCTGAGCCAGAGCTGGTGGCCGAGCAGGGTCCTGATCGCCGCCTCGCAGGAGTCAAGGTCTATCCCGTAGCCGAAGGGGATCATCGGGAGCTGGCGCCTCTGCTCTGGCTCCCAGTCCGGGAAACCCGTGTCCACAAAGCCCATGAGGGTGAGCGGAAGCCCCTGCGTCTCGCCGGTGCGTGCGGCTTTCGTTGCCGCACGCAGCTGCAGAAGGAAGGCCGTGATGAGGGCCACTGCCGTTGCCGCGCGTGGAGCCGCGAAGCTCGACTCGTTGACATCGTCGACGAACAAGTTCGCGCCGTGCGCAACGATGCTCGGACCCGGCCCGCCGGCAGCGCCCACCGATGACGAGCGCGTCAGCGAGGTCCCCTCGTCGTCGATGGTGGCCCCCACTGAGATCACCCAGGGAAGCCGCGCCAGCGGGCTGCGGAGATCGTGGCTGTCGGCGTCGTCGCGGAGCGAACCGAAATTGCCGACGGCTACGAATACGGGACAATGCTTGGACGCCTCGCGGGTTGCCAACGCCAGCACCGAGTCGTCACTGAACGGAGCCCTCGGCGGTAACTGGAGGCTCAGGGAGAGGCTCGTCGGGTAGCCCCGCTCCACCTTCGGAAGTTCCGCGACGTTAACCGTGAGCGTGTCGGCCGCCTTGTCCAGGTATGGGAAGCCCGGGGTGGCCACCCAGTCGCATCCACCTGGCGCCACCTCGAGGAACGCCGCACACTCGAAGAGAAACTGGTCGATGGCCTTGGCGATCCACAGGTCGTCTCGACGGTGGTGGGGGATGGGGACGGCGCCATCCGGTGGCGCGAGCTCCCGCGGACGATCCGCGCGCACGATCACGACGGGAAGAACATGCATGCGTGTGACGTCGCCCTGCTTCAGCAACTCTTCGAGCTCAGGCGAGCGCCGATCCACTCTCCAGACGCGGACGTCGGCGTCAGCCGGCGGCATCCTCGCCCTCGAGCTCGACCGGCTCATCCTCGAAGAGATCGTCGATGCTCTGTGGCTGCGTTCCGTCGGCGGGCGCCACTTCGAGGCCCCACAACCACAACCACTTCTTCCTGATCCGCCGCGCCTTGTAGAGCGGGGTCAGGCCTCGCTCCGCGACGAGTTCGATTCCCACTGAGCGCGACGACTTGACCGTCAGGCCTGCCTCGGCGTCGACCAGTGGCTTGGGGCCCAGCTGGCCTTCTGCCTCCAGCTCGATTTCTCCGCCGCTGTCGGTGGACGTGAGCACCGTTGCCGCATCGACGTCGATCACCTCCGTGATCACCACCCAGTCGTGGTGCCACTCGGGGCCCGAGCCACCCGGCCCCAGCTTCACCAATCGGAGAAGCTCCTGGTCCAACGCGGCAATGTCCTCGATTCGGTGCGATCGCGCCCCCTTGGTCTCGAGCAGAACGGCATCAGCACCGGAGAACTCGACGCGGACACCGGCCTTCGCGTCGCCGACCCACTTGAACTTCTCGTTCAACTCGCCCTCCGCCTTCACATCGACGGCTAGCACGCCTTCCGAGCGGAAGTTGAACTTGTTGTCGGCTGCATCGTCGGCCACCTCCGCGTAGGGGATCCCGCGCAGCTTGAGTGTGGACTGTGGGTCGAAGATTCCTGCTCGGATAACGCCGATGTCGCCGAGCTTCATCCGGACTCCAGGGAACCACGTCGCCCGGTAGCCGGTGTGGGCGTACAGCGAGCGGACGTACTTCTTGTACAGCGCCATGGTTGATCTCCCCCTTCGATCAGTTCCATATAGCCCCACGTCGTGGGGCGGTGGATGAGGCGAACCTAGAGTGCTCGGCGCAGTTGTCAATGGTTCTCGGATCACGCTGGGGCTGGGAGCAACAGCAATTGTGGCGTGGTCACCCAATGGGCACGGAGGCGAACTCCGGCTGAGGCCCAAGTCGAACACCCGACACTCAGACCAGAGTTCGAACCATGTCACGCGCCCCGCCCACCTCTGGGTTCTGAGTCCTCAGAGACTCCGCATGTCAGCTCGTGTCTGCCGCTCGCTCGCGAACCGTACGGGACTTTCCGCCCGAAGCGCGGCGGCTTCGAGAAGTGGGCCTCCGAGCACCGGCCCCTCATCGACGACGTCCTGGCCGAGTTCACCGACCGCGGCCCGCTCCGCATCCGTGACCTCGACCACCCGCAGAACGTCTCCCTCGGCGGCGGCTGGTGGAACAAGAACGACGTCCACTGGGCCGCGCAGTACCTCTTCCACACCGGCTACCTCGTCACCGTCGGCCGTCAACGCTTCGAACGCATCCTCGCCCCCGCCACGGCTGTCCTCCCGCCCCAGACCCTCGTTCCGATGCCCAAGGAGGAGGCCGTCCGCGAGCTCGTCCGGCGCGCCGCCGTCGCGCAGGGGGTCGCCACCCTCGACGACCTGGCCGACTACCCCCGCCTCAAGACCCCCGTCGCCCGCCTCGCCGTCGAACAACTCGTGGCCGACGGCGTACTCGAGCCCGTGACCGTCGACGGCTGGGCGAAGGAGGCGTGGATGCCCGCCGGGCAGCGCGTCCCCAGGAGGATCGAGACGGCGGCGCTGCTCAGCCCGTTCGACCCGCTGGTCTGGTTCCGCCCCCGCGCGGAGCGGCTGTTCGACTTCCACTACCGCATCTCCATCTACACGCCCAAGGAGCAGCGCGAGCACGGCTACTACGTGCTGCCGGTGCTGATCGACGACGAGATCGCAGCCCGCGTGGACCTCAAGAGCGACCGCAGGGCCGGCGTCCTGCGCGTCCAGCACGCGCACATCGAGCCCGCCCACCAGGGAAGCATCGACGAGGTGGCGACGCGCGTGGCCCCGCTCCTGACCGAGGCCGCCGGGTGGCAGGGCCTGTCCGCCGTCTCCGTCGAAGGCCCCGGCACCCTCGCACGCTCCCTCTCCCGAGCCCTGGCGTCCGGTGATCAGCGTTGAGCTGACGAAGGTCTTCAATGCGACGACTGCGCTCGGCGACACGCGCCCCGATCCCGCGGCAGTTGTTGCTGCGTGCCCCTCGGCTACCCCCTATCGAATAACCGCCGGCTCAGGCGCTCGATGCGCTGGCGGGGAGCCTGTTAGCTGTGAGCC
The DNA here is from genome assembly GCF_054483935.1 of Tessaracoccus yangjingae. The sequence continues at coordinate 3,060,002 of NZ_CM137014.1, read as the reverse complement.
CTCAGAGAATCCGCTTGTCAGCTCACCTTTCTGAGGCTTCGAGCCGCTGCTCGGCACCTCAGCCAGCGGAGCGGCCGCTGGCTCGAGAGCTGTCTGGGACGTTGGTTGATGGGGTAGGTCAGGGCGCGGGCTTACCGGCGGCGCTGGTCATCGGTGATCTCGACCCCGGTATCGCCCGGGTGATGCTCACGGGCGCGCTCGTCGCCGAGCCCCGGAACCCGGTCGGGTCGTCGTTGTCTTGCGTGGAGGTAGAGCTGCATCCGCGTCGTCGGCGTGATGACCGGTTTGCGGGTGACTGGGTGGAAGGTGATGGTCCATTGGTCTGCGGTGTCGTTGAAGCGTTGGGGTTCGATAACGGCGTGGTGGTGGGCGCAGAGGAGGACCATGTTTCCCAGCGATGTTGGCCCGTCGAGGTACCAGGGGATCACATGGTGGGCTTCGCAGGCGATGGCGGGGGTGGTGCAGTTGGGGAAGATGCAGCCACGGTCGCGGATGGTGAGTGCTTTGTGGAGTGCGGGGGTGACGAGCCGTTTGGTGAGTCCGAGGTCGAGTACCTCAGACTTCCCGCCGAGGACGACGGGGGTGAGGTCTGCGTCGCAGCAGAGGCGGCGCAGGTCTCCGGGTGCCACCACGGCGCCCGTGGCCAACACGCCCACGGCTTCCGCCCGTTCCCGCAGGTCTGACTCTTGGATGGTGACGACGATCCGGGGCCGGTCTCCGGCGACTCTCGGGGTTCCGCGGAGCGTGGAGACCATGACGGTGAGTGCGTCGGCGCGGCGCTGCTCGGGGGTGCGGCCTTGGTCGGCGGTGGCGTGGTCTCGGAGCATCTGCGGGCCGGGGCGCAGCGCCCGGACGTCGGCCAGCCGGTCCTTGGCGGCGCGTCGGTCCGCTTGGACGTAGGCCTCGACGGTGGCGATTAGCGGCGCGGCGTCGAGGGCGGGCAGGGATCCGCGGAACCATACCGAGCCGTCGCCGTCGTCGCCGTAGGAGAAGGACCGCTTGGCCTTCGCTCGGCGCGCCTGCGCCTCCACGTCTGCTACACGCTGCTCCGGGGTGGGTACCTGCTCGGGTGCGATCTCCGCCAGCACGAGCGGCGCAAGCTTCGACAGCTCTCGCGGGGTGGTGGTCCCGGCCCGGCCAAGGAACACCTCTTCGGCGCGTTGCAGCTGCTCGGCGCTCAACCCGCCCGGTAGCTGCGCCATGCCTTTGGTGATGGCCACGGCATGCGCGGGGGACACATCACCGTCGAGGGCTGCCTGCCGGACCTGGGGGTGGGTGGCCATGTCGCGGGCCTGGAACACCTGCGCGGCGGCTTCCTTGGTGTCGCGTTGTTCGCTGACGGCGAGGAAGGACGTCAACGGGGTGCCGGCGGCCCGCATTGATGCCTGGGCCCGGTTGGCTTCGTCGGTGAGCACGTGGGCCAGGGATTCGAGCCGCTCGGACAGCCGTCGGGCGCGTTGCATCAACCGGAGCCTGGACGGGGCGTCGAGCCCATCCCTCTGAGCGTGATCGACCAGTGACAGCGTGGATTCAAGCGTGGTGAGCGCCTGATCCGTGGTGAGCCGCCGCTGATGCATGCCCCCATTTTAATCGAACACGCGTGTCACCCCAAGGGTCCATGGGCAACCGTTACCCAATCGTGATAATCGAACACCCGTACGCCGATCCTGCCGACTGTCTCCACCCACAGGAGCCTGACTAGATCCGATGCTGCATGCTCAGAGTCGACCAGCGGCCCATCTCGCCAACGGTGCCACCGGCTTCAGGAGCACGCGGATCTCCCACCGGGCCACCCGCGGCGCCGAGCCGACAACTGGGTTGCGGCTTGGCATGGCCGCGGCGTCGTCGATCATCCCTTTGAGCTCGGTCTGGCCTGAGTCGCGCGCGGACGCGATCAGCGCCGTCGGCGCCATCGCCAGAACTTCAACGCAACGGTTGTAGACCCCCTCCCGGGTGCTCGAACAGTCGACGAGGATTTCATCGACCTGGGTGTTGATCAGCGGCACCTTCTCATCGTCGGGCACCTCTCCCATGAGCGCGTTCGCCAGCGTGATGGCGCCGTCAAGGCGTCCCCACATCCAGTCCCAGTTCTTGAAGCTGTCCTGGCCGAACGCCCCGAAGTTCATGAACCGGTCGCCGCACAGCTGGGGGTTGGGCCATCCGTCGAGCTTGGACAGGCTCGGACGCGTCTCGAACGGTTCCAGCCACGGGCCCTCGGGTGTTCCCGGGCCGAGGAGGATCAGGTCGAATGGCGGAGCCTTGGGCTGTCCCCAGGAGAGGGCGTGGCTCAGCACCTCGACGGTCAGCCGCGAGGATGTCTGCCCAGGGCCGGTGCCGTCCGCGTGGGTAGTGCGCACCCTGTCGATCTCGTGGGTGGCACCTCCCATCCACACCGCCGCGCTGACGCCGCCGCTCATGACCAGCGCGAGCACGGCTACTACGTGCTGCTGGTGCTGATCGACGACGAGATCGCGGCCCGCGGGGAGCTCAAGAGCGACCGCAAGGCCGGCGTCCTGCGCGTCCAACACGCGCACATCGAACCCGCCTACCAGACGAGGATCGACGACGTGGCGAGGCGAGTGGCCCCGCTCCTGACCGAGGCCGCCAAGTGGCAGGGCCTGTCCGCCGTCTCCGTGGAAGGCGTCGGCACCCTCGCCGCGGCTGGCCAAGCTCCTTTCAGCTGGCTGACTTGAAAGAACTCTCTTGCCTTCACCACGGGGGCCGCCCCGGCCCCGGTCACTGAGGTGCCGCGCAGCGGCCTCGAAGCGTCCTACGAAACGCAACCCCCTCCGCTGGCTGAGGTGCCGCTAAGCGGCCTCGAAGCCTCCGAAACGCAACCCCCTCCGCTGGCTGAGGTGCCGCGAAGCGGCCTCGAAGCCTCCGAAACGTAACCTGTCAGGCCAGCTGTACCTGGGGTGTGATCGGGCTCAGGAGAACATCCAGAAGGCGCCGGCGAGGAACGCCCCGAGAAGCGTGCCGCCGCCGAACCACATCTTGAGGTCCTCCATCGTGAGCGGGGGATTGGGCACTGGCCGGCCGAACGCCTTGAAGAGCTTGGTCTCGCTCGCGGCGATCCGGTTGAGCACGTCCCGCACGGGAGCGCCTCTGGTGCTGCGCTCCTCCAACGCGGTGACGGTGCCCTGATAGCCAGCCTGCACGCCCCTGATGATGAACAGCGCACCGCCGGCCGCCGCGACGGTGAAGAGCGCCCCCACGAACCCGGCCCCCGCCTGGAAGGCTAGAACCACCGCCGGCGTCCCGATGAGCCCCAGGATGGCGCCACCGACGCCGACCAGCGTTGGTATGGCCGTCTGCTTGTCCTTGGCGATTCCCTGAACGAAGGTGTGGGTCTCTGCAGCTGGTGAGGTGTCGCCGGGCATCGTGGACTCGAGAGCGGCGAGGCCCTCGGCCCTGGCGGAGATGATCCGGGCGAACGCGGCCCGCTCTGTGCTGGGGAGTCCTCGGGCCAGGTTGATGGCCTGCTTCCATCCCTCCAGAACCTCAGTGTGAAGCGCGGAGGTGGACTGAGCGGTCGGGCTCATGACGGCCTCCACTGCTTGTGACACGCATCCGACGTCCCTGCGCTACGCAGGGACCCCAACAGAACCTGTGTCGTCCGCTTCATGCTGTTCCTCCCTTGTCCCCCCGGGCACGGGTTGAGGAAAACGTAGAGGAGTGACCGCAGGTGTCAATGGTTTGGGAGGCGCAGGAAGAGCTTGAGCGCCTCAATTGTGGTGCCACCACCCAACCCCGCGGTCCCGGCTCGGCGACACCTGAGGGATACCATCAACTCTCCGGCTCCTGAAGGGAGGGCAATGACCGCTGACCATCCCGGCTACGACCTCCTTCGCGACGGATGGCTCCCCACCCGCGGCCCGGCGCGGCTACTCCTCGCGGCCGCTGTCGTCGTCGGCGTCCTCATCCCGCTCGCCCTCTCGATCATGACCGGCAGCATCTCCATCCCGCACAACGACGCGTGGTCCCACGCCGTGATCGCGCGGACGTTCGCCGAGACCGGTCGCATCGAGCTCGTCGGCTGGAACCGCTCCTCACTGGTGGGGCAGATCGTCGTGCTCGGCCCGCTGGCCGGGTCCGTCGTCGCACAGCACCTGTGGGTCGCCGCGACCGCCGTCGTAGGCCTCCTCGCCACCTTCCGCCTCGTCTCCGCCCGTGGCCCGGAGACCGCCGCTGCCGCCGTCGCGCTCGCGGTGGCCGCCGCCCCACAGTTCGGGCTCCTGGCCACGTCGTTCATGACCGACGTCCCGGCCTACGCGGCCGTCATGGTGGCACTCACCCTCGCCGACACCGCCCTCTCCACCGGCCGCCAGCGAGTACTCGCCCTCTCGCTGGCCGTGGGCCTGTGGGGGGTGACCATTCGTGAGCAGGCCCTCATCGCCCCGGTGGCCGTGGCCGCGACCGCGATCTGGCTGTTCCACGGACCAGCACGCCGAACGGCCGTCGCCCAGGCCACAATCGCGGCCGCGGCCCTGACCGCGTTCGAGCTCTGGCGTCGCGCACTGCCCAACGGTGACTCGCCAAGGCTCCTCTTCAGCCTGGCTGAGACGGCCAACGGGACGATGGGCACGCTCCTCGCGCTGGGCCTATGCGCCGCGCCGCTGGTGCTCAGCTCCCGCCCGAACGGCCGATGGGTGCTGGCCCTGGCCGCCCTGCCTGTGGCCGCTCTCGGCGCTCTTCGGGTCTTCCAGAGCCGCAGTCACGCGATCGCCGGCAACTACGTCACCAACCTCGGCGCCTACCCGGAGGCCTCACCCGCACCGCGGATCATCATGCCGGACGCCCTGTGGTACTCGCTGCTGGCCATCGCGGTGCTGTCGGCGGCGTGTCTGAGCGCCCTCGCGATGGGCTGGGTGCTGAAGCTCAAAGGCCGCGACGGTTCCGCACCGCTGGTGGGGCAGCCGTTGATCGCGCTCACCCTGGCGCTCCTGCTCGGCGGCACCGTGCTCCAGGCCGCGATCGGCCAGTGGGTCTTCGGCCGCTACATGCTGCCCGCCGTGCCGCTGGTGGGGATCCTGCTGATGCGGCACTGGGCCAGGCTCACGGTCCTCGGCTGGTCGGCGCTCGCGCTGAACGCCGGCATGGGCCTGGTGTTCACCTCCGACGCTCTGGCCCGCGACGCCGCCCACTGGCACGCGGCCGAGCAGCTCGTGGCCGGGGGAGCGGACGCCAGCACGGTCAATGCCGGCCTCGAGTGGGTGGGCACGCACGCCGAACTCCCCGCACGCCCGGACCTCCCCGCCCGCGACGCCTCGGTGACGCCGAGGATCATGGGCATGTTCCCGGGGTCGAGGGAGTGTCTCGTGGTGAGCGCCAATCCGTCGCTCCAACTCCCGGTCGTCGACGAGTTCGAGTATCGACGGTGGGCAGTGGCAGGCGACGGCGTGCTGTACGTCTACCGGCAGGATCCTTGCTCCTGAGGCCATCCGCCTTGGTTACCAGCGGCGTGAACCCACGGCTGCGCACACATGCGCCAGCTTGGCTGCTCCTGCCTACCACTGAGCGCAGGCCATGAGTAGTCAGGTGTGGTGGGTGATGGCAAGGCGTTGAGGCCGGAGAGTCATCCCCACTTCTCACCCAGGTACTGCAGGTCCGCCCCATAGTCTCTCCGGAAGCTCTGGTAGTGCCGGTTGAACTTCGGCTGCGCGTGCAAGCAGTAGAAGCGCTTGTTGTAGACGGTCACCAGCACGCCGTAGGCGCGGGTGAAGAAGTCGTTGTGATCCACGCGCTTGAGCCGATCGTCCCACCGCACCAGACGGAGCCGGTCGGTGCGGGCGATGAAGAACTGGGGCACCTTGTAGAGCACCGGCAGCCCGTCGATGATCGTGCCTGCGGGGTGAACGGGGTGACCGTGGTAGGCGAAGAGCTTGGCTTGGGAGTAGTCAGGGGCCTGCCAGAGGGGGAGGTTGATGACAAGACCTCCTACCAAATCAACCGCGGCATTGCGGCGGAGGTAATCGACCACGCGGTTCAGGTCGAGTTCGGGGGTGAAGACGAAGTCGTCGTCGACCGACATCACGAACTCGGTGTCCACCTTCTCAAGCGCCGCGTTCCTTCCGGCAGCCACGCCCGAGTCGAACGGGAGGGTGACCGGGACCACGCCGGGCACGTCCCAGGTCAGAGGAGTCGAGGAGTCGTCAGCGATGACGATCGGGCCGTCGAACACCCTGCGCAGTGTCAACACCATGCGCCTCGCGTTGGCGGGGCGTTCGAAGGTCTTCCCTATGACGGTCAGATCCGGCACCGACGTGACCGGTTTGCGGGCGAGTCGGGACAAGGCGGTGGCTCCGGCGATCTCCACCTCTGACGCCGCGGTGTAGCCCCATCGCAGGGGTGCGCCGAGAGTGCCGTGGGCGATTTTCAGGAGGCGGGCCGGTTCCAACACGAGCACAGCCTAAACGGTGGGTTGCGCTGTTCCGCGACGCTTCAGCGACGTTGACTCACTCCGCCACACCCAACTCCACGAACAGCGCCCGGTGCGCCTGTCCCGGCACTGACTCCGTCCATGCCGACGAGGCCACCAGGCCAGGTGAAATGAGCACATGGTCCAGGGCGACCACCGGCGGGACAACGCTGTCGTCCGGGAAGGTGGGGAGCCAGCCGAGCCCGAATCCAACGACGGCGTCGCGCAGGCCTGTCACAGCAGCGAGCCGGCGCATGGGCTCGTGTTCGACGACCGCGTTGAAGTCGCCCACGGCCACCACGGGCCGCCCGAATTGTGTCGGAGCATCCTCGATCAGATCGTCGAAGGCCTTCAACCAGTGGCTGAGCCCAGCGGTCGGCGTAGGTTGGTCTTCCAGCCCTCGTCGGGGTAGCGCTCGAGCATTGGCAGGTGCTTGAGCGCAGCCGCGTGGAACACCACATCGGGCTTGTGGTGGGCGAAGATCGCGCAGAGGGCTTCCTCGTCGCGGATGTCACACAGCACCATGTCGTCGGTGTCGAGCAGGCCGTTGCCGTAGATGTCGAGCTGAACGCTGTGGAGGGCGGACTCGTCACGGTCGAGGAGGACTAGCTTGGAGGGGCCCAGCTTGTGGAGTTGACGGGCGAGTTCGGAGCCGATTGAGCCACCCGCGCCCGTGATTAGCACCACTCTGCCGGTGAGGTAGTCGGCGATCGCGGTGAGGTCGGTCTTGATCGGCCGTCGGCCGAGGAGGTCCTCGACACTGAACTGGCGAAGCGCCGAAAGGGAGATCTGGCCCTCGATCATCTCCCGGACCGGGGGAATGACCACCAGTTCGAGGCCGTGCGCCTTGCACTGGTCGGACACCGTCTTGATGAGCTCGGGCGATGCGTTGGAGATGGCGAGGATCACCATGTCGGCGTCACGGTCGCGGGCCACGTCGATGAGGTCCTTGCCGGTGCCCTGCACCCGGTAGCCGCGCACGCGCAGCCAGCGCTTGTCGGGGTCGTCGTCCACGAAGCCCACGATCCGGTAAGGCGGCTCCTCGGCCTTGTCCACCAGCATCGCCACCTGATGGCCGGCCTCGCCGGCGCCGTAGACGATGGTGGCGACTGCGTTGGTGTCGCGGCGCGGCTGGACCGTGGCCAGCGCAATCCGGAATAGCCACCGGCCGGCGGCCATGAAGGTCAGGGCCAGCGGGGGAGCGAGGAGCGCCACGCCGCGGGGGAAGTCGGGCGTCATCACGCTGAGCGCGAGGCCGAGCGGGATCGACGCCATCAGCACCACGGTGCCGATCCAGGTGGCCTCAGAGAACGAGCCAACCCGACTGCGTCCCAGGTACACGTGGGTGAGGAGGCCGAGGGCCGACTGCAGGATGATCGCGGTGGCAGTGTACAGCAGCGCCCAGGTCCACTGCGCCACGTTCAGGGTCAGGTCGTAGCGGATGACCACGAAGACCAGTACCGCCATGATCCACGACACGCCGTCCCACGCCATAAGCATGGCGCGCCGCCAGAACGACGGTAGTTTGATGATCTTGCTTGTGAATACCTGCGTGACCGTGGGTCGTGCAGGAATACCCCCCAGATTTTCCCTGCTCACGGGGACAAAATACTAAACCGGACCCCGATTCTCCTATTTGGGGTTGGGTAGTGAGACTCTCATGAGTTGCCGTCCGCTTCACCCGCGGCGGGTGGTTGGCGGAGGTAAATCGCCTTGTCGCAGTCGGTTTAGAAGGGTCCGGGCTTGGTGATAGGGCGTGGTGCTTCGTCGGTCCTGGGTGATCCGTACAACCTCGTACAGTGACTAAGTTTCGGACAAGAGTTAAGGGCGGCGCCCCCGTTCGGGAGCGCCGCCCCTTGTCAGGTTGGGTTGTGGGTGACTACCGCTGGGCGCGCGTGAAGCCGGCGGCCTTGGCCGCGTCTTCGGAGTTGAACCAGACCTCGGCGATGGTGCGCTCGTACCCGCCGCTGCCGGCGAGATGGTACTTCTTCGAGCGCTCGTTGCCCTTGATGGTGTAGCCCTCCGGGGGCTCGGAGCCCACGTAGGCGCCCTCACCGTTCTCGGCCTCGGGGGCCGCGTCGGCGGCGAACTTGGCGGCCGTGGAGAACGCAAGAGGTAGCCTGAAGCATCTGAAAACAGTAGCGTAGTCGACTTGTCAGAGGTAGGATACGACGGTGCCCTACCTGCAGAGGACTGTTGATCGGGAACTCGACGAGTTGCTCCCGCTTGCGCCGGCGATCGCCCTTGATGGCCCGAAGGGCGTCGGCAAGACCGACACGGCGAAGCGGCGCGCCAGCACGGTGTGGTTCCTCGACGACGCTGCCCAGCGTGAGGTGGCGCAGGCCGACTTCGGGCTCGCCGCGATCCCCGAGGGCACCTTGTTGCTGGATGAATGGCAGAAGCTTCCGCAGGTCTGGGACTCCGTACGGCGGCAGGTGGACGCCGGCGCCCGGCCCGGTCGATTTCTGCTCACAGGGTCGGCGACTCCGGTCGACGCGTCGGGCACGCACAGTGGGGCTGGCCGGATTCTGTCGCTGCGCATGCGTCCCATGGCCCTTCATGAGCGGGGGGCGGTTGTGCCCGCCGTGTCGCTGGAGTCGTTGCTAGGTGGGGGGTCTCCCGAGGTCACTGGTCGCTCCAGCTACACGATTCGCGACTATGCCGAGGCGATCGTCAGTAGCGGGTTTCCCGGAATCATGGGAACCGCCCTCCGCCTGAGGCGAGGCCTGCTGGATGCCTATCTCCAGCGAGTGATCGATCGTGACCTACCTGACCTCGGATTTGAGGTTCGGCGACCCGAGACGCTTCGGCGCTGGTTGACGGCCTATGCGGCGGCCTCCTCGACGACGACCTCCTACTCAAGACTGCTGGACGCCACCACGGGGGGCGATGGAAGCCAGCCTGCGAAGACGACCACGATCGCCTACCGCGATCACCTCACGCGGCTGTGGCTTCTCGACCCGGTGCCTGGCTGGATCCTGGCCAGCAATGAGATCCGCCGCCTGCAGCAGGCGCCCAAGCATCAGCTCGCCGACCCGGCGTTGGCGGCCCGCTTGCTCGCGCTCTCCGCGGATGCGCTGTTGGGTCACGCCGGTGTCCACATGATCGGTCCGCTGTTTGAGTCCTTGGTCACGTTGGGGGTCCGGGTGGCCGCGCAGGCCTGCGATGCCAAGGTGTTCCACTTGCGGACCAACGCAGGGGAGCACGAGATCGACCTGGTGGTCCAGGGCCCGGACGGGCAGGTGCTCGGCATCGAGGTGAAGCTGGCGCACTCGGTCTCCGATGCCGATGTGCGGCATCTCCTGTGGCTGCGTGAGCAGATCCCGGATCGGATCGCAGACCTGGTCATCGTCACTACCGGAACCACCGCCTACCGCCGACGCGACGGCATCGCCGTCATCCCCTTGGCGCTGCTGGGGCCGTGAAGGCGGAACCGCAGGCCCCAGATGCGCTTTCCGGGGCGCGAGTCGGCCGATGCGGACGACGCTCGAAACTGGGGGCTGACCAGCGACGCCCTGCTCGCCCAATCCGCCAGCGGCAACGTGCTCCACGCGGAGGATCTGCTCGATCGACGCCTGGCTTGCCGACACCCCTGCGGCGTGGATGCCCCCCGTCACTTCCCCGAGGCTGGTCGCGGTCGCCGCGAGCGCCCGCACCGAGGCGGACCTACGTGGCGGCGACTGGCTCAGAAACAACAAGGGCGGCGCCCCTGTCGAGGAGCGCCGCCCTTGTCAGTGGCGGATGGGGGTTATCGCTGGGCCCTTGTGAAGCCGGCGGCCTTGGCCGCGTCTTCGGAGTTGAACCACACTTCGGCGATGGTGCGGTCGTAGCCGCCGCTGCCTTCGATGTGGTACTTCTTCGAGCGCTCGTTGCCCTTGATGGTGAAGCCCTCCGGGGGTTCGGAGCCCACGTAGGCGCCCTCACCGTAGGCGGATTCGCTGGCCGCGACACCCGGCTCCTCGACGGGCTCCGGCTCCCCGCCGTCGCCGTAGGGCTCCTCGGCCGCCAGGTCCTCCGGGGCCACGTAGTCGTGGCCGGTGGGCGGGGCGCCCTCGGAGGTCATGTCGGTCTCGGCCTGCACCTCGTCTGCGGGCAGGACCACCTCGTCGACCTCGGGCTCGGGGGTGGCGTCGGAGGCGAACTTGGCGGCGGTGGAGAAGGTGTCGTTGTTGTTGACGTACGCCTTCGACGGCTCGTGCGCCGTCCACCCGTCGTCCTTCGGGGCCAGGAAGTGCCGCACCGCTGCCACGGCGCCCGCGAGGATCGCGGAGATGGCGAGGAACTGGCCGACGCTCTTCCACTTGCTCTTCTTGGGCTTGACCTCGAGCTCGCCCTTCAGAGCGGCGACGGCGGCGGTGCCTCGCTTGCCGGCCTCCACGACAGCCGGATGCTCGGCGGCGGCGTGCAGGGCGTCCTGGAGCTTGGGCAGGAGATCATCCTCCAGCAGCTCGCGGGCGGCTTCGACGGCCGGGTTGACCTTGTCCAGCGCGTCCTTGAGGACGGGCTCCAGATCGTCCAGGCGCTTCGAGGCGAAGTCTGCGGAGCGGACCTTCGCGTCGTGCAGGATGGGGCCGGCCTGGTGGCGGGCCTCGTCGAGCAGGAACTGGGCGCGCTCAATGCCTTCCTTGAGGGCGTGCTGTCCGTACTCGGCGGCGGCGGAAGCGGATTCCGCGGCGGCCTTCTTCAACTCTTGTGACTTCCTCACAAGTACCTCCTTGGTTGTGGCTCGTAATCGAGCAAGTTCCACGCTACCCGGTTGTGGGGTTCATGCAATGGGAGTTTGGGGATTGGGGTTCGCTGCCAGGTGGGGGTGGGGTCGGGTCCATGAACCGGGTGCCAGAGGCTTCGACGCGGTCGGCGGCGCTTCGCGCCCGACCGGCTCACCCAGCGGACATGGGGCGCACACCGTGAGCCGCGAAGAAAGTGGCGCACGGCCGTGAGCCGCGAAGCGGCGCGCGCCGGCGCCACGGCACGGGCACGCGGGGCATGGGCACCGCGGTGGGGTAGGTCTCTGCACCGGGTGCCAGGGGTTTCGACACGGTCACGGCGCTTCGTGCGCGACCGGCTCAACCAACGGAGTAGGCAATAATCGGCGCGTGAGTTATCTGGTGCTGGGGAACCTGACGTGTGCCGTCCTGCTGGCCGTCTCCGGGGTGGCGAAGCTGCGCGCCAAGGAGGAGACCCGTGACGCCTTCTCCGCCCTCCGGCTGCCCGCGTGGCTGGGGCGCTCGCCCGCGCCCGTGCTGCTGCCCTTCGCTGAGCTGCTGCTGGCCGCGGTGCTGGTGCTGGGATCCGGGTGGGTGCTGGTGGCCGGGGCCGCCGCGTCGGTGGCGCTGTTCGCCGCCTACACCGTCGTCATCGCCCGCGCGCTGCGCTTCGAGGAGCCGGTGCGCTGCAACTGCTTCGGGGCGCTGGGCTCGCACGACGTGTCGCAGCGCACCCTGGCCCGCAACCTGCTCATCCTCCTGTTGGCCGTGCTCGGCTTCATGGCCGTGATCGTCGGGGTGGACATCTACAGCCTCGACGGCGGCGGCTGGGGCTGGGTGGCCATGGCCGCGTTGAGCGCCGCCGCGCTGATGCTGTCGCTGGGGCGGGGCCCCGCCGTCGAGGCCGCGGGTGAGGGGCGGCCCCTCGGGTTCGCACCCCGGCTCGCCCTCCGGGAGGTGCCCAGCGAGAAGTCCGTGCGGCTGAGCGCCCTGGCCCACGAGCATCGCGGCGTGGTGCTGCTGTTCGTGATGGCCGGCTGCGGCGGCTGCGAGCGGGTGCTCGCCCAGCTGCCGGAGTGGCTCGCCCAGGTGCCCGGCCGCACCGTCATTCCCGTCCGCCCCTCCGGCCACTCGATAGACGACCCGAAGTGGAAGGAGCTCACCCTCCTCCACGAGGACTACGCCTCCAACGTCGCCAACGCCCTTGTCGGCCCCTACACGCCGGGGGCGGTGGAGCTGGACGCCTCCGGTGCGGTGGTGGGCTCGCCGGCCACGGGCGAGGCGAAGGTGCGCGAGCTCATCCTGCGCCCCGTCCTGGAGGCCCGCGCGGCCGAGGCGGTGGTGGAGGAGCCCGAGGCGCCCGCCGTCGTCGAGGAGGAGGACGACGGCCTGGAGGACTACGTGCGCGCCCCCATCCCCGACGCCGTGCTGCTGCGCCCCGACGGCGAACCCGTCACCCTGCGCCAGCTCGCCTCCCAGCAGGCGCAGCTGCTGGTCACCATCGACTGCCTGTGCGCGCCGGCCCGCGAGGCCATCGCCCGCGTGGAGGAGTTCCAGAGCCGGCTGCCCGTGCTCCAGGTGCGGCTCATGCCGTCGATCCGTCCCTCGGTCCCGGGCACGTTCCCGCCCGAGGTGGAGAGGAACGCCGTCTACGACTACATGGGTCTGGCCGCCAAGGCCCTCGGCGCCACCGGGAAGGCGGCGGCGGTCCTGCTCGGGGCCGACGGCATGATCGCCGGCGGGCCCGTCAGCGGGATCGACGAAGTGGCCCAGTTCGTGGCCGACATCGAGGCCCAGCTCCCGCCGGCCGAGTGACCTCCTTGACCGGCTCTGACACACTGGACCCGACCCCAGAAGGCAACGAAAGGACCCGCGTGAGCACCGCTACGCTCCACACCAACCACGGTGACATCGTCATCGAGCTGTTCCCCGACCATGCGCCGAAGACCGTCGAGAACTTCGTCGGCCTCGCCACCGGCACCAAGGAATACGTCGACCCCGCCACCGGTCAGAAGACCACCGGCAACTTCTACGACGGCCTCACCTTCCACCGCGTCATCGACGGGTTCATGATCCAGGGCGGCTGCCCGCGCGGTGACGGTCGCGGCGGGCCGGGCTACCAGTTCGGCGACGAGTTCCACCCCGAGCTGGCATTCAACAAGCCCTACCTGCTGGCCATGGCCAATGCCGGCCCGGGCACCAACGGCTCGCAGTTCTTCATCACCGTGGGCCCCACCCCGCACCTGAACCGCCGCCACACCATCTTCGGCGAGGTGAAGGATGCCGAGAGCCAGAAGGTGGTCGACTCCATCGCCACCACCAAGACCACGTTCGGCGACAAGCCGGCCGAGGCGGTTGTGATCAACTCGGTGACGGTCGCCTGACCTGACCTGATCGACGAGGGCGCCCGCCGGCTGAAGCCGGCGGGCGCCCTCGCGTTTCGGCCCTGATCGTTGGCTGAGGTGGCGCGTAGCGCGTTCGAAGCCGCCACACCGCTGGCTGAGGTGGCGCGTAGCGCCCTCGAAGCCGCCACACCGCTGGCTGAGGTGGCGCGCAGCGCCCTCGAAGCCTAAGAAACGTGAGCTGACGAGGAACGTTTTGTAGCCTTCGAGGCTCGTCGCTTCGCTCCTCGCGCCTCAGCCAGCGGGGTGGGCTCGTCGCTTCGCTCCTCGCACCTCAGCCCGCCACCGCTGGCTGAGGTGGCGCGTAGCGCCCTCGAAGGCGCCACACCGCTGGCTGAGGTGGCGCGCAGCGCCCTCGAAGCCTAAGAAACGTGAGCTGACAAGCGGTGTTGTGTAAGGCTCGCGGCAGTGCCCCAGTGGGCGGGGGGCTGGCCATAATGAAGGCATGGAGCGACGGGGGCCGCTGGCGGTCTTTCTCGGCGTGACGTTCGGCGTCACTTGGGCGGCGTGGCTGCCGCTGGTGCTGGCCGCGCAGTGGGGCGTCGGCGACCCTCCCGCCTGGCTGCACTGGGTGGGCTCGAGTTAAGTCCCTCATAGTGGTGTAGCCCCGGTGGCCGAGTCGGAAGACGATGGCGCGGTCACCGTGGGATCCTTCGAGTTCACCTCTCACAGCTCTCTCGAAAGGGACATCACCACGATGACCGCTCCACACATTGTCGACCCCGCCCACGTGCTGGGCAACCTGCTCACCCAGGCCTCGCCCGACATGATGCGCACCCTCCTGCAGACCCTGATCAACGCCCTCCTGTCCGCTGACGCCGACCAGGTCTGCGGAGCCGAATGGGGCCAGCCCTCGGCCGACCGGCTCGCGCAACGCAACGGCTACCGCCACCGACCCCTCGACACCCGCGTCGGCACCGTCGACGTCGCCGTCCCGAAACTGCGCACCGGCTCCTACTTCCCCGAATGGCTCCTGGAGCGCCGCAAACGAGCCGAGACCGCCCTGATCACCGTGGTCGCGGACTGCTACCTCGCCGGGGTGTCCACCCGCCGAATGGACAAGCTCGTCAAAACCCTGGGCATCGACGGACTCTCGAAGTCCCAGGTCTCCCGGATGGCCGCCGAGCTCGACCAGCACGTCAACGAGTTCCGCCACCGTCCCCTCGCAGACGCCGGCCCGTTCACGTTCGTCGCCGCCGACGCGCTCACCATGAAGGTCCGCGAAGGCGGCCGGGTGATCAACGCCGTCGTGCTGGTGGCCACCGGCGTCAACGGCGACGGCCACCGCGAGGTCCTCGGCCTGCAGGTCGCCACCTCCGAGACCAAGACAGCCTGGAACACGTTCTTCGCCGACCTGGTCGCCCGCGGCCTAGGCGGGGTGAGGCTCGTCACCAGCGACGCCCACCCTGGTTTGATCGAAGCGATCGCGGCGAACCTGCCCGGCGCCATCTGGCAACGCTGCAGAACCCACTACGCAGCCAACCTCATGTCGGTCACCCCGAAGACGATGTGGCCCGCGGTCAAAGCGATGCTCCACTCGGTCTACGACCAACCCGACGCAGCCTCCGTCGAGGCCCAGTTCGACCGGCTCCTGGACTACACGAGCGACAAACTCCCCGCCGTCGCCGAACACCTCGACGCGGCCCGCGCCGACGTGTTGGCGTTCACCAGCTTCCCGCGCGACGTCTGGACCCAGATCTGGTCCAACAACCCCGCCGAACGCCTCAACAAGGAGATCCGGCGGCGCACCGACGCCGTCGGGATCTTCCCCAACCGCGACGCAATCATCCGCCTCGTCGGAGCCGTCCTGGCCGAGCAAACCGACGAATGGGCCGAAGGACGCCGCTACCTCGGACTCGACATCCTCACCCGCTGCCGCCTCACACCCGTCCCCACCGAGGAGGTGACCGAGCCCCTAGCCCTCACCGCCTAACGAAGGAACCCCGCTACACCACTAGCCGGGACTTGACCTGGGCTCGATCGGGCCGCTGTGCGGGGGCGGCGCCGCCACCGCCGTCGAGGGTGGTGCTCGAGGCGTGGGCGCGTGGGCTCGTCGGATCTACTCGCTGAAGTTCCCGCCTGTGTGGTGGCTGGCGGCGCTCGGGATACCCGTGGCGTACTGGCTGTTCGGGTACGGCGCGGCGCGGATCGCGACGGGGGAGTGGCCGGACCCGGCCGGGTTCGGGCTGACGGAGAAGCTGCCGGGGCTGGGGGCTGTGGGTGTCGCGGCGGTGTGGCTGCTGACGTTCGGCCTCGGCGAGGAGAGCGGGTGGCGCGGGTGGCTGCTGGCGGAGGTGTCGCGGCGGGGGAGCGTGCTACGGGGGTCGCTCGTCGTGGCCGGGGTCTGGATGCTGTGGCACCTGCCGGCGTTCTTCTACAACCCGACATACATGGCCATGGGCGGCGGCATCGTCGGCTGGGCGCTGGGCCTGACGGCGGGGTCGGTGTTCCTGTCCTGGATGACGGCGCGGGCGCGGTGGAGCATCGTGCCGGTGCTGATCTGGCACGCGGGCTTCAACCTGCTCACGGCGTCGGATCAGGCGGCGGGCCTGATCGCGGCGGTGATCAGCTCCCTGGTGATGGTGCAGGGCGTCCACGCCGCGGTGGCGTTGTCGCGGCGGGGGACACTCGTAAGCCGGCCTGCTGATGCTACGATTTGAGCGGCGGATACTGCAAAAGTATCTCTGGTAAGTAGTATTGCAGCAAGAGGGGGGACCCGTGAGCGTCGCGCTGGATCTCGCGGATATCGCCGCTGAACAGTGGGGGCTGCTGACCAGCGCGCAGGCCCGAGCCGCAGGAGTGTCCGCGCAGAGCCTGGCCCGGTACGCCAACCAAGGCCTGCTCGAGAGGCTCAGCCACGGCGTGTACAGGACCAGCGGTGCGCCTCCGACGCCCCTGGATGGCCTACGCGCTGCGTGGCTCACTCTCGATCCGGCCCGGCGCAGAGTTGATCGTGTGCGTGAGCAGAGCCCTGCGGTCGTCTCGCACCGCTCCGCGGCTCTCGTTCACCGGCTGGGGGACCTTGAGGCCGATGAGTTCGAGTTCACCACCCCCATCCGCAAGCAGACAAGGCGTCCTAGCGTCCGCCTGCATCGAGCGCAACTGCAAGCGGACGACTGGACGGTCGTGGATGGGCTCCCGGTCACGACTGTGACGCGCACGATTGATGACCTTGCCTCCGACCGGATCGACGGCGGGCACCTCGCAGGCGTCGTCCGCGATGCGATGACGCGGCACATGGTCGACGACCAGAAGCTGGTTGCCGTGCTCCGCAGGTATGCGCATCTCTACGGTGCCCCACTGGGTGACGGGTCGGCACTTCTCCGCCGGCTCATGCAGGAGTCGGGTGTCGCTGAAACCTTGGCAGCAGTCGTCCGGTTCGCGACGCTGAACCCAAGTCCGCCAATGGACGCGCTCAAGTGAACTGGGGCGCCTCGGTGGGGGCGATCAACGGATCCGAACACTACGCGACTGCGAACGCGTTTCGGCGAGCCCTCGATGATCGTTTGAAGACACAGTCGAAGATCCGTGGCCGCTCACTGGAGGAGGTGCGGCGGGAATTCCTCTTTCAGCGTTTCCTCGCTCTGGTGTTCTCCCCTCCCGGCGGGCAGTGGGTGCTGAAGGGTGGCGCGAGTCTGCTGATGCGACTAAGCGAAGCCCGGTTCTCCAGAGACCTGGACCTGCTCCACCTCGGCGAGCTGTCCGTGACCGACGCCATCGACGAGCTCAGGGGCCTGACCCGGCCCCGCGACGGCGACCACCTGACGTTCGTGATCGGACAGAGGGTGACCACAAGCCGCACAAACCCTGTAGCGCAGATCCACGCCGACGCCTATATCGGAGCGGAGTACGGGAGCTTCCCCATCGACCTCGCGCGTGAGCTGCACATCATCGCGGCGCCGGAGTGGGTCCGCCCCGTCCCTGTGGTGGAGATTCCAGGACTGAGCGAACCGCCACACGTTCTGGTCTACCCGCTTCCGGACCAGGTCGCCGACAAGCTCTGCGCGATGTACGAACTTTACGGGCACTCAGCCAGCCCGTCTTCTCGCTATCGCGACCTCGTCGATCTCGCCCTGATCGTCGCAAGCTGTGAGCTCGAGGCGGAGCCCTTGGTGCTAGCGCTGAGGTCCGAGAGCAGGCGGCGCCGCCTGCAGCTCCCTGACCAGCTGATCTCGCCAGGACCGGGGTGGGCTACTGGCTACCTGGCGTACGCCCGCAGGACCCGGATCGACAACTCGCTCCGCACGCTCGACTCAGCACTCAAGTTCGCGGGGGCTTGCCTCAACCCCCTCCTCAAGGGTGTCCGCGTGACGGGCAGGTGGAGTCCCAGATCAGGGTGGACTGATTGAAGCCGCCGGACGTCGGCGCCGGGAACCGGGTCAGCTTGCATGACTCCATTAGGTTCAACGCCCATCAGACTGGCTAATGTTGAGCACGCTCCGCAGTGCTGTCGCCGCGCTGTGCCTGTTGACCAGAAAGTGGCCCCGATGTTCGGAATCCTCGCGCTCGCCGTCCTCATCTTCATGAGCGTGGTGGCACCTCTCGACGGGGGAGCCATCTCGATGCCGGTGGCCACGGTCACCGTCACGGCGACGCCGGGTGTCGCGCCGTCGTCGGCGGGGGCCACCGAACCTCCGGGCGTGGAGGAGGGCTTCGATGAGCACGGCAACTACGTGGGGCACCCGTTCGGCAGCCAGGTCGAGCTGGCGGTCGACGAGTTGGTCACCGTCGACGCGCCGGAGGAGTTCACGCCGAGCGAGTACGCGGATGTGGCAGGGGGCTACGACGCGTACGTCCGGGTGAAGGTGACGGTGGAGAATCGCGGCTCCGAGCCGCTGAGCACCGCGGACCTGTACTTCTCCGCCACCACCGGCAACCGCGCGGCCTCCGAGATCTACGACATCGATCAGTCGATCGGCGACCCGTTCGTGATGGTGATGCCTGGACGGTCGCTGGAGTACTACCTGGGCTTCGCGATCTACACCGACGGCCCGCTGTCGGTCACGGTGGAGGACCTCATGGCGGAGACGTACACCGTCTTCGCGGATCGCTGACCCCCCGGCCAAACCCGCTGGCTGAGGTGCCGCGTAGCGGCCTCGAAGCTGAAGAACGTGAGCTTGTCAGGTTACGTTTCTGAGGCTTCGAGGCTCGTCGCTGCGCTCCTCGCACCTCAGCCAGCGAGGGGCGGCACTTCAGGGGTGAGGAGGCGGCCCAGACCCACTCGACCGGGCTACGCTGGAGCGAGGCAACTAAGTGCGGAGTGAAACATGGCTGTGCGAATCGCCGAGGTGGCAGAGGCCCTGACGATGGGCAATGACTGCCGCAGTTACTACGACCGGCAGGCCGACGAGTTGGTATGGGCCTTCGTGGACGAACTCTCCGCCGCGGAAGACCTCCCCGAGGACGCCGACCTGGAGGAAGCCGACCTGGAGGAAGCCGCCCGCTACACGACCAGCGGCTCTGTGTTGTCCCTCAAGCTCGCACGCGTGATCGTCGAGGACACCGCCGACCGGTTCGTGCCCCTACCGTCGCAGTACGAGGTTCACGAGCACTCCGTCATGGAGGACTTCACCATGACCCTCCCCGAGTCCCGGCTGCGGGAACACCTGTGGAACGGCCTGCACCGCGCCGGCGCGTTCCGACGGTTCAAGGATCTCGTCCACAGCCACGACATAGCCGACGCCTGGTACCGCTACCGCGACGAGGAGTTCACCCGGATCGCCCGCAAGTGGGCGGACGAGTACGACATCCCTCTCGCCGAGTAGCCCCGGTTGCGCGCATTGGGAGGGTCCATGGGCACGCGTGGGTTGGTTTCGACACGGGCGCGCGTCGCTTCGCTCCTTCGGCCCGGCTCAACCCAAGTCGACGCGGGCGCGCGTCGCTTCGCTCCTTGCGGCCCGGCTCAACCAGCGGGGAAACGGGCCCGGCTCAACCAGCGGGGAAACGGGCCCGGTCAGCCAGCGTTCCGCTGGGTGAGCCGGTCGGGCGCGAAGCGCCACCGACCGCGTCGAAGCCTCCGTTACCCGGTTCATGGACGCCACCCAGGTCCACAGGCGTGGCGGGGCGGGCGCGTCTGATCAGTCGGAGATGCCGACCCAGAGGCCGTCGCGGGCCCTCGTCATCGCCACGTACAGCTCGCGGCGGGTGAGGTCCCAGCGTTCGCGGGCGGCGTCGTCGCTCGGCGGGTCGGTCACGGTGTGCTCGCGGCGGATGTCCGGGATGAGCACCTGCTTGAACTCCAGCCCCTTGGCGCGCTTGATGGTGCCCACCTTCACCGCCTCGACCGGGACGCCGTCGTACTTCTCGAGGTCGACGACGGGGAGACCGACCTCCTCCAGCGCGCGGGTCACGTCGCGGACCGCCCACCTCGCGATGCACAGCACCGCGACGTCGCCGACGGTGGTGCCGATGTCCGTGGTCACGCTGCGGATGCGCTCGACGATCGCCCGGTTGAGCTCACGGCGGCTGCCGCAGCGCGCGATCACCGGGTCCGCCCCGGCGCGCGGGATGCTCGACGGCACGTCGCCGCGGGCCAGCACGCCCTCGATGTCGGCGTACTCGTCGCCCGCCACGAGGCGTTGGGCGAAGTGCACGATCTGGGCGGTGTTGCGGTAGTTGATGTCGAGGACGACGCCGCGGCCCGCGACGGAGATCCCCGCCTCGCCCAGGGTGTAGCCGCCGGGGTAGATCGACTGCTGGCCGTCGCCGATCAGCGTGAACCCGTCGGGCTCGTTGCCGACGAGCAGGTGCAGCATGCGGATCATGGCGCAGGACAGGTCCTGGGCCTCGTCGACGATGACCGCCGAGTACTCGCCGGTCATGGGTTCCCGGCGGAGCTCGGCCTCGGCGAGGAGGATCAGGTCTGCGTAGTCGATGATCCCGCGACGGCGCAGCTCGGCGTCGTAGGCCTCGTGCAGCCGCCAGACGGCCTCGCGCCCGGACAGTTGCAGCGTGCGGCGGCGCCCGGTGCGCGAGAGATCGGCATAGTCCTCGAACCGGGTGATGCCTCGGCCCTTGAGCACGTGCTCGATCTCCTCCTCCCAGTACCGCCGGTCCTGTGAGGTGCCGAGGACGGAGGTGGCGCCGACGCGCTGCCAGGCCGCATCGAACGCCTCCCGGGCCTTGGCCGGCTCGATGCGGTGGGGAACCCCGCGCTCCCGCAGCACGCGGCGGGCGAACGCGTGGGTGCCGACGAAGTCGACGCGGTCGACCGCCTCCGGGGCCAACCGTCGCAACAGCTCGCCGAGCACGTCGGGCAGCGTGCGGACGTAGGTGGTCACCAGGATGCGTCCGGGTTGGGAGCGTGCGAGGTGGGCGGCGCGGTGGAGACCGACGACCGTCTTGCCGGTGCCCGCCGGGCCACGGATGCGCGAGGGGCCGGGGAAGGAGCGTCGGACCAGCTTCGCCTGCTGGGGGTGGAGGAAGGACATCCACTCCTCGATCGGCTTCGCCAGCACGCCCGCCAGGAGGGCGTCGTTGATCTCTTCCGGGCTGAGCAGCGCGTCCTGCTGGGCGGCTCGCTCGGGCGTGGGGTGCGCGGCGACGGCGACGCTCAGCGCGGCGGGCACCACCGGCTCGGGGATGGTGACGGTGACCGGAGCGGGTGCGGTGGCCTGGGGGAAGAGGGTGAGGGCGCGGCCTAGGACGGTATCGACCTGCGTGGGCGTCAGCCGGGAGCCGTGGCCGGCAATGGCGCGCAGGGCGTCGCGCTCGCCGACGATGCGGATCCCGCCCACCGTCGCGTCCAGCCCACCGCGGCCGGCGAGGACGACGAGGGAGCGGACCTCCCCGGGCGCGAGGCCGACCTCGGCCAGATCCGCCTGCGTCACGTCCACGAGGTCGTCGAGCGCGAGGAGCTCGTCGGTCACGTCGTCGTCGCCGCGCCGGACGCGCCCGTTGTCGACGCTGACCTCCTTCCACGCCTTGGTGTCGACGATGAACACGCCACCCGGGCCCACGACGACGAGGTCCACCTGGGAGCGGCGGGTGCCGGGCCATCGGCGGTCGGGGAGGAGGAAGTAGCCGAGCCCGGAGAGGGGAGCGAGGGTGCGGGCGGTCTGGCGCTCGGTGGTCTCGGCTATCCCGAAGCGGCCGGCTGCCGCTCGGGCCTCGGCGGCGGCCTTCTCGTGGGCGTCGGCGAGGGCGAGTTGGCGTCGGGACTCGGCGCCGGCGGAGTCACCGGCGACCATGCCGGTTCTCTGTGGTGGCGCGTCGCTGGGTCACGTGAGGCCTTCGTCGGTGGGCTGAGTCCCGCTCATTCTTGCAGCCGTGGCGTGCAGATCGGTTGGCGGGGCGGCGGGCCGCGTGGGCTGGGCCTTCGCACAGCGTGAGCCGGGCCCCCACTGCCGCAGCGTGGGCTGGGCCCCACTTCGCACAGCGTGGGCTGGGCCCCACTTCGCACAGCGTGGGCTGGGCCCCCACTGCCGCAGCGTGGGCTGGGCCCCCACTGCCGCAGCGTGGGCTGGGCCCCCTCTTCGCATAGCGTGGGTGGCTGGGTCCCTACTTCGCACATCGTGAGCCGCTTTGCATACTCAATTGAGTATGCAAAGCCAGCTCACGTGTGCGAGCTCGTGGTCGACGGTATGCGAGGAGACCTACGGTGTGCGAGGTCGCGGCCGAAGGTATGCGAGGAGGCCTGCGGTGTGCGAGGTCGCGGGCGACGGTGTGCGAGGAGGCCTGCGGTGTGCGAGGTCGCGGGCGACGGTGTGCGAGGAGGCCTACGGTGTGCGAGGTCGAGCCCGGCAGCTGGGGAGGAACCGGGGGGAGTCAGAGCTCGCGGCGCTCGAAGACCCGCACGGCCGCCCACACCAGCACCACCGCCAGGGCCGCCGTCGTCACCGCCGGCCACAGCAGGTCGACCTCGGCGTCGGCGCCCAGGGCCACCGGGGCGTTGATCATCCCCGCGGGCGTCCAGCGCAGCATCGGGCCCCAGATGCCCGAGAGCATCAGCAGGAAGAAGAAGCCCAGCCCGATCCCCGCCGCGCCGGCGCCCGAGTCCACGGCCGCGGAGCCGAGCAGCACCACCGCCACCAGCAGCAGCGCGAACAACAGCCACGCCGCCGTCGCCGCCAGTAGCGGACCGATGGGCGCGTCGGGGAACCAGATCAGCGTCACGCCCCAGGTGACCAGCATCGCGACCGCCGTCGCGCCCACCAGCAGAACCGCCGTCGAGATGAACTTCGACAGCACGAACCCCGCCCGCGACACCGGCTTCGTCAACACCATGATCGCCGTGCCCGCGCGCTTCTCGCCCGAGATCGCGCTGCCCAGCATGATGATCAGCGCGAACGTGACCAGCTGGCTGAGGTTCTTCGTCCACTGCGCGTAGGAATCCACCCAAGTGGGCTCGGGCATGAGGCCCTCGAAGATGTCGCCGCCGAGCGTGGAGAGCAGCTCAGCCGTGTAGGCGGCCGTCGGCGGCCCTGTGACCGCGGAGAACAGCAGGATCCCGGGCAGAACCCAGATCCGCCACGTGCGCACGATCTCCAGCAGGTCCTTCGCCAGGAAGGCTCTGAGGCTCATCGGTTCACTCCAACCGGGTCCACGATGAGCTCCGTGAGCTCAAGCAGGTCCGGCTCCCAGAACGCCCTGAGGCTCATCGGTTCACCCCCACCAGGTCCACGAAGACCTCCTCGAGCGACACTTCGAGCTCGTCGAACCGACGCAGCCCCAACCCGAGCCCGGCCACCAGGCCCGGGAGGGCCTGCCGGGCGGCGTCGAGGTCGTTGACCACCACGTCGATCGCCTGATCGTCCCTTGCCACCGGCGTGTGCCGCACCGCCCACGGCTCCGCCTCGACGGCGGCGATCAGCGCCGCGACCCCGCTCGTCACGGCGATCCGCACCGTCGTCGAGCCCCCGTGGGAGCGACGGATGTCGTCAACGGAGCCCTGCACGACAAGCCGGCCACGGTCCAGGACCGCCACGCGGTCGCAGATCCGCTCCACGTCGCCGAGGAGGTGGCTGGAGAACAGGACCGTGGTGCGGCCGCGCAGCGACGCGATCATCTGCAGCACGTCGGCGCGCCCGAGCGGGTCCAGGGCCGACGTCGGCTCGTCGAGGATCAGCAGGTCAGGGGCATTGATGAGTGCCTGCGCGATCCCGAGGCGCTGCTTCATCCCCCGCGAGTAGCCGCCCACCGGGTTGCGGTTGCCGGCGAGCCCGGCCATGTCCAGGAGGGCCTCCGTGCGCTGCTCGAGCTGGGTCGAGGGGATCCCGAACAGGGAGCCCGCGAAGCGCATGAACTCCTCGCCGGTCATCCACGGGTAGAAGCCGGGCACGTCGGGCAGGAAGCCGACCCGGGCGTGGACGGCGTCGCGCTCGGTGGTGGTGTCGCGGCCGAAGATCTGCGCCGTGCCCGCGGTGGGGCGCGCCAGCCCGAGCAGGATGCGCAGCATAGTGGTCTTGCCGGCGCCGTTGGGGCCGAGGAAGCCGAACACCGAGCCCTCCGGCACCGCCAGGGAGACGCCGTCGAGCGCGCGGACCGTGCCGTACTGCTTGGTGAGGCCGTGGGTCTCCACCACGTTCACTTGTCGCACTCCCGGGGGCCGTAGAGGAGGTTGGCGGTGTCGTCGGCGGTGCGTGTCGCGGCATGGCGGGCCCCGGGCAGCGCCTCAGGCTCAGGGGCGACGGCGTAGCGCGCCTCGCTGCGCCGCGCCAGGAGGAACGCCACCGGCCCGATGATCTGCACGAAGAGGATGAGCACCAGCCAGACCCACTTGTTGGGTCGCGGCATCTGCGCGTCCGGCGTGCGGGCCCAGGAGACGACGCCCACGATCAGGAGCGCCAGCTCGACGACGAGGACGACACCCAAGATGATCAGGAGCCAGACGGGGAGGTTGAGGACCTCGGGCAGAGTCATGATGGTTCCCTTCTGTCGGATGGAAGGACGTGGGCGGAGCCGAGTCCGCCGTGGCGCCTTCGCCAGTGGTCAACGGTAGTCCTGCGCGACGGCGGAGGGGCGGCGACGCGGCGTGCCTCATCGCCCTTCGCGAGACACCGGGCCGTCCAGGCGTGGACGACATGTACACGCCATCACCATGTCCGCAGAACATGTTCAAATCGGGGCCAAAAATGTACATGTCGCTGTGAAATGATGACGGAGTGAACATGTCGTTCGATCCCGCCACTCCCTACCAGGACCTGCCCTCGCTCCCGCCGACGGCGCGTCTGGACACCCCCCGCGTGTTCCGTAGCGTCCTCGCGGCAAGCCGGGCGCTGGCCTCGCTGGACATGGCGTGTAGGAGGATGCCGGACCCCGGGCTGCTCATCAACCTCACGCCTCTGATTGAGGCGCAGGCATCGAGCGAGATCGAGAACATCGTCACCACGAACGACGAGCTCTTCAGGGCCGCCAGCGGCGCACTCGAGAACCAGACTCCGGCCGTTAAAGAGGCTCTACGGTACCGGGAGGCGCTGAGAGTGGGCTACGACCTTGTTCGCGATCGACCCCTGACCTTCCAGACCGCCCTCGCAGTCTGCAGCACGCTGCACGGTTCCGACGCCCAGATCCGGGACAGGGCGGGAACCTACATCGGTAACCCGGTGGCACAGACTCGTGCGTACACCCCACCCGAGGGCAGGCAGCTCATCCTGGACAAGCTCAGCGGGTGGGAGGAGTTCATCCATGACCACGGCGATCTTGATCCCCTCGTCGCCATGGCGCTTCAGCACTATCAGTTCGAGGCGATCCATCCTTTCTTCGACGGCAACGGCCGTACCGGACGCATCCTCAACCTTCTGTGTCTCCAGCAGTACAACCTGCTGCACCTTCCAGTCCTCTACCTCTCGGGGTACCTCGTGCGGCACAAGGACGACTACTACCGGCTCCTGAGGGCGGTCACTGAAGAAGGTGCCTGGGAGGACTGGGTCGTCTTCATGACGGACGCGGTCGCGGACACATCACGTGCCGCGCTCGGGCTGGTCGATACGGTCATCGCCCACCGTGATGATCTTGAGGCCAGGATTCGTGGGGCGTTCCCGGCCATGCACGCCGCCGAGATGGCCCGCATCCTCACGAGGCAGCCTTACGCTCGCATCGACGACATTGTCGCGGCTGGCTTGGCGCGCAGGCAGACAGCTTCCCGCTGGCTCTCAAGCCTCGCCGAAGAAGGGCTTCTCGTCCGCGACAAGGTTGGCCGACATCTCATTTTCGTCAATGTGAGGCTTCTACAGGCGCTGTTCTCCTCAGACCTCGTCAGCTGAGGTTGAACCCTTCTGCGCACGACGTGGGTCAGGAGGCGAGCAGCGCCGCGACCCTCTTCTCCACCGCGTCCTCTTCCAACGGGAGGTGCGGGGCGGGGCCGAGGAGCTCGTCGGCCAGGGCGCCGTCGGGCAGGCCCGCGTGGAGGGGCCAGGCCCACTCGCCGTCGGTCTCGATGAGGCGGACCCCCGGCAGCTCCAGCCACGCCGCGATCCTCTCCGCCTCCTCCACGCTGCCCGCCGGCAGGCCGCCGCGCGGGGGGAGCACCGTCTCCGCCGTGGCCACCGCCTCCTCGGCCGCGGCGCGGGCGCGGGCCGACGGCGCCGTCGTGGCGGCGGCGAGCTTGCCGTAGCGGATCACGTGGATGTCCCAGCCGTGCGCCGACGGGACGGCCGCCACCAGCTGCCGGCAGAGCGCCAGCGAGCGGAGGCGGTGGAACCGCAGCGAGGTGCGGTAGTAGGCGGTGAGCCGGTCCGAGATGGTGCCCGCCTCCTCGAACCGCTCCTGCGCCACCAGCTTGCGCATCCGCACGCGGACGCTGCGCAGCACGGGGCGCACGTCGCCCAGCCAGCTGCTCGACACGGCCTGCGCGATGGCCGGGTACTCGGCGGCGCCGTCGCCCAGCTCGCACGGCGCGACGCACCTGCCCATCTCCGCCAGCGCGCACGACGGCGACGCCTTCCTCGCCGACAGTCGGGTGGTGCAGCGGCGCAGCCGGAAGGCGTCGTAGAGGGTGAGGGCCGCCTCGTCGGCGGCCTCGCGGTTGCGGAAGGGGCCGAAGTAGGTGCCGTCGTCGCGGACCTGCGTGACGATCGACAACCGAGGGAACGCCTCGTCGGTGAGCTTCAACCAGCTCAGCTTGCGCTGGTTCTTCGAGCGACGGTTGTAGCGCGGCGCCAAGGACTCGATCATCCGCAGCTCCCGCACCTCCGCCTCCAGGTCCGTGGCGCAGGTGACGAACTCCACCCCGGTGGCCACCCGCACCATCTCGTGGATGCGGCCGCGCTTCTCCGCGGCGGAGAAGTAGGAGCGCACCCGACGGCGCAGGTTGGTGGACTTGCCCACGTAGAGGACCTCGCGCTTGGGCTCGCCGTCGGCGGTGACGGAATCGGTGAAGAAGAAGTAGACGCCGGCGCGCTCGGGGGCTTTCGCGGCCCAGGTGCGCTTGGCCCGCCGGTCCGGCGAGACCTGCAGCGCGAACTCCGTGAGGTCCTCCAGCGTGTGCACGCCCAGGCTGCCCACCCGCTCGAGGAGGCCGTGGAGGACGTCGACGGTGGCGCGCGCGTCGCTGAGGGCGCGGTGGTTGGGCTCCGTGGTGGCCCGGAAGTAGCGGGCGAGGGTGGCGAGCTTGCAGTTGGGCACCTCGTCGCGGAGGAGGGCGGTGCGGGCCAGGGCGACGGTGTCGACGACGGTGGGCCGCGGCCACGCCAGCCCCAGCTGCTCGTAGCCGCGGCGGAGGAAGCCGGTGTCGAAGCGGGCGTTGTGCGCCACTATCACCGCACCCGCGGCGAACTCCGCGAAGGCGGGCAGCACCTGCGACGGCGGGGGAGCGGTGGCCACCATCTGGTTGGTGATGCCGGTGAGGACCTGGATCATGGCGGGGATGGGGGCGGAGGGGCGCACCAGCGTCTGGAACTCGCCGATCACCTGCCCGCCCTGCACCTTCACGGCGCCCACCTCGGTGATCTCCGAGTCCGCCGCGCCGCCGGTGGTCTCGAGGTCCAGCACCACGAAGGTGACCTGGGACAGGTGGACCCCGAGGTCCTCGAACGAGGGTTGGGCGGCGGAGATCTCGGGCATGGGGGAGACGCTAGAGGCGGCCTCCGACAGTTCCGCAGCCGGGGCCGGTCCGCGTTGCGGGCGCGGCTCAGGCATAGGCGGTGCGGTGGGTGTTCCTCCAGGCGGGCTCTCGCCGCCCCTGAGAGGTCGAGGGTGGGCCTGGAGGAACGATTACCGCCTGGGCGAGTGGCCGCTCGAGGTTCGGGCCGGGCAGGACGTGCTTGACACAGTGGTGTCGGCCTGGCGGAACTGTCGGAGGGGTGGGGAAGGGTGTGGGCATGGCTACTTTGCATGTCGACTGCACCACCTGCACCGTCCGCGGAGCCGCGTGCGCGGACTGCGTGATCTCCGTCCTCCTCGGCCCGCCCGAGGTGGGCTTCGAGGACTCGGAGCAGCGGGCACTCATCGTCCTGGCCGATGCCGGCCTGGTCCCGCCGCTACGCCTCAACGCACCCGACGAGGGGGGCCGCCGGGTGGTCTGAACCCGGCTCGGCAGACGTCGACCCCCGCCGTGCCGGGGCGCTCGCGGCGGCTCGGACATGCCTTGGGCGTGCCGGGGCACTAACTTTCGTGGACATTTTGAGAAGAGGCTGAATCTCGCTTAAGATTCTCTCAGACTTGCCCAACGCTTGGAGTACACGTGAACCGAGTCCGCCTCATCCTCACCGGCATCACCGCCGCCGCCCTCGTCGCCACCATGGGCATCGCCGCCCAGGCTGACCCGGCCGCCGTCGAGAAGGCCCGCGAGGAACTGGCCCGGATCCATCAGGAGTCCTCGGCGCTGGACCAGGAGCTGATCGAAGCCCACGACCGCGCCCAGCAGGCCGAGGCCAAGCTGAAGACCATCACCGCAGACCTGCAGACGCAGGAGGCGAAGGTGGCCACTCTCGCCGACGAGATGGGCGACGTGGCCTCCCACCAGATGCGCAACGACTCGTTCTCCGTCACCGCGCAGCTGCTCACCAGCAGTGACTCGGACAACTTCCTCAGCGGCCTGGCCACCTACCAGAGTGAGCTCGACCGCTCCAACGCCGGCGTGCAGCAGCTCCAGCTGGACCAGGCCAAGCTCGCCACCCTCCGTCAGGACGCCGCGGCCACCGAGGCCGTCGTCAAGAAGGAGGTCGAGACCAAGACCGCCCTCGCCAAGGAGTTCGAGGCCAAGGAGGCCGAGGCGCAGCGCGTCTACGACCGCCTCTCCGAGGAGGAGCGCCAGCGCCTCGCCGCCATCGAGGCCGAGCGTGAGGCCGCCGCCGCAGCCGCCCAGGCCGCGGCCGAGGCCCGCACCGCCGCCGCTGCCGGCACCAGCCGTGACCGCGAGGCCACGCCGTCGGCCTCGACGGAGACCGCGGCCCCCGTCGTCGACGGCAACACCTCGGACCGCGTGCAGGGCGCCATCAACGCCGCCATGGCCAAGGTGGGCAGCCGCTACGTGTGGGGCACCTCCGGCCCCAACACCTTCGACTGCTCCGGCCTCACCAGCTACGCCTACCGCCAGGTGGGGATCACGCTGTCGCGCTCGTCGAAGGCGCAGTACTCGGGCGCCGGGCGGAAGGTGTCGCTGTCGGAGATCAAGCCGGGCGACCTCGTGTTCTACTACAGCCCCGTCAGCCACGTCGCGCTCTACATCGGTGGCGGGAAGATCGTCCACGCGGCCAACCCGCGCAGCGGCGTCAACGTCGCAGGGCTGAACTCGATGCCCATCACCGGCGTGCGCCGCGTCGTCGGCTGAGTTTCGCAGAACCTCACAAGGGCCACCCGCTGAGCGGGTGGCCCTTTGCGTTGGACGAGGAGGGAGGGGGCCTCGAAGCCTCACTCGAAGCCTCAGAAGAGTGACCTTGTCAGCCCACGTCTCTGAGGCTTCGAGGCCGCTTCGCGGCACCTCAGCCAGCGATGACGGGCCTCCAGGCCGCTTCGCAGCACCTCAGCCAGCGATAACGGGCTTCGAGGCCGCTTCGCGGCACCGCAGCGATGACGGGCTTCGAGGCCGCCCCGCCACGGGACCAACACCTGGCCAACGGAATCGGGTTGGTCAGTGGAAGGTGGAGATGAACCGCCGCGACTCCGCCACGATCACGTCCGCGTCGTAGTCCAACGTCGCCACGTGGTAGCTGCGGTCCAGCGAGGCGAAGCGCACGTCGCGGATCTCGCGGCGGATGATCTCGGCGCTGAGGTCGTCGACGACGTGGTCCAGCGGGGAGCGCATCAGCAGCACCGGCGCCTCGATGCGCCGAAGGCCGGCGCGCGCCTCGCGCCACAGGTCGGTCATGGTGCCCAGGCTCTGCACCGAGAACTTGGGGTAGGCGGGCTCCACCGCTCCCGGGAGGGCGATGTCCGAGGCGATGCCGTTCTGCGCGGGGACGAGGCCCCGGACCTTCGACGCGGCCTTGATCCGCCAGTCCCTCGTCGCCACGGCGGGATTGACCAGCAGCACCCCGGCGACGGTGTGGCGGGCGGCCAGGTGGAGGGCCAGCGCCCCGCCCATCGACAGGCCGGCCACGAAGACCTTCCTGTGTTGGGTGGCCAGCTCGAGGTAGGCGTCCTCGAGCGCGCCGAACCAGTCCCACCAGCGGGTGCGCGCCATGTCCTGCCACGTGGTCCCGTGCCCCGGGAGGCGGGGCGCGACGACGCGGGCGCCCGGGTACTCGTCGGCGGGGGTGGCCAGCGCCTCCGCCCACGGCCGGATGGATGCCACCGAGCCGGTGAAGCCGTGGCTCAT
Source organism: Tessaracoccus yangjingae (assembly GCF_054483935.1). The sequence continues at coordinate 3,029,780 of NZ_CM137014.1, read as the reverse complement.
CACCACGCCGATCTCGCCGTCGCCGATGTGGAGCGGGCGGGCCTCGGGCCAGACTGATGTCGCGGCGGGTCGGGAGAAGAGCGTCGAGAGGGACATGCTCCGAGGATAGGCCGGATGTGGTCCAGCCCGATGGGAAGTGGGCCGCCGGAGGGGCCCGTCACTGCTGGCGCGCCTGCCTTATCGTTTGGCGCCTGCGCTGTAGTGGAGGCGATTCGCAGTATGGCTGGCGCCGTCGCACGTAAGGCAGGCGTTGGGGCGTAGGGCAGGCGTTGGGGCGTAGGGCAGGCTTCCGCAATTTGGGCAGGCGCGACGGTGGCGCCTGGCTTATCGTTTGGCGCCTGCGCTGTAGTGCAGGCGATTCGCAGTATGGCTGGCGCCGTCGAACGTAAGGCAGGCGACTGGACGTAAGGCAGGCGTGGGGACGCAAGGCAGGCGCCGAGACGCAAGGCAGGCGCGACGGCGGCGACGCCGACCGCCCGCGACGTCGGCGAGGCCGACCGCCCGCGACGAGTGCGCCGAGCTTCTCGGGACGAGGTCGGCGGACCGGGCGCTGCCATAGACTGCGGCGCATGTGGTACCGCTTCTTCAAGACCCTCTTCGCCCGCCCCTTGGTGAAGTACGGCTACGGCGCCAAGGTCATCGGGGCCGAGAACTTCCCCCGCACCGGCGGGGCCATCCTCGCCAGCAACCACATCGCCGCCCTCGACTCCCTCGTGGTCCCGGCCATGATGCCGCGACCCCTCACGTTCCCCGCCAAGGCCGAGCTCTTCGCCGGCCAGGGCGGATTCGGCGCCAAGGCCCTGGCCTGGTTCCTCACCGTGGTGGGCATGGTGCCCATGGACCGCAGCGGCGGCCGGGCCAGCGCCGACGCCCTGGGCGCCATCTCCGATGTGCTGGCCGAGGGCCGCGTCGTCGCCATCTACCCCGAGGGCACCCGCTCGCCCGACGGCAGGCTGTACAAGGGCAAGACCGGCATGGCGCGCATCGCGCTGGCCAATGACGTGCCCGTCATCCCCGTCGGGGTCATCGGCACCAAGTCCCACAAGGGCCCCTTCGGCATCCCGTGGGCCAAGCGCCCCGTCGTGATCATCGGCGAGCCGCTGCGCTTCTCGGAGTTCGCGCACGTGCCCGGCAACACCAAGGTGCTGCGCTGGGTCACCGACGAGGTGCTCGCCGCCATCCAGCGGCTGACCGGCCAGGAGTACGCGGACGTCTACGCCGCGCGCGTCAAGCACGGCGACCTCGCCGAGACCGGCTCCGACGCCTTCGTCGTGCCCCGCCCCGGCGGCGGCGAGAAGCCCCAGCTGGAGGCGAAGCAACCAGGTGAGTGAGTTCACCGTGCGGCTGCCGAGGTTCGACTGGTTGCGCCCCACGCGCATCGGCTTCCGCGACCCCACAGACCTCCTCGGCCGCGTCTACGGAGTCGCGGTGGTGGCGCGCACGCTGCTCGGCCTCCACGCGGTGTTCGTCAACCTGTTCTACGTGGTCAACTACACGGACCGGCCGCTGGGCGTGGTCGCGGCCACGGCGGCCCTGATCGCCTGGCACGGGTTCATCAGCTGGCGGCTGCGCCGACCGGCCAACCGCACCTGGCAGGCGCACGTCGCCGACCTGGGCATGACCGTGGCCCTCATCCTCGTCACCGCCCTCACCGTCCCGCCCGGCGGGGCGCCGCTGTCGCTGGCCGGGTACTGGATCGGCGGGTGCGCGGCGTACGCGGCGATCTTCCTCGGCACCTGGTGGGGGGTCGGTTTCACGCTGGTCACGTCGGCCGCGCTGCTGGGGGTGCCGTCGCACTTCGAGCTGGAGCGCCTCGGCGCCTCGTTCGTCACCGTCATCCTCATCGCCTGCCTGGGGGTGCTCATCGAGCAGTTCCGCGCCACCCTCGCCGAGCGCGAGGAGGAGCGCGCCCGCTCCGGCGCGCTGGCGGAGCGGGCCCGCCTCTCGCGGATCGTCCACGACGGCGCCCTCCAGGTGCTGGCGCTGGTGGAGCGGGAGGGGCCAACGCTGGGGGGCCGCGGGGTGCTGCTCGCGGAGCTGGCCCGCGAGTCCGAGGCGCAGCTGCGGGTGCTGCTGCAGGACCGCGAGATCGCCACCGTCGAGGACACCGAGCGGGTGGACCTCGCCGCGACACTCCACCGCTACGAGTCCGCCCGCACCACCGTCTCCACCATGGCCGGCGGGGCCATGGTGCCGCGGATGCTGCGCGACGAGGTGGAGGCGGCCCTCGTCGAGATCCTCAAGAACGTCGAGGCCCACGCCGGCGACAACGTCCACACCTGGATCCTGCTGGACCAGGAGCGGCCCGACGAGGTGATCCTCTGGGTCCGCGACAACGGCGTCGGCATCACCCCCGACGAGGTGGTGCAGGCCGCGGAGGCCGGACGGATGGGCATCAAGGAGTCCATCGTCGGCCGGATGGGCACCCTCGGCGGGTCCGCGATGCTGAAGACCACCCCCGGCACCGGCACCGAATGGGAGCTGCGGATCCCGCTGGGGGCCGGGCAGGGAGGACGGCGATGACGCAGGCGGCGGGGCCGGAGCGACGGCGGGTCATGATCGTCGACGACCACCCCATGTGGATCGACGCCCTCAGTGAGGACCTCACCGAGGTGGGCTTCGACATCGTGGCCGTGGCCAAGAGCGGCACCGAGTGCGTGACGCGGGCGAGGGCCGCCCGCCCGGACATCGTGGTGATGGACCTCAAGATCCCCGAGCCCGACGGCGCCACCTGCATCGAGATCCTCCTGCGCGACTTCCCGGACCTGCCCGTGCTCGTCATCTCCGCCTCCGGTGAGCGCGACGACGTGCTGCGCGCCATGAAGGCCGGCGCGAAGGGGTACCTGGTGAAGTCGGCGTCCAAGGAGGAGCTGATCGACGGCGTCCGCCGCACCGCCGCAGGAGACGCGGTGTTCACGCCGGGGCTCGCCGGCCTGGTGCTGGGGGAGTTCCGGCGCCTGGTGAGCGAGGCGAGGTTCCCCAACGAGGCGGGGCCGGCCCTGACGTCGCGGGAGGTGGAGGTGCTCCGCCGCGTGGCGAAGGGAATGGCCTACCGGGAGATCGCCGACGAGCTGTTCGTGTCGCACCGCACGGTGCAGAACCACGTGGCGAGCGTGCTGAAGAAGCTCCAGTTGCACAACCGGGTGGAGCTGACGCTGTACGCCATCGACCAGGGCCTCCATGACCCCTCGGCGTGAGTCCCCGAGCACTGCTGGGTGAGCCGGGCCGCCCCTCCCGCTGGTTGAGCCACGCCGCGCCGCTTGCGGCTCAGCGTGTGTCGAAACCGACGTTGGCTAGGGGTTCGGGTCGGGTTCCGCGGCGGCTGAGGGGGACCGGCCTCGCCCATGGGCGCCCTCGGCACGCCCACAACCGCCGGCGTGCCTCGCCCAACGCCCGACCCACCGCGACCGGTCCCCCTCATCCACCGCTCCGCGGACACGTCGCGTCCCCCCACCCAGCGGAATGCGCAACCAGCGGTGCTCGGGGTCGGGGGACCGCGGGAGTCCACCCGGGCACGCGGAGGCGGGGCGATTCCCTACGGTGCAGTAACCTACCGGGCATGACGAGCATCATCTCCCGGGAAGAACTACGCGCGCTGCCGATGGTCCAGCAGCCCACGTACCCGGACCAGGCCGTCCTCGACAAGACCATCGACGCGCTCGAGGCCCTGCCCCCGCTGGTGTTCGCCGGCGAGTGCGACGACCTGCGCGCCAAGATGGCCGACGTCGCCGCCGGGCGCGCCTTCCTCCTCCAGGGCGGCGACTGCGCCGAGACCTTCGACGCCGTCACCGCGCAGAACATCAAGTCCAAGCTGCTGGTCCAGCTGTCCATGGCCGTGGTGATGACCTACGCGGCGCAGGTCCCCGTCGTCAAGGTGGGGCGAATCGCAGGGCAGTACGCCAAGCCGCGCTCCAAGGACGACGAGACCCGCGGCGGCGTCTCGCTGCCGGCCTACCGCGGCGACGCCATCAACGGCTTCGACTTCACGCCTGAGGACCGTGCGCACGACCCGAAGCGCCTCCTGCAGGTCTACAACTCCTCGGCCGCGACCCTCAACCTGGTGCGCGCCTTCGTCAAGGGCGGCTTCGCCGACCTGCGCGGCGTCCACACCTGGAACGCCCAGTTCGTGCGCGACTCCGAGGTGGAGGCCGAGTACGAGGAGCTCGCCTCGGAGATCGACCGCGCGCTCGCCTTCATGGTGGCCTGCGGCGTCCACGACGACGCCCTCAACACCGTCGACTTCTACGCCTCCCACGAGGCGCTCCTCCTGGAGTACGAGCGCGCGCTCACCCGGGTGGACTCCCGCTCGCAGGAGCTCTACACCTGCTCCGGCCACATGCTGTGGATCGGGGAGCGCACCCGCCAGCTCGACGGCGCCCACGTGGAGCTGCTGCGCCGCGTGCAGAACCCGCTCGGCATCAAGCTCGGCCCCACCACCACCGCCGAGCAGGCCATCGCGCTCGCGGACCGGCTGGACCCGGACCGGATCCCCGGCCGCATCACCTTCATCACCCGCATGGGCGCCAAGAAGGTGCGCGACGTGCTGCCCGGCGTGATCGCGGGCGTCGAGGCCAGCGGCCGCAAGGTGGCCTGGGTGTGCGACCCCATGCACGGCAACACGTTCGAGGCGGCCAACGGCTACAAGACGCGCTCCTTCACCGACGTCGTCGACGAGGTCAACGGCTTCTTCGACGTGCACGAGCAGCTGGGCACCTGGCCCGGCGGCCTGCACGTGGAGCTCACGGGCGACGACGTCACCGAGTGCGTCGGCGGCGTGATGAACCTCGTCGAGGACGACCTGGCCAACCGCTACGAGACGGTGTGCGACCCCCGCCTGAACCGCAACCAGTCCCTGGAGCTGGCGTTCACCGTCGCCCAGCGGCTGCGCTCCAACCGGCTCAGGCGGGTGAACCCCGTCCAGGAGTACATGGCCAGGGAACTGTGATCGACCTCCGCTCAGACACAGTCACGCGGCCCAGTGCCGCGATGATCGCGGCCATGGCTGAGGCCCCCGTCGGCGACGACGTGTACGGCGAGGACCCGAGTGTCGCGGCGCTGGAGGCCAGGGTTGCGGCGCTGTTCGGCAAGGAGGCGGGGCTGTTCTGCGCGACGGGGTCGCTGTCGAACCTGCTCGGCGTCTGGCTGCACACCGAGCCCGGGCGTGAGGTGCTGTGCGACGCGTACGCGCACATCGCGCGCGCCGAGATGGGCGCCCACGGCGCGCTGCACGGCGTGACCATGCGGACCTGGGGGTCCTCGGCGGGCAGGCTCGTGGCCGACGACGCCCTCGCCATGGTGGCCGTCAACTGCCGGCCGTACCTCGTGGAGACCGCGTGTGTCGCGGTGGAGGACACCCACAACTTCGGCGGCGGCACGGTGCAGACGTTCGAGGAGCTCGTCGCGCTCAGCGAGGGCGCGCGGTCCGTCGGCGTGGCCACGCACCTCGACGGGGCGCGGCTGGCCAACGCCGTCGCGGTGACCGGCCGGCCGCTCAGCGACTACGGGTCCCTGTTCGACACCGTCTCGTTCTGCCTCTCCAAGGGGCTCGGCGCCCCCGTCGGCTCTGTCCTGGTGGGCACGGCCGACGAGATGGCGCGGGCCCGCGTGCAGCGCAAGCGGCTGGGCGCCGGGTGGCGTCAGGCGGGGCTGCTCGCGGCGGCAGGACTGTACGCCGTCGAGCACAACATGGCGCGGATCGTGGAGGACCACCGGGCGGCGTCGTCGCTTGCCAGGGCCATCAACGAGGCCTGCCCCGGGGCGGTCGACGAGGCGGCCGTGGAGACCAACATCGTGATGATCCCCGTGGAGGGGGCACCCGGGGTCGCGGCGGGGCTGGCCGAGAGTGGCGTGCGGATCAGCGTGCTGGGGCCGTCGTCGCTGCGGGCCGTGACCCACATGGACGTCACCGAGGAGCAGTGCCTCGAGGCGGGGGCCGTCATCGGCGCCGCCCTGGCCGCCGCGTCGGCCTGACCCACCCTTCCAGCCGGCGCCCTCATCGGCGCCGCCTTCGCGCCACCCCTGCCTGGCCTGCCCGCTCGGTGGTTGGGTGGTGGGGGTTTGAGCCAATGGATGGGTTCGCGGCGAGCCGCCCGCTTGAGCTGAGCGTGGCCCGCTCCGCGAACCCATCCATTGGCTCAACTCTCATCCCAGCCGGCCACTCCCCGGGCGCCCCGTCACCGGGCTCCGAGGCGGCGGAGGTCAGGCGTCGTAGGCCAGCTCGGGGATGGGGCGCGGCCACGCGCCCAGCTGCTGCCACACGAAGTCCGGCACCCGGGCGAAGAAGCCGTGCAGCAACCGGGAGGCGCGCTCGATGTCCGTCGGCTGCCAGTCGCCGCCGTCGCCCACCATGATCCGGTCCCCGGACACCGCGAACTTCGCCGCGCCGCAGCCCATCAGGTACTCCATCTGCCGCTGGTGCATCACGTCCGACGCGAAGCGGGGGTTGCCGGCGCGCACCTTGAATCGGCGGTTGAACTCCTCCCACTCAAACTTCTGCACCCCACCCAGCAGCCCCCAGTTCACCGACAGCTCCCCGAACGGGAACGTGGTGCGGAACTCGCACAGCTCCTCTCGGTGGTGCCGGGTCTCGGTGTGGGTGCGGCCCTCGGAGTCGGTGCGGGTGTGGGTGGTCTCCCAGTCGTGCCGCAGGCGCAGGAAGGGGAGGCCGTCGTTGTCGGAGAAGACGATGTCGCTGGCGCGGTGGTTGCGGCCGCCGCCGGTGTGTTCGAGGAGGTCGAGGTAGGAGTCGTCGCGGGGCACGTAGGTCCAGTCCGGCCGGCCGTAGAAGCTGAGCGACGGCGGGGGAGGCGGGGCCACGAAGGTCGCGGCAGGGGAGTCCAGGATCCGCGCGCGTGTCGCGGCCAGCTGCTCGACGGCGGCCGCCAGCCCGTCGGCCGCCTTGGGCGCGTCGATGAGGACCACGTGCGAGCCGTCGACGGTGACCCGGTAGGGGCCGGTGAGGGCAGGGCCGGCGGCATCGAGCAGGGCACGCGCGTACGCGGGATCGCCCGCGGCGGCAGACACGTCGCCCGTCGTGATGGGCTGACCGAGAGCCAGCTGCGCGCCGGTGGCGTGGAACACCTCGGCCGGGGCGAGGGGCCGCGGAAGCGGCATGGTGACCACGTACCCGCCTGACCTCCAGTCCGAGCACCGGTACCTGAAGGCGGAGAACCCGGTGCCGTCCGAGGCGCGGCCGAGGACCTGGTCGTCGACGTCGCGCTCGAACCCCAGCCCGAACGGCGGCACGTTCAAGCCGTAGGCCACGTCGATCGACGGCGAGCTCGCGAACGTCCAGCCACGCCCGGTGAGCTCCTTGACGTACAGGTGCCGCCGGATGCCCCAGACGGCGCCCCCGACGGCGGCGAGAGCGACGACGGCGAACAGGATCCACACGATCTCGGACATGGGGGTGATTCTGGCAGGAGGAGGGGTCACGGGGGTGTTCGGCCCTCGGGTGGGTCTGCACTTTTCTACCCATACAGCGACATCTGCGGATATGTGCAGATGCCGCTGCATGGGTAGAAAGCTGCAGGGCGTGGGCCCGCTCAGCGGACGGACGCCGCCTCGGGGATCGCCGGGCCGCGACGGGGGAGCACCGCGAGGAAGAGGGCGCCCATCACTAGGGAGCCGCCGGCCAGCATCGTCATGGTGAACGGCTCGACCCCGAACCCCACCGCGAACACCGCCGCCCACAGCGGCTCGGTGCACATGATCACCGCCGCCGGGGTGGCCGCGACATGGCTCTGCCCCCAACTCTGCAGCAACAGGGCCAAGGCCCCGCACACGATCCCCAGGTAAAGCAGCTGCCCCCACGAGACGGCATCGGTGGGGAGCGGCTCGCGCAGCCACGCCCACATGACGAGGCTGGCGGCGGTACCGGCCGCGGCCTGCGCGAGGGTGAGGTGGATCACGTTGCGCCTGGTCACCTGCCGCCCCAGCAGCACGATGTGCACCGCGTAGATGGCGGCGCTCAGCAGCGTGAGCGAGCCGCCGACGGCGAAGTTGCTCGAGTCGCCGTCGTGGCCGGTTGCCAGCACCGAGATGCCGATCACCGTCAGGATCACCGCCGCCCACGTCGAGGTGGGCTGCCGTTGGCGGAGGAAGACCGCCGTGATGAGGGCGGTGAAGATGACGTAGGTGGCCGTGAGGAAGCCGGTGGTCGACGGCGCGATGAGCCGCAGCCCGAGCGTCTGGGTGGCGAGGCCGGCGAAGAGCAGCAGCCCCAGCCCGGCGCCGGTCGCGGCCTCGCGGAGGGGCATGCGGAGGTGTCGCGGGAAGAGGAGCGCCAGCGTGACGCCGGTGAGGATCAGCCGGAGCGCGACCACTCCCAGCGGCGACATCGTCGCGAACGCGCTCTTGGTCACCACGACGGTGGACCCCCACGCGACGGCGGCGGCCAGCAGCGCGGCCACCGGAAGCCAGGCGGTGCGGGGGAGAGTCACCGGGACACGCTACCGCGAGCGGGCTGGTGGTCGCGTCGCCGTCGTGTTGAGCCGGATCTGGATGTCGTCGCGGCTGGAACGATCAAAGTCGGGATCCTGGCCGTTGACCCTCGATTCCGGCTCAACGCCCCTCACCGAGAGCCGTGTCAGGCTCAACGTGGCCCTTTGAGAGCCGTGTCAGGCTCAACGCATCACCCAGCCACGGGAACGACGGCGACGGAACGGTCAGGCGACGAAGAGGACCACCGTCGAGCCCACCGGCACCGACGTGCCCTCGGCGGGGTCCGTCCCCGAGGCGATGTTCAACGCGATCGGGAAGTCCGACGACATGCGCACCTCCACCTTCAGGTCCAGGTCCTCGAGGATCTTCTTCGCCTCGTCGGTGCTCTTCAGGCGCACCGCGGGGATCTGCACCATGACAGGGCCGAGGGACTTGACGACCGTGACCGTGTCCCCGCGCTTGCCGTTGCCGGTCTTCGGGTCCTGGCGGATCACCCGGCCCGCCTCCACCGTCGCGGAGTTCTCCTCCGTGACCGTGACCTTGAACCCCAGCTTCTGCAGCTCCGCGGACGCGTTGTCCGCGGTGTCGCCGGTGAAGTCAGGGATGCGGATGGGCTCCGGGCCCTTCGACACCGTCAGGTCGATCGCCGTGCCCGGCTTCAGCTGTGCCCCCGCCTCCTGCGACGCCGTCAGCACCTGCCCGATCGGTGCGGTCTCCGAGAACGCCTCCGTGACCGTGCCCACCGTCATCCGGCCGTCGGTGATCGCCTTCTCCGCCGCCTCGCGGGTGGCGCCCACCACCTCCGGCATGGGGTACCGCTCGGGCCCCTTCGACAGCACGATGGCGACGGTGGAGCCGCGCAGCAGCCGGTCTCCCGCCGTCGGGTCCGTGCTGATCACCAGGCCGGCCGGCACCGTCTCCGAGTAGGCCTCGCTCTGCGTCACCTCGAGGGCGTTCGCCGTGGCCGCCTCCGTGGCCTTGGCCGCGTTGAGGTTGGTCATGGCCGGAACGGTGGTGAACCGCCCCGCCATCCACCACCACGAGCCGAAGCCCGCGCCGGCGGTCAGCAGCACCACGAGCAGCACCGCGATCACCCCGCGACGGCGCCGGTGCACCGGGGAGTGGGAGATCTGCAGCTGAGGGAAGACGGGCGTGCGGTGGCTCCGCGGGCCGGAGCCCGCGTGCGGCCGCGGCGACACCGGCGAGGACCCGGGCTGCGAGAAGCCCGGCCGGCCGGCGACGCCCGCCGCGACACCACCGCCCGCCGCGACACCACCGCCCGCCGCGACACCAGCCCCCGCCGCGACACCAGCACCAGCACCAGCACCACCCGCCGCGACACCGGCAGCCCACCCGCCGTCGCGCCGTACGACGACGGTCTCGGGCGAGTTGGGCGACGTGGGCCTGGGCCGCTCCGCCGTCCGCGGGTACACCTGCGCCGTCTCGTCCTCCGGCGGGCTGGCGGGCAGGATGGCCGCGGCCAGCGCCGGGTTGTCCGATCCACCGGTGCGCGACAGCTCGTGCCGCACCCGCCGCACGGCGGTCAGCAGCTCGCGGCCGTCGGCAATGCGCGCCCTCGGGTCCCGCGCCACGCACGCCAGCACCAGGGTGTCCACGTAGTCCGGGATCTGCCAGTCCGAGCCGTGCCCGACCTCCGAGAGCCGCTCCGACGGCTTCTCGATGTCCACGTTCACGTGCCGGTAGGCGATCTGGTAGTTGTTCTCGCCCGTGTGGGGCTTGCGGCCGGTGAGCATCTCGAAGAGCACCACGCCGGCGGAGTAGATGTCGCTGCGGGCGTCCGGCCGGGAGTGCGTCACCAGCTCCGGCGGCAGGTAGCTGGCCGTGCCGACGAGCACGCCGGTGGCCGTCATCTGCGGCGAGCCCACCTGCCTGGCCAGCCCGAAGTCCGCCACCTTCACCTGCCCGCGCGTGGTCATCATCACGTTCTCGGGCTTGATGTCGCGGTGCACCACCCCGGCCTCGTGCGCGCACGCCAGCGCGGCGGCCACCTGCTCGAAGATCTCCAGCGCACGGTCCGGGGTCAGCGGCGCCTCCCGGCTGATCACCCGGCGCAGGGTCTCGCCGTCGATGAACTCCATCACGATGTACGGCTGCCCCTGGGACGTGCCCTGGTCGAAGACGCTGACGACGGCGGGGTGGCTGATCACCGCGGCGGAGCGGGCCTCGCGGTCGAACTTGGCGGCGAACTCGTCGTCCTCGCCGAGGTCGCTGCGCATCACCTTGACCGCAACCGCGCGCGACAGGCGCAGGTCGCGCGCGCGATAGACCGTGGCCATGCCACCGCGCGCCACCTTCGCCACAATCTCGTAGCGGTCGTCGAGCACGTGACCGACCAACGGGTCGAAAGTGCTGTTCATACCACTCCATGCACGGTCGGGGAAGAGGCCGTACGAGCCCGTCTTGGAGTCCGATTGTAGTGCGGCGACGCCCCACAACCATCCTCGACGCGGCGGCGAGTCCGGTCCTAAGCCCCGAACAAGGCGCCCGCCGGGGATAGATTGGCGCCCATGACCGCACTCGTCGGACTCAAGACCCGCCTGCGCATGGCGCGGCTCGCCCTCGTCGTCCCGCCTGACCACGCCGAGTCGGAGGCGGCGGACTTCGCGGCCCACGGCGCCGACCTGCTGCTCTTCACCCGCGGCGAGCGCAGCGTGGAGGAGGCCGCCCAGGTGATCGACGTGGCCCGCAGGCGGCTGTTCGGGCTGCAGACCATCGTGGCCACGGACTCCGCCGACGTGGGCGAGGCCTGTAAGGCGGACGTCGTGTACTACCGCAGGCCCGGCTGGCGCCCCTTCGGGTTCCGCCGGCCGCACGAGTTCGCGCTGCTCGGCCGCTCCATCGACGGCGCGGACCAGGCCGACGCGGTGGACGGGGACCCGTTCAGCTTCGCCTTCGTGGGGCCCGCCGTCGAGGACGGCCGGGTCACCGACGCGCTGGAGGAGATGGCGCGGCGCTACCCTCCGATGTCGCTGCCGGCCGGGCCGGTGTGGTTCGCCGCCGGCGGGGTGGAGCCGGGCAACGTCTCCTCCGTCATCGGAGCGGGGGCGCGCAGGGTGGCGGTGTCGACGGCGGTCTTCCGCTCCGCGGACCCCTTCGCCGTGACCGAGGAGCTGGCCGCCGCGCTGAGGGCCGCCTGGGTGTCGGAGCCCGGCGCCGAGGCCTACGGCGACGACGCGTTCACGGCCTGACGGGAGGGGCCCACAGCCGGGTGGAGTCGCCTCTGATCATCGCGGTGATCCACCAGGCGGCCTCCACCGCCGCCATCCCGGCCAGCCCCGCGATGAGCCCCACCGTGAGGGCCGCCGGGTTGGTCGTGTCGATGGTCAGGAGGTCGTGCCACACGGGCACCGCGAAGATGACGAAGTAGAACGAGTACGCGAACGCCACCAGGCCCACCCGCCACCAGTAGTAGGGCCGAGCGACCGTGGCCAGCACCCAGGTGGCCGTCATGATCAACGCGATCAGCGTGGCCGTCGACGCCTGGTGCTGCACCGCGTCGGAGACCTCCCCGAAGCCGCGGGTCACCACGTAGGTGACCACGGACACCGTCGTCACGATCAGCCCGCACGGCACCGCCACCGTCAGCGTGCGGCGCACGAACCCGGGCCGCGCCCGCTCCCGGTTGGGCGCCAGGCTCAGCAGGAAGGCCGGGATGCCGATGGTGAACCAGCCCACGATGGTCATCTGCAGCGGCAGGAACGGGTTGGGCAGCCCCATCAGCCCGGTGACCAGCGCCAGCCCCACGGCGTAGATGGTCTTGGTGAGGAACAGCTTCGCCACGCGCTCGATGTTGCCGATCACGCGGCGCCCCTCCGCCACCACGTAGGGGAGGGTGGCGAACCTGTCGTCCAGCAGCACGATCTGCGCCACCGCGCGGGTGGCCGGCGCGCCCGAGCCCATCGCCACCCCGAGGTCCGCGTCCTTGAGGGCCAGCACGTCGTTGACGCCGTCGCCGGTCATCGCGACGGCGTTGCCGCGGCTCTGCAGCGCGCCCATCATCTGCCGCTTCTGCTCGGGGGTGACCCGCCCGAACACGTCGTTGGTGTCCACCGCCTCGGCCAGCTCCTCGGACCCGGCCGGGGGGAGGGTGCGGGCGTCGATCGGGTCGCCGATGTCGACGCCCAGCGAGCGGGTCACGGCGCCGACGGAGGCCGCGTTGTCCCCGGAGATCACCTTGAGGCGCACGCCCTGCTCCTGGAAGTAGGCCAGGGTCTCGCTCGCGTCCGGGCGCGTGAGCTGGTCCAGCACCACCAGCGCGACGGGCACCACCGGCCCCGGCGCGGTCGGGGCGTCGACGGGGCCGGAGGCCCGGCCCAGCAGGAGCACCCGTCGCCCCGAGGCCGCGATCACGTCGGCCCGCGCGGCGGCGGCGGGCTCGGCCAGCACGTCGGGCGCGCCGAGCACCCAGGAGCCCTCGCCGTCGAAGGTGGCCCCGGACCACTTCCTGGCCGACGTGAACGGGGCGCGCGCCGTCACGGGCCAGGGCCGCGCCGCGACCCCGACGGCGGCCGCCACCGCCTGCAGCGACGCGTTGGGCGCCGGGTCCGCGCTCACGAGCTGGGCCAGCACCTCGCGCGTGCGGGCCGGGCCGCCGCCGTCCACCTCGATGATCTCGGCCAGCGTCATGGTGTTCTGCGTGAGCGTGCCCGTCTTGTCCGCGCACACCACGCTGACCCGCGCGAGCCCCTCGATGGCGGGCAGCTCCTGCACCAGGCACCGCCGCCGCCCGAGCCGGATCACCCCCAGCGCGAAGGCCATCGACGTGAGCAGCACCAGGCCCTCGGGCACCATCGGCACCAGCGCCCCCACCATCCGCAGCGCCGACTCCTGCCAGGTGGTGTCCGGCTGGCTGAACTGCACGTAGATGGTCAGCGCGCCCACCGGGATCAGCAGGTAGGACACGTAGCGCAGAATCTGGTTGATGCCCTGGCGCAGCTCCGAGTGCACCAGCGTGAACTTCGCCGCCTGCGCGGTGAGCTGGGCCGCGTACGCCTCCGCGCCCACCTTCTCCGCCCGGTAGGCCCCGGAGCCGGACACGACGAAGGCGCCCGAGAGCACCCCGTCGCCGGGCTCCTTGGCCACCGGATCTGCCTCGCCGGTGAGCATCGACTCGTCCACCTCGAGGTAGTCGGCCGCCACCACCGAGCCGTCCACGACGATCTGGTCTCCCGGGTAGATGAGGATCAGGTCGTCGAGCACCACGTCGTCGCGCGCGATCTGACGGCGCTCCCCGCCCCGCAGCACGACGGGGTGCGCCTCGCCCACGACCGCCAGGTTGTCCAGGGTGCGCTTGGCCCGCAGCTCCTGCACGATGCCGATGATCGAGTTGGCCACGATCAGCATCGCGAACGCGCCCTGCGCCGGGCTGCCCGTGGCGAGCACGATGACGAACAGCACGAACAGGATGCCGTTGACGCGGGTGACCACGTTGGCGCGCACGATGTCCAGGGTGGTGCGGCCCGAGCGGGCGGGCAGCCTGTTGACCTGCCCGGCCTCGATGCGGGCGGTGACCTCGGCGGCCGTCAGGCCGGAGAGCTCGGCGTCAGTGTTCACGCTGCACGCTTCGCGCGGCGAGCTCGCCCAGCGCGGTGCGGCCGTCGGTGGTGAGGTGCGCCCCGTCCAGCACGCCCAGGGCGCGGGAGAGGCTGTCGTCGATGATGGCCTCCACGTGTGCGCGGGCGCCGGAGGCGTCGATGAGGGAGGCGGCGCGGGTGACGTCGTCGTCGGTGAGGCCGGGGGCGCCGAGGAGCTGGTCGAGCTCGGTGGCGTCCTCCGGCGCGGCGTTGGCGAGGGCCGTGAGGACCAGGACGGTGCGCTTGCCCTCGCGGATGTCGCCGCCGTAGGGCTTCCCCGTGACGGCCGCCGCCCCGTAGACGCCGAGCACGTCGTCGCGCAGCTGGAAGGCGCGCCCGATGATGGAGCCGAACTCGCCCAGCGCCCCGATGAGGGCGTCGTCCGCGCCGCCGAGCGCGGCCCCGATCTGCGCCGGCCGGCGGATGGAGTAGCTGGCGGACTTGTACTCCAGCACCCGCTGCGCCACGTCCAGCTCCTCGGCGACGGTGACCGCCCCGGTCACGCCGTACTGGGCCGCAACGTCCAGGTACTGCCCGGCCGTCACCTCCGCCCGCATCGCGCTGAGGTGCGGGCGGGCCCGGTCCAGGTGGGCGGCGCCGGAGGAGTCCACCAGGTCCACGCTCCACATCAGCAGCAGGTCCCCCAGGAGGATGGCCGACGAGGTGCCGAACTCCGCCGCGTCCCCCCGGCCGCCACTGAGGGCGTGCAGCTGCTCGAAGCGCTTGTGGGCGGCGGGGAGCCCCCGGCGGGTGTCCGCGGCGTCGATGAGGTCGTCGTGGACCAGGGCACTCACGTGGAGCAGATCCAGGGAGGAGGCCACCTTCAGCAGGGGCGCGTCATCGGCCGGCCGACCGGCCGCGGCCACGTAGGACCAGTAGCAGTAGGCGGGCCGCAGCCGCTTCCCGCCGGCGGTGGCCTCGCGGGCCACGTCCAGCAGGGCGGTGGCGCCGACGGCGGTGAGCATCTCCTCCTGCGCGGCCAGATACGCGTCGATGGTTTCGCTGACCGCGGACATCAGCGGCGCACCGAGCGGGGAGGAGGGGTCCATGGAACGGCTCACGGATCGAGCTTAGTAGCCCGGCTCGTATTGTTGGCCCATGCCTGTGACCGCTTCGAGCCTCCGGACCGTGGGGGAGCTGTTCCGCTCCGCCCAGGGCCCCTTGTACTCGTTCGAGTTCTTCCCCCCACGGTCCGAGGACGAGGAGCCCATCCTGTGGGCCGCCGTCGAGGCGCTGGCCCCGCTGGAGCCGTCGTTCGTGTCGGTGACCTACGGGGCGAACGGGTCGCGGCGGGACCGGACCATCCGCGCCACCCGTCGGATCGCGGCCTCGGGCGGCCCGCTGACGGTGGGGCACCTCACGTGCGTGGGGCAGTCGAAGGCCGAGCTGGCGGAGGCGCTGGCCGAGTACCGCGAGGCGGGCGTGACCAACATCCTGGCCATCCGCGGCGACATGCCCGGCGGCGGTGAGTGGACCGCGCACCCCGACGGCCTGGCCAACGCCACCGAGCTGGTGAAGTTCGTGAAGGCGGAGGGCGAGTTCTGCGTGGGTGTCGCGGCGTTCGCGAACCCGCACGAGACCAGCAACGACCCGGACCTCGACGCCCGCATCCTGCTCGACAAGGTTGAGGCGGGGGCGGAGTTCGCCATCACGCAGCTGTTCTTCGAGGGCGAGCGCTACGGGGAACTGGTGTCGCGGATGAGTGGTCTGGGGTGTGAGATCCCGATCATCCCGGGGATCATGCCGCTCACGGTGATCTCCCAGATCGAGCGCTTCGCCGCCCTCTCCGGCCGCGACCTGCCCGCCGCGCTCGTCGCCGAGCTGCGGGCCTGCTCGTCGAAGGAGGAGGTGCGCGAGGTCGGGCTGGCCTCCGCGGTGCGGATGTGTCGCGGACTGCTGGCCGCCGGGGCCCCCGGCCTGCAGTTCTTCACCCAGAACCGCTCGAAGGCCACCCGCGAGGTGCTCGCCGAGCTGAAGGCGACCGCCGGCTGAGGTGCCAACCCCTGCCGGTTGAGGGTGCGAACCCCCGCTGGCTGAGGTGTCAACCCCCGCCGGCTGACGTGCAACCCCCGCCGGCTGACGTGCAACCCCCGCCGGCTGAGGTGCCGACCCCGCCGGCTGAGGTGCCAACCCCGCTGGCTGAGGTGCCGCGAAGCGGCCTCGAAGCCTCAGAAACGCGCGCTGACAAGCTCACCTTCACCAGGGGCGATGCCCGTCAGGCCAGCAGGCTCCGCCAGCGCGCGGTGTCCACGTCGAGGGTGACCATGCGCTGCGTCGCCCGCGTCAGCGCCACGTAGAGCACCCGCTCCGCGCCCGGCGCCTCCGCGACGATCCCGTCGGGCGAGACCACCACCACGCCGTCGTACTCCAGGCCCTTCGCCTGCAGCGCCGTCACCACGATGAGCCGGTTCTCGAACTCCCGCAGCCGCACGTCCTGCATCACGAACAGCTGCACGTCGCGGATCAGCGACGGCGGGCAGATCACGCCGATCGTCCCGCTCACCTGCCCCGCCAGCTCGAGCAGCTGGGCGCGCAGCTCGTCGTGCAGCCCGGCCCGCGTGGTGCTGGCCAGCAGCGGCTCCACGCCCGTGGAGCGCACCGCCCTGGGCAGGTCCGCGTCCGGGAACACCTTCATGATCACCTTCGACGCCAGCGCGAACACCTCGCTGGGGGAGCGGTAGTTGGTGCTGAGCGTGAACGTCCGGCTGGGGCCGCGGCCCACGAGCTCCGCCAGCGCCCGCGACGTCTCGTCCTGGTGCGGGTACGAGCTCTGCGCCGGGTCCCCCACGATGGTCCACGACGACTGCGGGCCCCGTCGGCGCAGCATCCGCCACTGCATGGGGGTCACGTCCTGGCCCTCGTCGACGAGGATGTGCGCGTAGGTGCTCTGCGGGTCGTCGTCGGGGTCGATCACGCGCTCGTGGCGCAGCAGGTCAGCGGTGCTGAGCACCTCAGGCACGTCCCCGCCCTCGAGGAACACGTCCATCTCCGGCTCGGGATCCTCCGGGGCAGGGCCCAGCACGTCGATCAGCTCGTCGAGCAGCGCGATGTCCGCCACGGACCAGCCGCGCACGATCTCCGGCTCGTCGTCGTCGGCCGCCAACCAGGCGTAGGAGCGCACCAGCGCCTCCCGCTGCGCGAGCGACAGCTCGGGCGCCACGGCGGCCACGACGGCGGGGTCCGCCAGCCGGGCCAGCACGCGTGTCGCGGTGAGGGTGGGCCACCAGGCGTTCATGAACATGGCCAGGCTGGGGTGGTCCCGCACTCGGCCCTCGAGCTCCGCGGGCTCGATGGACACGTCGTCGGGGAACTTGCGCACCAGGGCGTGTACCACCTGGTCAGTGGCCTGTCTGCGGCCGCGGTTGAGCTTGGTGCCGGCCAGGACGTGGTCCCTGATGCGGGCCAGCTCCTGCTCGCCCAGGCCCAGGACCTCGCCCTTGACCGTGACCCGCACGCGCAGCGCCTCGGGCTGGTCGATCAGCGGGGTGCGCACCAGGCGGCGCAGCACGCCCAGCATGGCGAGGCTGCCCTTGACGGTGGCCGCCTCGGCCTCGTCGACCCGCTCGCTGGTCAGCCCGAGCACGTCCCCCGCGACACCCCCGATGGCCTTCAGCGCCACCGAGTCCTCGCCGAGGCTGGGCAGCACGCGCTCGATGTAGTTCATGAACACGTTCGACGGGCCCACCACCAGCACGCCGCCCCTCTCCAGGCGGGCGCGGTTGGTGTAGAGGAGGTAGGCGGCGCGGTGGAGCGCCACCACCGTCTTGCCCGTGCCGGGGCCGCCGGCGATCACGGTGACGCCCTGGTAGGGGGCGCGGATGGCCTCGTCCTGCTCGGACTGGATGGTGGCCACGATGTCGCGCATGGTGCGGCCGCGGGCGCGGCTGAGGGCCGCCATGAGGGCGCCCTCGCCGAAGATGGGGAGCGCGGACTCGGCGGAGCCGTCGAGGAGGTCGTCCTCGATGCCGATCACGCGGTCGTCGCGGCAGCGCAGCACCCGACGGCGGACCACGTCCATGGGCTCGGCCTGGGTGGCGCGGTAGAACGGCTCGGCGGCGGGGGCGCGCCAGTCGATGACCAGCGGCTCGTAGTCCTCGTCGCGCACGCCGATGCGGCCGATGTAGCGGGCCTCGTCGGTGGTCAGGTCGATGCGGCCGAAGACCAGGCCCTCGTGCTCGGCGTCGAGGATCGCGAGGCGGCGGGCGGCCTGGTAGGCGAAGGCGTCGCGCTCGAACAGCGCGGTGCTGTCCTCCTCGCGGAGGAAGTTGGTGCGGTCCGAGATGAAGATCTCGCGCCCCTGCTGAGCCATGGACTTCGCGCTGGCCGTGGCGGTGGACAGGTTGGCGTACACCTTGTCCACGTGCGCCTGCTCAAGGGCGATCTCATGGTCGAGGTCCGAGCGCGATTCAGTCAACTTCTTTGCATCCTCTGGGTTGAGACAGACAGTCAAGCCTACTCGGTAGCGCGCAGCGGGGGGCACTGGCGTTCGTGGTGTGGGCGGGGTGCGCCGCCGTCGCGCCTCCAGCCGACGCACTCGTCACCTCTACGGGATGCAACGCGAGCCTCCACCGCGGAGACGGTCCCCCAGTGCGGCACCTCACGCTCAACACGGTCACAGGTGACCGCCACTGCCGGCACTCCTCCGCGGGAAGTGCGACACGTCACCCCATCGGCCGCCGCGGCACGTCCCAGAATATGTTCTGACAAAATACATTGAAACTAGCGCGCCCCGGTCTATCGCGACGGGCTAAGTCATGTCAAACTTGGCGCGTGGATCCTACATACCAGCGCCTGTTCCCGGGCCACTTCTTCATCGACGCCGTGCTGGAGGCCGCCGACACCAAGGCGGAGATGTCGCGGCGGATCACCCTGCAGTACCTGCAGCGGGCCGCCATGGCGGGGATCCTCATCGGCCTGTTCTATGTGGCGTACTTCACGGTGCTGTCGGTCTTCGACTCCATCGACTCCCTGGGTGAGGGCGGCTACGGGCTCGGCAAGGCCGTCGGCGCGTTCGTGTTCGGCTGGGCGCTGGTGTTCATCTACTACACCAAGTCCGAGCTGCTCACCTCCAACATGATGGTCAGCTCCATCGCGGTGTACCACCGCAGGCTGGGGCAGCTGCGCGGGCTCATGCTGCTGGGCCTGTGCTTCCTGGGCAACGCGCTCGGCGGGCTGCTGCTGGCCGTCTTCGCGCGCTACTCGACGCTGACCGCGGGTCACGTCGAGGAGAAGATGCTGGCCGCGGTGGAGATCAAGCTCGGCTACATGGCCTCCCTGTCCGGCGTGGGGGACCTGTTCATCCGCGCCATCCTCTGCAACCTCATGATCAACGTGGCCATGCTGCTGGTCTACAACGGCTTCCTCAAGGACTCCATCACCATGGCGCTCACCATGGTGATGTCGGTGTTCATCTTCGCGTTCCTGGGCCTCGAGCACTCGGTGGCCAACACCATCCTGTTCACCATCGTCGGCTTCGGGCCGGGCATCGACGTGTGGCCGGCCATCGGCAACGTCGCGGTGGCACTCCTGGGCAACTTCATCGGCGGCGGCGTGCTCATCGGCATCTACTACGCCCACGTCAACGACGACCGCCGCCTGACCCGCCGCGCCTGACCCGGCCCGCCTACCGCCGCGCCCGGTTCGTGGGGCGCGCGTCCTCGCCGGTGCGCCGCTCGTGCAGCTCGTAGACCGCCAGCGCGGCGCTGGCGAGTTCGGCCCAGGGCTCCGGACCTGCTGGTGAGCACGACGACGCGGCCGGCGTCCCCGCGACCACGGGCGGCCGCCGGGCCCAGGCCCGCGCCGACGCCGGCTCCACGCCCCACGCGATGTCGGGCCGCGCCCGCCGGTAGTCCCACGTCAACTCCCGGCCGGGGATCCGCCAGCCCAGCACCGGCGCTGGGCCGGTGTGGTCCACCGTCTCCGCCGCGCCGCCGGCCGCGACATCGGTCTCCGCCTGCCCGACGGCGGGCGCCCGCGCGGCCCGCGCCCACCGGGGCCGACGGGGGAGGCAGTCGACGGCGGGCCCGGCCCCCGCCCCGTCGACGATCCCCACCCGGCGCGTGGCCAGCCGCCCCTCCAGCACCTCGATCAGCCTGCCCCCGGGCTGCGCTCGGCCGGCGTCGTCGACCACCTGCCACCGCCCGAACGTGCGCTCCACCGCCAGCCGGGTGGCCAGCAGCCCCGGCGCCCGCCGCGACCCCGTGCCGGCCACCGGCGCCAGGTCCAGCACGATCCGTGCCAGGTGGGGATGCCCCGCCCTGTCCGCGACATCGGCGAGCGTGCGGTCCAGCAGCAGCGCCCGGCGGTCCTCGGCGGTGCGGGGGGCGTCCGGCCGCTCCACCCCGAACCGGCGCGCGGCCAGCCAGGCGTCGTCGAGGGAGTCGAGGAGGTCCCGCCACCGCCCCGCGACACCCTCGCCGTACCGAGCGCTCAGCACCGCGAACTGCCGCCCGCGTTCGGTGGGCAGCGCGAGCTCCGCGCCGTCGTCGAACCGGTGGACGGCGGGCGGAGCCTCCGCCAGCGCCAGGCCCGCGCGGGCCAGCTCGGCCTCCAGCGGGCGACCCGTCTTCTTGAACAGGTCCCGCCAGGTGGCGGGCAGCGTGACGACGGGGGGAAGGGCCCCGCGCTCCGCCGCCCAGCGCCCCCCGAGGGGCCCACCGGCCAGGTCCAGGCGCACCTCGTGGCCCAGCTTCGCCAGCCGCGCGGCGCAGGCCATGCCGGCCAGCGTGCCGCCTCGGATCGTGAGCATGCGGCCCAGGGTATTGCCTCGAGGCCCCGGCGTGCGGCGCGTAATCACCGGTGGGGAATCGGCCCACCGGAGGGCTTGACGTTCTGTCGGAGGGGAGGCATATAGTAGTTACTACCGCACGCCTGTTCGATTAGTTCGGGGAAGCTCTGGTTGAGCAGGCCGCCGCGGTATGGGCCGCCCAGGCCCCGGCTCAGCCTCGACCCCTGAGCCGGGCCCTGGGCTCCCGGGTCGAATCGCACACACCACGGATCCCCGGGAGGCACCCATGCGCACCTATCACGAACCCATCCACGTGCTGTTCCGCGACGAGCCGCGCCAGTTCATCTGGCGGGACCGGCTGCTGCTGGTCAAGGAGGTCCAGGGCCGCTGGAGCCGCGCCACGCCGTGGTGGACGGGCCGCCAGGTCCGCGCCGCGCGGGGCGAGGAGGTGGCGCCCACCCAGGGGGACCTGCTCGCCGAGCAGGAGGTGTGGCGGGTGGAGGCCGGCAACGGGCGGCACCGCGGCGTCTACGAGCTGGCGCGCACCGTGGACTCAGAGGACTGGGTGCTCCGGGCGGTGTTCGACTGATGTCGGACTTCGTCCACCTGCGGGTGGCCTCGGGCTACTCCTTCCAGTACGGCGCCTCCCACCCCGGCGAGCTCGTGGCGGAGGCGGTGCGCCACGGCATGGACGCGCTGGCCATCACGGACCGCGGCGGCCTCTACGGCGCGGTGCGGTTCGCGAAGGCCTGCCTGAAGGCGGGGATCGCGCCCATCGTCGGGGTGGACCTGGCCGTGCGCCCGGACGGGTGGCGGGCCGGGAGGCGCCCCACCGCGGCCCGCGGCGGCCAGCTGCGCGACGAGCGGCTCCCGCGCGCCGTCGTCCTGGCCACCTCCAGGGCGGGGTGGGCCACGCTGTGCGAGCTCATCACCGCCGCCCAGCTCACGGGAGAGCGCGGGGATCCGGCGGTCTCGCTGGAGCTCATCGTGCGGCACTGCGCCGGGCGGGACGCGGTGGTGCTGCTCGGCGCGGACTCGGAGGTGGGCGAGGCGCTCGCCGCGGACCGCCCGGACCTGGCTGAGGCCGCGGCCCGACGGTGGCGCGCGGAGCTGGGCACCGCTCTGGTGCTGGCCGCCACCAACCATCAGACGGGCGGCCGCGGGGCCGGGTCGGCGCACCAGGCCGCGGGCACCATCCGGCTGGCGCGCAGGCTCGCGGTCCCCGTCGTGCTCACCAACGCGGTGCGGATGGCGCGGCGGGAGCAGGCCGCCACCGCGGACGTGCTCGACGCCGCCCGCCGGCTGGCCCCGCTGGACGTGCGCACCATCGACAGGCGCAACGCCGAGGGCTACCTCAAGCCGGGGGAGGCCATGCGGGCCGCGGCCGACGAGGCCGCCCGCCTCGCCGGGGAGCCGGACGGGGCGGCCCTGCTGCGCGCCACCCGGCACCTCGCCGAGCGCTGCCGGCTGGACCCCGTCGGAGACGTCGGCCTGGGGGAGATCAGGCTGCCCGAGTTCGAGACGCTCGGCACCACCGTCGAGCTGGCGCCCTCGGTGCTGCGCGCCCGCTGCGAGGCGGGCCTGGCGCAGCGCTACGGCGCCCTCACCGCGGAGGTCACCGGGCGCCTCGACGACGAGCTGGCCGTCATCGGCAAGCTGGGGTTCGAGTCCTACTTCCTCACGGTCGCGGACGTGGTGGGCCTCATCCGGGGCCTCGGCATCCGCTGCGCCGCCCGCGGCTCCGGCGCCGGCAGCCTGGTCAACTACGCGCTCGGCGTCTCCGGGGTGGACCCCATCCGGCACGGCCTGATCATGGAGCGGTTCCTCTCCCCGCTGCGGGTGGCGCTGCCGGACATCGACCTGGACGTCGAATCGGCCCGTCGCACGGAGGTCTACGACAAGATCCTGGCCACGTTCGGCGGCCAGCGCGTGGCGTGCGTGGCCATGATCGAGACCTACCGGGTGCGGCACGCGGTCCGCGACGTCGGGGCCGCCCTCAGCCTGCCGCCGGTGGAGATCGACGCCATGGCCAAGGCGTTCCCGCACATCCGCGCCCGCGACGCCCGAGCCGCGCTGCGGGACCTGCCGGAGCTGCGCGCCGCCGGCCTGGGGGAGCAGCGGCTGGACGTGCTGTTCTCCCTGGTCGAGTCCCTCGACGGCCTGCCCCGGCACATCGCCCTGCACCCCTGCGGCGTGATCCTCAGCGACTCGTCGCTCGGGCAGCGCACCCCGCTGGAGGCCAGCTTCGGCGGCTACCCCATGAGCCAGTTCGACAAGGACGACGTGGAGGACCTGGGCCTGCTCAAGCTTGACGTGCTCGGCATCCGGATGCAGTCGGCCATGTCGCACGCGCTGGACGAGATCCGGCGCACCTCGCCCGCCGGCCCGCCGGCGCTGATCGACGAGCTGGACCCCTTCGACGACCCGGCGGTCTACGACATGATCGCCCACCGCGCCACGCTCGGCTGCTTCCAGATCGAGTCTCCGGGCCAGCGGGAGCTGGTGGGCAAGTTCGGCCCCGAGACCTTCCACGACCTCATCGTCGACATCTCCCTCTTCCGCCCCGGCCCCGTGAAGTCGGACATGATCACCCCGTTCCTCGAGGCGCGGCAGGGCTGGGCGGAGCCCGAGTACCTGCACCCCAGCCTCATCCCGGCCCTCGAACAGACCCAGGGCGTGGTGGTGTTCCACGAGCAGATCATCCAGATCATCTCCATCGCCACGGGCTGCACCCTGGCCCAGGGCGACGAGGTGCGCCGGGCGCTGGGGGACAAGGAGGGCCAGGCGCAGGTCAAGGAGTGGTTCTGGCCCAAGGCGGCCGCCCGCGGCTACGACGACGCGCTCATCGCCGAGATCTGGGGCATCCTCGAGTCGTTCGCCTCGTTCGGGTTCTGCAAGGCGCACGCGGCGGCGTTCGCGCTGCCCACCTACCAGTCGGCGTGGCTGAAGCGCTACTACCCGGCGCACTTCCTCGCCGGCATCCTCACCCACGACCCGGGCATGTACCCCAAGCGGCTGCTGCTGGAGGAGGCGCGGCGGATGAACATCGCGGTGCTGGGCCTGGACGTCAACCGCAGCACCGCCCAGTACCGCGCCGAGGCCCTGGCCGACGGGGCAGGGGAGGAGCCCATGGCGCTGCCGGAGCACCTCGCCATCGGCGCCCCGCCCACCTCGGACGGGCTGCCGCAGGTCGACGGCTGGGGCATCCGCCTCTCGCTGGCCGACGTCAAGGGCATCGCCGAGGCGGAGATGGAGCGCATCGTCGCAGGGCAGCCCTACGCGTCGCTGTCGGACTTCTGGGCGCGGGCCCGGGTGGCCGAGCCCGTCGTCGAGCGGCTGATCCTGGCCGGCGCGTTCGACGCCCTCTACCGCATCGGGCGGCACGCCCCGGTCAAGCGTCGCGGCCAGGTGACCCGCCGGGACCTGCTGCTGGCGCTGGCGGACCTGCACCGGGAGCGGCGGGCGGACGAGCGGGCGGTGTCGCGTGCGAAGGGACGCCGGAGGACCTCCGCAGCGGTAGACCCGGGTGAGCTCGCCCGGGCGCAGCGGCAGCGGGTGGGCCACTCGCCGCAGGCCGTGCAGGGCGCGCTGGACTTCGGCGACGGCGAGGCGGAGCCCACCGCGGACGTCCCCGTCACCGGGCTGCCGGAGATGGACGACGAGCAGCGGCTGAAGGCGGAGCTGGAGATCCTCGGGCTGGACGTCAGCCACCACATCATGGAGCGCTACCTCCCCCTGCTGCGGGCGCTGGGCGCCACCAGCTCGCGCACCCTGCTGCAGCAGCGCAACCAGGCCGAGATCCTCGTCGCGGGGGTGAAGGTGGCCACGCAGACGCCGCCGGTGCGCTCGGGGCGGCGCGTGATCTTCCTCACCCTCGACGACTCCACCGGCCCGGTGGACGCCACCTTCTTCGAGGACGCGCAGGGCCCGTACGCGGCCACGGTGTTCGCCTCCTGGATGGTGCTGGTGCGCGGCAAGGTCCGCCGCACCGGGCCGCGCGGGGTCTCCATCCGCGCCACCGGCTGCTGGGACCTCGGCCGGCTCGACGAGGCCTGGCGCGCGGCGCTTGCCGAGGGGGCGACGGAGGCTGAGGCCGTCGCGGCGGTGGCCGCCATCATCGACGAGGTGCCCGTGGGCTACTCCCTGGTCGGGCACTGGCACGCGGCCCCGTCGCCCACGCCCCGGCCCCCGCAGACGGACGGCCTGGGCGGGCCCACGGACGACGAGCCCCCGCCGGACCCGCAGGAGCACACCCGGGCGGGCGGCATGGGGCGCCGTCGGGTGCTGGTGCACGCCAGCGGGTTCAGGCAGTCGCCCTACGCCGACATCAAGCCGGCGGGCACCGGCGCGGCCGAGGCCCCGCGCAAGCTGTGGCACTCCAGCCCGGGAAGCTCGGGGAGGTGAGATGAGAGTCATCGCCCATGTGGACATGGACGCCTTCTACGCCTCGGTGGAGATGGCCCGGCACCCGGAGCTGCGCGAGGTGCCGATGTTCGTCGGCGGCTCCACCCGCGGGGTGGTGCTGTCGGCCAACTACCCGGCCCGCAGGTTCGGGATCGGGGCGGGCATGCCGTCGAGCAGGGCCAGGCGGCTGTGCCCTCAGGTGGCGGTCGTCCACCCGGACTTCGACCACTACTCGGCGGTCTCCGCCGGCATCCGGGAGATCTTCGACACGGTGACCGACAAGGTGGAGATGGCCTCCATCGACGAGGCGTTCATCGACCTCACCACGGCGCTGCGCCGCCTCGGCGGGGACCCGGTGGCCATCGGGGAGCGGCTCCGCGCCCAGGTGATGGACGAGCAGGGCGTGCCGTGCTCCATGGGGATCGGGCCCAGCAAGTTCATCGCCAAGCTGGGCTCGAAGGAGGCCAAGCCGGACGGGCTCGTGCGGGTGCGCGCGGAGGAGGTGATCGCCTTTCTGCACCCGCTGCCGGTGGAGGCCATCTGGGGGGTGGGGGAGGCGACGGCGGCGCGGCTGCACCGGCTCGGCCTGAGCACCGTGCGCGACATCGCCAACACGCCCCGCGCCACCCTGCAGCGCGCGCTGGGCGACGGGCAGGGCGCGCTGCTGTTCGACCTGGCCTGGGGTCGCGACGACCGCTCGGTGCTGGCCCGGGAGCCGGCCGAGCACAGCGTCGGCTCGCAGGAGACGTTCGCGCTGGACACCGACGACGCGGCGGTGGTCGCCACGGAGATCCTGCGCATGGCGGACCGGACCGCCTCGCGGATGCGGGCGCAGGGCATGGTGGGGCGCACGGTGACGCTGTCGGTGCGGTTCGCGGACTTCACCACCCTCACCCGCACGGGCACGATCGCCGCCCACACGGACCGCACCAACGACATCTACGCCGAGGCGATGCGCCTGTTCACCAGGCTCAACCTGCAGCGTGCCCGCATCCGACGGGTGGGGGTGCGGATGGAGAAGCTGGTGCCGAAGGCCGCCACCTACCAGCAGCCCGCGCTCGACGAGCCGGCCCGCGGCTGGGGGGAGGCGGAGGAGGCCATCGACAAGGCGGTGCTGCGGTTCGGGCCCCACGCCGTGCAGCGGGCGCGGCTCACCCGTCGGGGTGGCCCCGCCCGGCAGGAAGAGAGCGAACTGATCCACGCCTGATCCAGACCTGATACACATTCGCAACGGTCATTGGCCACGATGGGGCAGATGAAGCTCCTTGTCATCGCCCCGGCGTCCCGCTACGAGCCGGGCCACTTCGGCGAACTTCTCGTGGACCTGGCGGACCGGACGGTCGCGGTCGCGGACGAGGAGGGCTGGCAGACCACGCTCATCGGCATGCAGGACTGCGGGGACCACGTGTGGCACTCGGCGTTGGCCGCAGCCGACGCGGTGGTGCTGCTGGGCGGCCACGACGTGGACCCCCGCATGTACAAGGGGCGCCACGAGTACCCGGGGTCCGGGGACCACCTCGGCACCGCGGACCGGCGCTCGATCGCCGTCGTGCAGGCGTGCCGGGCGGACCGGCGCCCGCTGCTGGGGATCTGCCGGGGGATGCAGCTGATCAACGTGGCCTACGGCGGTGACCTGTCGCCGCACCTGCTCACCGCCCCCACCCACCGCCTGCCGGACGGGCAGCACGGCATGCGGGAGCACCTCGTGGACGTGGAGGCGGAGTCGCGGTTGGCGGCGGCGCTGCCCGGCCGGCGGCTGACGGTGCGCAGCTCGCACCATCAGGGCGTCGAGCGGCTGGGGGAGGGGCTGCGGGCCACGGCGTGGGCCACCCACGACGGCGTGGTCGAGGGCATCGAGGACCCGGACCGCCCCGTGCTGGCCGTGCAGTGGCACCCGGAGGACGAGGGCGCCGAGCCGGATCAGCTGGTGGGGCTGTTGGGGTGGCTGGCGGCGAACACCAGGGCGGACGGGCGCGCCGCGTCCTGAGCGGGCACCGGGGGCGTCGCCGGCCGGCGAGGACGACGAGGGAACGTGCGTGGCAGCGTCGGGTGGACCACCGGCGAGGTGACGGCGATCATCCCTGACGGGGACGGCTCAGAGGTCGCCCTGTTGGCGGCGGCGCCAGCGCTCCTCGAGCTTGTCCATGAAGTCCTGCGAGGGGTTCGACGAGCTGGGCTTCGGCGCCGACGGGCCGCGCCTGCTCGGCTGGCCGCCGTCGTCTCCCACCCTGCGCCACGAGTTGATGCCGATGAGCGCCGCGCCGAGCATGAGCAGGAAGCCGA
This sequence comes from Tessaracoccus yangjingae, assembly GCF_054483935.1. The sequence goes on along the minus strand of NZ_CM137014.1, from coordinate 3,002,330 downwards.
GCACGCTCACCGCGGGATGCACCTGGACGCCGACGAGCAGCACCACGACGCCCACAATGAAACCCAGCCCGGCGATCGCCGCGCGGCGGCGGTGGATGCGGATGGTCGACGAGCCGCTCAGCGTGTCAGCGAGCTTCGGGTCCTCGGCCATGAGGGACGCCTCGAGCTGTTCAAGCAGCTTGCGTTCCTGCTCAGAAAGCGCCATTGGTTCTCCCTTGTCGACCTTTCGTCCCAGTCTATGCGCCGGGTCAACCGCCCAGAGGGGCGACCGCCAACAGTTGCCCCGGCCCGCCCCCGGTCAGCGGCGGAGGCGCCAGAATGAGGCCGGCAGCAGGACCGCCGCGGCCCGGGTGAGGGCCGACGAGTCGGCCCACAGCGAGGCGCGCACGGCCCGCACCTGCGCAGCAAGGCGTCCGGGATCCGCGGCCTCGCGGGAGAACCGGCTCACCTCGACGGTGTGCGCGACCTCCCGCAGCGCGGTGGCCCCGTTGGCCGGCAGTTCGGCGGCCAGCGACACCGGCCCGGGGGAGCCGTCGGGCCACGGCCGGCGGTAGTCGTGGAACAGGGCCTCCACCTCGGTCCACGCCGAGCCTGCCGCGACCCTCGCCTCCTGCCCGCCCCGCAGCCTCCAGGACCGCAGGATCAGGCGGACGACGGCGGGGGCGGCCAGCAGGGCCAGGCCCAGCCCAGCGGCGAGCCAGCCCAGCCAGCCGAGGCTGCCCGAGGCGCCCGGGGCGGTGGGCTGGAGCGTGGGGAGCGGCTGCTCCGACGGCAGCGCGGAGGGCGCCGTGGTGGGCAGGGACGGGCTCGGCGTCGCCGACGGGGACGCGCTCGCGGACGGCTGGGCCGCCGGGTCGGTGTACTCGGGCGGGCCGTCGAACGCGGGCGTGGGCTCGAACGGCACCCAGCCCAGCCCGTCGAGGAACAGCTCGGGCCAGGCGTGCGCGTCGTGCGAGGTGACCTGGAACGAGCCGTCCTCGAGCCGCTCGCCGGGCGCGAACCCCACGGCCATCCGGGCAGGGATGCCCTCGATCCGGGCCATGGTGATCATCCCGGCGGCGAAGTGCACGCAGTAGCCGGCGCGGGCGTCGAGGAGGAAGGAGCTGATGGCGTCGGTGGCGATGGAGGGCGGCGCGTCCAGCGAGTAGGCGAACGCGGACGAGCGCAGGAACTCCTGGATGGCCAGGGCCTTCTGGCCGGCGGTCTCCGCGCCTGCCACCACGTCGGCCGTCAACTCCGCGACGCCCGGGGACAGCCCGTCCGGCACCAGAGCCGTCACCGGGTCCACCCCGCCGCCGACTCCGGCGGCCTCGATGTCCTCGCGTGACGGGGAGGGCACCACGGAGACCACGGAGTAGGTGAGGTCCACCGTCTGCTCCACGCGGTCCGGGCCGGAGGCCACCACGCTCATCGTGGCCGGGTCGAAGGTCCAGGTGCCCTCGGCGTCGAGGGACTCGACGGCGAACGGCGCCGGCAGGTACTCCGAGGGCACGCCGGCCATCGCCACGTCCACCTCCACCCGCTCGCCAGTGAAGGAGTAGGCGCCGGCCATCCCGAAGCGCGACAGCCGCATCGGCAGCAGCCGCGCCCCGTCCGTGGTGAGCTCCGGCAGCGCGACGGTGCGCATGTAGGCGCTCTGGTCGTTGCTGGTGCGGTAGGTGAGCACGGGGCTGTCGGCGGGGCGCCGGAGGTCCTGTTCGAGGCGCACCGTCGGGTCGCTCAGCTGGATCGGGCCGTCCGGGCCGTCGTTGTTCCACGGCTGCTTCTGGCCCATCGGGATGAGCGGGGCGATGATCAGCGCGAGGGCCACGGCGACCGCCCCGAACGCCACGGCCACCTGGGTCCGCGACACCAGGTAGGCGCCCACCCGCGAGGCCTTCCCGGTCAGCTGTTCGGCCAGCCCGGTGGCGCTCAGCAGCACCGCGAGATAGCCCAGCACGACGGGCAGCACGTAGACGAACGACAGGTCCACCACGAGGGTGATGCCGGCGATGCCGTAGGCCAGCGCGAGCGGCGCGACGGCCCAGGCGGGCTGCTCCAGCACGTTGACCAGCAGCTCCACCACCAGCGCCAGCAGGGCGGTGAGCAGCACGATGAGCCACAGCAGGCCGGGGGTGGGCTCGACGGGGGCGGCGCCCGTGCGGATGGTCACCACGCCCTCGGCGGCCAGCGCCTGCATGGTGGTGAGCGGCTGGCCCAGACCGGCCCCGCTCAGCGCGAGGGCGCGCCACCACACCACGGCGCCCACCGCCATGACCTGGGCCAGCAGGACCAGCGCGCGCGGCAGCCGCAGCGCGGCCAGCCCCAGGCCGACGAGGCCGGTGGTGGCCACCACGAGCCCCGTCTCGACGAGGTACTCCACGCCGGTGACCATCGTGGCCAGCGGCAGCAGCCCCAGCCAGACGGCGACGGCGGCCACGACGCTGGTCCACGGGTGGTAGCTGAACCTCACCGCGACACCCTCTTCCACACCGAGGGCACCGGCTCGCCGGGGGAGTAGGTCTCCAGCGTCCAGCCGTGGTTGCGCATCATGCGGCAGGCGTCGTCGTGCTCGTCGTCGGCGGCACCCCAGGCGCGCGAGTCCGGCACCAGCGCCACCAGGCTCCTTGCCCGCCCGCCGGCCGCGACCAGCGCGGCCGCGTCGGCCGCGGTCAGCAGGCCCGTGGCCGCGACGATGGAGGCCGCCGACGTGAGCGCCTCCGTGTCCGTCACCGCCCTCCCCAGCCAGGTCTCCTCCGACGGCGCGAGGTCCGTCATGGACTCGATCAGCGCGTGTTGCGCGCCGTGCCCGACGGCGTGGCCGGACTCGAACACGGTGCCCGACGGGGCCACCACCGCCAGCCGGTAGCGGCCCTCCACCAGCAGCGCGGCGATGGAGGTGACGGCCGAGACCGCCCACTCGAGGCTCCCCGTCGGCCCGTGGCCCAGGTGGGCGCTGAGGCGGTTGTCCACCACCAGCGTGCTCGACGGGTCCCACGGGTGCTCCTCGAGCCGCACCATCAGGTCTCCCTGCTTGGCGCTCATCTTCCAGTGCACCCGGCGCATGTCGTCGCCGTGGCGGTGCTCGCGCACCAGCACGTCGTCCTGGCCGGCCTGCCCGATCCGCTGCGGGGTGGCGTCGCCCGCGGCGCCCAGGCCGGCCCCGCCGGTGAGCTCGCCGAGCGGCCAGACCCGCGGGGTGACGCGCAGCAGGGTGGGGGTGCCGGCGGCGGTGAACGTGCGGGTGGCCAGGCCGAACGGGTCCGAGGCCGTGCCGCGCAGCGGGCCGATCTCGAAGCGTCCGCGCTGGTCCGCCTCCACCGTGTACCCGACGGCCTGGCGCCACCGGCCGAAGCCGCGGGCGATGACGAACGAGGCCCCTCCGCCGAGCACCGGCGGGGCGTCGTCGACGAAGCGCAGCGCGCTGGCCTGCGCCGGTGACTGGTTGGCCACGTGGAGCACGGCGCGGGTGGACGAGCCGACGGGGATGGTGGCCGGGGTGAGCGTCCTGTCGTGGCTCACCCGGGGGCGTGCCAGCACCAGGTAGCCCGCCGCCAGCAGCGGCAGCAGCGCCAGAGTCAGGGCGAGCCAGAGCAGGTCACGCTCGCCGAGGTAGCTGGAGCCGACGGTGGCCGCGACACCCAGGACCAGCAGCATGATGCCGCGGCCCGTCAGCCGGGTTCCCCGCTTCCGCAACGCTCAGCCCCGGTTCGGGGCCGAGGTGGCGTCCACGATCGCACCGACGATGCCCTCAGGGTCCCGCCGCGACACCTGCGCCTCCACCGTCGGCAGCACCCGGTGCGCGAGCACCGAGACGGCCAGGGTTCGCACGTCCTCCGGGATCACGTAGTCGCGGCCGGCCAGCGCGGCCTCGACACGCGCCGCCCGCATGAGGTGCAGGGACGCGCGCGGGCTGGCGCCCAGCCTGAGGTCAGGGTGGAGGCGGGTGCCCTCGACGATGGCCACGATGTAGTCGTTGATCACCGGCGCCACGTACACGGTGCGGATGGCCCGGATGGCCGCGGCGACGGCGGCGGCGTCGGTGACCGGGGTGATGCCGGTCAACTGGTCCCCGCCGGCGTTGTGGGTGAGCATGGCCACCTCCGCCTGCCGCGCCGGGTAGCCCATGGTGATGCGGGCCATGAAACGGTCGCGCTGCGCCTCGGGGAGGGGGTAGGTGCCCTCCATCTCGATGGGGTTCTGGGTGGCGATCACCATGAACGGCTCGCTCAGCCGGTAGGTGTGCCCGTCCGCGGAGACCTGCCCCTCCGCCATGGCCTCCAGCAGCGCGGACTGCGTCTTCGGCGAGGCCCGGTTGATCTCGTCGCCGAGCACGATGTGGGCGAAGATGCCGCCGGGCTTGAACTCGAACTCCCGCGTGGATTGGTTGTAGACCGACACGCCGGTCACGTCGCTGGGCAGCAGGTCCGGCGTGAACTGGATGCGCTTGACGTCGCCGGAGATGGCGCGGCCGAGTGACTTCGCGAGCACCGTCTTGCCCACCCCGGGCACGTCCTCGATGAGCAGGTGGCCCTCCGCCAGCAGCACCGCCACGGCCATCCGGATCTGGTGCGGTTTGCCCTCGATGACGCGCGCCATCTCCGCGGAGATGTCACGGGCGAGCTTGGAGACCTCGGCGAGCGAGGGGGTGGCGGGCTGGTTCACCGGGGACTCCTTTGAGAAGTGGGCGTCGGGACGGCGTTCCCAGCCTATTCCCAGACCGCAACGCCCCGTCGACACGCCAGAAAGTGGTGTCCAGGTGGAGGGAAGTGGGGTACGGTGGGGCGAAATGGAGCGAAGTGGATGGATTGTGGAGGGGAAGGGGGTGCTCACACCGTGTTTCTGGGGACGTACACACCGAAGCTGGACGAGAAGGGGCGCCTCATCCTCCCCGCGCGATTCCGCGACGCATTGGAGGACGGACTCGTGGTGACCCGCACCCAGGAGCGGGCACTGGCCGTCTACCCCAAGGACACGTTCGAGGCGTTGATGGCCGAGGCCATGAGCGCGCCGAGCACCGTGAAGCAGGTCCGCGACTACCAGCGCATGATGACCGCGGGCGCCAGCTTCGAAGTTCCTGACCGGCAAGGGCGGGTGACCATTCCCCAGATCCTGCGCGACTACGCCGGCCTGGATCGTGACGTCGTGGTGATCGGCGCGATGAACCGCGCCGAGATCTGGGACGCCGAGACATGGCAGAAGTACTCCGAGGCGAGCGAGGAGAGCTTCTCGGGCATGGACGACGAGCTCGCCGCCTTCCAGCGCCTGTAGCAGGCCCACCCGGCGGCTCCCGGCCGGCGGCCCTGACGTCACTTCCCCGGTGTCAGGTCCACATCCGGAAGGGAACCCCTGGGTGGGGCTGCAGAGGCCGACGACACACGCAACACACCATCAGGACAAGGGTCGATATACATGCAGGGCTACGAAGACGTTCACGATCCGGTCATGCGTGACCGCATCGTCGAGCTCCTCCGTCCGGCGCTGCAGCGGCCCGGTTCGGTCTATGTCGACGGCACCCTCGGCCTGGCCGGCCACGCCACCGCCGTGCTGGAGGCGTGCCCCGAGGCGCGGCTCATCGGCATCGACCGGGACCCCGACGCCCACGCCGTCGCCCGCGAACGCCTCGGCGCGCTCGCGGAGCGGGCCACGCTCGTGCACGCCGTCTACGACGAGCTGCCCGAGGTGCTCGCGGATCTGGGCCTCGCGACGGTGGACGCCGTCCTCCTCGACCTCGGGCTCTCGTCGCTGCAGATCGACCGCACCGAGCGCGGCTTCGCCTACCGCGTCGACGCGCCACTGGACATGCGGATGAACCCCACCGAGGGGCCCACCGCGGCCGACGTGCTCAACACCTACCCGGCCGGCGAGCTGGCCCGGATCCTCAAGTGGTACGGCGAGGAGCGATTCGCGGACCGGATCGCGCGCGCTGTCGTGGCCGAGCGGGAGCGGGAGCCCTTCACGCGGTCGGGGCGGCTGGTCGAGACCATCTCCGCGGCCATCCCCGCCGCCGCCCGGCACACCGGCGGCCACCCCGCCAAGCGCACCTTCCAGGCGCTTCGGATCGAGGTCAACCGCGAGCTCGCCGCACTGGAGGGCGTGCTGCCCGCCGCCGTCGACGCCCTCGCACTGGGCGGCCGGATCGCGGTGCTCAGCTACCACTCCCTCGAGGACCGGCTGGTCAAGCGCACGTTCGCCGCCAAGGCCACCGACCGGGCGCCCAGGGACATGCCCGTCATCCCCGAGCACCTCAAGGCCGAGCTGCAGCTGCTGACCCGCGGCGCCGAGCGGCCAGGGCCCGACGAGACCGCCACCAACCCCCGGGCCGCCTCCGCGCGGCTCCGGGCCGCCGTTCGCATCAGGGAGGCCACAGCATGAGCGCGCAGCCGATCACCGCCGCCGAGACCGCCGCCCCGCGCCTGCGGATGGTCAGGACCCCGGTGGCCAGGGTGTCCACCCTCGGCTTCGCCGCCATCGTGGGTCTCCTCGTCGCACTCGGCCTGGCCGCCGTCATGGTGGTGACCACCTCCGTGGGGGCCCAGTCCCGCGAGCTGGCCGGCCTGCGCAAGGAGGCCACCGAGCTGGGCTACACGCAGGCGGCGCTCACCTCGCAGCTGCAGAAGGTCTCCAGCGCCAACGCCCTGGCGCTGCGCGCCTCCCAGCTCGGCATGGTGCCCAACCCGTACCCGGCGTTCCTCCACCTCGCCGACGGGTCCGTCACCGGCGTCCCCACCCCGGTGACCGGCGACGAGCTGCCGTTCCTCCGTGGTCGCCGCTCCGAGGCGCCGCCGGCGGCCGCCCCCATCGTCACGCCGGAGCCGGAGGCCCCGGTGGTCCAGCTGCCCGACGACCTGGCCGCGGCAGGGACGACGGGGGGCTAGAGCCATGGCGGACAGACCTGATCCCAACGGCCCCAAGGGGGGCAAGCGGCCTCCCTCGCCGCGCGGCACGGGCGACTCGAAGCCCCGTCCTGCCACGGGTGCGTCGAAGCCCCGTCCTGTCACGGGTGGGACCAAGCCCCGTCCGGGCACGGGTGGCTCGCAGCCCCGTCCGGTCACGGGTGGGTCCAAGCCCCGCCCGGTCACCGGTGGCTCCAAGCCCCGCACGGCCCAGCCCGGCGCGTCACGGCCCGGCGGCACACCGAAGCGGGCCGGGGCCACCCGTCGCCCGGCGCCCCGCCGCCACCGCAAGTCGGTCCGCCTTCCAGTGGGGCGCACCAGCGTGCGGATCCGCGTGTTCATGGTCACCCTCGGCGTGCTCCTGTCGATCGCCGGCGTGCGCGCCGTCCAGTTGCAGGGCATCGACGCGCAGGCGTTCGCCGCGGAGGCCGCGGCCCAGATGCAGTCCACGCGTGAGCTGCCCGCCACCCGCGGCACCATCACCGACCGCAACGGTGTAGTGATGGCGGCCACCGAGCCGGCCCGGATCGTCTCGATCGACCCGGACATGATCCGCACCAACGGCGCCGACAAGCGCTACGCGATGAGCGAGAAGAAGCAGGAGGAGGCCGCCGCCGCCCCCAGCGCGGTGGCCGACATCCTCGTCGAGCACCTCGGCGGGAAGAAGTCCACCTACCTGGCGCTGATCAACACCCCCGACTCGCGCTACGAGATCGTCGAGCGCAAGGTCCCCGCCGCCGTGTACACCGCCATCCAGGCCGACATGCAGAAGGGCTTCGGCGGCGACGGCACGCGCCCCTGGAAGGGCGTCTTCGGCGACCCCGACCCCATCCGCGTCTACCCCAACCGGTCCGTGGCCTCCAACGTCGTGGGCTTCGTCAACGGCGACGGGGAGGGCGCCGCCGGACTCGAGTACGTCCTCGACGGCGAACTCGACGGCACAGCCGGCAAGCTGGTCTACGACTGGTCCACCTACGGCCGCATCCCGCTGGGCACCAACATCATGACCCCCGCCCAGGACGGCACGTCCTACGGGCTGACGATCGACTCGGACCTCAACTGGATGACCGAGCAGATCCTGGCCGAGTACGTGAAGCAGGCGGGCGCCTCGACGGGCAAGGCCGTGGTGATGAACGTCAAGACCGGGGAGATCCTGGCGCTGGCCAACAACCCCGGGTTCGACCCGTCGAACACGCGGGCCGCGGACGCGGAGGACCTCGGCAACCGCGTCGTCACCGAGGCCTACGAGCCGGGTTCGGTGCAGAAGGTGCTGACCATGGCCGCCCTCGCCGACCAGGGTCTCGTCACGCCGACGACCCGCGTGAAGGTTCCGGCGAGGATCGCCTCCGGCGCCGGCTACGTCCGCGACTCGTTCGACCACGGCGAGCTCCAGATGACAGCCAGCGGCGTCGTCGCCCAGTCCTCCAACATCGGCACCATCCTGCTGTCGCGGCAGATGGAGAAGTCCGCCCTCTCGCAGTACCTGTCCGCCTTCGGCCTGGGCGCCAAGACCGGCGTCGGCCTCCCCGGCGAGACCGCGGGCAGCCTCCCCGGCACGGACATGGCCGACTACACGCGTGACCAGGTCTCCTTCGGCCAGGCGGTCTCCGTCAACGCCGTCCAGATGGCCGCGGCGATCAACGCCGTCGCCAACGGCGGGGTCTACGTGCAGCCCACCATCATCAACTCCGCCACCACGGCCGACGGCGAGGCGCTGGACCTGCCCGAGCCCGTCACCCGGCGGGTGGTCTCCGAGGAGGCCGCAGACATGGCGCTGCAGATGATGGAGTCGGTGATCACCCTCAACGAGAACCGCGCCATCCCCGGCTACCGCACCGGTGGCAAGTCCGGCACGGCCCAGCGCTTCGACCCGACGTGCAAGTGCTACAACGGCTTCACCGCCAGCTTCGTCGGCGTGGCGCCGGTGGAGGACCCGCAGATCCTGGTCTACGTGGTGCTCGACCAGCCCACCAACGGCAACCTGGGCAGCCGCCTCGCGCTCCCCGCCGTCAACGACATCCTCGAGCTGGCCCTCCCGCGCTACAACGTCGCCCCGTCGACGACGCCGCCAGCCGAGACCCCGCTAACGTTCGAGTGATGAACGCCACGCTCCGCCCCGCGTCCCCGCCGCCGGCGCCCCTCGCGGTGCTCGCCGACGGGCTGGGGCTGCTGGGCGACGCGCATGGCCGGGTCGCGGTGACCGGCATCACGCTGGACTCGCGGGCCGTCCGGCCGGGCTGGCTCTACGTCGCGCTGCCCGGCACCCGCACGCACGGCGCCGCGTTCGCCGGCGCCGCCGTCGCCGCCGGGGCCGCCGCCATCCTCACCGATCACTCTGGCCTGGCACTGCTCGCCGGGCCGGCGGTCCCCGTGCTGCTGGCCGAGGACGCCCGGCACGCGGCGGCCGTCATGGCGGCGCGCTTCTACGGGGAGCCCGCCCGCGCCCTGACGATGCTGGGCGTCACGGGCACCAACGGCAAGACCACCACCGTGGCCCTGCTCCAGGCGGGCCTCGCCGCCGACGGGCGCCTGGCCGGCACCATCGGCACCATCGGCTTCCGGCTGGGCGCCGAGGAGCTGCGCACCTCGCGCACCACCGTCACCACCCCCGAGTCCCCGGACCTGCAGGCGCTGCTCGCGGTCATGCAGCGCCGCGGCGCGCAGGCGGTGGCGCTGGAGGTGAGCTCGCACGCCCTGGCGCTCAGCCGCGTGGACGGCATCGAGTTCGACGTGGCCGCCTTCCTCAACCTGGGCCGCGACCATCTGGACTTCCACCGCGACCTCGACGACTACTTCGAGGCCAAGGCCTCGCTGTTCGAACCGGGGCGGGCGGCCGCCAGCGTGGTCTGGATCGACGACCCGAAGGGCCGCGAGATCGCCCACCGCGTGGCCACCCACGGCAGGAGCCGGCTGATCACCGTCGGCAGCACCCCCGAGGCGGACTACGTCCTCACCGGCTACGAGGCCCTCGCCCCGCTCGGCGGCCGCGCCACCCTCACCAGGGCGGGGGAGTCCCTGACGCTCGAGCTGACCCTGCCGGGCGAATACAACATGATCGACGCCGCCGTCGCGTTCGCGATGCTCGAGGCGGTGGGCGTGAGCGCCGACGCCGCGCTGACGGGGCTGCGCGGCGCGCAGGTGCCCGGCCGGATGCAGCGGGTGGACCTGGGCCCGGGCGCGCCGCTGGTGGTGGTGGACTTCGCGCACACCCCGCAGGCGGTGGGCGCGGCACTCGAATCCCTGGCCGGCCAGGGCCGCATCGTCACCGTGCTGGGCTGCGGCGGGGACCGCGACCCCGACAAGCGCCCGGAGATGGGCGCGGCCGCCGCCCGCGGCAGCGACCTCACCATCATCACCGACGACAACCCCCGCTCCGAGGACCCGGCCATCATCCGCGCCCAGACGCTCGCCGGGGCCCGGCCCGCCCTGCGCGCCGGCGCGGAGCTCATGGAGGTCGAGGGGCGACGCGCGGCCATCGAGACCGCGCTGAGGGGGGCCGGCGCCGGTACGGTGGTGGCCATCCTCGGCAAGGGACACGAGCGCGGGCAGATACTTGCAGACCGCACCGTCGACTTCGACGATGTCGAGGAAGCGACGCGAGCCTGGCGCCGCCTGACCGAGGAAGGAGCCACCGATGCGTCCCCGCACGATGACTGAACTCGTCGAGCTGATGCAGCCGGCGCCCGTCGAACTCTTCGGCGACGACGCCGTGGCCGGCCCGGATGTGATCATCGACAACCGCGAGACCACCCCAGGGGCGCTGTTCGTCGCCATCCCGGGGGAGCGGGTCGACGGCCACGACTACGCCGCCGCCGCGGCCGCGGCCGGGGCCGCGGGTGTCATCGGCATGGCCGTCACCGAGGCGCCCGTGCCGCACATCCTGGCCGAGGACTCGGTGGCCGCCCTCTCCTGGCTGGCCCGCGGAGTCGTGCGCGAGGCCCGCGCCCGCGGCATGGTCAGCATCGGCGTGACCGGCAGCTCCGGCAAGACGAGTACCAAGGACCTGATGGCGCAGGTGTTCGAGGCCGCCGGCCCCACCGTCGCCCCCGTCGGCTCGCAGAACAACGAGGTGGGCGTCCCGCTCACCGCCTGCAGGGTGAGCGACGACACCGCCTACCTCGTCTCCGAGATGGGCGCCCGCGGCATCGGCCACATCGCCTGGCTCACCTCGCTGGTGGGGCTCGACGTGGGCGTGTGCCTCAACGTCGGCCGCGCCCACGTCGGCGAGTTCGGCGGGGTGGAGGCCACCGCTCAGGCCAAGTCCGAGATCGTCGCGGACCTCGCCGAGGACGGCTGGGCCGTGCTCAACGCCGACGACCCCGCCGTCGCGGCCATGCGGGAGCGCACCCGCGCCCGCATCGCCTGGTTCGGCGAGGGGGACCTGCCCGACGGAGACCTGCGGGTCACGGCCCGCGGCGTCACCCTCAACGCGCTCAGCCAGGCCTCGTTCGACCTGGTGGTGGACGACGGGCACACCGAACGCACCGCCCCCGTCACGCTGCGGGTGATCGGCCGGCACCAGGTGGGCAACTCCCTGGCCGCCGCCGCGGCCGCGCTCGCCGTCGGCCTGGACCTCGGCCTCATCGCCCAGGCGCTGTCCGGGGCCTCGCCGCGGTCCAGCTGGCGGATGGAGCTGCACCCGCGCGCCGACGGCGTCCTCATCCTCAACGACGCCTACAACGCCAACCCCGACTCGATGGCGGTTGCCCTGGCCACCGCGGTGGAGCTGGGGCAGGGCTCGCGCGCCGAGCACCCCGGGGCCCGGGTGGTGGCGGTGCTGGGCGACATGCTCGAGCTCGGGCCGCTCGCCCCCGAGCTGCACGAGGAGGTGGGCCGCCTGGCGGCGGACCTGGGGGTCGCGGAGGTGGTCGCCGTCGGCGGCCTCGCCGAGCACGTGGTGGCCGGCGCCGCCGCGGAGGGCCTGCCCGCCCGCGTCTCGGATCGTGCATCCGTGGCCGCTTCCCTTAGCCTGTCTCCCGGCGACGTCGTCCTCATCAAGGGCTCACGAGGCGTCGGATTGGAAACGGTCGCGGCCGAGCTCGCGGACGGAAACGGAGGCGCCAAGTGATCAACATCCTCGTGGCGGGGTCCCTGTCGCTGCTGTTCGCGATGGTGGGCACGCCCCTGCTGATCAAGTTCCTGACCCGGCGCCAGTACGGCCAGTTCATCCGCGAGGACGGACCCACGGCCCACTACGTCAAGCGCGGCACCCCCACCATGGGCGGCCTGGTCATCATCGGCGCGGCGGTGCTGGCCTACACGCTGTCGCACCTCGTGCGCTGGCAGCCGCCCAGCCTGTCGGGCGTGCTGCTGCTCGGGCTGGCCGTCAGCATGGGCTTCCTGGGCTTCCTCGACGACTGGGCCAAGATCTCCAAGGAGCGCAGCCTCGGCCTCACCGCCCGCGGGAAGCTGGTGGGGCAGTTCCTCATCGGCGGCGTGTTCGCGTTCCTCGCGCTCAACTTCCCCGACGAGCGGGGCCTGACGCCCGCGTCGCCGGCCATCTCCTTCCTGCGCGACATCCCCTGGCTGACCCTGCCGCTGCTGCTCGCCGTGCCGGTCATCATCTTCCTGATCATGGCGTGGTCCAACGCGGTCAACATCACCGACGGCCTCGACGGGCTGGCCGCCGGAAGCGCCACGCTGGTGTTCGCCGCCTACACCATCGTCAACATCTGGCAGTTCAACCAGTGGTGCGCGCGCACCTCGACGGCCGGCCCCCGCTGCTACGAGGTGCGCGACCCGCACGACCTGGCCGTGGTCGCGGTGGCGTTCGCCGGAGCCTGCTTCGGGTTCCTGTGGTGGAACGCCAAGCCGGCCAAGATCTTCATGGGCGACACGGGCTCGATGGCCATCGGCGCCGCGCTGGCCGGGTTGTCGATGATGACCCGCACCGAGCTGCTGCTGGTCATCCTGGGCCTGCTGTTCGTCATCGAGGTGGGTTCCGTGACGCTGCAGGTGGCCTACTTCAAGGCCACCAAGGGCAAGCGCATCTTCAAGATGTCGCCCATCCATCACCACTTCGAGCTCGTGGGCTGGGACGAGGTCACTGTCGTGATCAGATTCTGGATCATCGGCGGGCTGTGCGTGGCGCTGGGCGTGGGCATCTTCTACGCCGAATGGGTGGTGGGTCAGGGATGACCAAGGACTGGATGACGACCGCTGACCGCCTCTCGGACTGGCCCTCGGCCCAGGTGGTGGTCGCGGGGCTGGGTGTCTCCGGCTTCGCCGCCGCCGACGGGCTCATCTCGCTGGGCGCGAAGGTGATCGTCCTCGACGAGTCCGAGACCCACGCCGACAAGGCGACGCTGCTCGAGCACCTCGACGTTACCGTCGTACTGGGCCCGGGTTCCACCGCGACGCTGCCGCCCGGCACGGACCTCGTGGTCACCTCACCGGGCTGGCGCCCCTCCGCGCCGCTGCTGCGCCAGGCCGCGGCCGCCGGCGTCCCCGTGTGGGGCGAGACCGAGCTGGCGTGGCGGATGATGCAGCCGGACCGCGCCATCCCCTGGCTGGGCATCACCGGCACCAACGGCAAGACCACCACCACCCAGATGCTGGAGTCGATGCTGATCGCCGACGGACGCAAGGCGGCCGCGGTGGGCAACATCGGCCGCCCCATCATCGAGGCCATCCTCGACGACACCGACTACGACGTGTTCGCCGTCGAGCTGTCCAGCTTCCAGCTGCACTGGATGAACAACGTCCACCTCCACTCCGCGGCCGTGCTCAACCTGCACCCGGACCACCTGGAGTGGTACGAGGGCGCCCCCGACACCATGGGCCTCTACGCCGCTGACAAGGCCAAGATCTACTCCGGCGTCACCCACAGCTGCGTCTACAACGTGGCCGAGCCCGAGACCGAGAAAATGGTGGAGGAGGCCGACGTGGTCGAGGGCGCGCGCGCCATCGGTTTCACGCTGGGCACCCCGGCCGTCTCGATGGTCGGGATCGTCGACGACCTCATCGTGGACCGCGCCTTCGTCGAGCAGCGCCGGGATTCCGCGCTGGAGCTGGCGAAGGTCTCCGACGTGCAGCCCTACGCGCCGCACAACGTGGCCAACGCGCTCGCCGCCGCCGCCCTGGCCCGCAGCTACGGCGTCAAGGCCTCGTCCGTGGCCGCCGGGCTCAAGCGGCTCCGGCTGTCCGGGCACCGCATCCAGCAGATCGCCGAGGACTCGGGCGTGCGCTGGGTCGACGACTCCAAGGCCACCAACCCGCACGCGGCCAACTCCGCCATGCAGGCGTACCCGTCGTTCGTGTGGATCGCGGGTGGGCAGGCGAAGGGCACCACGTTCGACGACCTGGTGCGCCACCACCGCGCCAAGATGCGCGGCGCCGTCGTCATCGGCGTTGACCGCCACCTCATCGCGGACTCGCTTGCCCGACACGCGCCCGAGGTCCCGGTGCGGGTGCTGGACAGCGCCGAGACTGGGGTGATGGACGAGGTGGTGGCCCTGGCGGGCGCCATGGCGCGCCCCGGGGACACGGTGCTGCTCTCCCCGGGCTGCGCCAGCCTTGACATGTTCGACAGCTATTCGGCCCGAGGCGAGAAGTTCGCCGAGGCGGTGCAGCGGTACCTGGCAGGGTGACGAGAGAGGACGAGATGGCCACAGACGCAGTGACCCCGGCGCGGCCGATCACCCTCTGGTCCCAGGTCAAGGTGCTGGCCGCCTCCCCGATGGCCCCGTTCTACTTCATCGTGACGAGCGTGGCCGTCCTGGTGGGTGTCGGCTTCCTGATGGTGCTGTCGGCGTCGTCGGTGGTGGCTCAGGTGGAGAAGGGTGACCCCTACTACTACACCGTCCGACATTTCGGCTTCCTCGTCGCGGGCGTCGTCGCGGCCCTGATCCTCAGCAGGATCAAGCCCGCCCACCTGCGCCGGCTCGGCTGGCCCGCGTGGGCGCTGGCGGTGGGGCTGCTGATCCTGGTGGTGCTCTTCGGCGCCGAGATCAACGGCAACCGCAACTGGCTCAAGCTCGGCCCCATCCAGTTCCAGCCCGCCGAGTTCGCAAAACTTGCGCTGGTGGTGTGGTGCGGGACGGTGTTCCACATCAAGCGGGGCAGGCTGCACGAGCCCGCGCAGCTGGCCATCCCGCTGGTCCCGCTCGGCGGTCTGATCCTGGCGCTGGTGCTGGCTGGCCGCGACCTGGGCACCGGGCTCATCATCGGCGTGATGCTGGCGTTGGTGCTGTTCTTCGTGGGCACCTCCATGCGGGTCCTCGTGCCGTTGGGCGCCGCCGCGCTCGTGCTCGTGGGGCTCCTGATCTACGGCTCCGGCAACCGCATGGACCGGATCGCCATCTTCCTCAACCCTGAATCCAACACGGACCTGTCCTCACAGCCCATGGCCGCCCTGTACGCCCTGGCGTCCGGCGGATGGTGGGGGCTGGGGCTGGGGGCCAGCCGTCAGAAGTGGGGCGGCCTCAAGACCGGCGCCCACACCGATTACATCTTCGCCGTGATCGGCGAGGAGCTCGGGCTGTTCGGAGTGTTGCTCATCATCGCCCTCTTCGCCCTCCTCGGCTGGGCGGGGCTGGAGGTGGCGATGCGCTCGGACGCCATGTTCAACAAGGTGGTCGCCGCCGGCATCACGGGGTGGCTGCTGATCCAGGCCGTCATCAACATCTTCGTCGTCCTGCACCTCCTGCCGGTGCTGGGCGTTCCGCTGCCGTTCGTCTCCAACGGCGGCTCCGCGCTGCTCGCCAGCCTGATGGCGGTGGGCGTGCTGCTGGCACTGGCCCGGGACACCCCGGACGCGCGCGCGTTCATCGCCGCCCGGAAGAAGAAGTCGAGGCCGCGGATGACCAGCGTCATGGCCGCCACCAGGGAGGACTGAGAGCATGCCCAGCATCGTGATGGCCGGCGGCGGAACCGCCGGCCACACCTCGCCGCTCATCGCGACGGCCAAGGCCATCCTCGACCGGGGGCCGGCGGACATCGTCTGCGTGGGCACCGCGAAGGGGCTGGAGACCCGCGTCATCCCGGAGGCCGGGCTGGAGTTGCGGCTCATCGATCCGGTGCCCCTGCCCCGCACCCTCAACCTGGACCTGGTCAAGCTGCCCGTCACGCTCACCCGGTCCGTCTCCCAGGCGCGACGCATCCTCAAGGAGACGCGGGCCGATGTGCTCGTCGGCTTCGGCGGCTACGTGTCGATCCCCGCCTACCTGGCCGCCTGGCTGTCCGGCGTCCCGGTGGTGGTGCATGAGGCCAACAAGCTGCCCGGCATCTCGAACCGCATCGGCGCCCGGTTCGCCAGGTTCGTCGCCACCACGTTCAAGGAGACGACGATGCGTGGCGGTCGGCTCGTGGGCATGCCGATGCGCCGCTCCATCACCCACCCCGAGGTGTCGGCCGCCGACGCCCGGGCGTCCTTCGGGCTCGACCCTGATCGCCCCACGCTGCTGGTCAGCGGCGGATCGCAGGGTGCGCGGAGCATCAACCTCGCCGTCGAGGAGGCCCGGAACGTGCTGCTCGACGCCGGCGTCCAGATCCTGCACGTGCTCGGTCCGAAGAACATGACCGACGCCCACGTGCCGGTGGGGCGTCCCGGCGGCGCGCGCTACGTGCCCGTGGCCTTCGTCCAGGACATGGCCGTGGCCTACGCCGCGGCCAGCCTCATGGTGGGCCGGGCGGGCGCCGGGACCGTGATCGAGACCGCCGTGTCGGGCGTGCCGGTGATCTTCGTGCCGCTGCCCTACGGCAACGGGGAGCAGGCGCGCAACGCGGCCGAGCTGGTCGCGGCGGGGGCGGGATTCCTCGTGGCGGACGACCAGTTGACGCCGAGTAGACTGACGGAGCTGGTGCTGGACACGCTCGGGGACCCCGAACGGCTGGCCGCCATGTCGGAGACGTGCCGCGGGATGTACCCGTCGGACGCCGCCGAGGTCCTCGCAGAGGCCGTCCTCCACGTGGCGGCCCACGGAAAGGTATGACGATGCTCCTCAATCCCATTGAGGTCGTTCCGGCCGCGCAGGTCGGTCCCGTCCACTTCATCGCCGCCGGCGGCTCCGGCATGAGCGGCATCGCCCGCCTCTACGCCGAGCTCGGCATCAAGACCTCCGGCTCCGACCGCTCGGACTCGACGGCGCTGCGCAACCTCGCGCGCGCGGGCGTCACCACCTACGTGGGCCACGACGCGGCGCAGCTGGGCGACGCGCGGACCGTCGTCATCTCGTCCGCCATCCGCGCCGACAACGTGGAGCTGGTCGAGGCACGCCGCCGCGGTCTGCGCATCTGGCACCGCTCCGCCGCTCTCGCCGCCCTCATGCAGGGCAAGCGCGGGGTGTCGGTGGCCGGCACGCATGGCAAGAGCACCACCACCGCCATGACCGCCATCATGCTCAGCGAGGCCGGGCGGGACCCCAGCTACGTCATCGGCGCCCCGCTGTCGACCACCGGCGCCAGCTCGGCGATCGGCTCCGGGCCCGCGTTCGTCGTCGAGGCGGACGAGTCCGACGCCTCCTTCCTCCAGTACCCAACCGAGATCGCCGTGATCACCAACGTCGAGGCCGATCACCTCATCAACTGGGGCACCCCCGAGGCCTACGCCGACGGCTTCCGCGCCTACGCCACCCGCCCCCCCGTCCAGCACGTGGTGATCAACGTCGACGACCACGGCTCCCGCGCGCTCGCCGACGCCCTGGTGGGCGAGGCCAAGCACATCATCCGCTACGGCGAGGCCGAGGACGCGGACGTGCGGATCACCGACGTCGAGGCCCACGGCAACGGTGTCGCGGCCACCATCAGCTACGGCGAAGACTCCGGTCGCATCGTGCTGCAGGTCCCGGGCAACCACAACCTCGCCAACGCGTCGGCCGCCTACGCGGTCGGCCGCATCCTCGGGCTCTCGCACCAGGAGGCGGTGGACGCCCTCGGCCGCTTCGAGGGGACGCTGCGCCGCTTCCAACTCATCACCGACACCGCCGGCGTGCGCGTCTACGACGACTACGCCCACCACCCCACCGAGATCCGGGCCGCGCTGACCGCCGCCAGGCGCGCCACCGCCGCCGGCAACGAGGCCACGGGCCTGCCCGGCCGGCTCATCGCCTGCTTCCAGCCGCACTTGTACAGCCGCACCGTCGACTTCGCCGACGAGTTCGGCGAGGTGATGACGCTGGCGGACGTGGCGGTGATCAACGACGTCGACGGCGCCCGCGAGGACCCGGTGCCCGGCGTCACCGGCGAGCTCGTCGTGGACGCGGCCATCCGGCACGGCGCCAAGGACGTCATCTACGTCAAGGAGAAGTACGACCTGCCGGCGGCCCTCAACGAGATCGCCCACCCGGGAGACCTCATCATCACGCTCGGCTGCGGGGACGTCACGATCGTGGGCCCGCTCCTGGCGGACCTGCTCAAGCAGCGGCCTGACGCACAGGTGTCGTGACGGAGGCGCTTCCTCCCGGCGAGTTCGCCAAGGCGCTCCAGCAGAAGCGGATGTCCGAGCGGCGCCGTCGGTGGATCCTGCGCGGCTCCCTGGCCGGGGCGGTGGTCCTGCTGCTGGTGGGCGGATGGCTGGCCTTCTTCTCGCCGGTGTTCGAGACGCGCGCCGTCGTCGTCGAGGGCACGTCGCTGCTCACCGTCGATCAGGTGACCGCGGCGGCCGCCGTCGAGATGGGCGTGCCGCTGCTGCGGCAGGACGTGACGGCCGTCACGGAGCGCGTGAGGTCGTTGGCCCCGGTGCGCGAGGTGGTGGTGTCGCGGCGGGCGCCCGACACGATCGCCGTCGCGGTGACCGAGCGCGAGGTTTCGTTCCAGCGCAGGCGCGAGGGGGAGTGGGACTGGGTCGACGCCGACGGGGTGGTGTTCCACCGCACCCCTGAGCCGCGCCCCGACACCATCCAGGTGACCAGCAGCAGCACCGACGAGCGGCTGCTGCGCGATGTCGCGGTCGTCGCGGCGCACATCCCGGAGGCGGTCCGGCCCGAGGTGCGCCGGATGACGGCGGAGGCGGTGGACCGGATCACGCTGACGCTCACGGAGGGGCGCACCCTGGTGTGGGGGAGCGCGGAGGAGTCCGAGCTCAAGTCCCAGGTGGCGGCGGCGCTGTTCGCGTCGGTGGAGGCCGAGGTCTACGATGTCTCGGCCCCCCGCCACCCCACCACCAAATGACGCGACGGCGGCGTTCGAGGCCCTCGAGGGTGGAGGCTGCGCGGCGCCGCGGACGAACCCTGAAGTAGCACTTGAGGTGAATCCGTCATGAATCCGACGTGGCGTTGGACGCTGGCCGCGACGCTCCCATAGCCTTCAGGGCATGGCAAGCGCATCTCAGAACTACCTCGCGGTGATCAAGGTCGTCGGCGTCGGGGGCGGCGGCGTCAACGCCGTCAACCGCATGATCGAGGCCGGGCTCCGCGGAGTGGAGTTCATCGCAGTCAACACGGATGCGCAGGCGCTTCTCATGAGCGACGCCGACGTCAAGCTCGACATCGGCCGCGAGCTGACCCGCGGCCTCGGCGCCGGCGCCGATCCGTCGAAGGGCCGCCAGGCCGCCGAGGACCACGCCGACGAGATCGAGGAGGCGCTCAAGGGCGCCGACATGGTCTTCGTCACCGCGGGTGAGGGCGGCGGCACCGGCACCGGCGGCGCGCCCATCGTGGCCAAGATCGCACGCTCGCTCGGCGCGCTCACCATCGGCGTGGTGACGCGCCCCTTCTCGTTCGAGGGCCGTCGCCGCTCCACGCAGGCCGAGTCCGGCATCGAGGGGCTGCGCGAAGAGGTGGACACCCTCATCGTCATCCCCAACGACAAGCTGCTGCAGATGACGGACCGCCAGGTGGCCATCCTGGACGCGTTCAAGCAGGCGGACCAGGTGCTCATGCAGGGCGTCTCCGGCATCACGGACCTCATCACCACCCCCGGCCTCATCAACCTGGACTTCGCCGACGTGAAGTCCATCATGAGCCAGGCCGGATCGGCCCTCATGGGCATCGGCTCGGCCCGCGGCGAGGACCGCGCCCGCGCCGCCGCCGAGATGGCCATCTCCTCGCCGCTGCTCGAGGCCAGCATCGACGGCGCCCACGGCGTCCTGCTGTCCATCGCCGGCGGCTCGGACCTCGGCCTGTTCGAGGTCTCCGCCGCGGCGCAGCTCATCGAGGAGGCCGCGCACGACGAGGCCAACATCATCTTCGGCACCGTCATCGACGACGCGCTCGGCGACGAGGTGCGCGTCACCGTCATCGCGGCCGGCTTCGACGGCGGCCAGCCCCAGAAGCGCCAGGCGCGTCCGGTCGAGCAGCGCCAGGGCCAGCCGTCGCGCCCCGTGTCGCAGCCCGCTGCCAGCTTCGCCCCGCAGGTCAGCCCCATGCCGGGCCAGAGGCCCTCGCCCGCGCCGCAGCCGTCGCCCCGGCCCGTGGATGACGACGACGACCTGGACGTCCCCGACTTCATGAAGTGATCGGCGCGCCTCGGTGCGTCGGGCCCTCAACCGTTGCGTCGGGCGCTAGCCTCGTGGCATATCAATGAAGGAGGCACCGTGGGCGTGAAGAAGCTTGCTGCGTGGATGGGGCTCGTCGAAGACGACCGCTACCGTGACGAGGCCCATGACGACGGAGACCTCACTGACGATATCTACGTCGACGAGGAGAGCGAAGAGATGAGCAAGGTGGCTCCCCTTCCCACCCGGCGCCCGACGGCGGTGGCGGCGGTCCCGCAGCCGGAGGTGGCAGACCTGAGCCGGATCGTCAGCGTGCGGCCCCGCTCCTACAACGAGGCGCGCGTCATCGGGGAGAACTTCCGCGACGGCATCCCCGTGATCATGAACCTGTCGGACATGGAGGACGGCGAGGACAAGCGCCTGGTCGATTTCGCCGCTGGGCTGATCTTCGGGCTGAGGGGCAACATCGAGCGGGTCTCCAGCAAGGTCTTCCTGCTGTGCCCGGCCAATCTGGTGGTGGGCCCCGAGGATAAGGAGCGCATCGCCTCCGGCGGCTTCTTCAACCAGAGCTGAGCCCATGGTCGCCTACATCCTCTGGTGGCTGATCGGCCTCTACATCTGGGTCCTGCTGGCCCGGGTGATTCTCTCATGGATCCCGATGTTCGCTCCCGGTTGGACTCCGCGTGGGTTCGTGCTGGTCATCGTCGAATTCGTCTATACGCTGACGGACCCACCCGTGAAGGCCCTGGGCAGGGTGATCAAGCCGGTGCGCATCGGCAATGTGTCGCTCGATCTCAGTGTGCTGGTGCTGTTCATCGGCCTGCAGATCCTGCAGTCCCTCGTTCGATTCATCCCCTTCTGATGCAAACTTTCAAGTCCTGCTGTAGCTGTTGGCCGGTGCGCGAAGCGCTACGCTAGCCTGACAGCGAGCCGGCCTGACCGGTCCGATCCGACTTTTCTATTGGAGCAACTATGAGCCTGACCCTGGATGAGGTGCGCCAGATCCGCTTCCGCATGTCGCGCCGTGGCGAGACCGGCTATCAGGTGGGCGACGTCGACACGTTCATCGACAAGGTGGAGCTGACCTTCGACGAGTTCGACAAGGAACGTGAGCGCATGCGCCGCGAGCTCGAGTCGGTGCAACAGGGCAGCTTCTCCGGTGGTGGCGACGACAACGGGGCCAGCGCGGCCGCCCTCCAGGAGAAGGACCGCGAGATCGACTCGCTCAGGTCCGAGGTGGATCGGCTCAACTCAGCGCTCAGCGAGGGTGGGGATGTCAACGCCTCCCTGGCCGCTTCCGAGCAGCGGGTCCGCGAACTCACCGCCGAGAACGAGCAGCTTCGCAACCAGCTCGAGCAGGTCCGCGCCGAGTACGACAGGTCCCGCTCCGAGCGGGTCACCTCCGCCGGCGGCGTGCAGCACCTCACCGTCACCTCCAGCGAGGAGGCGGCCCCGGCCGTCACCCGCCTGCTGCAGATGGCCACAGACCAGGCCACCACGCTGGTCAACGAGGCTCAGGCCGAGGCCCAGCGCAAGCTCGACGAGGCGGACCAGCGCGCCAACGAGATCAAGACCGACGCCCGCACCAAGGCCGAGCGCATCGAGTCCGAGGCCCGCGTCAACGCGGAACAGATGACGAACGAGGCGTCCTCCCGCGCGGCCGCAGTGGACCACCAGGCCGCCGAGCGCCGTCGCGAGCTCTTCTCCGAGCTGGAGCGCGAGCAGGCCGAGCTCACCACCAAGGTGGACCACCTGCGGGGCTTCGAGTCCAGCTTCCGCGAGAATATGAGCGGCGTGCTGCACCGCTTCATGAGCACTCTCGACGGTGCCCACGCGGAGCCCAACGACGTGCCCGAGTTGGCTCAGCGCTCCGACACCCCGCGCCTCGACGCGCTGGCAGGCGGAGATCAGTAGCAGACCAACCCGAACTCGACACAGGCCGGCGCCCCAGGGCGTCGGCCTGTTGACATGATCGGCCATGGGAACCACTGATCAGTCTTGTCGGGCCGCGGCACACCGGATCGGGCGATCTGACGCCCTCCAACTGGAGATGGACCGCCGAGCGCGGGCACCAGACGGAGGTGCGTCATCTCATCCCGCCCCGCGCGTCCCCGCCGCGAACAGCATTGATCGGTACTTCCCTTGGTGTACCCTTCCCGAACAGCATTGAGCAGGAGAGCAGACAAATGCCCACGTCGAAGAAAGCCGTAGAGCCGAACGCGGCGCTCCCGGTCCTCGAAGGAGAGGAGCCCTGGACGCCTGAGGAGGTGGCCGAACAGCGCGCCGAACTCCACGATGAACTCGAGCGCCTCGAGCGGCGCATCGCGGCGACGGAGGCCGAACTCGAGGCACTCCTCAAGGGCGGCACCGACGGCGCCGGTCGTGACCCGGCCGACGTCGGCTCGAGCAACTTCGAGCGCGACCAGGAGCTGTCGCTGGCGCAGAACGTGCGCGAGATGGCCGAGCAGCTACGCCTCGCCATACACCTGTTCGACATCGGGGAATACGGCAACTGCGAGATCTGCGGCAACCCCATCGGGAAGGGTCGGCTGCAGGTGTTCCCGCGTGCCACCCTGTGCGTCACCTGTAAGCAGCGCGAGGAACGGCGCTGAGCGCCCGACGCCGCGGCATCAGGCGGATCGCCGTCGGCATCGGGCTTCTCGGACTGGGCGTGGACCAGCTGGTCAAGCTGGCCAGCGTCGCCTTCCTCGAACCGGGCGTCCCCGTCGAGTTGGTGGGCAGCCTCCTGAAGCTGAACCTGATCCGCAACCCGGGTGCGGCGTTCGGCATGGGGTCGGGCGTCACGATCGTGTTCTCCATCTTCGCCATACTGGCCACGGTGGCGTGCCTGGCGGTCGCGCTCCCTCGCATCACCAAGCTGTGGCACGGGGTCGCCCTCGGCCTGCTGCTCGCGGGCATCACCGGCAACCTGGTGGACCGGATCTTCCAGCCGCCGTCGGTCCTGCGGGGCCACGTCATCGACATGTTCCAGCTCCAGTACTTCGGGGCGATCTTCAACGTGGCGGACGTGTGCATCACCTCGGCGGCGGTCCTCATCGTGATCGGCGGCTTCCGCGACGAGCGCGCCGAAGCAAACGCCGCGAAGGCCGCCGGCGAGGAGCCGTCGAAGGCAGTGGAGGCGTGAGCGTCTTCATCGTCCCGGACGCGCTCTCCGGGGGGCGCGTCGACGCGACGGCGGCCCGCATCTCGGGGTACAGCCGCTCCAGGGTCGAGGCGCTCATCGAGGCCGGTGGCGTGCTCCTCGATGGGGCCGTCGTCGCCAGGGCATCCCAGCGGGTTGCCGGCGGCGAACTGCTCGAGTTGGTGGACGACGCCGCGCCCGCCGGTGTCCGACTGTCGCCCCACCTGGCCGACGGGGTGCGCATCGTGTTCGAGGACGCCGACCTGGTCGTGGTCGACAAGCCCGTCGGCGTGACCGCCCATCCCAGCCTCGGATGGGAGGGCCCGTCAGTGGTGGAGCACCTGGCCGCGGCCGGCGTGCGGATCTCCACCTCCGGCGCCGCCGAGCGGCGGGGCATCGTGCAGCGCCTCGACGTGGGCACGAGCGGATTGATGGTGGTGGCCAAGTCGGAGGTGGCCTACACGGTGCTCAAGCAGGCGTTCCGGGACCGCACCGTCGACAAGACCTACCACGCCCTGGTCCAGGGGCATCCGGACCCGTTCGAGGGCACCATCGAGGCGCCTATCGCCCGGCATCCCGGCTCGGACTGGAAGATGGCGATCATCGAGGGCGGACGTCACTCCGTCACCCACTACGAGACCATCGAGGCGCACCGCTCGGCCACGCTGCTGCGGATCCACCTGGAGACGGGTCGGACCCACCAGATCCGGGTGCACATGGCGGCCATCGGGCACCCGTGCTGCGGAGATCCGCTGTACGGCGGGGACCCGGTGCTGGCCGCCCGGCTCGGCCTCGTGCGGCAGTGGCTGCACGCCGTCAGGCTGGGTTTCACCCACCCCACCTCAGGGGAGTACGTGACCTTCGACTCGCCGTACCCGGACGACCTGGCGCACGCCCTCGACGTGGTCCGCGAGGGCTGAGGCCACCGTCGGTCAGCGGGTGCGCGGGCTACCCGCCACCCCCGCTGCGCTACGGGACCCGTTCCGGTAGGGTTGCCCCGTGCGTAGAGCAAAGATCGTTTGTACCCTCGGCCCCTCCGCCGAGACCGTTGACCGCCTGATCGAGTTGCTGGATGCGGGCATGAACGTCGCCCGTCTCAACATGAGCCACGGCGACTACGAGGAGCATGGCAACCGCCTCAGGAACGTCCGGGCCGCCTCCGAGGCCACCGGCAAGACCGTGGGTGTCTTCGCGGACCTCCAAGGCCCCAAGATCCGCCTGGGCCGCTTCGAGGGCGACCAGAAGGTCCACCTCGCGGTCGGTGACCGTTTCACCATCACCATCGACGACATCCAGGGCAACCAGGATCGTTGCTCGACCACCTACAAGGGCCTCCCGGGCGACGTGAATGTGGGCGACCAGATCCTCATCGACGACGGCAAGGTCGGCCTCAAGGCCGTCGAGGTCACCGCCACCGACGTGGTGTGCGAGGTGACCGTCCCCGGCCCCGTGTCGAACAACAAGGGCATCAACCTCCCCGGCGTGGCCGTCTCCGTCCCCGCGCTGAGCGACAAGGACGAGCGTGACCTCCGCTGGGCGCTCCACCAGGACGTCGACATGGTGGCCCTGTCCTTCGTCCGCTCCGGCGACGACATCAAGCGCGTGCACGAGATCATGGACGAGGAGGGGCGCCACGTCCCCGTCATCGCCAAGCTCGAGAAGCCGCAGGCCATCGCCAACCTTCAGGACATCATCGACGCGTTCGACATGTTCATGGTCGCCCGCGGTGACCTGGGCGTCGAGCTGCCCCTCGAAGAGGTGCCGCTGGTCCAGAAGCGCATCATCCGCGCCGCCCGCAAGTGGGCCAAGCCGGTCATCGTCGCCACCCAGATGCTCGAGTCCATGATCACCAACCCGCGCCCCACCCGCGCGGAGGCCTCGGACGTCGCCAACGCCATCCTCGACGGCGCGGACGCGGTCATGCTCTCGGGCGAGACCTCCGTCGGCGACTTCCCGGTGGAGACCGTCTCCACCATGGCGCGCATCGTCGAGAAGACCGAGCGCGAGGGCCACGCCGAGATCCACATCATCGACTGGGACCCGCACACCACCGGCGGCATCCTCGCCAAGGCGGCGGCCGAGGTGGCCGAGCGCATCGGCGCCCGCTACCTGGTGGCGTTCACGAAGTCGGGTGACACGGGGCGGCGGCTGTCGCGCCTTCGTTCCCCCATCCCGATGCTGGTGTTCTCGCCCGAGCGGTCCACCCAGCAGACCATGACCCTCTCGTGGGGCGTGGACACCCAGATCACCCCGGAGTTCACGGAGCAGGAGGAGATGGTCGAAGCCGTCGACCGTCACCTGCGTGACCGCGGGATGATCGAGGTCGGCGAGCGCATCGTCATCGTGTCGGGCTCCCCGATGGGCATCCCCGGCAAGACGAACAACCTGCGCGTCCACAAGGTCAAGGAGCTCGGCGAGAGCTGAGCCACACAGACAAGGAAAGGGAGCCCCGCGGGGCTCCCTTTCTGCGTTTCAACCGGTGCCCGGGAGGGGAGTCGAACCCCTAAGGCCTTTCGGCCAGACGGGTTTGAGCCGTCCGCGTATACCATTCCGCCACCCGGGCGGGCAGGGCGTGCATCATTGTGCCACACCCCCGCCTTTCGCGCTGACTGGGCATCCTGAGGCAATGCCGAGTAGGATCAGCGCAGTATTTGCAGGCCAAGCTCTGAGCCGGCCTCGGGAAAGAAGTGACCAACGGATGAATAAGAAGCCCACTGTGATCGTCGCCGAGGATGAGGCGCTGATCCGCCTGGACCTCGTCGAGCTCCTCACCGAAGAGGGATATGACGTCGTCGGCGAGGCCGGAGACGGCGAAGAGGCCGTGAAGCTGGCCCGTGAGCTGGAGCCGGACCTGGTCATCATGGACGTGAAGATGCCCAAGATGGACGGCATCAGCGCGGCCGAGATCATCGCCGAGGAGCGCATCGCCCCCGTCGTCATGCTGACCGCCTTCAGCCAACGTGACCTGGTGGAGCGCGCGCGCGAGGCCGGGGCCATGGCCTACGTGGTCAAGCCGTTCGGCGCCTCGGATGTGGTCCCCGCCATCGAGATCGCCATGGGACGGTTCCAGGAGATCAAGGCAATCGAGGACGAGCTGGTCTCCCTGGAGGAGCGCCTCGAGTCCCGCAAGGTGATCGATCAGGCGAAGGGCATCCTGCAGCAGGACCTCGGCCTCACCGAGCCCGAGGCGTTCCGCTGGATCCAGAAGACGGCGATGGACCTGCGCAAGTCGATGCGCGACGTGGCTGAGGGCGTCATCTCCCACAAGAAGAAGTAGCGCGAGGGGTCGCGGGGAGGGGCACCACTCCGCCCCCTGCCTTGGCCGCGCGACCCGCCACCCCGCCACGCCCACTCACAGGGCACCGCCGCACTTGGCCACAGGTCACCGCGGCGCCCCAACAGAGCCCGCCCCATAGGGCACCAGGTCTGCCGCCTTGACCCCGGGATTCCCCCACATCGAGCACGACACGACGTCGGAACCGGTTTCGGGGTATGACTGCGGCGTCGATCGGCGGTTCAGGTGGACATTCGTGCCCAGTGCCGACGACCCACCCTGCCTCGCCCAGTCCCGACCCCGCCCCATCGCGTGCACGACTCGCCGTCGGAATCGGTTCCCGGGGACGACTGTGGCGCCGATGGCGGGTCCAGGCGGACATTCGTGCCCATGTCCGCCATCTCCCGCGCCCAGTTCCGCCCCCGCCCAGCCCCGCTTAGTCCAGCCCCCGTCCCAGCGCGTGCACGACTCGCCGTCGGAATCGGTGTCCGCGTACGACTGTGGCGCCGATGGCCGGTCCAGGCGGACATTCGTGCCGCGCTGCACGAGGCTCGGTGACCTGACCAGGAGATCACGGCCGACGGCGACCCGTGCGGCAGGCAATGGCCCGGATGTCGCCGAGCACGTCCTCCCACTGCGTGAGGACCTGAACCCAGGTGAGCCGGATGGGGATCAGGCCGAGGGTTGCGGCGACGCGGTCGCGCCGTCGGTCCTCCTCGAAGCCCTCGTTTCCGCTGTGGAACTCCCGCCCATCGGTCTCCACGATCAGTCGTCGTCCGATCATCATGTCGACGCGTCCGAGGCCAGGCACCGGCACCTGGATCCGAGGGCGGAAGCCGGACGTGCGGAGGCGCTGCCGCGTGATCGACTCGAGCGGCGACTCTGTCCGGGAGTCGGCCCTGGCGAGCAGGTCACGAGCGTGAGGGCTGTGTCCGTCAAGAAGCGTGGTCAGCTCCGCGCGTGTCAACAGCTTCCGGTGGAGCACGCAGTCCATTGCCATCACAGCCTCCTCGTGGCTGTGATGCCGGATCGCGGCGGCGAGCGCGGCGGGAATCTCATCGAGGGGCTTGAGCGTCGGTCCGGATGGGCTGAAGCAGAGCCTGGCCCCTGCGGGCAGTTCGCGTCTGCGCATCCCATACTCACCGCGTCGGAGGTGCAGTCCACTGGTGGGCATGGTCCACAGCCCGTGGGCGGCGAGCGCCGAGACGCAGGTGAGGGTGGCGTCCGCCCGCGCTGCAGCGACCACCTCTGCGTTGGCGTCGGCGCGCGCGTATCGACTTCGGTCGATTCGCACCAGCGAGCCGTCGAGCTCAGCCGCTTCGATCCGCCGTCGGGACATGCCCTCGGCCAGAAGCTCCTTGCGCGTGACGACGCCGCCAGCGCCCCGGGAATGGTAGATCCTCACCCCTCCTTGCTCGTGAGTGGACAGACCATTCTTCCGCCCCTCTCCTGCCCTGTGGACAACGCATGGTGAGCACGACACGCCGTCGGGAGTGACGGTCGTGGTCCTCGGGTGCATCGGGGTGCGCTTGAGGCGGCGTGTCGTGCGCGGTCGGGGCGAGGCGACAGAGGTGGGGGCAACGGGGGTGGCGCCGCGAACGGGTGCCGAGCCGAGGGCTGGCTGTGCACGAAACGCCGTCTGATGCGTGGGTCGAGGGCCGTGGCGGCGTCGGGGTGCGGACGAGGCGGCGTGTCGTGCGCGGTGTAGGGCGGCGGGCGGGGGTGGGTGCCCGAGCGACGGTGTGGCTGTGCACGAATAGCCGTCGGGTGTGTGGGTCGTGGGCCGTGGCGGCGTCGGGGTGGGGTTCGGTCGGCGTGTCGTGCCCGGTGCGCGGGGGGCGGTTGAGGCGGCGTGTCGTGCCCGGTGCGCGGGGGCGGTTGAGGCGGCGTGTCGTGCACGCCCTCGCGACGACGTGGCGGGTGCGGCGCCGTCGTGGCCCTAGCGCGGCAGCTGGATCATCTGGCAGGTGAGGCGGCCGACGGCGGTGGTCCGGCCCTTGTCGTCGACCACCTCCACCGAGTAGGAGACCACGCGGCCGCCTAGGTGGATGGCGGTGGCGGTGCCGGTCACGCGGCCGGACTTGGCCGCCCGTACGTGCGTCACGTTGAGGTCGACGCCCACACCGACCCGGTCGGGGTACCCGTACGTCATCGCGCACATCGACGCCAGGGTCTCGATGAGCACGCCCGAGGCGCCGCCGTGCAGAAGCCCGAAGGGCTGCTGGTTGCCCTCCACGGGCATGGACCCCACCGCCCGCTCCGGCGACAGTTCGGTGATCTCGACCCCCAGCTTGTGGTCCAGGGGGGAGGTGACGGTCGCGAGCCAGGGGGGCACATGGTTCATGGGCCGACTCTGCCACACCTTCGGTAGGCTCGCCGATGTGAGTGACTCGGGCAAGCTGCTGTTGATCGACGGCCATTCGGTGGCCTACCGCGCGTTCTTCGCGCTGCCCGTGGAGAACTTCGCCACCACGACGGGCCAACACACCAACGCGGTGTTCGGCTTCACGTCGATGCTCATCAACGTGCTGCGCGACGAGCAGCCCACCCACCTCATCGTGACCTTCGACGTGGCCCGAGAGTCCTTCCGCACCGAGCAGTACCCCGAGTACAAGGCCAACCGCTCGAAGTCGCCCGACGAGTTCAAGGGACAGGTGGCGCTGGTCAAGGACGTACTCGACGCCCTCAACATCCCCTACCTCGAGAAGCCGGGATACGAGGCCGACGACCTCATCGCCTCGCTCTCCACCAAGGCGGAGGCGGAGGGCTACGACGTGTTCATCGTCACCGGTGACCGCGACGCCATGCAGCTGGTCTCGGACCACGTCACCGTGCTCTACCCCCGCAAGGGCGTCTCGGATCTGGCGCGCATGACGCCGGAGACCGTCACCGAGAAGTACCTGGTCCCGCCGGCGCGCTACCCCGAGCTGGCAGCGCTGGTGGGGGAGACCAGCGACAACCTGCCCGGCGTGCCAGGCGTCGGGCCCAAGACGGCGGCGAAGTGGCTGGAGCAGTACGACGGCCTCGACAACCTCGTCGCCCGCGCGGAGCAGGTCCCCGGCAAGGCGGGGGAGTCGTTCCGGGCGCACCTCGACGGCGTGGTGCGCAACCGGCGCCTCAACGCGCTGGTCCGCGACCTCGACCTCGGGCTCCCGCTCCACGAGGCCGCCAGGCGCGACTGGGACCGCGAGCGCGTGCACCAGCTCTTCGACGCGCTCGAGTTCCGGGTCCTGCGCGAGCGGCTCCTGGAGCTTGCCCCGGCCGAGCCCGTCGCCACCGAGTCCTTCGCGGTCGAGGGGTCGCGGCTCGGCGCGGGGGAGGTGGCTGACTGGCTCGACGAGCACGCCACCACCCGCACTGCCCTGCATCCAGTGGGGCAGTGGGGCGGGGGCGCGGGGGACATCACCGCCCTCGCGTTCGCCGCGCTCGACGGTGCCGGCGCATACCTCGACACGGCGGACCTGACGCCCGAGGACGACGCGGCGCTGGCCGCGTGGCTGGCCGACCCGTCGCGCGGGAAGCTGCTGCACGGTGCGAAGGGTCCGATGCTGGCCTGTTGGGCGAGGGGCTGGAACCTGGCCGGCGTCGTTCAGGACACCCTTCTGGCCGCGTACCTGCTGAGGCCTGACCAGCGCACCTACGATCTGGGCGACCTGGTGGTGCGCTACCTGCAGCGCGAGCTGTCGGCCGAACCGAGCGCCGCGGACGCGCCGCAGGCGGCGCTGGACTTCGGTGACGCGGATGACGGCTCGATGGACCGGGCGCTGCTGCACGCCCGCGCGGTGTTCGACCTGGCCGAGGCGCTCGAGGGGCAGCTGACCGAGCGCAACGCGGCCACGCTCATGGCCACCGTCGAGCTGCCCCTGCAGCGCACGCTCGCCGAGATGGAGCGGACCGGGGTCGCGGTGGACGTCGACAGGCTGCAGGCGCTCCGGGACGAGTTCGACGGCGCGGTCGCGGCCGCCCAGCAGGCCGCGTACGACGTCCTGGGCCACGAGGTGAACCTCGGATCGCCCAAGCAGCTCCAGACCGTCCTCTTCGAGGACCTGGACATGCCGAAGACCCGGCGCACCAAGTCGGGCTACACCACCGACGCCGAGGCGCTCGAGCAGCTCTTCGCCAAGACCGAGCACCCCTTCCTGGGTCACCTGTTGGCCCACCGCGACCAGATCCGGCTGCGCCAGACCGTCGACGGGCTCCTCGCCGCGATCCGCGACGACGGCCGCATCCACACCACCTACGTGCAGACCATCGCGGCCACCGGGCGCCTGTCCTCCACGGACCCCAACCTGCAGAACATTCCCATCCGCACCTCAGTCGGGCGGCAGATCCGCTCCGCGTTCGTGCCCGGCACGGGCTTCGAGGCGCTGATGTCGGCGGACTACTCGCAGATCGAGATGCGGCTCATGGCCCACGCCAGCGGCGACGAGGGCCTGATCGAGGCGTTCACCTCCGGCCGCGACTTCCACAACGAGATGGCCTCCCTCGTGTTCCGCGTGGAGCCCGAGGGCGTGACCGCCGAGATGCGGGCCAAGATCAAGGCCATGAACTACGGGCTGGCCTACGGGCTCAGCGCGTTCGGGCTGTCGAACCAGCTGAAGATCTCCGTCGGCGAGGCCAAGGTCCTCATGGAGGACTACTTCACGCGCGTCGGCGGCGTCAGGGAGTACCTGTCCTCGGTGGTGGAGGAGGCTCGGAAGCGCGGCTACACCGAGACGATGCTCGGCCGCCGCCGCTACCTTCCCGACCTCACCACCACGAACCGGCAGCGGCGCGAGATGGCCGAGCGGGCGGCGCTGAACTCACCCATCCAGGGTTCGGCGGCGGACGTGATCAAGGTGGCGATGATCAACGTGGCGCGCGCCGTCGCGGAGCAGGGGTTGGCCAGCCGGATGCTGCTTCAGGTCCACGACGAGCTCGTGTTCGAGGTGGCGCCGGGGGAGCGCGAGGAGCTGACCGCGCTGGTGCACGCCGAGATGACGGGCGCGTTCTCGCTGGCGGTACCTCTCGAGGTCTCCGTCGGGGTGGGCGACTCCTGGCAGTCGGCCGCCCACTAGTCGGGCGTCGGAGGTTCGCCGAGAGTCACGCCCTAGTGGCGCGCCTTGCTGCCTTCCCCGGGCCCGACGAACGGCCGACGCTCAGGCGGCCGCCGTCACCGGCGTGGCGTAGAAGAAGATGCGCGAGTCCCAGGTGCCGGTGGCCTTCGTGTAGTCCCAGCAGATGATGATGGCCAGCTGCGGCTCACCCTCGTAGTCGATCATCACGTCGCTCTGCGGGTCGTAGTCCGCGACCCACACCTTCGTCGCGCCGGTGAACTCGTAGCACTGGACCTTGCCGTCCTCGCCGTAGAGCTTGATGAGGTCGCCCTTGGCCAGCTGGGGCTCCCCGTCGGCGAAGAGCTCGTTGCCGAGCGCCTTGCCGGTGCGGTAGGTGTGGATGGACAGCAGCGCTTTCCCCTGGTCGCTACCCGGCATGGGGCCGGCGTTCCACCAGGAGGCGGTCCGGGCCTCGTCCTTCGGCGGAGCCGCGATGTTGCCGTCCTCATCCAGGTTGAGGGAGACCACCCGCTCGTCCGCGCCGACGGCGGGGATGGCGAACCGCGTGGGGACGAACCCGCCACCCGGATCGGTGCAATCGGCGGGCGCCGAGCTCGTGGGTGACGCCGCCGGCGAGCTGCTGCCCGCCGGCGCGGAGGAGGCCAGGGACGGCGAGGGCGAGGGCAGCCCGGGCGAGGGGGAGGCGGCGACCGACACCGGCGGTGACGACGGCGCGGGCAGGGCATCGGTCTGCCCACCTCGCGGGATGATGAGCGCGATGAGGGCCACGACGGCGAGCGCAGCGGCGAGGACGATGAGCAGGGGGAGGCGGGATCGCGTCGGCGGCGGATCGGTGGTCACCCGCCCAGCTTATGCAGTGGCCGGCCCGGCCCGAAACGACTAGGCTTCGGAGGTCGCGGACCATGCCGGGATCAGGTTGCTCTGAGTCGGCATGGGGGCTAGGCTGGGCGGGCACTGTGGCCTGCGTTTCCTCGGACGGAGCAGGGACCGCGCGTTTCACGACAGGGTCGCTGTGCGCACACATCTTTTTCGGAGTCCTTACTACATGACCTCCTCCACTGAGGCGTCGACGGTCGCCGTCGACGACTTTGCGACCCAAGAGGAATTCCTCGCCGCGGTTGACGCAACCATCAAGTATTTCAACGACGGGGACATCGTCTCCGGCACAGTCGTCAAGGTCGACCGGGACGAGGTCCTGCTCGACATCGGTTACAAGACCGAAGGCGTCATCCCCTCCAAGGAACTCTCCATCAAGCACGATGTGGACCCGTTCGACGTGGTCCAGGTCGGTGATGTGATCGAGGCCCTGGTCCAGCAGAAGGAGGACAAGGAGGGTCGGCTGATCCTGTCCAAGAAGCGGGCTCAGTACGAGCGCGCCTGGGGCACGATCGAGAAGGTCAAGGAAGAGGACGGTGTCGTCACCGGCCACGTCATCGAGGTGGTCAAGGGCGGCCTCATCGTCGACATCGGCCTCCGCGGCTTCCTGCCCGCGTCGCTGGTCGAGATGCGTCGCGTCCGCGATCTCCAGCCCTACGTGGGCATGGAGCTCGAGGCCAAGATCATCGAGCTGGACAAGAACCGCAACAACGTGGTCCTGTCCCGCCGCGCCTACCTCGAGCAGACCCAGTCCGAGGTGCGCCAGACGTTCCTCACCGGGCTCCAGAAGGGCCAGATCCGCAAGGGTGTCGTCTCCTCGATCGTCAACTTCGGCGCCTTCGTCGACCTGGGCGGCGTGGACGGCCTCGTGCACGTCTCCGAGCTGTCCTGGAAGCACATCGACCACCCCAACGAGGTTGTCGAGGTGGGCATGCCCGTCACCGTCGAGGTGCTCGAGGTGGACATGGACCGCGAGCGCGTGTCCCTGTCGCTCAAGGCCACCCAGGAAGACCCGTGGCAGACCTTCGCGCGTCTGCACCAGATCGGGCAGATCGTGCCCGGCAAGGTCACCAAGCTCGTCCCGTTTGGCGCGTTCGTCCGCGTCGGCGAGGGCATCGAGGGCCTGGTCCACGTGTCGGAGCTGGCCGAGCGTCACGTCGAGATCCCGGAGCAGGTTGTCTCCGTGGGCGACGACCGCATGGTCAAGGTCATCGACATCGACCTCGAGCGTCGCCGCGTCTCGCTGTCGCTGAAGCAGGCCAACGAGGGTGTCGACGTCGCCGCTGACGACTTCGATCCGCTGCTCTACGGCATGCAGGCGTCCTACGACGAGCAGGGTAACTACATCTACCCCGAGGGCTTCGATCCGGAGACCAACGACTGGAAGGAAGGCTTCGACGAGCAGCGCGCTGCCTGGGAAGCCCAGTACGCCCAGGCTCACTCGCTGTGGGAGGCCCACAAGCGTCAGGTCGAGTCGGCCGAGACCGCGGACCGCGACGCGGCCGTCCTCGCCGGCACCGGCTACACCACCGAGTCCGAGGGGTCCGGCGAGCTCGCCTCGGAC
The DNA here is from genome assembly GCF_054483935.1 of Tessaracoccus yangjingae. Next base: position 2,968,170 of record NZ_CM137014.1, on the reverse strand, counting down.
GAGACCCTGCAGGCTCTGCGGGACAAGCTCACCGGCGGTCGCTGAACCAGCCACCCGGAGGGGCGTCGATCCGATGAGGATCGGCGCCCCTTCGGCGTACCATGACCGCCATGACCCGCATCGCACTGACCGGGGGCATCGCCTCCGGCAAGTCCATGGTCGCCGACGAGTTCGCCCGCCTCGGGGCGCTCATCGTCGACGCGGACCTGCTGGCCAGGGAGGTGGTGGCACCCCACTCACCCGGGCTTGAGCGGATCGTCCAACGGTTCGGCGTGGGCATGCTGCGCGAGGACGGCACGCTCGACCGGGCGCGGCTGGGGGACCTCGTCTTCGTCGACGACGACGCCAGGGCGGACCTCAACGCCATCGTCCATCCGCTCGTGAGGGAGCGTTCGCAGCAGCTGTTCGCGGCGGCACCCCCGGGGAGCGTGGTGATCGAGGTGATCCCGTTGCTGGTCGAGACCGGCCTCCACCAGGCCTTCGACCACGTGATCGCGGTGGACGCGCCCACCGAGATCCAGGTCCGACGCCTCATGCAGCGCAACGGCATGACCGCGGACCAGGCCCGGACGCGCGTGCGCATCCAGGCGAACCGGGAGGACCGGATCGCCGCCGCGGACTGGGTCATCGACAACTCCGGCGACCAGGCCAGCACCGTGCGCCAGGTCGAGGAGCTCTGGCCCGAACTGCGGCGGCTAGCCGGCGGTCAGGACTCCGAACCCTCCCAGGGCGGGCAGGCGCAGACCAGGTTCCGGTCGCCGTAGGCGTTGTCCACGCGGCCGACGGGGGGCCAGTACTTGTCCACGCGGAACGAGCCGGCGGGGAAGCAGCCCTGCTCACGGGAGTAGGGCCGGTCCCACTCCGCCACCAGGTCCTCGACGGTGTGCGGGGCGCGCCGCAGCGGCGAGTCGGCGGCATCGATCCCGCCGGCCACCACCTCTCCGGCCTCGCGCGCGATGTCCAGCATCGCGGTCACGAACCGGTCGAGCTCGGCCAGGGTCTCCGACTCCGTGGGCTCGATCATCAGCGTGCCGGGCACCGGGAACGACATCGTCGGGGCGTGGAACCCGTGGTCGACGAGGCGCTTGGCGATGTCGTCGACCGTCACCCCGTGCGCCGACCAGGCCCTCGGGTCGACGATGCACTCGTGCGCCACCCGGCCGTTGCGGCCGCGGTAGAGGATCGGGTACGCGTCGCCCAGCCGGGCGGCCAGGTAGTTGGCGCTGAGGATCGCCACGCGGGTGGCCTGCGTCAGCCCCGCGCCCCCCATCAGCAGGACGTAGGCCCAGGAGATCAGCAGGATGGAGGCCGAGCCGAGGGGCGCCGCCGAGACGGCCCCCGGCTCGCCGGTGCGCGGGTCGCCAGGCAGGAACGGAGCGAGGTGCTCCTTCACGCCGATGGGGCCCATGCCCGGGCCGCCGCCGCCGTGGGGGATGGCGAAGGTCTTGTGGAGATTCAGGTGGCTGACGTCTCCGCCGATGTCGCCCGGGCGGACGAGCCCCACCATGGCGTTCATGTTGGCGCCGTCGATGTAGACCTGCCCGCCGTGCCGGTGCGTGATGTCGCACACCTCGCGGACCGTCTCCTCGAACACGCCGTGGGTCGACGGGTAGGTGATCATCACGGCCGCGAGCGCGTCGCCCGCCTCGGCCGCCTTGGCGGCGAAGTCGGCCAGGTCGATCTCGCCGTCGTCGGCGGCCTTGACCGGCACCACGCGCATCCCGGCCATCTGGGCCGAGGCCGGGTTGGTGCCGTGGGCCGAGGTGGGGATGAGGCACACGTCGCGCGCGTCCCCCCGCGAGCGGTGGTAGGCGGCGATGGTGAGCAGGCCCGCGTACTCGCCCTGGGCGCCGGAGTTGGGCTGCATGGAGAACGCGTCGTAGCCGGTGATCGCGCACAGCCGGCTCTCCAGGTCGGCCACCAGTTCCTGGTAGCCGGCCGCCTGGTGGGCGGGCGCGTACGGGTGCAGCGCGCCGAACTCGGGCCAGGTAAGGGCCGTCATCTCGGCGGCGGCGTTGAGCTTCATGGTGCAGGACCCCAGCGGAATCATCGCCCGGTCGAGCGCCAGGTCGCGGTCGCTGAGGCGCCGCATGTAGCGCATCATCTCCGACTCTGCGCGGTTCATGTGGAACACCGGGTGGGTGAGGTAGGCGCTGGAGCGCAGCAGCGCGTCCGGGAGCGCGGGGGTGGCGGTGAGCTGTGGACGCACGTCGATCCCGAAGGCGTCGAGCACCCTCCACAGCACGTCCAGGTCCGTGGTCTCGTCGACCGAGATGCCCACCCGGTCCCGCCCGACGCGGCGCAGGTTGACGCCCCGCTGCTCGGCGGCCGCGAGGATGCCGGCCTGCCCGACACCGACGCGCACCGTGACGGTGTCGAAGAAGTGCTCCGGCTCCACCTCGGCGCCGCCCGCGCGGAGCGTGGCGGCCAGCGTCGCGGCCATGAGGTGCGTGCGCTCAGCGATGGCTCGCAGCCCGACCGGCCCGTGGAACACGGCGTAGAACGACGCCATCACGGCCAGGAGCGCCTGCGCGGTGCACACGTTCGAGGTGGCCTTCTCGCGCCGGATGTGCTGCTCGCGGGTCTGCAGCGCCAGACGGTAGGCCCGGTTGCCGCGGGCGTCCACCGAGACGCCCACCAGCCGGCCCGGCATGGTGCGCTTGAGCTCGTCCCGGCAGGACATGAACGCGGCGTGCGGGCCGCCGAAGCCCATCGGCACCCCGAAGCGCTGCGCGGATCCGACGGCGATGTCGGCGCCCATGGCGCCGGGTTCGGTGATCAGGCACAGGGCCAGCAGGTCGGTGGCGACGATGGACACGCCGCCGGCGGCGCGGACTGCGGCGCACTCGGCGGTGAGGTCGCGCACGTGGCCGTGCGTGCCGGGGTGCGCGAAGATCGCTCCGCAGAGGCCCTCGCCCGCCTCGAAGGTGTCGACCGGCCCGACGACGAGCTCCAGCCCGAGCGGCTCGGCGCGGGTGGCGAGCACGGAGAGGACCTGCGGGTGCAGGTCGTCGGCGGCGAAGAACCGGTGGCCCTTGGACTTGGCGGCGCGCTTGGCCATGCCCATGGCCTCGGCCGCCGCGGTGGCCTCGTCCAGCAGGCTCGCGTTGGCGATCGGCAGCCCGGTCAGGTCCTCGACCATGGTCTGGAAGTTGAGCAACGCCTCGAGCCTGCCCTGCGCGATCTCCGGCTGGTACGGGGTGTAGGCGGTGTACCAGGCGGGGTTCTCCAGAACGTTGCGCTGGATGGCAGGGGGCGTGACGGTGCCGTAGTACCCCTGCCCGATCAGCGAGGTCAGCACCCGGTTGCGGGAACCCACCTCCCGCAGGCGCTGGAGCAGCCGGTACTCGGTCAGCGGCTCCCACGGCAGCGGATCGGCCTGCCGCAGGCCCGACGGCACGGTCTGGTCGATGAGCTCCTCGAGCGAGCCGACGCCCACAGCGGCGAGCATCCGGTCCATCTCGGCCGGGCTCGGGCCGATGTGGCGCCGGTTGGCGAAGTCGTCCGGGTCGTACCCGACCCGCTCCCAGCGGCCCGTCATGCGCCGGTCCGCGCGCGGTAGGCGTCCTCGTCGAGGAAGCCCTCGAGGTCTGCCGGGTCGTTGACGGTCATCCGCACGAACCACGTGCCCTGGGCGTCCTCGTTCACGGCTCCCGGGTTGTCCACGAGCTCCTCGTTGACCGCGGTCACCGTGCCGCTGACCGGGGCCATGATCTCGGAGGCCGCCTTGACGGACTCGATCACCACCAGCTCGGTGCCGGCGGCCACCTCGGCGCCCACCTCGGGTAGTTCGATGAAGACGATCTCGCCCAGTTCCTCGGCGGCGAAGTCGGTGATGCCGATGGCGACCTCGGCGCCGTCGGCGTCCAGCCACTCGTGGGTCTCGGTGTAGTGGATCATGGCTCTGCTCCTCAGCGCTTGTAGGACGGGGTGATGAAAGGGAGGTCGACGAGGGTGACGGGCACGCGCTTTCCGCGCAGCTCGGCGTGGACGGTGGGGCCGGCGCCGGCGGGCAGCATCCCCATCGCGATCGGGTGCCCGACGCTCGGGCCGAAGCCGCCGGACGTGACAGTGCCGATCTGCTCGGAGGAGGTGTCGTCGGCGTAGAGCGCGACGCCCTCGCGGATGGGCGCGCGGCCCTCGGGGCGGAGGCCGCGGCGCACCCGGGAAGGGCCCGCGCTCAACTCGGCCAACACCCGGTCCGCGCCGGGGAAGCCGCCCTCGCGGGCACCGCCCGTGCGGCGCACCTTCGGCACGGCCCACCCGAGGCCGGCCTCCGCGGGAGTGATGTCCGGGGTGAGGTCGTGACCGTAGAGCGGCATCCCGGCCTCGAGACGCAGGGAGTCGCGGGCGCCCAGGCCGGCGGGAAGCACCCCGTCGACGGCGAGCAGGGCCCTGGCGAAGCGCTCGGCGTCGGCGGCGGGCACGGAGATCTCGAAGCCGTCCTCGCCGGTGTAGCCGGACCGCGACACCCACACCTCGCGACCCTCCCACTCCATGGGAAGGGAGTCCATGAACGACGTGTCGACGACGGCGGGGATGAGGCCGGCGAGCGCGCGCTCCGCCTCGGGCCCCTGCAGCGCCAGCAGCGCGCGGTCGGTGAGGTGCTCGATCGTCACGCCGTCGAGCCGCGCCAGCCACGACAGGTCGTGCGCGGTGCGGGCGGCGTTGACCACGAGCAGGAACCGGTCTCCGTGGTGGGAGACCATCAGGTCGTCGAGGATCCCGCCGTCGTCGTCGGTGAACAGCGCGTAGCGCTGGCGGTGCGGGGCAAGGCCCACGATGCTGGCCGGCAGCAGGGTCTCCAGCGAGGCGGCCGCGTCGGCCATGTCGCCGGACGAGGGGCGGACGAGGACCTGGCCCATGTGGGACACGTCGAAGAGGGAGGCGTGGGCCCTGGTGTGCAGGTGCTCGGGCATCACGCCCGCGAACTGGACCGGGAGCTCCCAGCCGGCGAAGTCGACCATGCGGCCACCCAGCTCGGTGTGCAGGCCATGGAGGACGGTGGCCCTCGGTGCGGTCATCTGGCGCCCCTTCCGCCGGGAACCCGGCGCTCTCGGGTGGGCCGATCCCACCCTGGCGCCCCCTCTGTCCCGTGTGCCTGAGATCTTGCCATCCGTCGGCGGGCCCTGGTGGGCCTCTTTCCAGAGTGTCCTGCGATACCCACGGTCCTGGGGCCTGAGAGATTCCGGGGCGGTTGCTCCTTCGGCACCGGCCGAGGCCGGTTCTCCCGTGGGTTGGCCTCATCCTAGGCGATCTGGCGCACTCCTGGCGAGCAGCCGGGGTGGGGCGGACTGGCTCAGGCGGCGGCGAACAGCGCCGCCTGCGACACCGCGATCCTCACCCGGTCTCCAGGCACGCACGCCGCGCGCTGCACCCGGGCGACCATCTCGATGCCGCCCGGCAGGTCGCAGAGCGCCACGTCGGCGTCGTGGCCGTAGAACGTGACGTCCGCCACGCGGGCAGACACCGGGCCGAGCGGGTCGAGGGTGATCTGCTCGGGGCGCACCACGACGCGCCCGAGGCCGTGCGCCGGGGTGGTCAGCGGGATCGGGCCGATCGGGGTGACCGCCGACATGCCGTCGGCCTCGGCGTCCAGGAGGAACGCGTCGCCGGCCAGCAGGGCGGCGGCGGGGCTGACCGGGTGGTCGTAGACGGCGCTCGGGGTGCCCTCCTGGATGACGCGGCCGTCGGCCATGAGGATCAGGTGGTCGGCCAGCGACAGCGCCTCCTCGCGGTCGTGCGTGACCAGCACAGCCGAGGTGCCGGCCTCGTGGAGCACGCGGCGCACGTCCGCGCGCATGGAGGTGCGGGTGGCGGCGTCGAGCGCCGAGAACGGCTCGTCCAGCAGCACCAGGTCGGGCTCGACGGCGAGCGCGCGGGCCAGGGCCACGCGCTGCGCCTGCCCGCCTGAGATCTCGTGGGGCATCCGGTCGGCGAGCGGCTGCAGGCCGACGAGGTCGAGCATGTCGGCGGTGCGGCGGCGCTTGGTGCGGCCGCGGACGCCGAAGCCGATGTTCTCCGCCACGGTGAGGTGCGGGAACAGGGCGCCCTCCTGGGGGACGAGCGCGATGCGTCGGCGCTGGGCGGGGACCCCCGTCAGGTCGCGCCCGCCCAGCCGCACGGTGCCGGAGTCCGGCCTTGTGAGGCCGGCGATGATCCGCAGCAGCGTGGTCTTCCCGCAGCCCGACCGCCCGAGGATCGCGGCCAGGTGACCCCTGGCCACCGTGAGGTGGACGTCGCGCAGCACCTCGGTGCTGTCGAACGAATGGCCGACGCCGTGCACGACGAGGCTCATGTGGTTCTCCTTCCGCGCTCGGTGAGCGTGAGGGCCAGGGTGGCGAGGACCGCCGTGAGAACCAGCGCCACGCCGTAGGGCGCGGCGGCGGCGTAGGAAAGGTTGTCGGTGTGCATCCACAGCCGGGTGGCGAGGGTATCCACGCCCGTCGGCTTGAGCAGCAGGGTCGCGGGGAGCTCTTTCATGGCGGTCAGGAGCACCAGCACGAAGCCGGACAGCACCCCGGGCGCGGCCAGCGGCAGCGTCACCCTCACGAACGTCGCGACGGGGGCGAGGCCGAGGGTCCCGGAGACGTCCTCCAGGGCGGGGGAGCTCTGCATCACGGCGCTGCGGATGGAGCCCACCGCCAGCGGCGCGAAGAGCACCAGGTAGGCCAGCACGAGGACCGGCACCCGCTGATACCAGGGCTCGAGGAACCGGACGGAGAAGAACACCAGCGCCAGGGCCACCACCAGCCCCGGCAGCGCGTGCGCGACGTAGAGGCTGTGCTGGGTCCAGGCGGCGGCGCGGGAGCGGGAGCGCCCCGTCAGCCAGCCCACCGGCAGGCAGACGAGGACGATGACGGCGGCGGCGACCGTGCAGATCCACAGGGTGGACCAGGCCGCGGAGGCGAGGTCCGGCCAGTCGATCCCGGCGCTGCGCCCGACGAATGACCAGCCGGCGACCACGGCGAGGGGGTAGCCGAGGCTCAGGACCAGCACGAGGCCCGCGGTCAGGGTGGCGGGGGCGGACCACCTGCGCAGGTGGACCCGCTGCTGGTGCCGGTGCACGGTGGCGTCGGACCTTCCGGCGCGCCCGCGCATCCTGATCTCGGCCCAGGTGATGGCCAGCGTGCATGCCATGAGCACCAGGGCCAGCACCGCCGCCGTCGTGCGGTCGAAGGAGGCCCGGTAGCTCATGAAGATCGCGCGCGTGAACGAGTCGTAGCGCAGCAGCGAGACCGCGCCGAAGTCGGAGAGCGCGTAGGTGGCTACCAGGAGCGCGCCGGCGGCCATGGACGGGCGCAGGTGCGGGAACGTGACCCGGCGGAACACCTGCCAGCCCGTGAGGCCGAGGGTCCGCCCGACGTCCTCGGCGTTCTGGTTGGCCCGCCGCAGCGCGGCCGAGACGGACAGGAACACGTAGGGGTACGTGCCGAGGCCGAGGATCAGCACGGCCCACCAGAAGCCCTCGGCGCGCACGGTGGAGACCCACGCGTAGGCGGCCACGTAGCTCGGCACCGCCAGCGGCAGGGCGAGCGCCGCCCGCCAGAAGCGACGGCCGCTGAGGTCCGTGCGCTCCACCAGGAACGCAAGGCCGACCCCCAGGACGCAGGCGAGGGCCGTGACGGCCGCGACGAGCGCCAGCGAGTTGGCGAGCAGCTCGCCGACCCTGCTCTCGGCGAGGATCCGGACCAGCTCCGCCCGGCCGGCGTCGCCGGCGCGCAGCACCAGGTAGAAGCCGGGGATGAGGGTCACCAGGACGACCAGCAGCGTCCACACCCACAGCGCGAGGCGCGGCAGGTGCGGACGCTTGATGGCCGCGGCGACGGTGCTCAGATCAGTCCGACCTTCCTGAGCAGATCCTGCGTGGCCGCGAGGGAGTCCAGGTCGTTGAGGTCCACGCCGGCCTGGCTCGAGGCGTCGATCGGTGCAAGGTCGAAGGGGCTGGTGATCCCCGCGACGACGGGATACTCCGCGGTCTCCTCGGCGAAGTAGCGCTGCGCGTCCTCGCTCACCAGGAACGCAGCGACCTTGGCGGCGGCCTCCTGGTCCTCGGCGGAGGCGAGGATCCCCACGCCTGCGACGTTGAGCAGCGCGCCCGGGTCTGCCGGGTCGAGGTAGACCAGTTCGGCGGTGACGTCGTCGCCCTTCTCGGCAGCCAGCTGATGCCAGTAGTAGTGGTTGATCAGCCCGATGCCGATCTCACCCGAGTCCACCGCCTCGAGGACGGCCGTGTTCTTCTCGTAGGTCTTCGGCTCCAGCTCCTGCAGGGACGTGAGCCACGCCTCAGCCTCCTGCTCGCCCTTGGCCACGCGCAGCGCGGTGACGAAGGTCTGGAAGCTGGCGTTCGTCGGGGCGATGCCGATCTGTCCGCGGTTGGCAGGGTCGAGGATCTCGTCGATGCTCCGGTAGTCGATCGCGGCCGGCGACACCTCGGGGTTCACGGCGAGCACCCGGATGCGGCCCGACGTCGCGACCCACAGGCCGTTGGGGTCGCGGTAGGCGGGCTCGACCGTCTCGAGGATTTCCTCGGGCATGGGCGCCAGCAGTCCGGCCTTGCCCAGCTCACCCAGCGCGCCCGCGTCCTGGGAGAAGAACAGCGACGCGGGGGAGCGGTCGCCCTCCTCCAGCAGCTGGCCGGCCAACTCGGCGGTGCCCGCGTAGCGGACCTCGACCTGCACGCCGGTGGCGGACTCGATCTGCTCGAGCAGCGGGGAGACGAGCTCCTCGCTGCGGCCGGAGTACAGGGTGAGGCTGGCCGGCTCAGCGGAGCCGGAGCCGGAGGCCGAGCCCGGGCCAGGCGCGGCCGCCGGGTCCTGCGGGGCGCAGGCGCCGAGGGCCAACAGGCCTCCGGCGAGTGCGACGGCGAGGGTGGTGCGCAACATATGAATAAGCTCCTGAGAACATTGCGAAATTGTGTTCTGAGGTAACCCTAAGTGGCGGATGCGCACCTCCGCAACACGGTGTCAGTCCGTGGACCAGGGCACCGCCCGCCGTGGCTCGAGACCGGCGGCCCGGTAGCAGGCGTCGATGACGTCCATGGTGGCCACCGAGTCGGCGGCGTCGACCAGCACCACCGGGCCGCCCTGCTCCACCGCGGCGACGAACGCCGCGAGCTGCGCCCCGTAGCTGGTCACGTCGGCCGCGACCTCCTCGGTGGTGGTCACACCGTCGACGGTGAGCGTCAGCGAGTTGCCGCCGTGCGGCTTGACGAAGCCCTCGATCGCCAGGCTGCCCCGGGTGCCCTCGACCAGGGCGCTCTGCCGCTCCGTGTCCTCCAGCAGCGAACTGGAAGCCGTCGCGGTGATCCCTCCCGGGAACTCGAGCCGGGCGGTCAGCGCCTCGTCGATCTGACCCCCGTCGACCCGTCGGGCCTCGGCCGACACGACGGTGGGCTCGGCCTTCAGGAGGGTCCGCAGCAGGTGGATGGAGTAGCACCCGAGATCCATGGTGGAGCCCCCGGCCAGGGCCCAGTTGTAGCGGATGTTGCTCCGGTCAGGCAGCGTGACGTCGAAGACGGCGCTGGCCGAGGTCACGTCTCCGATGACGCCCGCGGCCAGCAGCTCCTCGGCGCGACGCACGAGCGGGTGGTGCCGGTAGTGGAAGGCCTCCATCACCACCACGGGTAGGCCCGCGACGGCGTTCACCACCCGGCGGGCCTCGTCGGCGTTCGAGGCGTATGGCTTCTCCACCAGCACGTGCTTGCCGGCGCGGGCCGCCCGGACCGTCCACTCGGCGTGCGCGGAGTTGGGCAGCGGGATGTAGACGGCGTCCACGTCAGGCGAGGCCAGGAGCTCGTCGTAGGAGCCCAGGACCTGCTCGATGCCGTGTTCCGCGGCGAGCGCCTCGGCGCGCGCCCGGTCCCGGGCCGCGACGGCGGTCAGCCGCACGTCCGCCGATGCGTGGGCAGGGGCGATGAGGGCCGAGGGGGTGATCCCCGCGGCGCCGAGGATGCCGAAACGCACTGTCATGATGGCCTCTCTGTCGGGTGTGGCGGGCTTCAGTCTAGAAGCCCGCCCTCGGCCCGCGCCCGGCGCGTTTCCACCGCCGCCCGCCTCGGCCGGCGGCGCCGGTCGGGACTACTTCGTGGCCTCGATCATGCCGCGGAGCTCCTTCTTCAGGTCGGCGATCTCGTCGCGGTGCCGCGCCGCCACCTCGAACTGCAGCTCGGAGGCCGCCTGGTGCATCGCGGAGGTGAGCTCCTCGATCAGCTTGGCCAGGTCGTCGCGCGCCAACGTGGAGGCGTCGAGCCCCCTGCGACCCGACGGCTTCGCGGCCTCCAGCAGCTGGTCGGTGTCCGCGTCCTCCCGCGCCAGCATCTCGGAGACGTCCGCGATCCGCTTCCGCAGGGGCTGGGGATCGATGCCGCGCTCCTGGTTGTAGGCCACCTGGATGGTCCGGCGCCGGTTGGTCTCGTCGATCGCCGCCTCCATCGAGGGCGTGATCTTGTCGGCGTACATGTGGACCTGGCCGGCCACGTTGCGCGCGGCGCGGCCGATGGTCTGGATGAGCGAGCGCCCCGAACGGAGGAAGCCCTCCTTGTCCGCGTCGAGGATGGCCACCAGCGACACCTCCGGCAGGTCGAGGCCCTCGCGCAGCAGGTTGATGCCCACCAGCACGTCGTACTCGCCCAGCCTCAGCTCGCGCAGGAGCTCGATGCGCCGGATGGTGTCGATGTCCGAGTGGAGGTACCGGGTGCGGATCCCGTGATCCATCAGGTAGTCCGTGAGGTCCTCGGCCATCTTCTTGGTGAGCGTGGTGACCAGGACCCGCTCGTTGCGCTCCACCCGGAGCTGCACCTCCGCCATGAGGTCGTCGATCTGCCCCTTGGTGGGCTTGAGGATCACCTCCGGATCCACCAGGCCGGTGGGGCGGATGATCTGCTCGACGAAGCCGTCCGAGCGCTCCATCTCGTAGGGGCCGGGGGTGGCCGAGAGGTACACGGTCTGCCCGATCCGCTCCACGAACTCGTCGAACTTCAGCGGCCGGTTGTCGATGGCGCTGGGCAGCCGGAAGCCGTGCTCGACAAGGGTCCGCTTGCGGGACGCGTCCCCCTCGTACATGCCGCCGATCTGGGGGATGGTGACGTGCGACTCGTCCACGACGAGCACGAAGTCCTCCGGGAAGTAGTCGACGAGGCAGCTGGGCGCGGAGCCTGGGGTGCGGCCGTCGATGTGGCGGGAGTAGTTCTCGATGCCCGAGCAGGTGCCGATCTGGCGCATCATCTCGATGTCGTAGGCGGTGCGCATGCGGAGCCGCTGCGCCTCCAGCAGCTTGCCCTGCGACTCGAACTCGGCCAGCCGCTCCGCCAGCTCCGCCTCGATGCCCACGATGGCGCGCTCCATGCGGTCCGCCCCCGCGGAGTAGTGCGTGGCCGGGAAGATGTAGGTCTCCTGCTCCTCGCGGATCAGGTTGCCCGTGAGCGGATGCATGGTGGCGATCCGCTCGATCTCGTCGCCGAAGAACTCCACGCGCACGGCGTTCTCCTCGTACATCGGGAACACCTCCAGCGTGTCCCCCTTGACCCGGAAGGTGCCGCGGCCGGCCCCGATGTCGTTGCGGGCGTACTGGATGTCGACGAGGTGGCGCAGCAGCTCGTCGCGGTCCATCTCGTCGCCCACCCGGAGCGTGACCCGCTGCTCCAGGTACTCCTGCGGCGTGCCGAGGCCGTAGATCGCCGACACCGTGGCCACCACGATCACGTCGCGCCGGGTCAGCAGCGAGCTGGTGGCGGCGTGCCGCATCCGCTCCACCTCCTCGTTCAGGGAGGAGTCCTTCTCGATGTAGGTGTCCGTCTGGGGGAGGTACGCCTCCGGCTGGTAGTAGTCGTAGTAGGACACGAAGTACTCGATGGCGTTGTTGGGCATCAGCTCCCGCAGCTCGTTGGCGAACTGCGCGGCCAGCGTCTTGTTGGGCTGCATCACCAGCATGGGCCGCTGCAGGCGCTCCGCCAGCCAGGCGACGGTGGCCGTCTTGCCCGTACCGGTGGCGCCCAGCAGCACCACGTCCTTCTCGCCGGCGCCGATGCGCCGTTCGAGCTCAGCGATGGCGCGCGGCTGATCACCGGAGGGCCGGTACTCGGAGATCACCTGGAGGGGTGCCACCTGGCGCTGGAGTTCTTCGATGGGACGCATGCAGGCCAGGGTAATAGCGCCCACCGACAGTTCCGGGCGCGCCGGTGCCGCCGCCGTCGGGTCAGGAGAAGGAGCGGATCAGCCGGGGGGAGTCGACGCCGCGCGCGAGCCAGGCGATCAGGTCCGTGGCGGGGCCGCGGACCTCGGTGCGGTCCCCGGGCCCGTCGAGCGTGGCGTCGTAGCCCTCGTCCGCCACCAACCGGACCGACGGGCGGTCGTCGCGGCCCGCGAGCCGCTCCACCTGAAAGGCCAGCAGCGACACGGCAGTCTCCGGGGCCAGGTTCATGGTGGCGGAGCGGCCGTCCAGGTCCATCTCGTGCAGGACCACCTCGCCCAGCCGCGACAGCGGGATCTGCCACGCCTGGATGCCGTAGCCCGGCCTGAGCAGCACCGGGGACTTGTCGCCCTCCAGCGACGCGAACAGCTCCTGCAGCTCGCTGGCGGTGGTGTCGAGCTGGATCTGCAGGTCAAGGCCGCCGGCCAACGCGCCCATCTCGATGGTGCGCCGCTCCTCCGCGTCCGAGTCGTACATGGTGCGCGGCTGACCCGAGTGCAGGCCGTCGATGACGCGCACCAGCCGTCGGGCGCCGTCGACGAGGTGCGCCGCCACATGGCTGCGCGTCCAGCCGGGCAGGGCGGTGGGCGCGGCCCAGTCCTCGTCCGAGAAGCCGATGGTCCTGCCCAGCAGCTGCGACGTGTGCTCGCGGACGGCCGCGACCACGTCGACGAAGGGTGCGCGGCTCGTGGGCATGGGGCCAACCTAGCAAAGCCGTACCATGGCGGGCGTGAATGATCGGCTCGTCGTGCGGGGTGCCCGCGTCCACAACCTGAAGAACGTGTCGCTGGAGCTGCCCCGGGACTCGCTCATCGTGTTCACCGGGTTGAGCGGGTCGGGCAAGTCGTCGCTGGCGTTCGACACCATCTTCGCGGAGGGGCAGCGCCGCTACGTCGAGTCGCTGTCCGCCTACGCCCGCATGTTCCTCGGGCAGATGGACAAGCCGGACGTCGACTTCATCGAGGGCCTCTCGCCGGCGGTGTCGATCGACCAGAAGTCCACCAGCCGGAACCCCCGCTCCACCGTCGGCACCATCACCGAGGTCTACGACTACCTCCGCCTCCTGTTCGCCCGCATCGGCGTGCCGCACTGCGAGGTGTGCGGCGCGGTGATCGGCCGCCAGACGCCGCAGCAGATCGTGGACAGGCTGATGTCGCTGGAGGAGGGCACCCGCTTCCAGATCCTCGCGCCGCTCGTGCGCGGCCGGAAGGGCGAGCACGCCGAGCTGTTCCGGCAGCTGATCGGCGACGGCTACAGCCGCGTCCGCATCGACGGCGACACGCATCCGCTCACCGAGCTCCCGACGATCGACAAGAACCGCAAGCACGACGTCGAGGTGGTGGTGGACCGGGCCGTGGTGCGGCCGAACGCGAAGCAGAGGATCACCGAGTCCGTCGAGACCGCGCTCGGGCTGGCGGGCGGAGTGGTGACGATCGACTTCGTCGACCTCCCCGCCGACGATCCGGAGCGGGAGCGCCGCTTCTCCGAGAAGATGGGCTGCCCGAACGAGCACGACGTCAACATCGACGAGCTCGAGCCCCGGCAGTTCTCCTTCAACGGCCCGTGGGGCGCCTGCCCCGAGTGCTCAGGGCTGGGCACGCTGCTGGACCCGGACCCCGAGCTGCTCATCCCCAACGACGACCTCTCCCTCGCCGACGGCGCCATCGCGCCCTGGACCGCGCCCACCATCAAGGCCCACTACGAGCACGTGCTGCTGTCGCTGGCGGAGGAGCACGGCTTCTCGTTCGACGCGCCCTGGCGCGACCTCACCGCCGCGGCGAAGAAGGTGCTGCTGCACGGCGTCAAGGGCAACGTAGTGGTCAGCTACCGCAACCGATTCGGCCGCGTGCGCTCCTTCTCCCAGAAGTACGAGGGCGTCATCCCCTTCATCCGCCGCCGCTACGACGAGGCCGAGACCGACGCTGCGCGTGACCGTTGGGGCGGCTACATGCGCGAGGTCGCCTGCCCGGCCTGCGGCGGCGCACGGCTCAAGCCGTCCAGCCTCGCCGTCACCGTCTCCGGCCGCACCATCGCGGACCTCTCCGCCCTGTCGATCGGCGAGGCGGCCTCCTTCCTCACCGGCCTCGAGCTGACCGAGCGCGAGGCCGCCATCGCGGAGCGGCTGGTCAAGGAGATCAACACCCGCCTGCGCTTCCTGCTCGACGTGGGCCTGGACTACCTCACGCTGTCGCGGGCCGCGGGCACGCTCTCGGGCGGGGAGGCGCAGCGCATCCGGCTGGCCACCCAGATCGGCTCCGGGCTGGTGGGCGTGCTCTACGTGCTCGACGAGCCCAGCATCGGCCTGCACCAGCGCGACAACCTGCGCCTCATCGAGACCCTGCACCGGCTGCGCGACCTGGGCAACACCCTGATCGTCGTCGAGCACGACGAGGACACCATCCGCTCCGCGGACTGGGCCGTCGACATCGGCCCCGGGGCAGGCGAGGGTGGAGGCGAGGTGGTGGTCTCCGGCCCCGTCGAGGCCCTGCTCAACCACCCCGAGTCGCGCACCGGCGCGTACCTGTCGGGGAGGCTCTCGATCCCGGTGCCTGCGGTCCGCCGCCCCGGCAACGGGAAGAAGATCGTCGTGCGGGGCGCCCGGGAGCACAACCTGCGCGGCATCGACGCGTCCTTCAACCTGGGCCAGTTCATCGCGGTCACCGGCGTGTCGGGCTCGGGGAAGTCCTCCCTGGTCAACTCGATCCTCTACACGGCCGCCGCCAAGGCCATCTACGGCGCGAAAGCGGTGCCCGGGAGGCACAGGTCACTTGACGGCCTGGAGCACATCGACAAGGTGATCCAGGTGGACCAGTCGCCCATCGGCCGGACCCCGAGGTCCAACCCCGCCACCTACACAGGCGTGTTCGACAAGATCCGCACCCTGTTCGCCAAGACCCCGGAGGCCAAGGTGCGCGGCTACCAGCCGGGGCGGTTCTCCTTCAACGTCAAGGGCGGCCGCTGCGAGCACTGCATGGGCGACGGCACCATCAAGATCGAGATGAACTTCCTGCCGGACGTCTACGTGCCCTGCGAGGTGTGCCATGGCGCGCGCTACAACCGGGAGACCCTCGAGGTGCACTACAAGGGCAAGACGATCGCCGAGGTGCTCGACATGCCGATCAGCGAGGCGGTGGACTTCTTCGAGTCCATCAACTCGATCGCCCGCTACCTCCAGACGCTCACGGAGGTGGGCCTGGGCTACGTGCGCCTCGGGCAGCCGGCCACCACGCTGTCCGGAGGCGAGGCGCAGCGCGTCAAGCTCGCGGCGGAGCTGCAGAAGCGCTCCACCGGCCGCACGCTCTACGTGCTCGACGAGCCCACCACCGGCCTGCACTTCGAGGACATCCGCCGCCTGCTGGCCGTGCTGCAGCGCCTCGTCGACGCGGGCAACACCGTGGTCACCAT
The DNA here is from genome assembly GCF_054483935.1 of Tessaracoccus yangjingae. The sequence goes on along the minus strand of NZ_CM137014.1, from coordinate 2,952,576 downwards.
CGAGCACAACCTGGACGTGATCAAGTCCGCCGACTGGGTCATCGACATGGGCCCCGACGGCGGCACCCGCGGCGGCCAGGTGATCGCCACCGGCACCCCCGAGGACGTCGCGGAGGCGGAAGGCTCGGCGACGGGCACCTTCCTCAAGCCCCTCCTCGACCGCGCCTGATCGTCCCGGTCCAGGAGTGCCGCGTCACGCCGACCTGACGCGCCGCGCTGCCTGGGTGCGGCTCGGGCGCTGTCGGTGCCGGGAGCCCTGACACGAGGCCCGTGCGGCCCTTGTCCGCCGTCTGCTTGTCGGCCGCGGTCTTGGCTGTGGTCGGGTAGTTGAGGCCGCCCGGGCCTCGTCTCACGTCTCCCGTCACTGGTCTACCTGTGGCGTGGTCGGGTCCGGGCGGGTGCCGTCAGGGCGGCCCTGGCGAGGGTCTGCTTCAGGCGGGTTCTTCTGGGTGCGCCTCGGGTTGGGCATCCCTGCGCCCAGCCGCCCTGCCGTCCCCCGCCCTCGTGCTTACCTCAGGCCATGCGCGCCCGGAGACCGGCTCCTTTCCGACGCTGGTTGAGCCGCGCCGAGCCGTCCCCTTTCCGCTGGTTGAGCCGCGCCGAGCCGCCTGCGGCACAGCGCGTGTCGACTTAGGTTGAGCCGGGCCCCTTCCCGCTGGTTGAGCCGCGCCGAGCCGCCTGCGGCTCAGCGCGTGTCGAAACCAACTGACGCCAGTCCATGGAGTAGGGCCGAGGTCCTCGCGATTGGAGCTCTCGCTGTGTGGTGCCGGGAGCCCTGACACGAGGCCCGTGCGGCCCTTGACCGCCGTGTGCTTGTCGGCCGCGTGCTCGGCTGTGGTCGGGTAGTTGAGGCCGCCCGGGCCTCGTCCCACGTCTCCCGTCACTGGTTCGCCTGTGGCGTTGCCGGGTTCGGGCGGGTGCCGTCAGGGCGGCCCTGGCTCGGGTCTGCTTCAGGCGGGTTCTTCTGGGTGCCCCTCGGGCTGGGCATCCCTGCGCCCAGCCGCCCTGCCGTCCCCCGCCCTCGCTGGCAGGTGGCGGCCGGCCTGACCCCTGCCGTCCCCCGCCCTCGCTGGCAGGTGGCGGCCGGCCTGACCCCTGCCGACGCCGGTTGAGCCTGGCCCTTTCCTCAGTGTGGAGGCCGTGGGGTCAGGCGGCGACGATGAGGTCCGTACCCGACTCGGTCAGGGTGGCGCGGACCAGGGGATCGGTGGCCGGGCCCTGCACGGGGGTGCCGTCGCGGAGGGCGAACAGCGAGCCGTGGAACCGGCAGAAGATGCCGTCCTCGCGGACCTCGGACACCGTGTTGCCCTGGTGGGTGCAGCGCGAGGAGAACGCGAAGAAGGCGCCCGCCTCCGGCTGGGTGACGACGAAGCCGCCGTCGAGCACCAGCCCGCCGCCCACCGGCACCGAATCCTTCGGCACGGTCACCTCGTCGGCGGGTGCCGCTCCCGAGGACTGGGGCGCCGCGTCGTCGGCGCAGCCCGCCAGCAGCGCCGCCGCGATGGCCGCGCCCGCGGCGATGAGCTCTCTCCGCGTGGTCATGGCCCCAGCCTAGGCTCATAGAATTGCGCGCATGGCCGATCCCGCGAGTTACCGCCCACCCCAGGGCAGCATCCCGACGGATCCCGGCGTCTACCGGTTCTTCGACGCCTTCGGCAACGTCATCTACGTCGGCAAGGCCAAGAGCCTGCGCCAGCGCCTCAACACCTACTTCGCCGATCCGTCGGCCCTGCACTTCCGGACCCAGACAATGGTGCGCACCGCGGCCAGGGTGGAGTGGACCGTGGTGGCCAACGAGCTGGAGGCGCTGCAACTCGAGTACACCTGGATCCAGCAGTTCGATCCCCGGTTCAACGTCAAGTACCGCGACGACAAGTCCTACCCGTGGCTCGCCGTGACGATGAGCGACGAGTATCCGAGGGTGTTCGTCGGCCGCGGCGCCAAGAAGCGCGGCACACGGTACTTCGGGCCCTTCGGGCAGGCGTGGGCGATCCGGGAGACGGTGGATCTGCTGCTGCGCGTGTTCCCGATGCGCTCCTGCACGCAGGGGGTGTTCAACCGCGCCCGGTCCTCGGGCCGGCCCTGCCTGCTGGGCGACATCGGCAAGTGCTCGGCGCCCTGCGTGGGACGCGTCTCCGCTGACGAGCACCGGCTGATCGCCGAGGACTTCTGCTCCTTCATGGGCGGCAACACCGGCGGGATCATCGGCCGGATCGAGCGCGACATGTACGACGCCTCGGCCGAGCTCAACTTCGAGCGCGCCGCCGTGCTGCGCGACTCGTTGGGCGCCCTCAAACGCGTGCAGGAGAAGAACTCGGTGGTGCTGAGCGACGGCACCCGCGCCGACATCGTCGGGTTCGCCGACGACGGCCAGCAGGTGGCGGTGCAGGTGTTCCACATCGTCGACGGCCGCATTCTGGGGGAGCGGGGGTGGATCGCGGACCGCGCCGACGACCGCCCGCTCACCGAGCTGCTGGAGGTCTTCCTCGAGCAGGTCTACACCGACGACCTGGAGATCCCGCCGCACATCCTCACCTCGGTGGAGGCCGAGGACACCCTCGTGGAACACCTCAGCCGCCGGCGGGGCGCGAGGGTCAGCATCAAGGTGCCGCTCCGGGGCGAGAAGCGCACCCTGCTCGACACGGCGGTGAAGAACGCCGAGATGTCGCTCAGCCAGGCCAAGCTGCGCCGCGCCTCGGACCTCACCACCCGCAACACCGCGCTGGACGAGGTCGCCGAGGCGCTCGGGCTCGCCGAGCCGCCCCTGCGGATCGAGTGCTACGACATCTCCCACACCATGGGGTCGGAGGTGGTGGGCTCGATGGTGGTCTTCGAGGACGGCCTGCCCCGCAAGAGCGCCTACCGCCGCTTCATCATCAAAAGCTTCGAGGGTTCCAACGACGTCGCGGCCATCAGCGAGGTGCTGCAGCGCAGGCTCCGCCGCCTCGTCGACGACCGGTCCTCCGACGTGAAGGTGGACGCCACCACCGGGGAGGCCGCCAGGTTCGCCTACCCACCTGCGCTCATCGTGGTCGACGGCGGGCTCCCGCAGGTCAACGCGGCGGCGGCGGTGCTCGCCGAGGCGGGCCTCGAGGGCGAGATCGCCCTGTGCGGACTGGCCAAGCGCCTGGAGGAGGTGTGGGTGCCGGGGGAGGACTACCCCCTCATCCTGCCGCGGGCCTCGGAGGGGTTGTACCTGCTCCAACGCCTCCGCGACGAGGCCCACCGCTTCGCGATCACCCATCACCGCTCCCGGCGGGCCAAGCAGGTGGTCGAATCGGTGCTCGACGACGTCCCCGGCCTCGGGGAGCTCCGGCGCAAGGCGCTGCTCACCTACTTCGGCAGCGTGCGGAAGCTGCGGCTGGCCAGCGTGGAGGAGATCGCGGCGGTGCCGGGATTCGGGCCTCGCCTGGCGCTCAGCGTCAAGGCCGCCGTGGCCGACACAGGCGGCGAGGCGATCAACCTCACCACGGGCGAGGTGACCGGCACATGACCCGATTTGAACATCGTTCAAACTCTGATGCAGGATGGGACGACGCCTCACCACAGGAGCACCCCATGAGCACCACCACCGCCCCCGCCGTGCGCAGCTTCGCCCCCGCGGACCTGGCCTATGTCGCGGTCTTCGCGGCCCTCATCGCCGCCCTCGCGCTGACCCCGGCCATCCCCATCGGCACCCTCGGCGTGCCGATCACGCTCCAGACCCTCGGCGTGGCCCTTGCGGGTCTCTGCCTCGGCGCCTGGCGTGGTGCCGCCGCGGTGGCCCTCTACCTGCTGGTCGGCCTCGCCGGGCTTCCGGTGTTCTCCGGCGGAAGGGCCGGCCTCGCGGTCCTCGTCGGCCCCACGGGCGGCTACCTGATCGGCTTCCTGTTCTCGGCGTTCGTCGTGGGCCTCGTGGCCCAGTGGGCCGTGCGGCGCGGGCTGAGCCCGCTCACCCCGGTGCTGTTTTTCCTCGGTGTGTTCGCCGCCAGGGTGCTCATCATCTGGCCGCTCGGCGTGGCCGGCATCGCCCGCGCCGTCGGGAAGCCGATCGGCGAGATCTGGCTGAGCGACCTCGCCTTCTGGCCCGGCGACATCCTCAAGGGGATCATCGCCGCCGTGATCGCGTTCGCCGTCCACAAGGCCTTCCCGAGGCTGCTCGGCCGATGATCAGCCTGCGCGCGGTCACCGTCGTCATCCCGGCAGTCCGCCGGGGTGACGCCGACCGCGTGCTGCTGCATCCCCTCACACTGGACCTCGCCGAGCGGCGGATCGCGCTCGTGGGGGCCAACGGTTCGGGCAAGTCCACGCTGCTGCGCCTGCTCAACGGGCTCCGGCACCCGACGGAGGGTTATGTCACCGTGGACGGCCTGGACACCGTCAAGGACGCGAAGGCGGTCCGGGCGAAGGTGGGCTTCGTCTTCACCGATCCGCTGGCCCAGCTGCTGATGTCGACCCCCATCGAGGACGTGGAGCTCAGCCTCCGCGGCCGGGTCAAGGGCCGGGCGGAGCGGACGCGCATGGCCCAGGGCCTGCTCGAGGATCGCGGCCTCGGGCACCTGGCGCACCAGAGCATCTACGACCTCAGCGGCGGCGAACGACAACTCGTGGCGCTGACCAGCGTGCTGGCCGTCGAGCCGACCATCCTGGTCGCGGACGAACCCACCACCCTGCTGGACCTCCGCAACAGGCGGGCGCTCCGCCGGACCTTCGCGGAGCTCAGCCAGCAGATCATCTTCTCCACCCACGACCTCGACGTCGCCGCCGACGCCGACCGGGTGATCGTGGTCCACGAGGGCCGCATCGCCGCCGACGGCGCGCCGGAGGAGGCGCTCGCGGCGTACGAGGCGGTGCTGGTGTGAACGCCCACGCATCCCTGCTGGGCCTCTACGAGCCGGGGGAGGGCTGGCTGTTCCGGCTCCCGACCGGCGCCAAGTACCTGCTCCTGCTGGCCGTCACCGTGCCGCCGCTGATGGCGGGGATGTGGTGGGTCACCGCCGCCGCGCTGATCGTGGTGCTCGGCCTGCTGTGGACGTCCGGCATCACGCCCTGGCGGGCCCTGCGGATCGGCTGGGTGCTCTGGATCCTGCTCATCGTGATGGCCGTCTACCACCTGATCTCGCTCAACCCGGCCGCCGCGGTGGTGCAGTCCGGCAACATCCTGGTCGCCGTCCTGGCGGCGCGCATGCTCACCCTCACCACCTCGACGCCGGTCCTCATGGATGCGCTGGCCCGTGGCCTCACTCCGCTGCGATGGGTTCGGGTCGACCCCCAGCAGGTGGCGCTGGCCGTGGCCCTGATGATCCGGTCGGTGCCGTACCTCATCGGCTCCATCGACGACGCCCGCGACTCCGCGCGCGCCCGGGGCCGCGACCGCAACCCAGCCCTGCTGCTCACGCCTGTGGTGGTGGGGGCTGTTGCCTACGCCGAACGCACCGGCGAGGCGCTCCACGCCCGCGGACTCCCCGCCGAGGACTGATGTCAGCTCAGGCGTCGGGGCGGCCCCCGCGGAGCACCGAGCGCAACCGGCGCGCCTCGACCGTGAGCCGCGATCTTCCCGTTCTCTCGGCCACCTCGTCCAGGCCCCTGATGGATCCGGTGGCGCCTGTCACCAGGGCCGCTTCTGCTGCCAGCCCCACCAGATCGGCGATGCCGGCGCGGCCGGACGGATCGGCCGGGAGCAGCGTGGCCAGGACGTGGCGCTGCACCCCCCACGTGTAGCGGGCGCCGGCGAGGCTGGAGCCCGCCACGTCGCGTAGGTGGCGGGTCCATCGCGTGAGCCGGTACTCACCGGAGGTCAACAGCTCGGCCCAGTGGGGACCCGCGGCCTCGCCGTCGAGGTCACCTGCCGCAAGCAGGCCGAGTGTCGCGTCAAGTGTCGCCGCCCGGGTGGCGGCGTCCTCCTGGGCCGCGCCTGCCGCCAACGTGACGTGGGTCACCTGGCCCACCGCGCCCTGCTGGTGGGGGAGCAGAGTCAGCGGTTGGACGAGGACCCCGCGACCCTCCCACCCCGACAGTTCGCGCAGGTGGTGTGCCGAGAGCAGTTCCCGTTGTGTGGGCGTCAACGTGACTGCCGAGGACTCCTCACCGCCGACGTACTGCGTCACCCCGTCGAGCCGGCCGATGCGTCGCAGCAGCGCCCCACCGCGACCGGTGACTCCAGGCCACTCGCCGGTGAAGCGGTGGTAGGACCCGCGGCGGTGGTGGTCCCGGTACAGGTGCCTCAGGGCTGGAGCGGGGAGCGCGCCGGCAGCCAACTCCCCGGCCAGCCAGTGCGCATCGGGACCGTCCAGAGCTGCCACCCGCTCCCGGTAGTCGTCGCCGAGGCCGAGCGGCAGACGCAGCCATGCGGCCTCGAGATCCACGCGAGGGATGCTTCTGTCCTCAGCGGCCGCTCTGGCGAGGTCCTGGAGGAGACGGTCGGGGTCGAGGATGCCCGAGGCGTCGCGCGGGAACGCGACGAGCGCGGTGGCGGTACCGGCCCTGAGCGCGTTGGCCACTTCGCGCGCGCGCACTACCGTGGCGCGTGCATCGGCGCGGTGCCTGGGCGTCAGCCGCTTCAGGGTGGCCACGGCGCCGCGGGACGTCTCCGCAAGGCCGCCGCGGAGCTCCTCGAGGAGGTCCGGCATCCAGTCTCGTTCCGTGAGCACCTCGGCGCGCGATGCTCCTTGGAGCCGGCCTCCGTAGGCGGCGAAGCCGGCGACGAGGCGCTCCTCGTCGCCGAACTCGAACCCGATCGTGGTGACCCGGCGAACCAGGTCCACAAGCTCGTCGGATGACCCGACAGGTTCGAGGGGCAGGACCGGCGCCGCGATGGGCAGCTCCGGCAGGCGTCCGACAACGGTGGCCGGATCCGCGCCGCGAACCGTCGCATCCACACCATCCAGGGCCCAGGCCACGTCAGACGCGGCTGCATCGCCGAGCGGCCCCAGCCCAGTAAGGAGGGCCAGAGCCTTCTCCTGCACGGCCCGCTTCGGGTGGCCGAGGCCGACGGCGGCCGCTCGTGCGATGATATCGGGCGACGAGGGCGCCCGCCTGCTCAGAGCCCCCAGCCAGGTGAGTGCGGACTGGGGGAGGGAGGCGTCGGCTCGGGCCAGGAGCCGGGCGCAGGCGTCGACCACCGTGGCGGCCTCGAGGGGTGCGGCGGCGTCGAGTCGCCGGACGGCCTTCAGCGCATGGACGGCCACGAAGGCCTGCCGGCTGTCCAGAAGCGCCAGGTACTCGCGGATGAGTCCCTGGACTTCGGCCGGGGTGGCCGCGAGTTCCTCGAGGATCCAGAGGACGGCCCGCAGGTGCGGTTGCATGCCGCCCCGGACAAGCGCTGCCACCAGCCGACGGTGCAACTCGTCCCGGTCCAGCACCCCACCCGCAGCCCACTCGGCTGCGATGACGGCCCAGCGGCGCTCCCGCCCCTTGGCGGCGGCGTTCAGCCACTCGGATACCACGGCGTCGTGCAGGCGGTCCGACTCCAGCGCCCGCAGCAGGATGCCGGGAAGTGCCGGGTCGACGGCGAGCTGGGCCTCTGCGTCCAGCCGTGGGTCCTGGCGGCGCAGCAGGTTCAGGGCGTAGTCGGGTGTGTCCAGGTGGGTGAGTCCGCAGCGGACGAGCAGAGCGTCGACCACCTCCCACGGCACCTCGTCGCGGCCCGATTCCGCGCTCATCGTGACCCTGGTGAGGAGCGCGACCAATGCAGGGAGCCACGACACCCTGCGGTCGAGGATCACGTCCAGCCGCCCTGGGTGGTCTCCCCAGCGGAGCACCCGGGCGGCACCCTCGGCGGAGGGTGCAGTGGCCAGCATCGCGGTGTCGAGGGCGAAGTCCGCGAAGGGGCGTCCCGGCCACCGGCCGGTGCGCCAGTACTCGGCCTGTTCCTTCCGCAACGCGGCGAGCAGGGGACGGGTCGCCTTCCGGTCCGCCTCGCCCGCGCCGCGGTACAGCTGCGCGACGGCGGTGGAGTCATTGCGCCGGATCGCCTGCTCGAGCGCCGACTGGTCGATCACCGGGCGAGCTCCACGGCCAGCGCGTGCTTGCACGGTCCGCGTCCGCCCTCGTACCTGGTCCACCACGTGCAGGTGCAGGCCCAGCCGGAGGTGAGGCGCCGCAGCCGGTACGTGGAGTCGCCTGAGTCGACGGTGGCGGTCTCACCGTCGACCCGCACCGCACCAGCGGCGAGCAGCTGGCGCGCCCCCACAAGCCTCGGGTTACGACGGGCCGCGGCATCCGCGTCGTATGGAAGCTCGCGATGGAAGAAGGCGCCCTCGGCGCAGTCGAAACCGACCCGCCCCGAGGTGCCGAGCCGGGTGAGCACCCGAAGCACGCGTCCCTCCTCCCACCCGAGCGCGTACGCGATGGTCGCGGCGTCCGCGCCCGGAGTCCAGGCCAGCTGGTCGAGCACGACGCCGGCGTCGTCGGCGTCGCCCAGCGCCAGGTCGGTCAGCACCGCACCCTCGCCGCTGAAGCCGCGAGGCACTTCGGGTGAGAGTGTCAAGGTGAGGCGGGCATCGTCGAGGACCAGCTCCCACGCGCTGGGGCGGGGCGCTCCACCGGTGGCCAGCGGTCCGTGGAGCCGCAGCGATTTAGCCCATCGGAGCATCGGCAGCAACGCGCCCAGACGGTGGGTGCCGTCGAGATATGCGGCGCCGTCGGTCGGGACCGCGGAGACGCGCAGTGAGGAGCCCGACGGCACGATCCAGAGCCTGCGGCCCCCGCGCGGCAGCGACCGCAGGAACCGCTGCGCGGCCAACGCTGGCACCTCGGCCAGGGACTCCATGGTCGCGGCCGCCACCGACGCCTCCCCGAAGCCGCGGACCCAGCGCTCTGGCAGCTTGACCTTCCGCTCGACGACGGACCCGGTCATCGTCGAGGCGGTGACCGCATCCGCACCCACGTCCAGCCGCAGCGGCTCGCCCGAGCGGATGGTGGTGAGGGCGTGCCTGAGGGGCGGGTTGACGTCGATGTTGGTGGTGCCGAGCTCGCCGGGTGCCCCGGTGAGGGCACCTGGAAGCAGGTCGAACCGCGCGTAGACGCCCCCGCATCCCGAGAACGACTCGAACCGCAGGCGTTCACCGTCGCTGGTGACCACGGGGTCCAACGAACTCCACTCGATGCGCGTGTAGTAGCTCGTGGCGGCCACCTCGGCCACGGCGAGTATCCCTCGCGCACACTGCTCCGCTTCGACGACGGTGCCGGAGAAGAAGTGCGGGCTGGCCACCCTCCCTGCCGGGCCGATGCCCGGCGCGGTGGCCAGCGACACGGACATCGGATCCGCGGTCGACGGGAAGCCGTAGGTCAGCGACATGCGAGAGAGCATAGGGTCAAGGCGCCCCATACCTCTCTGCACCTCTCTGCGCGAGCCCGGAGGTGGGTGCTGCTCATTCATGCCGACTCCGGTGAGGACGTGCCGGCACGACGAGGCGCCGCCGCTCCCTTAGGCTGGCGGCATGACCGATGCCCCGCAGGAGATCGCCCTCATCACCGGAATGTCCGGCGCTGGTCGCCGGACGGCGGCGCACACCATGGAGGACCTCGGCTGGTACGTCGTGGACAACCTGCCCCCCGTGATGCTGCCGGCGCTCGCCCAGACGCTCCGCGGCTACGGCATCTCCAGGATCGCGGTGGTGGCCGACGTGCGGTCCAGGGAGCACTTCGAGCAGCTTCCGGAGGTCATCGCCAGCCTCAAGGCCGCCGGCGCCTCCGTGACGAGCGTGTTCCTCGAGGCCGCCGACGACGTCATCGTGCGCAGGCAGGAGTCGAACCGCAGGCCGCTGCCGCTGCAGGGCGGGGACCGCCTGAGCGAGGGCATCGACCGTGAGCGCCGGCTCCTGGCGGACCTGCGGGCGGACGCGGACATCGTCGTCAACACCACCTACCTGTCGGCGCGGCAGCTCACGCAGCGGGTGGCCAACCACTTCGGGGACGAGGCGACCGACAGGCTGAAGATCGCGCTGATCTCCTTCGGGTTCAAGAACGGGGTGCCGATCGACGCCGACATGGTCTTCGACGTCCGCTTCCTGCCCAACCCCCACTGGATCCCCGAGCTGCGGCCCAAGTCCGGCCTCAGCAAGGACGTGGCCCAGTACGTGCTCAAGCACGAGGCCGCGCAGCAGTTCCAGGAGGCCATGGTCAACCTGCTTGAGACGGTGGCCCCCGGCTACCTCGCCGAGGGCAAGCGCCAGGTCACCGTCGCCATCGGCTGCACCGGCGGCAAGCACCGCTCCACCTCGATGAGCGAGGAGCTCGCGGTCAGGCTCAGGGAGCGGGGCTTCCCCACCACCGTGCTGCACCGGGACCTGGGCAAGGAATGAGCCTCCCACGTCTGCCCCGGGTCGTCGCGCTCGGCGGGGGGCACGGGCTGGCGGTCTCCCTCAAGGCGTTGAGGCGGGTCACCGACCGGCTGACCGCAGTGGTCACGGTGGCAGACGACGGCGGATCCTCAGGCCGGCTGCGCCAGGAGCTCGACTGCCTCCCGCCAGGCGACCTGCGCATGGCACTGGCGGCCCTCTGCTCCGACGACCACGTGGGCCGCACCTGGGCGAGCGTGCTGCAGGCCCGCTTCCACGGCGACGGGCCGCTCGGCGGCCACGCGATCGGCAACCTCCTCATCGCCGGGCTGTGGCAGCAGCTCGACGACCCGGTGGCCGGGCTGGACATGGTGGGCGACCTGCTGCGCACCCGCGGCCGGGTGCTGCCCATGAGCTCGGTGCCGCTGGACATCGAGGCCGACGTCGTGGGCCTCGATCCGCTCGAGCCCGACGAGGTCTGCACCCTCTCCGGGCAGGCGACGGTGGCCAAGACCCGCGCCGTCGTGCAGGCGGTGCGCCTGATCCCGGACCGTCCGCCCGCCAGGCCCGAGGTCCTGACCGCGGTCCGCGAGGCCGACAGCGTGATCCTGGGGCCCGGATCGTGGTTCACCAGCGTGATCCCGCACCTCCTGGTGCCGGACCTCGCGCGGGCGCTGCTGGAGACCAAGGCCCAGCGGGTGCTGGTGCTCAACATCGCGCCGGCGGAGGAGACCGACGGGTTCACGCCGTCGCGCCACATCGAGTTGCTGGCCGAGCACGCCCCCGGCCTGACGCTGGATGTGGTGATCGCCGACGCCAGCTTCGCCGGCACCGACCACCACCTCCAGTCCTACGTCGAATCCCTGGGCGGACGCCTTGTCACAGCCGATGTGAGGGCCCGGGACGGCTCCCCGACCCACGACCCCAACCTGCTCGCCGCCGTCTTCAGCGAGGTCATCGGCGGCTGACGGGTGCTTCGGGGCGTGTGGCAGACTGCCCGCATGGCCCTGACGCAGAAGGTGAAGTCCGAGCTGGCGACCGTCCTCGCGCCGCACCCCTCGGTGCGCCGCGCCGAGGTGGCCGCCCTGCTCCGGTTCGCGGGCGGCCTGCACCTGGTGGGGGGCCGCATCGTCGTCGAGGCCGAGCTGGACACCGGGGCCGCGGCGCGCAGGCTGCGCGCCTTCGTCACCGACCTGTACAACGTCGAGAGCGACCTGCTGGTCATCAACGGGTCCGGCGTCCGCCGCGGCCCCCGCTACACGCTGCGGGTGGTGCGCGACGGCGAGCAGCTGGCCCGCCTGAGCGGCCTGGTGGACATGCACCGGCGTCCCGTCCGCGGGCTTCCCCCGGCCGTCGTCGGCGGGTCGGTCGCGGACGCGGTGGCGATGTGGCGCGGGGCGTTCCTGGCACGAGGGTCACTGACGGAGCCCGGCCGGTCGATGTCGCTCGAGATCACGTGTCCTGGCTCCGAAGCGGCGCTCGCGCTGGTCGGCGGGGCCCGTCGGATCGGGGTGTCGGCCAAGGCGCGCGAGGTGCGCGGCGTCGACCGCGTGGTGATCCGCGACGGGGACGCCATCGCAGAGCTGCTGACGCGCATGGGCGCGGGGGAGACCCGCCTGGCCTGGGACGAGCGCCGCAGGCGCCGCGAGGTCCGCGCCAGTGTCAACCGGCTGGCCAACTTCGACGACGCGAACCTGCGCCGGTCGGCGCGCGCGGCGGTCGCGGCCAGCGCACGGGTGGAGCGGGCACTGGAGCTCCTCGGCGAGGACGCCCCTGAGCACCTGCGGATCGCGGGGGAGCTGCGCCTCGCCCACCGGCAGGCCAGCCTGGAGGAGCTCGGGCGCCTGCACGAGCCGCCGCTGACCAAGGACGCCGTGGCGGGCCGGATCAGGCGGCTCCTGGCCACGGCCGACAAGGCCGCGGAGGACGCGGGGCTGCCCACCACAGAGGCAAGCCTGCCCGCCGACCTGCGCGACGACGACTGACGGGCACCAAACCGGACCCCGCGTCTTGCCGCGGCGCCACAACTGGTTAGGATGAACCCGTCCGCATGCGCTTCCGCGCAAGGTAGCTGAAAGGGATCGATATCCTCATGACCGTTAAGGTTGCAATCAACGGCTTTGGCCGCATCGGCCGTAACTACTTCCGCGCGCTCGTCGCGTCAGGCGCCGATCTCGACGTGGTCGCCGTCAACGACCTGACCGACAACAAGACGCTCGCCCACCTGCTCAAGTACGACTCGATCCTGGGTCGTTTCCCCGGCGAGATCAGCTACGACGACGACGCCCTGACCGTCGACGGCAAGGAGATCAAGGCCTTCGCCGAGAAGGATCCCGCGCAGCTGCCCTGGGGTGACCTGGGCGTGGACATCGTCATCGAGTCCACCGGCTTCTTCACCGACGCCACCAAGGCACAGGCGCACATCGCCGCCGGCGCCAAGAAGGTCATCATCTCGGCCCCGGCCAAGAACGAGGACATCACCATCGTCATGGGCGTCAACGACGACAAGTACGATTCCGCGGCGCACACGATCATCTCCAACGCCTCCTGCACCACCAACTGCCTCGCCCCGATGGCCAAGGCGCTCAACGACGGCATCGGCATCGTCAAGGGCCTCATGACCACCATCCACGCGTACACGCAGGACCAGAACCTGCAGGACGGCCCCCACAGCGACCTGCGCCGCTCGCGCGCCGCCGCCCTCAACATGGTCCCCACCACCACCGGTGCGGCCAAGGCGGTCTCCCTCGTGCTCCCCGAGCTCAAGGGCAAGCTGGACGGCTACGCGATGCGCGTGCCCACCCCCACCGGCTCCGCGACGGACCTCACCTTCGAGGCCTCCCGCGAGACCACCGTCGAGGAGATCAACGCGATCATCAAGGCCGCGGCCGACGGCAAGGTGCTCGTCTACACCGAGGACCCGATCGTCAGCAAGGACATCGAGACGGACCCCGCGTCCTGCATCTTCGACGCCAAGCTCACCAAGGTGATCGGCAACCAGGTCAAGGTGCTCGGCTGGTACGACAACGAGTGGGGCTACTCCAACCGCCTCGTCGACCTGACCGCCCTGGTCGGCTCGAAGCTCTGATTCCCACACCTCAAGTGGTCTGAACAACGGCCCTGTGACCCGCGCGCGGGTCGCAGGGCCGTTGTCCGCCTCTACCGACGAAGCCACCCAACAAGAAAGGCTCACTGTGAAGTCTGTTGCAGATCTGGGCGATCTCCACGGAAAGCGGGTCCTCATCCGCTGCGATTTCAACGTCCCGCTGGATGCCGACAAGAACATCACCGACGACGGCCGCATCCGCGCCGCGCTGCCCACGCTCACCGCGCTGCGCGACGCCGGTGCCCGCGTCGTGATCATGGCCCACCTCGGCCGGCCCAAGGGCGAGGCCAACCCCAAGTACTCGCTGGCCCCCGTCGCGAAGCGGCTCAGCGAGCTGCTGGGCGCTGAGGTGAAGCTGGCCGACGACGTCGTCGGCGAGTCCGCGCAGGCCACCGTCGCCGCCCTGGCCGACGGCGACGTCGCGCTGCTGGAGAACGTGCGCTACGAGCCGGCGGAGGAGTCCAAGGACGAGGCCGCCCGCCAGGAGCTCGCCGCCCGCTACGCGGCCTTCGGCGACCTGTTCGTCTCGGACGGCTTCGGCGTGGTCCACCGCAAGCAGGCGTCGGTCTACGACGTGGCCAAGCTGCTCCCGAACGTGGCCGGCTTCCTGGTGGCCAAGGAGGTCGACGTGCTGCGCCGGCTCACCGAGACCCCCGAGCGCCCCTTCGTGGTGGTGCTCGGCGGCGCGAAGGTCGCGGACAAGCTGTCGGTCATCGACAACCTGCTCAAGGTGGCCGACACGCTGATCATCGGCGGCGGCATGGTGTTCACCTTCCTCAAGGCCCAGGGCTACGAGATCGGCGACTCGCTGCTCGACGCGACGAACCTCGAGACCTGCAAGGGGTACCTCGAGGAGGCCAAGGCCAGCGGCAAGACCATCCTGCTCCCCGTCGACGTGCGGGTGGCCGAGGGCATGGACTTCGACGCGCGCCAGGTCAAGGGTGACGTGGACGTCGTCTCGGCACACGCCATCCCCGCCGGCAAGCAGGGCCTGGACATCGGTCCCGAGACCGAGAAGCTGTTCGCCGACGCCATCACCGGCGCCAAGACGGTGTTCTGGAACGGCCCCATGGGCGTGTTCGAGATCGAGGCGCTGTCCCACGGCACCGCAGCCGTCGCCAAGGCCCTCACCGCGGTCGACGGGCTCTCCGTCGTCGGCGGCGGGGACTCGGCGGCCGCCGTCCGCGTCCTCGGCCACGCCGACGACGAGTTCGGCCACATCTCGACGGGCGGCGGCGCCTCCCTCGAGTTCCTGGAGGGCAAGGAACTGCCCGGTATTTCCGTTCTGGAGGAGGACAACTGATGACCCGCAAGCCGATCATGGCCGGTAACTGGAAGATGAACATCGACCACATCGAGGCCACCGGGCTGGTGGAGAAGATCCACTACGCGCTGCTCGACAAGGACTACGACCCGTCGAAGTCCGAGGCCGTGCTGATCCCGCCGTTCACCGACCTGCGCACCGTGCGCACCCTCATCGACGGGGACCGGCTGCCGTTCCAGCTGGGGGCGCAGAACGTGTCGCAGTTCGACAACGGCGCCTACACCGGCGAGATCTCCACCTCGATGCTCACCAAGCTCGGCGTCAGCTACGTCGTCGTCGGGCACTCGGAGCGCCGCCAGTTCTTCGGCGACACCGACGAGATCATCAACGCCAAGGCCGCCAAGGCCCTGGCCGCGGGCATCACGCCGATCATCTGCGTCGGCGAGGGCCTGGACATCCGCAAGGAGGGCCGGCACGTCGAGTACACCCTCGAGCAGGTCCGTGGCACCCTGGCCAACCTGACGGCCGAGCAGGTCGCCGGCCTCGTCATCGCCTACGAGCCCGTGTGGGCCATCGGCACCGGCGAGGTGGCCACCCCGGACGACGCTCAGGAGGTGTGTGGCGCCATCCGCAAGGAGGTCGCGGCGCTCTACGACGAGCCCACCGCGGAGGCCGTGCGCATCCAGTACGGCGGCTCCGTGAAGGCCGACAACGTGGCGCAGATCATGGCCAAGCCGGACGTCGACGGCGCGCTCGTCGGCGGCGCCGCGCTGAAGCCGGAGGAGTTCGCGGCGATCGTGCGCTTCTACCAGCTCTGACCAGCTGACCCACCTGCGCGACGGCGCGGAACCACCCGGTTCCGCGCCGTCGCGCACGTCGGGGGCCGGGACCCGGACAGGGGAGGGGCGAATGTGGATTCCTCGACGTCGTCGGATAGTCTTTAGCGCGTGATTGTCCCCCTCGTGTCCTGGCCGGTGACGACGCTCTCAATCATCGCGATTGTGCTCAGCGTTCTCCTCGCGGCCACCGTCCTCCTCCACAAGAGCCGTGGCGGCGGAATGTCGGATCTTTTCGGCGGCGGAATGTCGACCTCCATGGGCGGGGCGTCGACGGCCGAACGAAGGCTGGACCGCATCACAGTCGTGCTGTCGTTGGCCTGGCTTCTGACCATCATCGGGCTGCTGGTGCTGTACCGCATCGGCGCCTGAACCGGCACGACCCTTCATCACTGAGCTCAAGGAGAAATACAAGTGGCAGGTGGCAACGCCATTCGCGGCAGCCGTGTCGGCGCCGGACCCATGGGAGAGGCTGAGCGCGGGGACACCGCGCCCAGGCTCCACGTCTCGTACTTCTGCGCCAGTGGGCATGTGACCAGTCCCGCGTTCGCGATCGACGCGCAGATCCCCGAGTCGTGGGACTGCCCCCGCTGCGGGCTCCCGGCCAACACGGACTCCGAGAACCCCCCTCCGCCCCCGAAGATCACGCCGTACAAGACGCACCTCGCGTACGTCAAGGAGCGCCGCACCGACGCGGAGGCGGCCCAGATCCTCGAAGAGGCGGTCAGCTCGCTCCGGGCGCGCCGCGCCTCGGGCGAGATCATCTACTGAGTCGGACAGCCGGCGCGAGGATCACTCCTCGCGCCGGCTTTTCCATGCCCGCCTCAGAACGGGCACACGTACTGTGCGGGCAGCCCACCCGCCGCCGCGTCATCGAGATACCACAGGGTGGACACGTCGCCGTGGACGTGGGCCGCCGGGAGGCTCAGGTCCCCACCCAGGGCCCTGGCCACGGCGTCGGCCTTCGCCTCGCCGGTGGCGATCACCCAGGTCTCGTCCGCCCGGTTCAGCGCCGGGATGGTCAACGTGATCCGGTCCGAAGGGGCCTTCGGGGCGTCGGTGACCCCGATGACGCTGCGCGTGGTGGGGTCGAAGCTCGGATGGTTCGGGAAGATCGAGGCGGTGTGGCCGTCCTCTCCCACGCCCAGCAGCATGATGTCGAAGTGGGTCTCGCCCAGCTCGGCCTCGTACTCGGCGGCGCACTCGTGGGAGTCCTTGCGCCCGTCCTTGGCGGCCATCATGTGGATGTCGGCGGACTTGATGGCGACCGTGCGGGCCAGCCGCGACACCGCCTGCAGGGAGTTGCGGTCCGGGTCCGTGGCGGGCACGAACCGCTCGTCGCCCCACCACAGCTGCAGCTTGGACGCGTCGAGGTCCGAGCCCTCCGCGAGCTGCGCGAACCGCTCGTACATGGCGTTGGCCGCGTTGCCGCCGGTCAGGCACACGTGGACGATGGGCTGCACGTCCTGGAGTTCGATCAGGCGGTCCAGCAGCCGCTGGGCGACCAGGTTGCTCACCTCGTCGGCCTCAGGCATCCGGACAACCCGGGTGAACACGTCAGCGCTCCCCGGCGTCGGCGACCAGCCGCGTCGTGGCCGACTCGAAGATGTCGTCGGCGTCCATCCGCTGGAGCTCCTCCGTCAGGAGGTCCGTCAGCGGCCGCCGGCGCAGGGCGACGGTGCGCTGCGGCTGGTGCGGCACCTGGTACTGCGCGGTGCCCTCTGCCACGCGGCGTACCGTGATGTCGCCCTCCGTGGTGGTGAGGCGGACCTCGTTGACGCCGGGGAGGTCGCCGTCGAGCCGCGACACGCTCACGCCCAGGCGGTCGCTCAGCCATGCGGCCAGCAGGGTGGCCGGGGCGTTGTCCGGGGCCGAGGTGACCACCGCGCCGGTGACCTGCGCCTGCGTCTGATCCATGGCCGCGGCCAGCAGCGCGCGCCAGCGCGTCAGCCGCGTCCAGGTGAGGTCGGTGTCGCCCGGGGCGTGGTTCCGTGCCCGCCGGAGGAGGGCGTCCTGCGGATCGTGGCAGCCGGCGGCGTCGGTGATCCGGCGGTCGGCCAGGCTGCCGATGGGATCCTCGGCGAGGTTGTCCGGCGCCTCGTGCGGCCACCACACGATGGTGGGGGAGTCCGGCAGCAGCAGGGGGAGGCAGATCGAGTCCCCGTGATGGCGAAGCTCCCCGTGGAGCCGCAGCACGATGAGGTCGCCCGGGAGCCCCTCACCCACCTCGATCGTCGCGTCGAGGCGCGCCTCGTCGGAGTCGACGTAGGTGACGACGATGACACGGGAGGGATGCGCCGTCGCCGAGGTCTTCGCCGCCTCGAGCACGTCGTCGAAGCGCTCGTCGGTGGTGACGATCAGGAGGGTGAGGACGAGCCCACTCGCCCCCGCCGTCCGCTTGGCGTTGAGGAGCGCGGCGGCCACGTCGCGCGAGGAGGTGGCGGTCAGTTCGATGATCATGGGGAGCTCCTTAGGGCCTACGCCAGTTGAAGCCGTCGCGGGCCAGCATGTCGTGGGCCGACGTCGGGCCCCACGTACCGGACGCGTACTGCTGCGGCTGATCCTCGACGGAGGCCCAGTACTCGATGACCGGGTCCAGGATCTGCCAGCTGAGCTCCACCTCCTCCTGCTGCGGGAACAGCGGCGGGTCGCCGAGGAGGACGTCGAGGATGAGGCGCTCGTACGCCTCGGGCGAGGACTCGGTGAAGGACCCGCCGTAGCCGAAGTCCATGGACACCTCACGGATCTCCATCTGCGTTCCGGGGACCTTCGCGCCGAAGCGGAGGGTCACCCCCTCGTCCGGCTGGATCCGCATGACGAGCGCGTTGGTGCCCAACTCCTCGGTGTCGGTGGCGGTGAACGGCAGGTGCGGGGCGCGCTTGAAGCTCAGCGCCACCTCGGTCACCCGCCGGGGCATCCGCTTGGCGGAGCGGAGATAGAAGGGCACCCCGGCCCAGCGACGGTTGTCGATGTCCACCCGCATCGCGGCGTAGGTCTCTGTCTTCGAGCCCTCAGGGACGCCGTCCTCCTGCAGGTAGCCGATGACGGGCCGGCCGCCCTGCCATCCGGCGGCGTACTGCCCGCGGGCGGTGTGCAGGTCGTAGCGGGTGGGCACGCGCGCCGCCGCCAGCACCTTCTGCTTCTCGGCGCGCAGCTGGCCCGCCTCGAAGGAGGTGGGCTCCTCCATCGCGGTGAGCGCGAGCAGCTGCAGCAGGTGGTTCTGGATGACGTCGCGGGCGATGCCGATCCCGTCGAAGTAGCCGGCACGGCCCCCGATGCCGATGTCCTCGGCCATCGTGATCTCGACGTGGCTCACGTAGTGGTTGTTCCAGATGGGCTCGAACATCTGGTTCGCGAAGCGCAGCGCCAGCATGTTCTGCACCGTCTCCTTCCCCAGGTAGTGGTCGATGCGGAACACCTCGTGGGGCTGGAACAGCACCGAGACCACGTCGTTGAGCTCCCTGGCGGAGGCCAGGTTGTGGCCGAACGGCTTCTCGATGACCACCCGGTTCCAGTTGCCCTCCGAGCGCTCGGTCATGCCGTGGCGCCGCAGCTGGGTCATCACCTGCTCGAAGCTCGACGGCGGGATGGAGAGGTAGAACGCGTGGTTGCCGCCGGTGCCGCGGGCGGTGTCCAGCTCCTGGATGGTGGCCCGGAGGCGGTCGAACGAGTCGTCGTCGTCGAAGGTGCCCGGCACGAAGCGGATGCCCTCGAGCAGCTGCTCCCACACCTCCTCCCGGAACGGGGTGCGCGCGTTCTCCTTGACGGCGTCGTGGACCACCTGGGCGAAGTCCTGATCGGCCCAGTCCCGGCGCGCGAAACCCACCAGCCCGAAGCCAGGGGGCAGCATGCCGCGGTTGGCCAGATCGTAGACGGCGGGCATCAGCTTCTTGCGGGACAGGTCCCCCGTCACTCCGAAGATGACGAGGACGCACGGCCCGGCGATGCGGGGGAGCCGACGGTCCTGCGGGTCGCGCAGCGGGTTCTCGTAGCTGTTCATCGTCGCCAACCCTATCCCGGCCGGGCCGTCGGGGGAACGGATCCCGCCGCGCGCTTTGGGAGCTCTCCGGGGGCGCGATAGACTGCCCGGAGCGATTCTGGAGGAATGGGGTGCGTGTGGCCGTCGGCAGTGTTGCGGCGTCCTCGGGGGCCCGGTTCTGGGACATCGTCAAGGCCTATGTGGCGCTGACGAAGCCGCGGATCATCGAGCTGCTCCTGGTCACCACCGCCCCCGCCATGTTCCTCGCCGCGGGCGGCCTGCCCCCGTGGGGGCTGATCGTCTACACCATGATCGGCGGGCTGTTCGCCGCCGCGTCGGCCAACACCTTCAACTGCGTGATCGACGCCGACATCGACGAGGTGATGCGCCGCACCCGCCGCCGCCCCGTCCCGCGGCACCAGGTCTCCACCCGCAACGCGCTGATCTTCGGCGCGGTGCTCGGCCTCCTCGCCACCCTCGTGCTGGGGTTCGGCGCGAACTGGCTCTCGGCTGCCCTGGCATTGGTGGCCAACGCGTTCTACGTGTTCGTCTACACCATGTGGCTCAAACGGCGCACCTGGCAGAACATCGTGTGGGGCGGCATCGCGGGCTGCTTCCCGCCGCTCATCGGCTGGACCGCGGTGACGGGAAGCATCGCGTGGCCGCCGCTCATCCTGTTCGCCGTCGTGTTCCTGTGGACCCCGCCGCACACGTGGGCGCTGGCCTTCCGGTACCGCGACGACTACGCGGCCGCCGGGGTGCCGATGCTGCCGGTGGTCTCCACGCCGCCACGGGTGGCGGCGCAGATCTTCTGGTACACCCTCGCCACGGTGGCCGTCTCGCTGCTGCTGTGGCCGATGACCCCGACCGGCCCGCTCTACCCGATCGTCGCAGGGCTGCTCGGTGCGGTGTTCATCGCCGAGGCCGTCGCGCTGTGGCGGCGCGCCCGGGCAGGCGCCGACGGACCGCAGCTCAAGGCGATGCGGCTGTTCCACTGGAGCAACACCTATCTGGCGCTGCTGTTCCTGGCCGTGGCCATCGACCCACTGCTCTTCTAGCCTTCCCTGCCCCACGGCAACCAGGCGCACTATCGTCGGGGGATGCAGCCCTTCGCGCGCGAGCCCGACTACGTCAGCGTGCTGCGCGACGGCACCGTCAAGCAGATCAACCCGCTGACGGGCACCGAGGTGTGGACCGTGGCGGGCAGGGCGAACCGCCCGCTCGGGCTCGCCGCCCGGGAGCCGGCCCCCCTCGATCCCCACCGATCCGGGAGGCACTGCCCCTTCTGCGAGGCCCGCTACCTCGAGACGCCGCCGGAGAAGTCGCGGGTGGTGCGCAGCGGCGGCGGCTGGGACACGATCTACCGCAACCCCGCCGAGGAGCTGTTCGCCACCGTCGCCGAGTTCCGGCGGGTCCCGAACCTGTTCGAGATCCTCAGCTTCGACTACTGGCACCAGAACTACGGCTTCGAGCTGCCCGAGCGGGTGAGGGTCCGCCGCGACGCCTACCTCGGCTCGCCGCAGGGGCGGGCGCACGTGCTGGCGGTGATCGGCTCCAAGCTGCGGGCCTCCGGCATGAGCCCGGATCAGATCGCTGACCTCCCTGAGGACGAGCGCATCGCCCGGGCCTCGGGGTTCTTCGGCGGCGGCCACGACCTCATCGTGGCCCGGCGGCACTTCGTCGACGGCGCCACCGACGACTCCCAGCTGGCCTCCTCGGGCACCCTCACCGTCGACGAGCACGAGCGGTTCGTGTCCTACACCATTGAATCGACGGCGATGGCCTACGACATCAACCGCTACGCGCGCTACGTGGCCGTCTTCCAGAACTGGCTCAAGCCGGCCGGCGCCTCCTTCGACCACCTCCACAAGCAGCTGGTCACCATCGACGAGCGCGGCGCGCAGCACGAGGCCACCCTCGCGCGGCTGAGGGGCAACCCCAACCTCTTCAACGAGGCGGGGCCCAACTACGCGGCGCGCCGCAACCTCGTGATCGCGGAGAGCGAGTACGCCGTCGCCTTCGCGGGCTTCGGCCACCGGTATCCCACCATCGAGATCCACTGCACCAGCGAGACCTCGGACCCGTGGGAGCTGCGCGACGACGAGGTGCGCGGCATGTCGGACATGATCCACGCGATGCACGCCGCCACGGGGCCGGCCGTCCCCTGCAACGAGGAATGGCACTACCGCCCCATCGACGTGACCCTCCCCATGCCCTGGCGGGTGTTGCTGAAGTGGCGGATCTCCACGCTCGCGGGCTTCGAGGGCGCCACCAAGATCTACCTCAACACGATCGCACCGGCTACGCTGCGTGATCGGGTGGTCACCGCGCTGCTCGATCTCCGCGACCGCGGGCTCATCGCCCCTGGTCTGGCGATCGGGGACGAGGCGCCGGGTCGGCCCAACCCACTGCGCTACCGCCGGTAAGGCGGGCGCCCCGCGGAGCGGTGGCGCCACGCACCGACCTCCACGAAGGGACACCAGATGCCCACCGATATGCCCCGCAGTGCCCAACGGGGGGTGATCCCCATCCTGCTGGTGGCCGCCTTCGTCGTCATCCTCAACGAGACGACGATGAACGTCGCGCTGAGCAGCATCATGGCCGACCTCGGCGTCACGGAGCGCACCGCGCAGTGGCTGACCACCGGGTTCATGCTCACGATGGCCGTGGTCATCCCGGTGACCGGGTGGCTCATCGACAGGCTCTCCACGCGGCGGCTGTTCGTGCTGGCCCTGTCGCTGTTCAGCCTGGGGACGCTCGCCTGCGCGGTGGCCCCGAGCTTCCCGCTCCTGGTGCTCGGCCGGGTGGTCCAGGCCACCGGCACGGCGATCATGCTGCCGCTGCTGATGACCACCGTCATGCAACTGGTCGCGCGGGAGCACCGGGGGCGGGTGATGGGCAACATCTCCATGGTGATCTCGGTGGCACCCGCCGTCGGCCCCACTCTGTCGGGCCTCATCCTCCAGGTGGCCTCGTGGCGGGCGATCTTCTGGGTGATGCTCCCCATCGCCCTGCTCATGCTGTGGCTCGGGTACCAGAGGCTGGCCGACGTCGGCGAGAGCAAGGACACACCGCTGGACCTGGTCTCGGTTCCGCTGACGCTGCTGGGGTTCGGCCCGCTGGTCTACGGGCTGAGCACGGTGGGTGCGGAGGACGTGGAGTTCTGGGTGCCGCTGCTGTCCATCGGGGTCGGCATCGGCGGGCTCGCCGCGTTCGTGGCGCGGCAGTCGGCGCTGCAGCGGCGGGAGGCGGCGCTGCTGGACCTCCGCACGTTCACGTTCCCCACCTTCACCGTGGCCGTGGTGATGATGTCGATCTCCATGATGGCGCTGTTCGGCACCGTCATCATGCTGCCGCTGCTGCTTCAGCGGGCGTTCGGGCTCGAGCCGCTCCAGGTGGGCCTGATGCTGTTGCCGGGCGGCGTGGCCATGGGGCTGCTCTCGCCCGTGGTGGGCCGCCTGTACGACCGGGTGGGGCCCAGGGCGCTGGTGGTGCCCGCGAGCATCGTCGTGATGGGCGTGTTCGTCTTCTTCTCCACCATCAGCCTGGCCACGCCGTGGTGGGCGGTCACGCTCGGGCACGTGATGATGAGCGTGGGCTTCGCCTCGATGTTCACGCCCCTGTTCACGGTGGCGCTGGGGTCACTGCCGCGCCCCCTGTACTCGCACGGCTCGGCCGTCGTGGGCACGGTCCAGCAGGTTGCGGGCGCGGCCGGCACCGCCGTCTTTGTCACGATCTTCGCCACCCAGTCGGCCGCGGCCGCCGCGACGGCGGGATCGGAGGCAGAGGCCATGTTGGCGGGGGCGCGCTGGGCGTTCCGGGCGGCTGGGGCCATCTGGACGGCCGCCGTGGTCGCGGGGCTGTTCCTGCGCAGGCCGGAGAACGCGGACGAGCCCATCCCTGTGACCCACTGAGCCTCCGGGTTGCGCCGGTGGGAGGTTCCCTCAGGCGCCGTCGGCGAGCCTGGTGAGCATCGCGCTGTGGGCGGCCCAGCCGTCGGCGGGCTCCCACAGGTTGCCGTTGACCGCGCTGAGCCCCGCCGTGCCGTCGATCCCCTCGCGGAGGATGTCCGCGTGTCCCGCGTGGCGCGTGACGTCCGTCAGCACGTGGACCAGCACCCTCCCCAGCGTCGTGTCGCCGCGCTCTCCCCACCAGGCGACGTGGCCAGGGGTGTCGAGGGTCATCTCCTCGACCGCCTGATCGACGACGACGCCCACCTCCCGGTAGAGCCCGATGATCCCGGCGGCCGACTCCTCGGCGGTGGCGTAGAAGTCCGCGTTGGGGTCGGCGTCGTAGTCGAGGTCGGGGATGCTGAGCGGCGACGTCCGGCCGAAGCAGGTGACGACGTACCCGTGCTCCACGTACGCGCAGTGCTTGATGAGGCCCAGGAGGTTGGTGCCGGTCACGGTGCGGGGGAGCCGCAGCTCGCGCTCGCTCAGGCCCTCGGCCTTCCAGAGGAGTCCCTCGCGTGAGCCGCGCAGGTAGGTGAGCAGGATCTGCTTGACGTCCATGTCCGGCCCCGTCACCGGTCGATGGAGAGGCCGAGCCGGTCCAGGAGCGGCGCGAGCTGCGGGTCGCGGCCGCGGAACCGTCGGTAGGTCTCCATCGGGTCCACCGAGCCGCCGGGAGCGAGCAGGGTCCGCCGGAAGTGGTCGCCCGCCTCGCGGAGCGGCCCCGTCTGCTCCTCGAACCACGCCACGGCGTCGGCGTCCATCACCTTCGCCCACGCATAGCCGTAGTAGCTGGCCGCGTACCCGCCGCCCCAGATGTGCGCGAAGTACTGGGACCGGTAGCGCGGCGGCACCAGCTCGTCGACCAGCCCCCAGCGCTCGAGGGCAGCGCGCTCGAACGCCTCCACCTCGTCGGGGGAGGTGGGCAGCTCGTCGAGCGGGGTCATGTGCCAGGCCAGGTCCAGCAGGGACGCCAGCTCCGTCTCCGCCGTCGCGTAACCCTGCCCGAACCGGCTGGCCTCCTCCAACCGCGACACCCACTCGGCGGGCAGCACCCGGCCCGGCGTCCACGCCCAGTGCTCGTTGACCTGGCTGGGGAACTCCACGAAGTCGCGTTGCGTGTTGGCCCCCGAGCGGGACGCGTAGCGCGAGTCGGCCAGCAGCCCGTGCAGGGCGTGACCGAACTCGTGGAACATGGTGATCACGTCGTCC
The DNA here is from genome assembly GCF_054483935.1 of Tessaracoccus yangjingae. The sequence continues at coordinate 2,927,970 of NZ_CM137014.1, read as the reverse complement.
CAGGAGATGGTGGTGGTCGTGCGCGTGTAGTTGCAGTTGTTGGTGACGACGGGGAGGGTCGCGTCGCGGCGCGACTGGTCCACGATGTTGCTCATCCAGGCGCCGCCCTGCTTGGTGGGGCGCGCCCAGAAGTCCATGAGGAACAGCCCGAGCGTGGAGCCGTCGGCATCGTGGACCTCGAACACCTGGGTGTCGGGGGCGTGCCCGACCATGCCGCCGACCGGCTCGAACGTGATCCCGTACAGCTCCGTGGCCGCCGCGTAGACCGCCGCCAGCACCTTGTCGACCTGGAGGTGGTCGCCCAGCTCGGACTCGTCGAAGGAGAACCGCTCCCGGCGCACGATGTTCTCGACGTAGGCCCAGTCGGCCGCGGTGAACTCCTCACCTGGCGCGAGCTCCGCGTACCGGGCGCGCAGCTCGGCGCCCTCCGCGCGGGCCTTGGCGAGGGCCGCCTGGGCGAGCGGCACGAGCATCTCCAGGATGGCGTCGGTGCTCTTCGCCGTCCCCGCCTCGGCGACGATGGCCGCGTGGTGCGGGTACCCCAGCAGCGAGGCGCGCTCCGCCCGTGCCCGTGCGATGGCCACGACGACGGCGCGGGTGTCGAACTCGCCCCGCAGGGCCCGGGTGGTGGAGGCCTCGTGGAGGCGGCGCCGCACACCCGGGTCCGCGAGCTTCGCGGCGAGGGGCTGCTGCGTGGTGTTGACCAGCGCGATCCGGAATCCGTCGTCGACGCGCAGCGCCGCGCGCTCCTCGTCGGACAGCCCGGCGAGCTCGTCCGCGGTGACCGCGATGCCGCCGGCGTTGCGGGCCTCCCGGTTGAGCTGCTCGAACCTGGTGGAGAGCTCGGCCAGCCGGCGGTTGAGCTCCCGCAGGCGGGTCTGGGCCTCGTCGTCCAGCCCCACGCCGGCGCGCCGGAAGGAGCGCAGGAGTTCGTCGAGGGCGTACGTGTCCTGCTCGTCTGCCTCGACCTCCCCGTCGTCGATGCGCGCCCGGAGCGACTCGAGCCGTGCGAAGAGCCCGCGGTCCAGGTAGATGGCGTCCTCGTGCTCGGCGAGGCGGGGCGACATCTCCTCGTCGATGGCGTCCAGCTCGGGGGATCCGTCGGAGGAGTGCACGGCGAAGAAGGCGTTCAACGCCCTGCGGAGGGTGGCCTCCGCGTCCTCCCAGGCGCCGAGGACGTTGGCGAGCGTCGGTGCCGCCGGGTCGTCGCGGAGCCGCTCCAGCCCGGCGCGCTGGTCCGCCATGCCGGCCTCGATGGCGTCGCGGTAGTCCGCCGGCGTGGCGGCCGCGAAGTCAGGCAGCGTGAAGGGAAGGTGTGTGGTCAGCACCGGGTTGGTGGGCATTGGCTCTCCTCGTCGTCGACACCAGCAGCCAGGACGCTGCCGCCGTGAGCACGGTCAATCCCACCATATGCAGGATGACAATGCCGACGGGCAGGCCCAGGAAGTACTGCAGGTAGCCGATGAGGCCCTGAAGTGCCACGGTGGCCAGGGTGAGCCTGGCCGCGCGGGCGGGGCGGGCCTGCCGGGTGCGGGTGAACAGCCACACGCAGGCCACCACCAGTACCACGACGAGCCACGCCGAGAGGGCGTGGATGCGCGCGACCGACTCGATGTCGGCGCCGTTGCGCGGCGCGGAGGCGTCCCCGGCGTGCGGGCCGGCGCCGGTCACGACGGTGCCGAGGACGATCGAGACCATCGACGCGGCGAAGGTGGCCACGACCAGCCACCTGGCCCCGGGCGCCACCGGGGTGGGGGACACGCGGTAGCCCACCGCCAGCGCCCACACGCACACCACGATGAGCACCACGGAGAGCATGAGGTGCGGCGCCACCCATGACGGGTTCAGCTGGGTGAGAACCGTGATCCCGCCCACGATGGCCTGCAGCGGGATGCCGAGGCCCACGCCGAGCGTGATCCACCACAGCTTCGAGCGCATCCCGCGGTTGCGCCAGGCGGCGACGAAGGCTCCCACCGCGGCGATGATGAGGACGAACGTGAGGAGCCGGTTGCCGAACTCGATCACCCCGTGGATGCCGTAGGCCTCGTGCGGCGTGTAGGACTCCTCGGTGCACCGCGGCCACGTGGGGCAGCCCAGGCCGGAGCCGGTGAGGCGCACGACGGCGCCGGTCACGATGATGCCCATGTTGCAGATGAGCGAGATCCACAGCCAGGTGCGCAGCGCGCGCTCACCGTCGACGAGCTTCCTCAGGAGGTCCACTTGAACACCTTCCACGCGAGCGCGAGCGTGCCCGCACACCACAGTGCGGTCACCAGTACGGGCCAGCCTAGGGCCTGACCGCCCGCCGCGGCGCGGAGGCCCTCCCCGAGCGCGCCCGTGGGTGTCGCGGCGACCAGCGGCTGCGCCCAGTCCGGGAGCCGCGACACCGGGAGCAGCACCCCGAGGGGCATTCCGGCCAGGTACAGCAGGTTCGCGACTGCGAGGGTGGCCTCGGGCCGCAGCGCGCCGGAGATCGCGAGCGCCAGGCCGGCGAAGGCGCCCATCGCCAGCAGGGAGGTGGCCAGCCCGGCGGCCGCGGAGAGGGCGGTGAACCCCGGCCGCCAGCCCAGCGCGACCGCCACCGTGGCCAGCACGGCCACCTGACCCCAGGTGATCAGGCTGATCCCCAGCCCCTTGCCGACGAGGATGCCTGGCTTGCCGAGGGGGGTGGCGGCCATGCGCTCCAGCACGTTGTAGCGGCGCTCGAACCCGGTGGCGATGGCCAGGGTGGTGAGGCATGAGCTCCACATGGCCAGGGCCAGGACCGAGGGCGCCGTCTCCTCGAAGCCGAGCCCCAGCCGCCCGCCCATGAAGCGGCCCCCGACGAGGACGGCGATGGGGATCACCACCGCGAGGAGCGCCTGTTCCCCGTTGCGGAGGATGAGCCCCGCCTCGGTGGTGGCGTGGGCCCACACCCGGCGTGCGAAGGGTGCGGGAGCCGCGGCGGGGGCGAAGTCCAGGGTCACGGCCGGTCTCCCGTGGTGTGGTGGAGGAACGCGTCCTCGAGGCTGCCGTCGACGGTGAGCTCGGCCACGCTGCCCTCGGCGGTCACGCGGCCGCGGTCGACGATGTAGACGCTGTCCGCGAGGGCCTCGGCCTCGTGCATGTCGTGGGTGGTGAGGACGACGGCGACGCCCGCGTCGCGCACGCGCCCCACCACCTCCCACGTGGCCCGGCGGCTCCGGGGGTCCAGCCCCGACGATGGCTCGTCGAGGAATACCAGGTCCGGCCGGCCGATGAGGGCGCCGGCGAGGTTGACGGCCTGCTGCTGGCCCCCGGAGAGGCGCCGGTACGGGGTGGTGGCGAAGGCCCCGATCCCGAGGAGGTCGATCAGGGCGTCAACCGGGTGGGGGGTGGCGTACAGCCGAGAGAGGTAGCGCAGGAGGCGGACCGGCGTGATGCCGGACCACGCGCCGGTCGACTGCGGCATCAGCCCGATCCGCGGCAGGACGGCGGGTGAGCCCGGTGCGTCACCGAAGAGCGTCAGCGATCCGCCGTCGGGGCGGGCCAGGCCGGTGCAACACCGGATGAAGGTCGTCTTGCCCGCGCCGTTGGGCCCGAGGAGCGCCGTGATCCGCCCGGCGTCGGCGCTGAGGGTCAGCCCGGCGAGCGCCCTGGTGGGGCCGAAGGAGGCCGTGAGGTCGCGGGCTTCGAGGACGGACACCGGGCCACTGTAGCGCCGCGCGACATGGAGCGGCCGGCGGGCGGTCCCGCCCTGCGGACTTAGGGTGGCCTTTCTTGAATCTTGCAGGAGAATTGGAAAGACTGACGTATGTTAAATGGAGGAGGTGCAGGGTGAGCGTGGGTTCCGTCGAGACGGTCGACCTCCCGACGCGCCGTCGCGTCGTCAACTTCATCCTCAACGAGGGTCCGCAGACGGCCAAGCAGCTGGCCGAGCGCCTGCACCTCACCCCCGCGGCAGTCCGCCGCCACCTGACGGTCCTGCTCGCGGACGGGACCCTGGAGTCGCGCGAGCAGCGCGTCTTCGGCGCCCGCGGCAGGGGGCGGCCCTCCAAGGTGTTCGTGCTCACCGACAGCGGGCGCGCGGAGTTCCGTCAGGCCTACGACGATCTCGCCATCGCCGCGCTCAGGCGGCTCGCGGTGGCCGCCGGGCCGGGCGCCATCCGCGAGATCGCCACCGACCGCGTCGCCTGCATCGAGGAGAGGTTCCGGGCGGCCCGGGACAACGCCCCCGAGGCGCCCGCCGTCGAGCTGCTGGCCGAGGTGCTCGCGGTGGACGGCTACGCGCCGTCGGTGAGGCCGCTGCACTCCGGCACCCAGCTCCTCCAGCACCATTGCCCCATCGCGCACGTGGCCACCGAGTTCCCCGAGCTGTGCGAGATCGAGACCCAACTGTTCGCGAAACTGCTGGGCACGCACGTCCAGCGGCTCGCCACCATCGCCCATGGGGACGGCGTGTGCACCACGCACGTCCCCCACCGACTTCCCACCCCCGCCATCCCGAAGAGAAAGTGACGACGGATATGACTCAGACCGCACCTCAGGCCCCAGGACTCGGGGCCACGCAGGACGAACACATCGAGGCCCTGTCCAAGTACCAGTGGGGCTGGCACGACAGCGACTCCGCCGGCTCCACCGCCACGCGCGGCCTCAACGAGGCCGTGGTCACCAACATCTCGGGCCTCAAGAGCGAGCCCGACTGGATGCGCGACCTCCGGCTCAAGGGCCTCAAGCTCTTCGAGAAGAAGCCCATGCCCACCTGGGGCGCGGACCTCAGCGGCATCGACTTCGACAACATCAAGTACTTCGTCCGCTCCACCGAGAAGCAGGCGCAGACCTGGGACGACCTGCCCGACGACATCAAGAACACCTACGACCGGCTCGGCATCCCCGAGGCGGAGAAGGCGCGCCTGGTGGCCGGTGTCGCGGCCCAGTACGAGTCCGAGGTGGTCTACCACAAGATCAACGAGGAGCTCGAGCGCCAGGGCGTCATCTTCCTCGACACGGACACGGCCCTCAAGGAGCACCCGGAGATCTTCAAGGAGTACTTCGGCACGGTCATCCCCGTGGGCGACAACAAGTTCGCCTCGCTCAACACCGCGGTGTGGTCGGGCGGCTCGTTCATCTACGTGCCCAAGGGCGTCCACGTCACCATCCCGCTCCAGGCCTACTTCCGGATCAACACCGAGAACATGGGGCAGTTCGAGCGCACGCTGATCATCGTCGACGAGGGCGCCTACGTGCACTACGTCGAGGGCTGCACCGCCCCGATCTACTCGAGCGACTCGCTGCACTCCGCCGTCGTGGAGATCATCGTGAAGAAGAACGCGCGCTGCCGCTACACCACCATCCAGAACTGGTCCACCAACGTGTACAACCTGGTGACCAAGCGGGCCGTCTGCGAAGAGGGCGCCACCATGGAGTGGATCGACGGCAACATAGGTTCCAAGGTCACCATGAAGTACCCCGCCGTCTACCTGATGGGCGAGCACGCCCGCGGTGAGACGCTCTCCATCGCCTTCGCGGGGGAGGGCCAGCACCAGGACGCCGGCTCGAAGATGGTGCACTGCGCCCCGCACACGTCGAGCTCGATCATCTCCAAGTCCGTCGCCCGCGGCGGCGGCCGCTCCTCCTACCGCGGCCTCGTGAAGGTGGAGCCGGGCGCCTCGCACTCGGCGTCGTCGGTCAAGTGCGACGCGCTGCTGGTGGACAACATCTCCCGCTCCGACACCTACCCCTACGTCGACGTCCGCGAGGACGACGTGTCGATGGCGCACGAGGCCACGGTCTCCAAGGTCTCCGAGGACCAGCTGTTCTACCTCATGAGCCGAGGCATGGAGGAGGACGAGGCCATGGCCATGATCGTGCGCGGCTTCGTCGAGCCCATCGCCCGCGAGCTGCCCATGGAGTACGCGCTGGAGCTCAACCGGCTCATCGAACTGCAGATGGAAGGCGCGGTCGGCTGACGCCCGCCGCCGTACCGCACCACCCACCACCTCAGAAAGAAAACGCTGCTGTGACTACCGCAACCATGCCCACACTCGACGGCGCGGCCAACGTGGCCGGGGCCATCGAGACCATCGAGTCCCACCTGCACCCCGAGCCCAGCTTCGACGTGGCCATGCACCCCATGCCCACCGGCCGCGAGGAGATCTGGCGGTTCTCGCCCCTCAAGGCGCTGCGCCCCCTCCTTGCGGAGGGTGACGTGCTGGGCGGCCTGGACTGGGCCGGAGACCTGCCCGAGGGCGTCGAGATGCGACGGATCTCCGCCGCCGAGGCCCGCGAGCGGGCCATCGAGCCCCCCGTCGACCGCGTCGCCGCCATCGCCGCGCAGCGCACCGGCGAGGCGGTCTACATGTCCGTGCCCGCCGAGGCCGTCATCGCCGAGCCCATCGTGTTCACCGCCACCGGCACCGGCGCTCACGCCGCCGAGTCGTTCGTCGTGGACTTCGGCCGGCACTCCCGCGCCACCCTGGTGCTCCACTTCGAGGGCTCGGCCCAGTACGCGGCCAAGTACGACTTCCGCGTCGCCGACGGCGCCGAGATCAACCTGGTCTACGTCAACGACTGGGCCGAGGACTCCGTGCACGGCGCGCAGATCTCGGTGCAGGTGGGCCGCGACGCGCGAGTGCGCACCATCCACACGTCGCTGGGCGGCAAGGCCATCCGGATCGCGGAGCGCGCCAGCTTCGCCGGCCCCGGCGGGTCGGTGGAGCAGTTCGGCCTGTACTTCGTCAACGCCGGCCAGCACGTCGAGCACCGCATGTTCGTCGACCACAACGCCCCCCACACCAAGAGCAACGTCGACTACCGCGGCGCGCTCCAGGGCAAGGGCGCGCACTCGGTCTGGATCGGCGACGTGCTCATCCGCAAGGTGGCGCTGCAGATCGAGACCTACGAGTCCAACAAGAACCTGGTGCTCACCGACGGCTGCCAGGCGGACTCGGTGCCGAACCTCGAGATCGAGACCGGCGAGATCGCCGGCGCCGGACACTCGTCCACCACCGGCCGATTCGACGACACGCAGCTGTTCTACCTCATGAGCCGGGGGATCTCCGAGGACGAGGCGCGTCGCCTCATCGTCCACGGCTTCTTCAACGACATCATCCGTCGCATCGGGGTGACTGCCATCGAGCAGCGCCTGCTGGCCCAGGTGGAGCGGGAGCTCGAGCTGGTCCACGGCAGCACCGCCACGAAGGCGCACGAGTGAGCTTCGTCACCGTCGCCCGCGTCGTCGAGCTCGATCAGGCCAAGCCGCTCGCGGTGGACGTCGACGACGAGCTGACCGTGGCGCTCGTGCTCCACGGCACCGAGGTCTACGCCATCGAGGACCAGTGCAGCCACGGCCAGGTCGCGCTCAGCGAGGGCGACGTCGTGGGCGGCACCATCGAGTGCTACCTGCACGGGTCCACGTTCGACCTGGCCACCGGCCGCCCGCTCAACCTGCCGGCCACCGCACCCGTGAGGGTGTTCGCGTGCCGCGTCGAGGGTGACGACGTCCAGATCGACGTCGACGCCCCCACCCCCACCTACTGACCAGCCCAGCAACCAGGAGCTCAGCACTCATGTCCACCCTTGTCATCACCGACCTGCACGTCGACGTCATCACCGAGGAGGGCCCCAAGCCCATCCTCAAGGGCGTCAACCTCACCGTCCGTCCCGGCGAGATCCACGCCATCATGGGCCCCAACGGCTCCGGCAAGTCCACCTTGGCCTACGCCATCGCGGGCCACCCCAAGTACGTCATCACGCAGGGCTCCGTCACCCTCGACGGCGTCGAGCTCACCGGGCTGAAGGTCGACGAGCGCGCCCGCGCCGGACTCTTCCTCGCGATGCAGTACCCGGTGGAGGTGCCCGGCGTCTCCGTCGCCAACTTCCTCCGCACCGCCAAGACCGCCCTCGACGGCGAGGCGCCCAAGGTCCGCACCTGGGTCAAGGACGTCGAGGCCGCGCTCGGCCGCATGCAGCTGGACAAGACCTTCTCCGGCCGTTCGGTCAACGAGGGCTTCTCGGGCGGCGAGAAGAAGCGCCACGAGATCACCCAGCTGGAGCTGCTCAACCCCAAGGCCGCGATCCTCGACGAGACCGATTCGGGCCTCGACATCGACGCGCTCAAGATCGTCTCCGAGGGCGTCAACCGCTACTCCGCGCAGGGCGACCGCGCCGTGGTGCTCATCACGCACTACACCCGCATCCTGCGCTACATCGAGCCCACCTTCGTGCACGTGTTCGTCGACGGCCGCATCGTCGCCGAGGGCGGCAAGGAGCTGGCCGACCAGCTCGAGGCCAATGGGTACGAGGCATACGTGAAGGCCGCGGCGAACGCCTGATGCTCGACACCGACCTGATCCGCGGCGACTTCCCCATCCTGCAGCGCAGGGTGGGGGAGTGGCCGCTGGTCTACCTCGACTCGGCGAACACGTCGCAGAAGCCTCGCCAGGTGGTCGACGCGATCGCCGGGCACTACCTGCGGCACAACGCCAACGTGGCCCGCGCCATGCACCTGCTCGGCGCGGAGGCCACGGAGGCGTTCGAGGGCGCGAGGTCGAAGGTGGCCGGCTTCATCGGGGCCGGCAGGCCCGAGGAGATCGTGTTCACCAAGAACGCCTCCGAGGCGCTCAACCTCGCGGCGCACACCCTGGGCTCGCGGCTCCGGCCGGGCGACGAGGTGGTCATCTCCGTGATGGAGCACCACTCCAACATCGTCCCGTGGCAGCTCGCCTGCCAGCGCAGCGGCGCCACCCTGCGCTGGTTCGACGTGACGGACGAGGGCCGCCTGGACCTCGAGGCCGCCGAGCGGGACGCCCTCATCAACGAGCGCACCAAGGTGGTGTCGCTGACGTGGGTCTCCAACGTGCTCGGCACCCGCAACCCGATCGCGCGCATCGCGGCCCAGGCGCACGCCGTCGGCGCGGTCATGGTGGTCGACGCGTCCCAGGGCGTCCCGCATCAGGCCACCGACGTCGCCGCGCTGGGGGCCGACCTGGTGGCGTTCACCGGGCACAAGCTGTGCGGGCCGACCGGGATCGGTGTCCTCTGGGGACGCTACGACCTGTTGGCCGAGCTGCCGCCCTACATGGGCGGGGGAGAGATGATCGAGGTGGTGGAGATGAGCCACTCCACCTACGCCCCGCCGCCGCACCGGTTCGAGGCCGGCACCCCGCCGATCGCCCAGGCCGCCGGGCTGGGCGCCGCCGTCGACTACTTGACCGGCATCGGGATGGACGCCGTCGCGGCGCACGAGCAGGAGATCACCGCCTACGCGCTGGCCAAGCTCACCAGCATCGACGGCCTGGTCCTGCTGGGGCCCGCGGAGGCGGTGGACCGGGGGAGCGCCATCTCGTTCAATATCGCCGGCGTCCACCCCCACGACGTCATGCAGGTCCTGGACTCCCGCGGCGTCGCGATCCGCGGCGGTCACCACTGCGCACGCCCCCTCCACAAGCGGTTGGGCCACCAGAGCTCGACCCGGGCGTCGAGCTACCTGTACACCACGCAGGCCGAGATCGACGCGCTGGCCGATGCGCTCGTGTTCACCCGCAACTACTTCGCACCCCGATTCGGAGGCTGATCGTGAACATCGACGAGCTGTACCAGACGATCATCCTGGACCACTACCGGGAGAAGCACCACGCCGGACTCCGCGAGCCCTACGAGGTCGAGGTCCACCACGTCAACCCGTCGTGCGGCGACGAGCTCACCCTCCGCGTGCACCTCGACGGCGCCACCATCAGCGACATCTCCTACGACGCCCAGGGCTGCTCGATCTCGCAGGCGTCCACCTCGGTGATGACCGACCTGCTGATCGGCGGCCCCACCAGCCGGGCGCTGGACCTGCACGACAGGTTCCTGGAGATGATGCAGAGCCAGGGGCGCATCGAGCCCGACGAGGAGGTCTTCGAGGACGCCATCGCGTTCGCCGGCGTCTCCAAGTTCCCAGCCCGCGTCAAGTGCGCGCTGCTCGGCTGGTCGGCGCTGCGCGACGCCACCCTCCAAGCCACGGCCCAGCCCTCGGAAGCCACGCCCGCCGGTTGAGCGGGGCGCCCGGCGTCACCCGGGCACCCGTCGCGAGACCCCCGTCCCCCACTAGGAGCACCATGTACACCCCCGAACAACGGCCGAGCGACCTGGTCAAGGACCAGCTGCCCGACGTCGACCTCTCGCAGCCCGCCCCCGCCACCGCCGCGCCCACAGAGGACGAGGTCCTCGAGGCGATGAAGGACGTCGTCGACCCCGAGCTCATGGTCAACGTCGTCGACCTCGGGCTGGTCTACGGCGTCCAGGTCGACGAGCACGCCAACGCGACGATCGACATGACGCTGACCTCGCCCACCTGCCCGCTGACCGACAAGATCGAGTACGACACCAAGTACGTGCTGGACGGCCTGGTCAACTCGGTGACCATCAACTGGGTGTGGCTCCCGCCGTGGACGCTCGAGGCGATCACCGAGGACGGCCGCGAGCAGCTGCGGGCAATCGGCTACAACCTCTGACGGCGCCCCATCCGCGGGATAGCCTCGGATCAGGGACCAACTGAGACCAGGAGGCGACGATGCCCACGTTCACCACCGCAGATGACGTCACGCTCCACTACACCGACACCGGTGGCGAGGGACGGCCGCTCGTCCTCGTGCACGGGTGGCCCCTGTCGGGCGAGGCATTCGCCCGCAACATCCCGGCCTTCATCGAGGCGGGCCACCGCGTGGTCACCTACGACCGCCGGGGCTTCGGGCAGTCGGACAAGCCCGTGGGCCACGTGGACTACGACGTGCTGGCCGACGACCTCGAGGCCCTCGTCGAGTACCTCGACCTGAGCGGCGCAGTGCTCCTCGGGTTCTCCATGGGCGGGGGCGAGGTGGCCCGCTACTTCAGCCGCCACGGCTCCGAGCGCATCGCGGGCGCCGTCTTCTCCGGCTCCATCACCCCCGCGCTCTGCATCACCGACGACAACCCCGACGGCGCCATGCCCATCGACGGCTTCAGCGGGATGGCGGACCAGTGCGCCGCCGACCGAGACGGCTTCCTCGACCAGTTCATCACCTGGTTCTACAGCACGGCCGACGGCGGCCTGCAGGTGGACGAGGACACCCGGCGGGCTGCTCTGGCGATCGCCCACCAGTCGGACCCGCACGCCGCGGCCCAGGCCATCCTGCTCTGGGCGACAGACCTCCGCGACGACTGCCGCGCCATCGACGTGCCCACCCTGGTCATCCACGGCGACGGCGACATCAACGTGCCCATCGACAAGTCGAGCCGCCGGATGGCCGAGTTCGTGCCGGACTCCGAGCTCGTCGTGATCCACGGCGGCCCGCACGGCGTCAACGACTCGCACGCCGAGCACTGGGAACGCGAGATCATCGGGTTCCTCGGCATCCTGTAGCCGCCGCGGCGTGCGCGGCGACCGGCCCGCCCCGCGATAGGCTCGGCGGGCGATGAAGAGTGACGCGAGGACGGGCCTGGGGTACGGGCTGGCCGCATACGGGCTGTGGGGGCTGTTCCCCCTGTACTTCCAGTTCTTCGACCGCTCCGGCGCCCTCGAGGTGGTGGCGCACCGCGCGCTGTGGTCGCTGGTCTTCTGCCTGCTGCTCATCGCGGTGCTGCGGCAGTGGGGGGCGCTGCGCGCGGCGCTGGCCGACCGACGCGCGGTCGTGGGGCTGGCGGTTGCCGGCGTGCTCATCGTCGTCAACTGGTCCACCTACGTGTTCGCGGTCATGACACACCGCACCCTGGAGACCGCGCTGGGCTACTTCATCAATCCCCTCGCGGTGGCCGCGCTCGGCATCGTCGTCCTCGGCGAACGGCTACGGCCGCTGCAGTGGGCGGCCATGGCCCTCGGGGCCGCGTCCGTCGTGGTCATGGTGGTGGGCTACGGGCAGGCGCCCTGGATCGCGCTGACGCTGGCCGCCTCCTTCGGGCTGTACTCCCTCGTCAAGAAGCTCGCCGGCCGCTCCGTCGGCGCCCTGCCCGGCCTGGCGATCGAGACGGCCGCCGTCGCGCCCCTGGCGGCCGGCTACCTGGCCTACCTCGCGCTGTCGGGCCAGTCGACCGCGTCAGGGGGGTACGGCCTGCTGCTGGCCACCACCGGGATCGTCACGGCGGTGCCGCTCCTGCTGTTCGCGGCCGCCGCCCGCCGGGTGTCGATGGTGACCATCGCGATCCTGCAGTACCTGGCGCCCATCGGGCAGTTCCTGGTGGGGTGGCTGGTGTTCCACGAGCCGATGCCCGCCGCGCGGTGGGCGGGATTCGCGCTGGTGTGGGCCGCCGTCGCGCTCTTCGTGACCGACGGCCTCCTGTCCACCCGCAGGCGCCGCTGAGCGGCGCCGGTTTGCCCTCGACGCGTGCGGAGGCGAGACTAGCCGGATGCTACAGGTCAAGGACATCGAGGTGCGCGCAGGCGCCCGGCTGCTGCTGTCGCCGGTGTCCTTCCAGGTGATCGGCGGAGACCGGATCGGCCTGGTCGGCCGCAACGGCGCCGGCAAGACCACCCTCACCCGCATCCTGGCCGGGGAGTCCCTGCCGGCCGCCGGCACCGTGACGCGCGCCGGGCAGCTCGGCTACCTCCCGCAGGACCCCCGCTCCGGTGACCCCGAGCAGATCGCGCGGGACCGGATCCTCGGCGCCCGCGGCCTCGACGAGGTGATCCAGCGCATGCGGCGCGCCGAGGCCGGCATGGGCAGCCACAGCGAGTCGGTCCGCGACGAGGCCATGGCCGCCTACGCCCGCGCCGAGGCCGCGCTGATGGCGGCCGGCGGGTACGCCGCCGAGGCCGAGGCGGCGAGGATCGCGGCCAACCTGGGCCTGGCGGACCGGGTGCTCGGCCAGCCGCTGAAGACACTGTCCGGCGGCCAGCGGCGCCGCATCGAGCTGGCCCGCATCCTCTTCTCGGACGCCGAGACGCTGCTCCTCGACGAGCCCACCAACCACCTCGACGCGGACTCGGTGGTGTGGCTGCGCAGCTACCTCCAGACCTTCCCCGGCGGGCTGATCGTGATCTCCCACGACACGGAGCTGCTCGACGCGGTGGTCAACAAGGTCTACCACCTCGACGCCAACCGGGCCGAGATGGACATCTACTCCATGAACTGGAAGCGCTACCTGCTCCAGCGCGAGACCGACGAGAAGCGCCGCAAGCGCGAGCTCGCCAACGCCGAGCGCAAGGCCTCCCAGCTCATGCTCCAGGCCGACAAGATGCGCGCGAAGGCCACGAAGGCCGTCGCCGCGCAGAACATGGCCAAGCGCGCCGAGAAGCTGATGGCCGGCGTCGAGGGGGAGCGGCGCGTCGACGCCGTGGCCAAGATCCGCTTCCCCGAGCCCGCGCCCTGCGGCAAGACGCCGCTGCGCGGCCACGACCTCAGCAAGTCCTACGGGTCCCTGGAGGTGTTCACCGCCGTCGACCTGGCCATCGACAAGGGCTCCAAGGTGGTGATCCTCGGCCTCAACGGCGCCGGGAAGACCACCATGCTGCGCCTGCTGGCGCTGATGGAGGAGCCCTCGGCCGGGCGCGTCGAGCTCGGCCATGGCGCCAAGCTCGGCTACTACGCGCAGGAGCACGAGACCCTCGACGTCAAGCGCAGCGTGCTGGACAACATGAAGACGGCCTCACCGAACCTCAACGACACCGAGGTGCGCAAGGTGCTGGGCTCCTTCCTGTTCACGGGCGACGACGTGCAGAAGCCCGCCGGCGTGCTGTCGGGCGGGGAGAAGACCCGGCTGGCGTTGGCGATGCTGGTGGTGTCCGCGGCCAACGTGCTGCTGCTCGACGAGCCCACCAACAACCTCGACCCCGCGTCGCGCGCGGAGGTGCTCAACGCCATCCGCACCTACGCGGGCGCCGTGATCCTGGTGACGCACGACCCCGGCGCCGTCGAGGCGCTGGAGCCCGACCGGGTGCTCGTCATGCCCGACGGCGTCGAGGACCTCTGGAGCGATGACTACGCCGAGTTGATCGACCTCGCCTGACCGGTCGCGCGCCCGGGTCCACTCACAGTAGGTGAGCGATCGCGCAGGCGAGTGCGCGGAACCTGTGCGCCCCCGCGCCGTGTGGCTACGGTTGAACCGTGGCGAGGATCAGGTTTGGTACCGGAGGCTGGCGAGCGATCATCGGCGACGAGTTCACCCGCGCCAACGTCAGGCTGCTCTCCGCGGCCCTGGCGGAGCGGATGATCGACGAGGGCGTGGCGGGCGAGGGGATCGTGATCGGCCACGACCGCCGGTTCCTGTCCGATGTCGCGGCTGAGTGGGCAGCCGAGGTGTTCGCCGGTCACGGCATCCCCACCGCCGTGATCAAGGTGGCGCAGGCGCCCACCCCGATGATCATGTGGACGGTCAAGGACCAGAACCGCCCCTACGGCCTGGCCGTCACCGCCTCCCACAACCCCGCGCTCTACAACGGCGTCAAGGTGTTCACCCGCGGCGGCCGGGACGCTGACGAGGCCGTCACCGCAGACCTTGAGGCCCGCATGGAGGCGCTCGAAGGGGAGCGGGAGGCGGGCATCGCGTCGATCGCCTACCCGAAGGCCGTGGCGAGCGGCGCCGTCGAGGAGATCAACACCTTCAACGGCTACATCGACTCGATCATCGCGCAGGTGGACATGGACGCCATCCGGGAGGCGCGGCTCAAGATCGCCCTGGACCCGATGTTCGGGGTGTCCAAGACCTCGCTGCAGACCATCCTCATGACCGCCCGCGTGGACGTCGAGGTGATCAACGACCGCCACGACACGCTGTTCGGCGGCCGGCTGCCGTCGCCCACCTCGCACACCCTGCAGGCGCTGGCCCGCTACGTGGTGGACCACCACTGCGACCTGGGGATCGCCACCGACGGCGACGCCGACCGGATCGGCATCATCGACGACACCGGGGCCTTCCTGCACCCCAACCAGCTGCTGGTGATCCTCTACTACTACCTGCTCAGGTACAAGGGGTGGACGGGGCCGGTGGTGCGCAACGTGGCCACCACGTCGCTGCTCGACGACGTGGCCGAGCGGTTCGGCGAGACCTGCTACGAGGTGCCCGTGGGGTTCAAGTGGGTGTCGGGCAAGATGCTGGAGACGGACGCGATCATCGGCGGCGAGTCCTCCGGTGGGCTGACGGTGCGGGGGCACATCGCGGGCAAGGACGGCATCTACGCCGCCGCGCTGCTGGTCGAGATGATGGCCGTGGTGGGCAAGCCGATGAGCGAGATCTACGCCGAGATCACCGGCCATTTCCCGCCCCACTACATGGCGGAGATGGACTTCGCGTTCGACCCGGACCGCAAGCCGGAGATCCTGCGCACCCTCCTGGAGGACCGCGACATCCCCGCCTTCACCGAGCAGGTGACCGGCACGTCGTACCTCGACGGATGCAAGGTGCTGTTCGAGGACGGCTGGATCATCGCCAGATTCTCCGGCACGGAACCCCTGCTGCGCATCTTCTGCGAGCTGCCCGACCAGCACCGGGCGGAGCGGGCGTGCGAGGAGTTCAGGGCGTTCCTGCGCCTGTGACGGGGCCCTCGGGGAACCCCGGGCCGCGGCCGTTCAGAGGACGCGGCTGACCGTCGCCTCCCACGGCTCCATGACCGGGCGTCGTGGGCCCCCCATCACAGGCACGATCCGCCCGCCGACGTGCGGCCGCTTGCGCTGCTTCGAGGACGTGTTGCACTCGATCAGGAACACCTCGCCCGCCAGCTTGCGGTAGAACGCGAAGTAGAACTTGTGGTGAGGGTGGACCCACTGCAGGGCCCCGATGGTGAGCGCCCGGTGCGAGCGGCGCAGCTGGATCAGCGCCTTGTGCCACGAGTAGACCGAGTCCGGGTCCGCCACCTGCTCCTCGGCCGAGAAGCCGGGCTCGCGGTCCGTCCCGACCAGCCATGCCGTGCCTTCGGTGAAGCCGCCCTCTGGTGTCCAGCGCAGGGGCACCCGGGAGTGGTCCCGCGAGCCGGCCAGGATCTGTCCCCACGCCGCCTCCGGCGTCATGCCGCGGCCGAGGAGGGCGTCGTGGCGGTTGATCGACTCGACGTCGCGCAGTTCGTCGACGCCCTCGAACGACTGGTTGATGGCGGCCAGCTCCTGGCCCTGGAACAGGAAGGGCGTGCCCCGCATCGTGAGCTGGATGGTGGCCAGCATCTTCCCGATCGCGGTGCGGACCGCGGGGTCCTTCTCCAGGCCCATCCCGAACTTGCTCAGCATCCGCGGGTTGTCGTGGTTGTCCAGGAACACCGCGATCCAGTCGTTGGGCGCCAGGTGCGAGTGGTAGGCCCGGTAGAACCGCTTGAGGTAGTAGAGCTGGTAGCGGTAGCTGTCCCAGCGGACGTGGCCGGGGTTGTCGAGCACGTCGAAGTTGAAGATGAGGTCCATCTCGCCGCGGCCGTAGCCGCTCAGCAGCCGGCCCAACTCCATCCCGATGCCGGGGGTCTCCCCCACCATCACCCCGATCATGTCCGGGGGGAGGGGCTCGGCCAGGGTGCCGTCCGGGCGGCGGCGACGGGGGGTCGAGACCGGCTGCTCCCGCCTGGTGAAGCCGTCGCGCCGGAGGCCGCGCAGGAACTCGTGGAGGCGGGGGCCGTAGAAGTAGTGCTCCACCCCGACGAACTCCAGCAGCTTCCCGATGAACGGGTGACCGTCGGGGAGGCCCTGCTCCTTGGAGATGTAGTTGATCACGTCCAGCCGGAAGCCGTCGATGCCGCGCTGCATCCAGTACCGCACGATGTCGGCCACCTCGTCGCGGACGTCCTGGTTGTCCCAGTTGAGGTCCACCTGACCGTCGGCGAAGAGGTGCAGCACCCACCGCTCCGCCTCCGGCACCCAGGTCCACGCCGATCCGGAGAAGAAGGAGGTCCAGTTGTTGGGCGGGGTCTCCGGGTCCCCCTCCACCATGAAGTAGTACCCGCCGTACCGGCCAGTCGGATCCGCCACCGCGTTCTGGAACCATTCGTGCTCGGCCGAGGTGTGGTTGACCACCAGGTCGAGGATCAGCCGCATGCCCCGCTCGTGGCAGGCCGCGATCAGCTCGTCGACGTCGGCGAGGGTGCCCATCTCCTCGTTGATGTCGCGGTAGTCGCTGACGTCGTAGCCCATGTCCTCGTTGGGCGACTTGAAGATGGGGGAGAGCCACACGCAGTCCACCCCGAGGTCTCCCAGGTAGTCCAGCTTGCCGATGATGCCCCGGATGTCGCCCACGCCGCTGCCCGAGGAGTCCGCGAAGGAGCGCGGGTAGACCTGGTAGAAGACCGCCTCGCGCCACCACGGGGTGGGGTGCGGGGCGCGGCCGTTCAGTGGACGGTCGTGCTCGGAGTTGACGAGGTCGAGGATGACATCGAGCATGCCGGGGCCAGTGATCGGCTCCACAAGGCCCTCGAGCCACTCCAGCTTCATCCACGCGACGGTGTGGACGAGCCGCCTGGGCAGGCCCGTCTGGAGCAGGAGCTTGTCGATGATGTCGCGGCCCACCGGGTGGCGGTACAACTGCCGCACGGTGTGGGACTTAGTGATGTGCTTCGTCGACACGAGCGTTCCTCTCCGCCAGGTCTGCCACGACGGTGCCGTAGAACTCCTCGTCCAGACGGTACCTGGCGCGCAGGATCACGTAGCTGACGATGATCAGCGCCATCGGCAGCCCCAGCATGGCCACCCTGAGGATGCCGAGACCTGCATCGGTGACGTCGTCGGGGGTGCGGGCCACGTCGATCCCGGACCAGATCAGGGTGACCCCCACCACGCCGCTGGCGATGGCGTTGCTCAGCTTGTAGATGAACGGCTGGAGCGAGAACGTCACGGACTCGTTGCGGCGCCCGAGCTTCCACTCGCCGTACTCGACGGAGTCCGCGATGAACATCACCATGAGGAGCTGGATGGCTCCCTGGCCGGCGAACAGCAGCACGCCCGCGATGCCGACGACCAGCAGGTTGGTGCCCGAGACCAGGAACACCGCGTACCCGGCGACGCACATCACGGTGGCCAGCAGGTGGATCCGGGAGCGGCGCAGCACCTTGGACACCAGCGGGAACAACGCCAGGGCGCCGATCTGGGACACGCCGAGGATGGCGGCGAAGATCGGGTAGGCCCCCTCGTCGCGGAAGTAGTACTTGAAGTAGTACAGCCCGAAGGACGTGGTGGTGATGTAGCCGGCCATGAACGCCACCATGGCGAGGGTCACCCAGAGCAGCTGGTCGTTGCGGGCGATGACGGAGAACAGCTCCTTCAGCGGGGTGCTCTCCCGGTGCCCGGCCACCCGCTCCCGGGTGAAGATCAGCGTGAGCGACTGGAAGGCCAGCATGACGACCACCAGGGCGACCGCGAGGGTGAACCAGGCGGCGCGGGCGTCGCCCATGAGGTCGGTCAGCCAGGCCGTGACGGGCACGAGCGCCACCACGATCGCGAAGAGGCCGATGTTGGCGCAGATCCTCGCCACCACGCCGATCTTCTCGCGCTCCTTCTGCTCCTGTGTCAGCGACGGCAGCATCGACCAGTAGGCGATGTCGTTGATGGTGTAGGAGACCTCGTAGACGATGTAGACGGCGGTGAAGAGCACGATGTAGCCCCAGCCGTCGACGCCGAGGTCGGCGAACATCAGCATGCTCGCCGCGCCCCAGAGGACGGCGCCCACCAGGATCCACGGCTTGAACTTGCCCCACCGGCTCCTGGTGTTGTCCACCACCACGCCCATGATCGGGTCGTTGACGGCGTCGAAGACGCGCATCACCACGAGGATCACCGTGACCGCGGCCAACTGCGGGCCCGAGATGTCGAGCACCTCGGTGAGGTAGAACATCAGGTACAGCGACACCAGCGCCGCGAGCATGTCGCGGCCGAGGGTGCCGAGTCCGAAGCCCCACCGGGTCGAGGTCATGCGGTCAGCGTAGATCGTGGACCGGTCACCCCGGGCGCACCAGGGTGAGGATGTCGACGGCCATCGTGGCGGACGCGGCGGCCGTGCCGGACCGCTCGCCGTGGAAGGCGTTGGGGCCCATCCCGATGACGTCTGCCACCGCCTCGGCGGTCAGCTCCAGGCGCCGCTCCACCGTGTCGGACGCGGCCACACGCCAGCCCGTCAGCGACGCGATGAGGGCGTCGGCCTTGTCCGGGGCGACCTCGAGGAGGCCGTAGCCGGCGCGCAGTTCGGCCAGGTGCCCGGCACGGGGGACGACCACGACGAGGCGGCCGCCGGGGGTCAGGATCCGGGCGAACTCCGCCGGGTTGCGCGGCGCGAAGACGCACAGCAGGGCGTCGGCGGCGCCGTCGGCGACGGGGAGCCCCGCCCAGGTGTCGGCGACGATGGAGGCCGCGCGCGGGTGTGCCCGGGCGGCGCGCCTCGCCGCCGCCGTCGAGACGTCGGTCGCCAGACCCTCGGCGTCCGGGTGCACGTCCAGGGCCCGGGCCAGGTAGTAGCCCGTGCCCGCCCCCACCTCGACGATGCGGCGCGCGTCTCCGACGGCGGCGGCCACCGCGTCGGCCACGGGGGAGTAGTGGCCCGCGGCCAGGAACCGGTCCCGCGCGTCGAGCATCGCCGGGGTGTCCGCGTTGGCAGGCGCGGCCCGGCCGAGGAGGTTGACGTAGCCCTGGCGGGCCACGTCGAAGGCGTGGCCCGAGGGGCACCGCAGGGCTCGCGCGTCGCGGTGGAGTGGGGCCCCGCAGTGCGGGCAGCGGAGCCAGTCGAGGCCGCTCACGGACTCTCGACGGATTCCCGCGCCGACGCCTCCCGATCCTTCTTCCGGTCGCGGAGATCCGCCCGCACCAGGACCACCATGCCCACCACGCCGATGAGCGTGAAGGCGAACCACTGCAGCGCGTAGCTGAGGTGCGGGCCCTCGTCGAGCGACGGGGCCGCGAGCGGGCGCAGCACCTCGGTCTCGGCCGGCGTCGACTCCAGCAGCGCGACGTAGCCGTCGACGAGGTCCTTGCCGAGGGCCGCCCCCAGCGCCTCCGAGCTGATCAACCGGATCTGGTTCTCGTGGGGGGTCATCGCCCCCTCGTCGCCCCGGTCGTTGCGGCGGACGAACCCGGTCACCGTGACCTCGCCCGCGGGCGGCGCGGGCAGCGCGCCGTCGGGATAACCGGGCTGCCGGACCAGGAACCCGCGGTTGACCAGCAGGAAGTCGCCCTCCGTGGTCTCGAGCACCGCCACCGCCTCGCTGCCGTAGGCGCCGTCCAGCGAGCGGTAGCGCACCTGGAACTGGTCCGCGGTGTAGGTGCCGGTGGCGGTGACCCGGTACCACTGGTCCTGGTCTCCGACGGGGCCGGTCATCACGTCCCGGTAGGGCGCCACGGGCAGGTCGCGGTGTGCCTCCACCGTGGCGTTGGTCTCGCGCCGCTCGTCGAGGCGCCGGAGCTGCCACTGGCCCAGCATCACGAACACCGTGGCCAGGATGGCCGCGAACACGCCCATCGCGATCCACCGCTTGACCTGCCTGCTCACCTGCCGGTCACCTCTCGTCCTCCTCAATGGTGCCCTGCACCACCTCGCCCCCGGTGATGGCGGCGCGGGGGGTACCCGGCTCCTCGGCGGGCACCACGGGCGGCGGGCGGTGGTCCGCGTTGTTGGCGAAGAGCACCGCGAACGCCGGGAGCAACACCGCCGCGCCCAACGCCACCAGCTTCCACCACCCCGGAACCACCAGGAACAGCAGGAAACACGCGGTGCGCACGCCCATGGTGATGAGATAGCGCCGCTGGCGCTCCTCGAGGTCCAGGGTGCGGCCGCGGCCGGCGCTCGTGATGAGCGTCGAGTCGTCTCCCTTGGCCATGCCAGCCAGCATAGTCCGGCCCTGTCGGCGACCCCTCGACTCAGGGGGCCGTGCGGTAAGTTGCTCCCGTGGTTGAATCAAGAGTCGTCCTCGTCACCGGAGGATCCAAGGGCATCGGGCGCGCGATCGCCGAGGCATTCCGCGACGCCGGGTACCGCGTCGCCGCTACCTACCGGTCCGGGGGGGTGCCCGAGGGCGTCCTCGGCGTCCCGTGCGACATCACGGACCAGGGGCAGGTGGACCAGGCGTTCGCGCAGGTGGAGGCCGAGTTGGGCCCCGTCGAGATCCTCATCGCCAACGCCGGCGTCACGAAGGACACCCTGCTCATGCGGATGTCCGACGACGACTGGCTGTCGGTCATCGACACCAACCTTACCGGCACCTTCCGCGTCGTGCGCCGGGCCAGCCGCGCCATGATGCGCAGCCGCTTCGGCCGGATCATCCTCATCTCGTCCGTGGTCGGCCTGCTCGGCTCCCCCGGACAGATCAACTACTCGTCGTCCAAGTCGGCACTCGTGGGCATGGCGCGCAGCCTCACCCGCGAGATCGGCTCGCGCAACGTGACCACCAACGTCATCGCGCCCGGGTTCATCGAGACCGACATGACCGCCGTCCTGCCGGACGAGACCATCGCGGACTACACGAAGCGGATCCCCGCCGGCCGGCTCGGCAGCGTCGACGACGTGGCCCAGGCCGCACTGTTCCTGGCCGGCGAGCACGCCGGCTACATCTCCGGCGCCGTCATCCCCGTTGACGGCGGCCTCGGCATGGGTCACTGAGAAAGGACCTGACGATGGGTCTCCTTGAAGGCAAGAACATCCTGGTCACCGGAGTGACCATGCGCACCTCCATCGCCTACGCGGTCGCGGAGATCGCCCAGCGCGAGGGCGCCACCGTCGTGGTCTCGGCGGCCGGGCGCGCCATCGGCCCGGCTCAGCGGGCCATCTCCAAGCTGGAGCCCGTGCCCCCGCTGATCGAGCTGGACATCACCAACGAGGAGCACCTCGCGGCGCTGCCGGGCGTGCTGGCCGAGCACTTCGACGGCGGTCTCGACGGCATCGTGCACTCGATCGCCTACGCCCACCCCGAGAAGGCCCTGGGCGGCGCGTTCCTCACCACCGACTGGGAGACCGTCGGAGCCGCCCTGCACATCTCCGCCTACTCGCTGCAGTCGCTGACCATGGCCTGCAAGCCCATGCTCAACCGCGGCGCCAGCGTGGTCGGTCTCACCTTCGACGCCCGCGTCAGCTGGCCCACCTACGACTGGATGGGCGTGGCCAAGGCGGCGCTCGAGTCCACGTCGCGCTACCTGGCCAGGTACCTCGGCCCCGACGGCATCCGCTGCAACCTGGTGGCCGCCGGGCCGCTGGACACCGTCGCCAAGAAGGCCATCCCTGGAGCCTCCTCCTTCAACGACACCTGGTCGACGCGCTCGCCCCTGCCCTGGGACACCTCCGACGCGGTGCCGTCCGCGAAGGCGGTCGTGGCGCTGCTGAGCGACTGGTTCCCCTCCACCACGGGCGAGATGATCCACGTCGACGGCGGGCTGCACTCCACCGGAGCCTGACGCCTGCTGGTGTGAGGCCGAGGCCGCGTTTCCCTTCCCAGAAGTGTGGTCGGGTCTGCGCTGACCGGTGGGGGCCGGGCCGCCCATGCTTCCGGCGGCGGCGCTCCGCGCTGCGCGCCGTCAGCAACGCCCACCCAACCTGCCCCGGCCCCCACCGGCCAACGCCTGCTTCAGCCGGCGACACGCTGGGGCCAGCGTCAGCGTCGCGATAGGCGCCCTCCCGCGCCCCTCCTCAGCCAAACTTGCCCCGACCCCCACCGGCCAACGCCTGCTTCAACCGGCGACCCGCTGGGGTCAGCGTGAGCGTCGCGATAGGCGCCCTCCCGCGCCCCTCCTCAGCCGAACCTGCCCTGGCCCCGGCCAACGCCTGCTTCAACCGGCGATTCGCTGGGGTCGTCGTCAGGGGCCGGTGATCCTCGCATACTCAGGCCCGGCACCCCGCGCGGGGGAGTCGGAGTCCGGTAGGTTGGGTGGCATGGCAGCGGTGGCGGAACTTGCGGGCGTGACGATCAGACGTGGCGAGGCCACCCTCCTCGACGACATCAGCCTCGTCATCGGGGAGTCGGAGCGCTGGGTGGTCATCGGGCCCAACGGCGCCGGCAAGACAACCCTGCTGCAACTCCTCTCGGCCCAGATGTATCCGAGCGACGGCATCGTCGGGCTCCTCGGGGACGTGGTGGGCACCGTCGACGTCTTCGAGCTCCGGCCCCGCATCGGCCTCACCTCCTCAGCGCTCGCCGACCGCATCCCCGGCGCTGAGCGGGTGGAGGACGTGGTCCTCTCCGCCGCCTACGCCATCGTCGGGCGGTGGCGCGAGGAGTACGACGTCTACGACTTAGCCCAGGCGGACCGGCTGCTCGACTCGCTGCGCGTCGCCCACCTGCGCGAGCGCACGTTCGGCACCCTCAGCGAGGGCGAACGCAAGCGCGTCCAGATCGCCCGCGCCCTCATGACGGACCCCGAGCTGCTCCTGCTCGACGAGCCCGCCGGCGGACTGGACCTGGCGGGCCGCGAGGCGCTGGTGGACACCCTGTCGGACCTCTGCCAGGACCCCGACTCGCCCGCCACTGTCCTGGTCACCCACCACGTCGAGGAGATCCCCCAGGGGATCACCCACTGCCTGCTGCTGCGCGAGGGCCGGATCGTGGCCGAGGGGCCCATCGCCAGCACGCTCACCGACGACAACCTCAGCCGCACCTTCGGCATGCCGCTGACCGTCTCCCACGACGGCGTACGCTGGAGCGCGAGGAGCCGCATGTGAACGACTGGGTCGACTGGATCCGCGCCAACCTCTGGGCGGGTTGGGGGATCCTCGCGGTCATGCTGGCCGCGGCCGAACTCCTCACCATGGACCTGACCCTCCTCATGCTGGCGGCCGGCGCCCTCGCCGGTGGCGTCACGGCCCTCGTGTTCCCCGGCCTCATCTGGCTGCAGATCGTCGTCGCCCTCGTCACGGCCGTCCTCACCCTCTTCGTGCTCCGCCCCACGCTGCTCGAACGGGTCCGCCGGGCCCCGGGCTACCGCTCGTCGCTGGACAAGCTCGTCGGGGCGTCCGGCCGGGCCACGGCCGAGATCACGGCCAGCAGGGGCGCGGTCAAGGTCGAGGGCCAGGTGTGGGAGGCCCGCTCCTACGACCCGTCGGTGACCATCGAAGCCGACGAGGAGGTCGAGGTGTTCGCCCTCGACGGCATCACGCTCATCGTCTATCCCGCCCGTCGTCAGCTCGGAAGCTAGGAGACAACCCATGCCCGACATCGCACTGTGGGTGCTCATCGCACTCGTCGTCCTCATCGTCATGACGCTCGCGGCCACCCTGAAGATCATCCGCCAGCAGCAGGTGGCGCTGGTCGAGCGCCTCGGCAAGTTCCGCCGGACGCTGGAGCCGGGCCCCCACCTGGTGGTCCCATTCTTCGACCAGGTCCGCTACACCCTCGACATGCGTGAGCTCGTCGTGCCCTTCCCGCCGCAGGGCGTGATCACCGAGGACAACCTCATGGTGAGCATCGACTCGGTCATCTACTTCCAGATCGTCGACCCGGTGCGTGCCGCCTACGAGGCGCAGAACTACCGGGCCGCCATCGAGCAGCTCACCATGACCACGCTGCGCAACATCATCGGCGGCATGGACCTCGAGGCCGCGCTCACGTCGCGCGAGGAGATCAACCAGCGGCTGCGCACCGTCCTCGACGAGGCCACCGGCAAGTGGGGCATCAAGGTCAACCGCGTGGAGCTGCGGGCCATCGAGCCGCCGCCCACCATCCGCGACGCGATGGAGAAGGGCGCGCGCGCCGAGCGCGACAAGCGCGCCTCGATCCTCATCGCCGAGGGCCAGCGGCAGTCGCAGATCCTGTCGGCCGGCGGCGACCGCGAGGCCGCCATCCTCCGCGCCCAGGGCGACCGCGAGGCCGCGGTGCTCCGGGCCCAGGCGGACCGGCAGGCCCAGATGCTGCGCGCCGAGGGCGAGGCGCAGGCGATCACGCAGGTGTTCAACGCCATCCACGCGGCCGAGCCGGACCAGGCGCTGCTGGCCTACCAGTACATGCAGATGCTGCCCAAGCTCGCCCGCGGCGACTCGAACAAGGTGTGGATCATTCCCAGCGAACTCAACGACGCGCTGAAGGGCTTGGGCCAGGTCACCAACGCCGAGGAGGTGCGCGACTACGTGTCCAAGGCGGCCCAGAAGTTCGAGGCGCCGGTCATGGTGGACGTGCAGGCCGAGATCGAGGAGCAGGCCGCCCGGGACCGGCAGCGGTCCACCGAGACCGTCGAGCAGGCCATTGCGGACGCGCAGGCGCTGGACGCCGGTCGCGCGGCCTCCAAGCGGGCCCACCGCGCGAGCCAGACCATGGCCCTTCGGGCGGGGATGGAGCAGCCGGCGGTGACCGCGGCCCCCGAGCCTCCGGCCCCCGCGGACGTTCCCCCGCCGGGGACCGCCACGCCGCCCAGCCCGTGGGGTCCGGAGCCGGGGACGCCTCAGGCCTGATCCCGGCGCAGCCGGGTGGCCAGCACCGAGCTGACCAGGAGCTGCGCCTGGTGGAACAGCATCAGCGGGATGACCAGCACCCCGACGGTCGCGCCGGGGAAGAGGACACTCGCCATCGGCACGCCCGTGGCCAGTGACTTCTTCGTGCCGCAGAACATCAGGGCGATCCGGTCCTCGCGCGGGAAGCCCAGCCATCCGCCGACTGCCCACGTGAACCAGAACATGAACGCCAGCAGGCCGAGCGCCAGCGGCACCAGGAGCGCCAGGTCCGCCAGCTGGAGCTGGCGCCACACGCCGGAGTCCCTCAGCTCGGAGAAGGCGCCGTAGACGATGAGCATGATCACCGCCTGGTCGAGGAGCTTCAGCCGGGTCCTGTGCCGGGCCATGAAGCCGGCCGTCACCACGCGGGACAGCTGCCCGAGAACGAAGGGGAGGAGCAGCTGCACCACCACGCCCCACACCTGCCCGAAGCCGATGGACCCCCCGCTGGCGGTGGGGATGAGCGCCATGGCCAGGAGCGGCGTGATCACCACCCCCAGGACGTTGGACGCGGTGGCCGCGACCATCGCCGCCGCGACGTTGCCGCCCGCGAGCGAGGTGAAGGTGATCGACGACTGCACCGTCGACGGAACCAGGCACAGGAAGATGAGGCCCACCCGGATGGGAGCCGAGAGGACGTCGTCGGGGACGGCGAGCAGGGGCAGGGCCAGGAGGGGGAACACCACGAACGTGGTGCCGAGGATGGCCAGGTGCAACTTCCAGTTCTTGAGCCCCGAGCGGGTCTCGGCCGCCGACAGCCTGGCGCCGTAGCCGAAGAACAGCACGAAGATGCCGACGAGGGTCACCAGGTCCAGCACCTCCGCCGGGCGGCCGCTGACGGGGAGGAGCAGACCCAACGCGAGGGTGCCGAGGATGATCACCAGGATGGGGTCGACCTTCAGCTTCACGCGTCCTCCTCGAGGCGCGCCGGGAGGATCCCGCGGAGCGCGTTGGTGACCACGACGGCGTCGGCGCGTCGTAGCTGGTCGACGGTCAGGATCTCCTCGGACACGGTGTCGGCACCGAGCAGGCCGGGCTCCGCCAGCACGGCCGCGCGCTGGACGCCGTCGAGGATGCCGAGCGCGAGCGGAGGCGTGGCCCAGCGGCCGTCCACCAGCGCGAACACCGACGTGCGCCCACCCTCGAGGACCCGCCCCGAGGCGTCGAACCCGATGGTGTCGAAGCAGCCTCGTCCGACGGCGTCGCCGACCGCCTCGTCATAGAGGGCGCGGGCCGACGTCTTGTGCCTGGCCAGCGGCCCCGGGGCCCACGGCGCGGTGGCCAGCCGCACCCGGACCTCTGGGGGGTCCGGGTCGAGCGGCGTCCGTGTCGCGGTGACCTCACCGGCGGGTGTGACGTCCAGTGACAGCCGCCACCGGCCGGCCGGGGTGTCGCGGACGGCGGCCTCGATCACGCCCGCCACGGTCCCGAAGCCGAGCGCCGAGGCGGACGCGTCCAACCTGGCCTGGTGCCTCGCGGCCAGCGGTGCCACCCCGTCGACGACGCGGAGCGTCTCCTTGAGGGTCACCGTCGGCTCGAGCGTGGTCGCGAAGGCGGCCTTGGCCAGGCACTCCTCCCATTCGGCGGCCGCCGTGCTGTCGGCCACCACACCGGAGCCGATCCCCAGGCGCACTCCCGCGTCGTCGCCGATCTCCAGGGTGCGGATGGCGATGCTGAGGCCCATCCGCCAGCCGAGGCTGTCGGCGGCCGGTTCGATGGTGCCGAGGCTGCCTGTGTAGAGCCCGCGGCCGCCGCCCTCGGTCGCACGGATCAGCCGCATGCTCGCCAGCTTCGGGGCCCCGGTGATGGACCCGCACGGGAAGGTGGCGGCGAGCAGGGCCGCCGGGGTGGTGCCGGGGGCCAGGGTGCCGGTGACGGTGCTGGTCATCTGCCACAGGCTTCCCACCCGCTCCACGTCGAACAGCCGCGGCACCGCCACTGTGCCCGGGAGGGCGACGCGGCTGAGATCGTTGCGGAGGAGGTCGACGATCATCAGGTTCTCGGCCCGGTTCTTGGGGTCGAGGCGCAGGGCCTCCGGGTCCGAGTCCGCGGGGGCGGTGCCCTTCATGGGACGGGCAACCACGGTTCCGCCCTCGACCTGCAGGAACAACTCGGGGGAGAGGCTGAGCGTCCACGGCGCCGCGGGAGGGGGCAGGTGGGAGAGGGCGCCGAACGCGACGGGCTGCCTCTGCCTGAGGCGGGCGTAAAGGGCCGATGGCTCCCCGACGAGCCGCGCCGTCACCTCGTGGGTGAAGTTGACCTGGTAGGTGGTGCCGGCGGCGATGGCCTCCTGCAGTTGGGCCACCCGGTCCCGGAAGTGGGGGAGGTCCACGTCGTGGACGACGTCGGCCAGCCAGGCGTGGCGGTCCTCGGGGAGCCAGGCGTCCGCGTCGGTGGCGGTGCGGGACTCGAACCAGTACAAGGCCGCTCGGCCGTCGGCGCAGAGCCCCATGATCGCCTCGCCGAACTCGTACGGCAGCCAGGCGAAGCAGTGGAGACCCTCGTCCCACCCGGCGCGCAGCGCCGCGTCCAGCGAGTCCAGTTGGACCTCGCTCACCCGCCGGAATCCGCTGAGCAGCGTCGAGGCGCCGCTCGCGGCGTCGTCGAGCAGCACGAACGGTTCCATGGCCGCGATGCTATCGGCCATCCGGCGTCGGCGGGATCGGCGGTAGGGTCGCCCCGTGCTGATCGACGTGACCGACCCCGCCGACGGACGGCTCGCCGACTTCGTCGGACTCCGCGACGCGCAGTTGCGGAAGGCCGACGGCGGCCGCTTCATCGCGGAGGGGGTCAAGATCATCGAGCGGGCGTTCGCGGCCGGGTGCCGGCCGAGGTCGCTCCTGCTGCAGCCGCGGTGGCTCGCCGGCGTCCAGCCGCTGCTGGACCGGTGGCCCGACGTGCCGGTCTACGTGGCGACGGAGGCCCTGATCGAGACCGTGAGCGGCTTCCACGTGCACCGCGGGGCGCTGGGCTCGTTCGACAGGCCCCCCGAGGCCCCGTGGGACCGGATCCTGGGCGCACGCCGCGTGATCGTGTGCGAGGACGTGGTGGACCACGCCAACATCGGCGCCATCGTGCGTGTCGCGGCGGGCCTGGGGTGGGACGCCGTCGTGGTGTCGCCGGGCAGCGCGGACCCGCTGTACCGTCGGGCGGTCAAGGCCTCGATGGGCGCGTCGCTGGCGATGCCGTGGCGGAGGATGGACGACGACGCGGACCTGGGCCGCCTGCGCGAGGCCGGCTTCGCCCTGGTGGCCGCCACCCTGTCCCCGTCGGCCGTGGACCTCGCGGCGTTCGTCGCGCCGGAGAAGATTGCCCTCCTGCTCGGCACGGAGGGCCGGGGCCTGAGCGCCGCGTGGCTGGCCGCGGCCGACCGCCACGTGACCATCCCGATGACCTCGGCCGTCGACTCGCTCAACGTGGCCGCGGCCGCCGCGATCCTGGCCTACGCCCTGGCCCCGTGACAGACTGCGACGATGGAACACGTCGTCAGACGGTGTGTCGCCGTCATTCTGGTTCTCCTGCTGGCGGGCTGCGCTGAGCCGGACTTCCCCCGCGATCCGGAGGGGACGCTGATCAGGGCGTCGGGTGGACCCCTGCTGGTGGGCGTCTCGAGTCACCCTCCGCACGTCGACGTGGCCGACGACGGGGCGGTGACCGGCGCCGAGGCCGAGATCGTCGAGGCCTACGCGGAGAGCATCGGCGCCACCGTCGAGTGGAGGGAGGGGGCGGAGAGCGAGCTGATGGAACTGCTCAAGCTCGGCCAGGTCGATCTCGTCATCGGCGGACTTGCCTCGGACTCCCCGTGGTCGACCCATGCCGCGTTCACCCGCCCCTACACGCGGACGGTGGGCCCCGACGGGAAGTCGGAGAAGCTGGTGATCGCCGTGAGGCAGGGGGAGAACGCACTGCTCAGCAACCTCGAACGCTTCCTCATCGCGGAAGGCCACGAGGGATGACCGGGCGTCGCCACTCGGCGCTGCCCCCCGAGCAGTCTGCGCTGCTGCACCGGGCGATCCGCCTCGAATGGGTGTCGCTGCTGGTGATGGTGGCGATCATCGCGGCCGTGGGCGTCACGGCGGGGCAGTCCCAGGCCATGCGCACAGCCTTCGCCGAGGACTCCCTGGCGCTCATCGCCCCCATCGCGTTCCTCATCGGCGTGCGCCGCGCGGCGCTCCCGCGCAGCCCCGAGCACCCGTACGGGCACCACCGCGCCATCGCCGCCGGTCACCTCGTGTCCGCGGTGGCCCTCCTCACCTTCGGCCTGCTGCTCATCTACAACGGCGCCTCGGGGCTGATCTCCGGCGAGCGGCCGCCGATCGGCGTGGTCAACCTCGCGGGGCGCACGATCTGGGCCGGCTGGCTCATGATCGTCGTCATGACGCTCACCGCCGTCCCGCCGGTGATCCTCGGCCGGATGAAGCTCAAGCTGGCCGAGCAACTGCACGACAAGGTGCTGGCGGCCGACGCGGACATGCTCAAGGCCGACTGGCAGACGGGTCTGGCCACCGTCGCCGGCGTGGTCGGAATCGGTTTCGGCCTGTGGTGGGCCGATGCGGTGGCGGCCATGGTGGTGTCGCTGAGCATCGTCAAGGACGGAGTGACCAACCTGCGGCACGCCGTCTCGGCGCTCCTCGACGCGCGGGCCACCCCCATCGACTCCGAGGAGCCGCATCCCGTGATCCAGAAGCTGCGACGGGCCGCGCTGACGACCGGGTGGGTGGCGGAGGCAGAGGTGCGCACCAGGGACCTGGGCCACGTGTTCCACAGCGAAGTGTTCGTCGTGCCGGTGGAGGGGGCGGCGGTCACGGTGGGACAGATCGAGGAGTTGCGGCGACGGTGCCAGGAGGCGGACTGGAAGGCCATCGACACCGTGATCGTGGTCACCGACGAGATCCCCGGCGGCCTCACGCCGCTCCACCCCCAGCACTGAGCCGCGACGCTCCCTGCCGGCGCCGTCGACGCCGCTGGGTTGTGCGGGTCAGCCCTGCACGTGGGGCGCGTCGCCCTGGGCCGTCGGACTGGCATGGGTGGCCTTGGGGGAGACCGGCCAGTCGTCCGGGTAGCGCCAGGCGAGTTCCTGGACCTTCGCATCCAGCTGCCGGCGGGAGCGTGCCGAGAGCCGGTCCCCGAACACGGTGCCGTTGAGGTGGTCCGTCTCGTGTTGCAGGCAGCGGGCCAGCAGCCCTGTGCCCTCCACGACGATCTCGTTACCCCACGGGTCCTGGCCGACGCAGCGCGCCCTGTCCGGGCGCGCCAGGAGGGCGTAGCCCCCGGGGAAGGACAGGCAGCCCTCATCCGCGGCGTCGAGCTGGCGGTCGGGACCCTCAGGGACGGTCACCACCGGGTTGCAGACCGCGCCCACCTGGATCACATCGTCGGCGTCCGGGCATGCGTAGATGAACACCGACACCCCTACGCCCACCTGTGTGGCCGCCAGTCCGACCCCGTCGGAGGCCTGCATGGTGGCGAACATGTCCCTCACGAGGGTGCGGAGCTTCTCGTCGAAGACCGTGACCGGCGCCGTCTGCTCGTGCATGACCGGCGTGCCCCAGCGAGTAATCGGCAACACCGTGCCGCCCTGCGTGAGATCGTCCTGCGTCATGTCCCGTCCTCCGCTCGATCGGACCCTGCTGTCCGGCTGACCAGTATGCCGCACGGGTGTCGTGCGTCGTCTGAGCGGCCCTGGTGCGCCAGACTGGCGGCATGGAGCTTCCCCCCGGGTGGTCCGCGGCCGTGGACGACTACTCGGCGCACCTGCGCGCCGAGCGCGGGCTCTCGCACAACACGGTGCGGGCCTACCGCGCCGACCTGCTGGACCTCGCCGCGTCCGTGGACGTGGATCTCGGGCGGGTCACCCTCACCGGGCTCCGTGGGTGGCTCGCCGGGATGGCCGACGACGGCGCGGCCTCGGCGACCGTGCAGCGGCGCGTGGCCTGCGCGCGGGGTTTCTTCGCCTGGGCGCTGCGCGAGGGGCTGATCCGGGAGGACCCGGCGCTGCGGCTCAGGGCGCCCAAGCGCAGGCAGGCCCTGCCCAGGGTGCCCGCCGTCGGCGCGGTGGCGTTGAGCCTGGCCGGGGCCGAGGCGCGCGCGGGCCAGGAGGACGACCCGCTGGCGCGACGCGATCTCGCTCTGGTCGAGGTGCTGTATTCGAGCGGCCTGCGGGTCTCCGAGGTGTGCGGGCTGCTGCTGCGCGACGTCGACCGGGATCGACGCTCGCTCACGGTCCTGGGCAAGGGCGGCAGGCAACGGACCGTCCCGCTGGGCCTGCCGGCGTTGAGGGCCATCGACGGGTGGCTGGCCGCCCGGCCCCGGGTGGCCGTGGAGGGCAGCCCGGCGACCGTCTTCCTCGGCGCGCGGGGCGGGGCCCTCGACCCGCGCGTGGCCCGACGGGTGGTGCACGCGGTCACGGCCGCCGCCGGGCCGGGGGCCGACGTGGGGCCGCACGGCCTGCGTCACGCCATGGCCACCCACCTGATCGAGGGCGGCGCCGACCTGCGCAGCGTCCAGGAGATGCTGGGCCACGCGTCGGTGGCCACCACGCAGATCTACACCCACGTCACGCCGGAGCGGCTCCGGCAGGCGTTCGGCCAGGCGCATCCCCGCGCCTGACACCGACGCCGCCGCCGGGCTCACGGGAGCGAGAGCGGATCGGTCAGTGAGCCGTCGCGCCAGGCCATCCAGTGCAGGTGGCAGCCGGTGGAGAGCCCCGTGTTCCCGACCCTGCCGATCAGGTCCCCTGCCGCGACCCGTCGGCCTTCCGACACCTCAAGCCTTTGGAGGTGCGTGTAGGCCATCGTCAGGCCCGCCCCGTGGTCGATCCGGACCCGGTAGCCGTAGGCGGCGTGGAACGAGGCGTCCACCACCCGGCCGGCGGCCGGTGAGGTGACGGGCGTGCCGCACGCAGCGGAGATGTCCACCCCGTCGTGCAGCTTGACCACCCCCGTGACCGGGTGGCGCCGCATGCCGAACGGTGAGGACACCGGCCCCGCGACGGGCCGCGGCCCGGCCCCGCCCACCCGGGCCGGGGGAAGCTCGGGCCGGGCCGGGGGCCGCGACCCGGCGGGCAGGAGCCGGATCACCGGGAGCGCCGTGTAGGCCGTGGGATCGAGGTAGGTCTCGCCGTCGGTCAGGCCCCAGTGCAGGCACGCGGACGCCGCGCAGTGACCTGCGGACAGCGAGCCGAGCCGGTCCCCGGCGGAGACCACCTGCCCCGTGACCACCGAGGGGGTCACCGGCTGGTAGGTGGTCCGCCATCCGTTGCCGTGGTCCACGGAGACCGTGCCGGTGCCGGCCACCCTGCCGGCGAAGTACACCCGCCCCGCGGCGGACGCCCGCACCTGCGCCCCCACGCCCCCGGCCAGGTCAACCCCCCGGTGCCCCGCGGCGTAGGGAGAGGCCGGGGCGTCGAACGCGCGCACGATGGGCCCCGACAGCGGCGGATCGAGGACCAGCCCCTGGTCGGCGCCGGCGGGGGAGGTGCCGGCGTGCAGCAGGACGACGAGGCAGATCGAGACCAGGGTGGCGCGCATGCCCCTTTGTCGTCACGCGGCGCCCCGATCTCCCGCGCTCGCCGCGGGCTGTGGACGGCGGCCGTTTTGTCCAGTGTGGGAGGCACTGTCTAGGATGGTCCCCGCAACCTCCGGGTTGACATCGCATGCGCCGCGCGGGGGACCGCCGGTGGCCGAGTGGTCCCGCTGATGCGTCAGCGGGTTCGGCGCCGGGCGCATCAGGCATTGGCCCCACGTCCGGGGCCATCGTAACCACCGTGAGCTCAGCTCACCGAAGTCAGGCGGGGCCGTGCCCCGCCGCGGAAGGACCGGCCATGGCCGTCGTCACCACTCGCCAACTCCTCGAGTCCGGCGTTCACTTCGGGCACCAGACCCGTCGTTGGAACCCCAAGATGAAGCGGTTCATCTTCACCGAGCGCAACGGCATCTACATCATCGACCTCCAGCTCTCGCTGAGCTACATCGACAAGGCGTACAAGTTCGTCAAGTCGACGGTGGCGCGCGGCGGCCAGGTCCTCTTCGTCGGCACCAAGAAGCAGGCGCAGGAGGCCATCGCCGAGCAGGCCACGCGCGTCGGCATGCCCTACGTCAACCAGCGCTGGCTCGGCGGCATGCTCACCAACTTCCACACGGTGACCAAGCGCATCCAGCGCCTCAAGGAGCTTGAGGGCATGGACTTCACCGACGTCCCCGGCTCCGGGCTGACGAAGAAGGAGCTCCTGCAGCTCGAGCGCGAGAAGATCAAGCTCGACAAGACCCTCGGCGGCATCCGCGACATGGCCCGCACCCCCCAGGCCGTGTGGATCGTGGACACCAAGAAGGAGCACCTCGCCGTCGATGAGGCCCGCAAGCTGCACATCCCCGTCGTCGGCATCCTGGACACCAACTGCGACCCCGACGAGGTCGACTACGCGGTCCCGGGCAACGACGACGCCATACGCTCCGTCGCCCTGCTGACCCGCATCATCGCCGACGCTGTCGCCGACGGCCTCATCGAGCGCTCCTCCGGCCGTGGCGGCGAGCAGGTCCAGGCCGAGCCCATGCCCGACTGGGAGCGCGAGCTCCTCGGCGCCGACGCCCAGGCCGCCCCCGCGGTCGAGGCTGAGGCTCCGGCTGTTGAGGCTGAGGCTCCGGTTGTCGAGGCCGAGGCTCCGGCTGTCGAGGCCGAGGCCCCCGCCGTCGAGGCCGAGGCCCCCGCCGCGGACGCTGACACCACCGACGCCAACTGATCTCACTCAACAAGACGGGAAACACCACTCATGGCAATCACTGCCGCTGATGTGAAGAAGCTCCGCGACGCCACCGGCGCGGGCATGATGGACGCGAAGCGCGCCCTCACCGAGGCCGAGGGCGACTTCGACAAGGCGATCGAGCTGCTGCGCATCTCGGGCCTTGCCAAGGCCGCCAAGCGCGCGGACCGCGAGGCCACCAACGGCATCGTCGCGGGCCGCGACGGCGCCCTCATCCAGTTCGCCTCCGAGACCGACTTCGTCGCGAAGAACGGGGAGTTCGTCAGCCTCGCCGACGACATCCTCGCCGCGGTGATCGCCTCGGGTGCCAAGGACGTGGCCGCCACGAACGAGGCTTCGCTGGCCTCGGGCGCCAAGGTCGCCGACGCCGTGGCCGAGCTCGGCGCGAAGATCGGCGAGAACCTCTCTGTGGTCAACGCCGCCAACTTCGACGGCGCCACCCACCTCTACCTGCACCGCCGCGCGGCTGACCTGCCCCCGCAGGTCGGCGTGCTCGTCGAGTACGAGGGCGACGAGGCGCTGGCGCACCAGGTGGCCATGCAGATCGCCGCCATGTCGCCGCAGTGGGTCACCCGCGACGAGGTTCCCGCCGACGTGGTGGAGAACGAGCGCCGCATCGCCGAGGCTACGGCCAAGGAGGAGGGCAAGCCCGAGGGCGCCATCCCGCGCATCGTCGAGGGCCGCGTCGGCGGCTTCTTCAAGGACGTCGTGCTCGTGGACCAGGCCGCGGTCTGGGAGGACAAGAAGTCGGTGGGCGATGCGCTCAAGGCCGGCGACACCTCCATCGTGCGCTTCGTGCGGTTCGCCGTCGGCGCCTGACCCAGGTCAAGCAGCCCGCTGCACAGTGAAGTAGAGTGACGTGCGCCGCGACCCGTGGGGTCGCGGCGCACGTCCATGAGGTGACCCAGCCAGAACGAGGAGGCCCAGTGGCTTATCGGCGAGTCCTGTTGAAGCTGTCCGGGGAGGTGTTCGGCGGCGGCAAGCTCGGGGTGGACCCCGTTGTGGTGGCCAACATCGCTGAGGAGATCGCGGCCGTCGTCCGCTCGGGAACGCAGGTGGCGGTGGTGGTCGGCGGCGGCAACTACTTCCGCGGCGCCGAGTTGTCGCAGAACGGGATGGCGCGGGACCGCGCGGACTACATGGGCATGCTGGGCACCGTGATGAACAGCATCGCGCTGCAGGACTTCTGCGAGAAGGCCGGTATCGAGACCCGCGTCCAGTCGGCCATCAGCATGGCCCAGGTCGCGGAGCCGTACATCCCCCGCAGGGCCGAGCGCCATCTGGAGAAGGGCCGTCTCGTCATCTTCGGGGCCGGCTCCGGCATGCCGTACTTCTCGACCGACACCGTCGCCGCGCAGCGGGCCCTGGAGATCGGGGCCGAGGTGCTGCTCATGGGGAAGCAGGGCGTCGACGGCGTCTACAACAAGGACCCCAAGACCCACCCCGACGCCACCAAGTTCGAGCGCCTGTCCTACGACCAGTTCCTCACCGAGGACCTGAAGGTCGCGGATGCCACGGCCATCTCCCTGGCGAGGGACAACAACCTCAGCATCGTCTTCTTCAACCTCTCCACCCCGGGCAACATCGGCCGAGTCGTCGCCGGTGAGCCGATCGGGACCCTGGTCTCGCGTTAGTCCACCCCAGTCACCCTCAGGAGTCATCCATGATCGCCGAAACCCAGAACGAAGCCTCCACGAAGATGCAGCACGCCGTGGACCACGCCCGCGAGGACATGGCCACCATCCGCACCGGGCGCGCGCATCCGGCGATGTTCAACAAGATCACCGCGGACTACTACGGCGCGCCCACCCCGCTGCAGCAACTGGCCACGTTCACGTCCCCGGATCCGCGTTCGATGGTGATCACGCCCTTCGACAGGAGCGCCATCGGTGCCATCGAGAAGGCCATCCGCGACGCCGACCTCGGGGTGAACCCCAGCAACGACGGCAACTCGGTGCGCATCCTGGTCCCGCAGCTGACGGAGGAGCGCCGCAAGGAGTACATCAAGATGGCCAAGGCCAAGGCCGAGGATGCCCGCGTCGCCGTGCGCAACGTCCGTCGCCACTCCATGGACCACCTCAAGAAGGCGCAGAAGGACGGCGAGATCAGCGAGGATGACCTGAGCCGCGCCGAGAAGGCCCTCGACGCCACGACGAAGAAGTACGTCGAGAGCATCGACGAGCTGTTCAAGCACAAGGAAGCCGAGCTCCTCGAGGTCTGATGGCTCAGAGCACGAACGCGACGCCGACCCCGAAGGCCGGCCGGGACCTCCCGGCGGCCATCGGGGTCGGCGTCGCGTTGTTCGTGGTGCTCGCCTTCGGACTCGTCTGGGCGCCGTGGCTGTTCATCGTGCTCGTCGCCCTGGGCCTGTGCCTGGCCGCGGTCGAGGTGCATCGCGCGCTGCTGCTCAAGGGCATGCGCTCGGAGATCGGGTTCATCGTGGCGGGCACCGCCGTCAGCGTCGTCGGCGGGTACGTGGCCGCGCTCGTCGACATGCGGGTCACGCCCACGTCGTTCGTGATCATCTGCCTCGGGGCCACCACCATCGTCGCGCTGGCGTCCAGGCTCTTCCGCGGCGCCGAGGGTTTCATCCGCGACGTCGCGGCCAGCGCGCTGGTGATCGCCTACATCCCCCTGCTCGGCATGTTCGTTCCCCTGCTGATGGGCGCGGACAAGGGCCAGCTCCGCATCCTCACCGTCATCGTCTGCGTGGTGGCCTCCGACACCGGCGCCTACGCCGTCGGATCGCTGCTGGGGCGTCACAAGCTGGCCCCCCACATCAGCCCCGGCAAGACGTGGGAGGGCCTGGCCGGGGGAGTCGCGGTGACCACCGTCGTCGCCGTGCTGGCCTCCGTCTACCTGCTCGACGCGCCGTGGTGGGTGGGCATCCCGCTCGGCATCCTCGTCAGCCTGGCCGCCACGGTCGGGGACCTCGTGGAGTCCCTGCTCAAGCGCGACGCGGGCATCAAGGACATGTCCAACTTCCTACCCGGCCACGGCGGCGTGATGGATCGGCTCGATTCCATGCTGGTGGCGTTCCCGATGGGGTGGCTCGTGCTGCACCTGGCCCTCGGCTGACCCCTCCCGCACACGAAGGAAGACCCATGACCGGTACTCAGCTACCCATCGTCTTCGACGCTCCCGCCAGGGGCAAGGCGCCGCGCCACTGGCTCGACCTCACCGTCGACGAGCGCGTCGACGCCACCCACCGGCTCGGCCTGCCGAAGTTCCGCGCGAACCAGATCTCGCGGCACCTCTTCGACCGCCTGGAGGACGACGTCGCCGGCTTCTCGGACATCCCGGCGTCCATCAGGGAGGACCTGGGGGCCCAGCTGTTCCCCAGGCTGCTGGAGCAGGTGACTCAGCGCACGGCCGACAAGGGGGCGACCGTGAAGACCCTGTGGCGTCTGCACGACGGGTCCCTCCTCGAGTCCGTCCTCATGCGCTACCCGGGGCGCTCCACCCTGTGCATCTCCTCGCAGGCCGGCTGCGGCATGGCCTGCCCCTTCTGCGCCACCGGCCAGGGAGGGCTCCAGCGCAACCTCAGCCAGGCCGAGATCACGGTGCAGGCGCTTGCCGCCAACCAGATGCTCGCCTCCGGCGCGGTCCCCGGCGCGACGGGGCGGCTCAACAACATCGTGTTCATGGGCATGGGTGAGCCGATGGCCAACTACAAGGCCGTCCTCGGATCCATCCGGACCCTGCTCGCCCCCAGCCCGGACGGGTTCGGGATGAGCGCGCGGGGCATCACCGTGTCCACCGTGGGTCTGGTGCCGAAGATCCAGCAGCTCACCACGGAGGGCCTGCCCGTGACGCTGGCCGTGTCCCTGCACGCCCCGGACGACGAGCTGCGGGACGAGATCGTCCCGATCAACACCCGCTGGAAGGTGGCCGAGGTCGTCGACGCCGCCTGGGAGTACGCGCGCACCACGAAGCGCCGGGTGTCCATCGAGTACGCCCTCATGCGCGACATCAACGACCAGAAGGAGCGGGCGGAGCTCCTGGCCACCGTCCTGAAGAAGCGCGGCGACTGGGGCTGGGTGCACGTCAACCTGATCCCGCTGAACCCCACGCCCGGCTCGAAGTGGACGGCGTCGCGCAAGGAGGACGAGCGCGTCTTCATCCAGACCCTGGAGCGGCGCGGCGTGCCCGTGACGCTCCGCGACACCCGCGGCTCCGAGATCGACGGCGCCTGCGGCCAGCTGGCCGCGAGCGTCGGCGACGGGGAAGTGCGGACTGCTGTGAGCAAGGCGTAACGGGCTCGTTACACTCAGTGCTCCAAGCATCGCAAGCGCGAAGGAGTACCGATGGAGCAGCAACTGGAACGCGTCTTCCAGGCAGTCGTGGCCCGCAACCCCGGGGAGGCCGAGTTCCACCAGGCCGTCCGTGAGGTATTCGAGAGCCTCGAGCCCGTGGTCAAGCGCCATCCGGAATACATCGCCTCCAAGGTCCTGGAGCGCATCTGCGAGCCGGAGCGCCAGATCATCTTCCGCGTGCCGTGGATGGACGACAAGGGCGAGGTCCAGGTCAACCGCGGGTTCCGGGTCGAGTTCAACTCCGCGCTCGGCCCCTACAAGGGCGGCCTCCGGTTCCATCCCAGCGTCTACCTCGGCGTGATCAAGTTCCTCGGCTTCGAGCAGATCTTCAAGAACTCGCTCACCGGCCTGCCCATCGGCGGCGGCAAGGGCGGCTCCGACTTCGACCCGCGCGGCAAGTCCGACGCCGAGGTCATGCGGTTCTGCCAGTCCTTCATGACCGAGCTGTACCGCCACCTCGGCGAGTACACCGACGTCCCGGCCGGCGACATCGGCGTCGGTGGCCGCGAGATCGGCTACATGTTCGGGCAGTACAAGCGGATCACCAACCGCTACGAGTCCGGCGTCCTCACCGGCAAGGGCATCGCGTGGGGCGGTTCGCTGGTGCGCACCGAGGCCACCGGTTACGGCACCGTGGTGTTCGCCGACGAGATGCTCAAGACCCGCGGCCAGTCGTTCGACGGCAAGAAGGTCAGCGTGTCGGGCTCCGGCAACGTGGCCATCTACGCCATCGAGAAGGTCCACCAGCTCGGGGGCAGGGTCATCACCTTCTCCGACTCGGGTGGCTACGTCGTCGACGAGGCAGGCGTGGACCTTGACCTGCTCAAGCAGGTCAAGGAGGTTGAGCGCGGGCGCGTCAGCGACTACGCCGAG
Organism: Tessaracoccus yangjingae; assembly: GCF_054483935.1. The sequence goes on along the minus strand of NZ_CM137014.1, from coordinate 2,888,751 downwards.
CGCCGCCCGTCCGCCAGCTACCACTCCAACGGCAGTTCCATCTGGGACGTGCCGGTGGACGTCGCCCTGCCGTCGGCCACGCAGAACGAACTCAACGGCGACCACGCCGCGACGCTCGTCCGCAACGGCGTCATCGCCGTCGCCGAGGGCGCCAACATGCCCACCACCCCTGAGGGCATCAAGGTGTTCCAGGAGGCGAGGATCCTCTACGGGCCCGGCAAGGCGGCCAACGCCGGCGGCGTGGCCACCTCCGCGCTGGAGATGCAGCAGAACGCGTCGCGTGACTCCTGGAGCTTCGAGTACACCGAGGAGCGGCTGACCTCCATCATGCGCAACATCCACGACATGTGCGCCGAGACGGCGGAGTCCTACGGCGCGCCGGGCGACTACGTGCTCGGCGCCAACATCGCGGGCTTCGAGAAGGTCGCGGCCGCGATGCAGGCGTTCGGGCTGGTCTGAGTCAGGGGCTGCCCCACAGGGTGCGATAGCGCCGGATCCGCTCAGGGTCCGGCGCTTCGCCGTATCCCGCCCAGAACGCGTCCTCGTGGCCGGGGCCGAAGTTCCACTCCAGGGACCAGGAGGCGATCGCCAGGTCCGCCCACCTGTCGGCCACGCCGAGGTCACCGACGTCGACGATGCCGACGAAGCCGCTGTCGTCGATCAGGGTGTTCGGCGCGCACGCGTCGCCGTGCGCGACCACCAGGACGTCCACGTCCTCCTGGATCCCGATCCACTCCGCCGGACCGAAGGGGCAGTCGGTGGGGTCGAGGCTGTGCAGCCGCGCGAGCCCCTCGCCCACGGCCGCGGCCGCCAGGTCCGGGTGCGCCTGGCCGAGATGCCCGACCGCGGAGGCGCCGGGCATCCCCATGGTGACGATCAGCCAGCCGTCGTCGAGCTCCTCGTAGTCCACCATTCGCGGCGACGGGAACCGGCTGGCCAGCCAGGACAGCTTCTCGGCCTCCGGCAGGAGGTCGTGCGGGCTCCACTTGGCGTACAGCGGGGCGCTGTCCGGGCCGACGATGCGGCCGGTGAGCCCGCCGAGCTCGTTGAGCCACACCAGCTCGTCGACCCGGCGGCGGTTCTCCGCGGCCCATCTCGTGATCGCGAACGGCACAGGCGTTCCGGCTGGGGGAGGGGCGGCAAGAGGCATGCACCGATCTTGGCACGGTCGCGGGGCCGCTCCCCGCGTGCCCGGGCCGGGGGGCGCCGGCGACATAGACTGGGCCGGTGCGCACAATCGTCCTGCTCGGCTCCACCGGATCGATCGGTACCCAGACCCTCGACGTGATCGCCGGCAGGAGGGACAGGTTCCGCGTCGTCGGGCTGTCCGCGTCCGGCGGGAACCTGGAGCTGCTCGCCCGCCAGATCGTCGAGTTCGAACCGGAGACGGTGGCCCTGGCCAAGGCGAGCGCGGCCCAGGAGCTGCAACGCGCCCTCTACGCGGAGGCGGACCGCCGCGGCTGGAGCACCGGTCAGTACCAGCTTCCCCGCCTCCTCCTCGGTCCCGAGGCGTCCACCCAGCTCGCCGGGAGCGGCGCGGACGTGGTGGTCAACGCCATCACCGGCGCCGCCGGCCTCGGCCCCACGCTGGCGGCCCTCGCGGCCGGCAGCACCCTCGCCCTGGCCAACAAGGAGTCGCTGGTCATCGGTGGACGGCTCGTCACGCAGGCGGCGGCTCCCGGCCAGATCGTCGCCGTGGACTCGGAGCACTCCGCGTTCGCGCAGGCCCTCCGCTGCGGTAGGGCCGACGAGGTCCGCCGGCTCATCCTCACCGCTTCCGGGGGGCCCTTCCGCGGCCGGTCGGCCCGCGAGCTGGCGGACGTCACCCCGCAGCAGGCGATGGCCCATCCCACGTGGGACATGGGGCGCGTGATCACCATCAACTCGGCCACCCTGGTCAACAAGGGCCTCGAGCTCATCGAGGCGGCGCTGCTCTACGGCGTGGACTTCGACGACATCGTCGTCACGGTGCACCCTCAGTCGGTGGTCCACTCGATGGTGGAGTTCCACGACGGCTCCACCATCGCCCAGGCGTCGCCGCCGGACATGCGCCTCCCGATCGGGATCGCCCTGACGTGGCCCGAACGGCTGGCCGACGCGGCCGCGCCGTGTGACTGGAGCACCGCGGCCACCTGGACCTTCGAGCCGCTCGACGACGAGACGTTCCCCGCCGTCGAGCTCGCCCGCCGGGCCGGCCAGGCGGCCGGCACCGCCCCGGCGGTCTACAACGCCGCCAACGAGGCGTGCGTGGACGCCTTCTGCGCGGGCACGATCGGCTTCCTCGACATCACCCGCATCGTCGCGGCATGCGTCGACGAGCACCTTGCCCAGGGGCACGTTCCCGACGCGGACCTCACCGTTGACGCCGTCCTCGCCGCCGACGCGTGGGGACGGGCCCGGGCGGCCGGGTTGGCGGCCGCAGGATGACCGTGCTCGTCACCGTCGTCTTCGCGGTGCTGTTCTTCGCGCTGATCATGGCCTCGATCGCGCTGCACGAGGTGGGCCACCTGGTGCCGGCCAAGCTCTTCGGGGTGCGCGTCAGCAAGTACTTCGTCGGCTTCGGCAAGACCCTGTGGTCCACCACCCGAGGGGAGACGGAGTACGGCATCAAGGCCATCCCCCTGGGCGGCTACGTCCGGCTCATGGGCATGTACCCGCCCAGGCGCCCGTCCGCCCGGCAGGGGTGGCTCACCCGCATGGCCGACGACGCCCGCGCCGTCGAGTACGAAGACATCACCGCTGCGGACAGCGGCCGCCTCCTCTATGAGAAGAAGACCTGGCAGAAGATCGTGGTCATGCTCGGCGGGCCGTTCATGAACCTCCTCATCGCCTTCCTCATCTTCCTCGGCATCAACCTGGCCTATGGCGTGCCCACCGCCACCCTGACTGTGGCGAACGTCTCCGAGTGCGCGGTGCCCGCGGACCGGGCGGATCAGACCTGTCGCACCGGAGACCCGGCCACGCCCGCGGCGCAGGCCGGCGTGCGGCCGGGAGACGTCCTGGTCTCCTTCAACGGGGTGGAGCTCACGGGTTGGGAACAGATGGGCGACCTCATCCGCGCCAACCGCGACGGGGCCGCCGTCGTCGTCGTAGAGCGTTCGGGCGCCCTGGTGACGCTGCCCCAGGTCAACACCGTGCTCAACTTCGTGCCGGACCGGCTCGACCCCACGCGCACCGTCGAGGCGGGGTTCTTCGGCGTCTCGCCCACCATCGAGCAGCGGCGCGGCGGGGTCGTCCAGACGGCCGAACAGATGTGGACCATGACCAAGCAGTCCGTCGTCGCGCTGGCCAGCTTCCCGGTGCGGGTCTGGAACGTCGCCGCCGACCTCGTGACCGGCCAGCCCCGGGACATCAACTCGCCGATCAGCATCGTCGGCGCCTCCCGCGTCGCGGGAGAGATCGGGGCCAGCACCGAGCTCGACGTGCCCGCCAAGGCCGCCACGTGGCTGTCGCTGCTGGGCTCGGTCAACCTCTTCGTGGCCCTGCTCAACCTCGTGCCGCTGCCGCCGCTGGACGGCGGGCACGTGGCGGCAGCGATCTGGGAGTGGGTGCGCAGGCAGGGCGCCCGGCTCCTCGGGCGCCCCGACCCCGGCCACGTCGACACGGCGAAGGTGCTGCCGGTCACCTACGTCGTCGGAGGGTTCCTCCTCCTGGGAGGCGTGGTGCTGATCCTTGCCGACATCATCTCGCCGATCAGCATCTTCTAGAGGCGCACCGGCCGCTGTCCGCAGCGTCCGCCGCACCGATGCGGGTAGGGTGGGCGCCATGTCCGTGAACCTCGGTATGCCCGCCGCGCCCGCCCCAGTGCTCGCCCCCCGTCGGCCCACGCGGCAGATCAGGGTGGGCAAGGTTCTCGTCGGTGGGGACGCGCCGGTCAGCGTCCAGTCGATGACCACCACCAAGACCACCGACATCAACGCCACGCTCCAGCAGATCGCCGAGCTGACCGCCACCGGGTGCGACATCGTCCGGGTCGCGGTGCCCAGCCAGGACGACGCGGAGGCGCTGCCGATCATCGCGAAGAAGTCGCAGATCCCGGTCATCGCGGACATCCACTTCCAGCCCCGCTACGTGTTCGCCGCCATCGACGCCGGCTGCGCCGCGGTCCGGGTGAACCCGGGCAACATCAAGCAGTTCGACGACAAGGTGGCCGAGATCGCCAAGGCCGCCTCGGACGCCGGCGTCTCGCTGCGCATCGGCGTCAACGCCGGCTCCCTGGACCGGCGCCTGCTCGCCAAGTACGGGGCGCCCACGCCCGAGGCGCTGGTCGAGTCGGCCCTGTGGGAGGCCTCGCTCTTCGAGGACGTGGGCTTCCACGACTTCAAGATCTCCGTCAAGCACAACGACCCGGTGGTCATGGTGCGGGCCTACGAGATGCTCTCGGAGAAGTGCGACTACCCGCTCCACCTCGGCGTCACCGAGGCCGGCCCCGCCTTCCAGGGCACCATCAAGTCCTCCGTCGCCTTCGGGTCCCTGCTGAGCCGCGGCATCGGCGACACCATCCGCGTCTCGCTCTCGGCCCCGCCCGCCGAGGAGGTCAAGGTGGGCCTGAAGATCCTCGAGTCGCTCAATCTGCGTCCCCGCAAGCTGGACATCGTCTCCTGCCCCTCCTGCGGGCGCGCCCAGGTGGACGTCTACACCCTGGCCGAGCAGGTCACCAAGGGCCTTGAAGGCATGCAGGCCCCGCTGCGCGTCGCCGTCATGGGCTGCGTGGTCAACGGGCCCGGCGAGGCGCGCGAGGCTGACCTCGGCGTGGCCTCCGGCAACGGCAAGGGCCAGATCTTCGTCAAGGGGGAGGTCATCAAGACCGTGCCGGAGGACGAGATCGTCGAGACGCTGATCATCGAGGCCCAGCGCCTCGCCGCCGAGATGGGCGAGATCGGCACGCCTGCGGTCTCCGTCTCCTAGGCTGACGCGCATGGCTTCCCGGGTGCGCGCGCTGACCGGCGCAGACCGGGACGAGGCACTCGGATTCCTGGCGCGGAGCCCGGTCGAGAACCTCTTCCTCGCCGCCAAGATCGACGCCTACGGCATCGACAGACGGCGCCTGGGCAACGTGTTTGCGTTCGAGCGCGGCGGTGAGATCGCCTCGCTCATGCTCGACGGCGGCACGGTCTTCGTGGCGGGTTTCGATCCAGGGGCGCTGCCGGCCTTCGTGGGCCAGCTCGGGCCCGTGCGCCGCTGCACCTCCATCCTGGGGCCCGCCATCTCCGTCCTGGGCCTCCATCTCGGCCTCACCGAGCGCTGGCCCGCCACCTGGTCGGGGGTGAGCAACATCAGGCGCCGCCAGCCGCTGATGCTGCTGGAGCGCCCGCCGGTCATCGCCCCGGACCCCCGGGTGCGCCGGTTGACGGCCGACGACTACCCCAGCTACCTGGACGCCTCGGTTCACATGTACACCGACGAGATCGGCAGTTCGCCCTTCAAGTACGGCAGCGGGTACGAGCGTTTCGTGATGCAGAGGCTCGTCGACGGCGACGCCTTCGGCGTCGTCGACGACCACGGCAAGGTGATCTTCAAGGCGGACCTCGGCCCGAGGCTGGGAGACCAGGCCCAGCTGCAGGGGGTGTGGGTGGACCCGGCGCTTCGCGGTCAGGGCATCAGCGTGCCCGCGCTGTCGGGGATGCTCCGCCTCGCCATGCAGCGCTACCCGCGGATCAGCCTCTACGTCAACGACTTCAACGCCCCCGCCATCAGGGCCTACGAGCGGCTCGGGTTCGTCGACGTCGGAGCCCTGGCCACGGTCCACTTCTAGACCCGCGCGCCACCACGTCGGGTCGGGTCGTCGTCTCCGGTCACCGCCCTGATCAGCACTTCCCCGCAGTGGTACTAGGCTGACCCCGGTCATCCCGAGAAAGGCGCCGCCCATGCTCACTCGCCTGTCGAGCCTCTTCGTCCGCACCCTCCGCGACGATCCAGCCGACGCTGAGGTCCCGAGCCACCGGTGGCTCGTGCGCGCGGGCTACATCCGACGCGCCGCCCCCGGGGTCTACTCCTGGCTGCCGCTCGGGCTGAAGGTCCTGCAGAAGGTGGAGGCCGTGGTCCGCGAGGAGATGGACGCCATCGGCGCCCAGGAGGTCCGGTTCCCGGCCCTCCTCCCGCGCGAGCCCTACGAGCAGACCGGGCGGTGGGCGGACTACGGGGACAACCTGTTCCGCCTGCAGGACCGCAAGGGTGCCGACATGCTCCTCGGCCCCACCCACGAGGAGATGTTCACGCTCCTGGTCAAGGACCTCTACAGCTCCTACAAGGACCTGCCCCTCTCGCTCTACCAGATCCAGACCAAGTACCGCGACGAGGCCCGTCCACGCGCCGGGCTGCTGCGCGGGCGCGAGTTCGTCATGAAGGACTCGTACTCCTTCGACGTGGACGACGCCGGCCTTGAGGCCAGCTACCAGCTGCACCGCGGCGCGTACCAGCGCATCTTCGAGCGCCTCGGGCTGGAGTTCGTCATCGTCTCCGCCATGGCCGGCGCCATGGGCGGATCCCGCTCCGAGGAGTTCCTCGCCGTCGCCGCCAACGGCGAGGACACGTTCGTGCGGTCGCCGGCGGGCTACGCCGCAAACGTGGAGGCCGTCCGCGTCGCCCCGCCCGCCGAACTACCGCTGGAGGAGGCGCCGGCGATGCGCATCGTCGAGACCCCGGACGCCGGCACGATCGCGGCGGTGGTGGGGATCCTCAACCGTGACCTGCCGGAGCGTGAGTGGACAGGGGCGGACACGCTGAAGAACGTGCTGTTCGCCGTCACGGGCGCGGACGGGAAGACGCGGGCGCTCGCCGTCGGGCTCCCCGGCGACCGGGAGGTGGACGTCAAGCGGCTCGCCGCGGCGCTGGAGCCGGCCACCGCCGAGCCGTTCGGTCCCGAGGACTTCGCCCGCTACCCGGACCTCGTGGTGGGCTACATCTCCCCGGTCTCGCTGGACGGGACCCGCGTCCTGGGCGCCGGATCCGCCACCGGCATCGAGTACCTCGTGGACCCGCGAGTGGTCTCCGGCACGTCGTGGGCCACGGGCGCCAACGAGAAGGACCGGCACCTGGTGGGCGTCACCGCCGGCCGCGACTTCGTCGCCGACGGCGTCATCGACGTCGCGGACGTGCGCGAGGGGGACCCAGCCCCGGACGGCTCCGGCCCGCTCACGCTGGCCCGAGGCATCGAGATGGGCCACATCTTCCAGCTCGGCCGCAAGTACGCGGAGGCGCTGGGGTTGAAGGTGCTCGACTCGAACGGCAAGCTGGTCACCGTCACAATGGGCTCCTACGGCGTGGGAGTGTCCCGCGCCGTGGCGGCGGTGGCGGAGGCCACCTGCGACGACAAGGGTCTCTGCTGGCCCATCGGCCTGGCGCCGTACCAGGTGCAGCTTCTGGCCACGGGCAAGGACGCGGCGGTCTTCGCCGAGGCCGAGCGCATCGCCGGCGAGCTGTCGGGCCGCGGACTGGACGTGCTCTACGACGACCGGAAGGCCAGCCCCGGGGTGAAGTTCGCCGACTCCGAGGTGATGGGCATGCCCCTCATCGTCGTGGTGGGCCGAGGGCTCGCCGACGGCGTGGTCGAGCTGCGCGACCGCCGCACGGGGGACAGGCGCGAGATCCCGGTGGCGGAGATCGTCGACCAGGTGCTGGCGGCCGCTCGGGGCTGAGGCTCAGGCCCACCCGGGCCAGCGCGTCAGGGGCTGTCCCACTGCCGCGACATCGTCGGTCTGCGCGATCATCAGGTCCAGCCAACGCTCCACCCCCGGCCCACCGGCCGCGACCACCCTTCCGAGCCCTTCGAGCACGGAGACCTCCAGCCCGCCCCAGCCGGCCCGGATCTCGTCGCTGGTGCTCATCGGGGTGGGCAGGTCGAACGCGGCGGGCTGGGTGGGGGGGCTGCCCGGGAGGGCGTCGCGCAGCTCGTTGCGGAGCTCCTTCGCGGCGGCGAGCCTGGCGGCGCCGAGGGCGGCCAGCGGGTCGTCGTCGTCCAAGCGGCCCAGGCCGACGCCGAGCCCGTAGATGAGCGCCCACACGTGGCTCAACGCGATGGGCAGGGACGCCGCCACCGTGGTGCCCTGGAAGTGGCGGGGGGAGCTGTCGCCCTCCACCGACGGCGTTGCGACGGCGGCCAGCGAGCGGGCGGTGCACGCCGCTGATGCCAGGAGGAGGCGCAGCGGTTGCCCCTGGGCGGCCAGCGCGGCCTCGCGCAGGGGCGCCTCGGCGGCCGCGGAGGCGGCTGCGATGGAGGCCTCCGCGTCGGCGAACGAGCCTGGGGTCGACGGCGGGGGCGCCTCCTCCTGGAAGGCGGGCTCGCCGCCGGCCACCGGGTCCACGGCCCGCAGCCGCTCCAGGATCCCGCCCAGGGCGGCGCCGGCCGCGTCGGCCCAGGCGGGGTAGCCGGCCGGCGGGTCGGCGGCCGAACGCGCCGCCTCGATCTCTCCGGCGAGCCCGGCCACCGAGACGGCCGCCAGCGCCACCTCCGGGGCCTGGGTGGGCTCGGGGGCCGGCTCCGGCGCCGGGGGCATGGACCCCGAGATCGTCGGGTCAAGCCCGCACCCCGTAAGGGCCAGGGCCAGCAGCACCGCCCGCCTGCCACAGTTCATGCATTTCACCCTATCGGTATGCTTGGCCTTCACAATTGGGCCAACAACCGGATAGGGAGCCGAAATGCAGCAGGACACGCTCGCGGCGGTCATCGAACCGATCCTCGCGCAGCACGGGCTGGAGCTCGACAGCATGGAGGTCACACCCATCGGCAAACGCTCGGTGCTGCGCATCGCGGTGGACGGGGACGGCCCCACCGGCCACGGTCCGCTGCTGGACGACATCGCCAGGGCCTCGTCGGCCCTGTCTGCGGCGTTGGACGAGAGCGACGCCGTCGGCGACCGCCCCTACACGCTGGAGGTGAGCTCGCGGGGGGTGAGCACGCCGCTCACGGCGGTCAGGCACTACCGGCGCAACAGGGGCCGGCTGGTGAGGCTGTGGCTCGCCGAGGGCGGCGAGACCACCGGGCGCATCGTGGAGGTCGACGACGAGGCCGTGACGCTGGACGTCGACGGCACCCCCACCAACGTCGCGCTCAGCGGCATCAGGAAGGCTGTCGTCCAGGTGGAGCTCAACCGCTCCCTGGACGACGAGGATGGAGAGGATCAGTGATGGACGTCGATCTGGCGGCGCTGCGCGCAATCGAGCGGGACAAGGACATCTCCGAGGAGTACCTCATCAAGACCCTCGAGGACGCGTTGCTCAACGCGTACAACAAGACGCCCCACGCGCTGCGCGGCGTCAAGGTCGAGGTCAACCGGAAGACCGGCAAGGTCAGCGTGCTGGCGCCCGAGTTCAACGACGACGACGAGGTCATCGGCTACTTCGACGACACCCCGGACGACTTCGGCCGGATCGCGGCGGCGACAGCCCGTCAGGTCATCTTCCAGCGGATCCGCGAGGCCGAGGACGACCAGAAGTTCGGCCACTTCTCCGGCACCGAGGGTGACATCATCGTCGGCACCATCCAGCAGGACCGCGACACCCGCGCGGTGCGGGTGGATCTCGGCACGCTCGAGGCCATGATGCCGCTGGCCGAGCAGGTGCCGGGGGAGGACTACTCCCACGGGCGTCGCCTGAGGGTCTACGTGGTGGCGGTCCGCCGCGAGCTGCGCGGCCCGCAGGTCATCGTGTCGCGCACGCACCCCAACCTGGTGAAGAAGCTGTTCGCGCTCGAGGTGCCGGAGCTGGGCCAGGGCATCGTCGAGATCATGGAGATCGCCAGGGAGGCGGGCCACCGCACGAAGATCGCGGTGCGCTCCAACCATGCCGACGTGTCGGCCAAGGGCGCGTTCATCGGTCCGATGGGCCAGCGGGTGCGCGCCGTGACCAACGAGCTCGGAGACGAGAAGATCGACATCGTCGACTGGTCGGAGGACCCGACGAAGTTCGTCGCGGCGGCGCTCTCGCCGGCGAAGGTGCTGTCGGTGACCGTGGTGGACCAGGGGGCCCGGGCCTGTCGGGCCATCGTGCCGGACTATCAGCTGTCGCTGGCCATCGGCCGTGAGGGCCAGAACGCGCGCCTCGCGGCCAGACTCACCGGCTGGCGGATCGACATCCAGCCGGACACCGCCGGATAGCCGTCATTCGGCCGGATAACGTAGCATGTCCGGACGATGCCTGTTCACACTTCGTTCGCTTCACGTTTACTGAAGCCCCGCCACAAGTGGGGTCGCCTTGTCGTCCTCCTGCTCCCGGTCGTCGTCATGGGCGTGCTGCTGAAGCTCGAACGCACGGCGAGGTACTTCCCCGAGGCGGGCCTCGGGGAGGTCGTCGCTCGGGTGTCCTCGGACGTCGCGTTCGGGGCGGCCTGGGTCCTGGTGTGGGGGCTGTTGTGCGCCGTGGGCCCAGCCTGGTTCCGGGCGGGCGCGTTCTACCTGGCCCATCTCGGCACGCTGCTCCTCGGGCTCTTCACGGTGGTGAGCCACGCGTACGTCATGCAGACCGGCAACCCCTTGACGGGGGAGCAGATCCTCTACGCGTGGCGCGGCCGCAGTGAGCTGGACGGACTGCTCGGCTCGCAGGTGAGCCCCCAGCTGGTGATGCTGTTCACCGTCGTCGGGGTGAGCACCTTCGTCGCGCCTCTCCTGCTGGGGCCCGTGGTGTCGCGGTTGATGCATCGTCGTCCCTCGCGGACGGTGCGGCGTCTGCTGATGGCGGCGGCCGCCGCGCTCCTCGTGGCGTCGGCGTGGAGCGCGCCCACCGTCTCGGCGGCCTTCGCCCTGGCGCCGCCCGTGCAGCTCGTCGTCTCGCCGATCAGGGAGGCGGGCGCCTACCCGGAGGAGCCCGACGTCGCGGCCGAGGACGTCGACAGCACCCGCCTCGTCCAGCGGGCGGACGCGGCCGGGCGCAACCTCGTGGTCATCGTGCTGGAGTCCCATCGCGCCACCTCGACGCTCCCGGAGACCAGCGAGCCCGTCACCCCGGTCCTCGACGCGCTGGCCGCGTCGAGCCTGACCCCCTCGCGCGGGTACACCGTGCTGCCCCACACGTCCAAGGCGATCACCGCGGTGCACTGCGGCGTCACGCCGCCGACGGACCACGAGAACTCGGAGGCGGATCCGGCCGGCCTGCCGATGCCGTGCCTGGCCGAGCTCCTCGGCGACAACGGGTACAAGACGGCGTTCTTCCAGTCGGCGACCGAGCACTTCGAGCGCAGGCGTAGCACCGTGGAGAACCTGGGCTTCGACTTCTTCCGCCCCGTCGACGCCATGCCGAAGGCCGGCTTCAACAAGTCGAACTACTTCGGCTACGAGGACGACATCATGCTCGGCCCGGAGCGCGACTGGATCGAGAGCACGGGCGGCCAGCCGTTCCTGCTCAGCATGCTCACCGTCACGGGCCACCACGACTACGCGCTCGAGGGCTACGAGCCGATCAGCTTCGTCGAGGATCCGCTGCTCAACGACTACCTCAACAGCATCCACTACCAGGACGCCTTCGTCGGCCGCGTGATCGACATGTTCAAGGAGCTCGGCCTCTACGAGGAGACCGTGTTCGTGGTGGTGGGGGACCACGGGGAGGGGTTCGGCGAGCACCGGATCTTCCAGCACGACAACACGATCTACGACGAGGGCATCCGGATCCCGTTCCTCATCCACGACCCGCTGCGGGCAGGTGAGCGGCTCGATGAGCCGGCCAACCAGCTGGCCGTCCTGCCCACCGCCGTCGACGCGCTCGGCTTCGACCTGGTCTCGGAGCACGCCTACCAGCCGTCGCTGTACAGCGGGCAGCCGCAGGGCCCGCTGGTGGCCACATGCCTCGCCAGGGGCAAGTGCACCGCCGTCGTCGACGGCGACATGAAGCTCATCCACCACTTCGGGGACCGCCGCGACGAGGTGTTCGACCTCGCGCAGGACCCGTACGAGCTGACGGATCTGGCCGCATCGTCGGACCCCGTCTGGATGGCCACCATGCGGGACCAGGCGCTGGCCTGGTACGTGGAGGCCGAGGCCCTGTACGAGGCCCATCGGGCCGGATCCTAGCCGTCTACTGAGAGAATCTCAGGATATTTTTGGTTTTTTCTCAACTCCCGGGTTAGCCTGATTCACGTACGCGTCTCAGTCTGAGGAGTTTTGTTGAAGGCGAAGAAGTTCTGGATCCCCGCCGTTGCAGGTGGCTGCGCTCTCGCGCTGGTCTCCGCCGCCGGCGTCGCGACCGCCCTGCACAAGAATGACGTCACGCTCGTGGTCGACGGAGTGTCGCGCACCATCGCGGTGCGCGAGGACACCGTCGCCGAGGTCCTGGAGCTGGAGAACATCTCCCTCGGCAAGCACGACGTCGTCCTCCCCGGCCCGGAGGCCGAGGTCAGCGACGACATGGAGATCAGCGTCGCCTACGGCCGCGAGTTCCAGGTCACGGTCGACGGCGAGGAGCGCACGGTGTGGACCACCGCCCGCACCGTCGGCGAGGCGCTGACCATGCTCAACCTGGGTGCCACCGACTCGAAGCTGTCGGCGTCCCGGTCCACCGCCATCGGCCGCCAGGGCCTGAGCCTGGACGTGGCCACCGCCAAGGACGTCACGCTGACGGTCGCCGGCGCGCCGCAGTCGCTGACCGTGGCGGGCACCGTCGCGGACGCCCTGGCCAAAGCCGGCGTCGCGCCGGACTCGGACGACAAGCTGACCCCCGCCGCCACCACGGTCCTTGAGGACGGTCTGGCCATCACGCTGGTCGACGTCGAGGTCAAGCAGGCCACGAAGGAGGCGGCCATCGCGTTCACCAAGTCGACGGTGAAGACCGCAGACCTGGACAAGGGCACCACCAAGGTCACCACCAAGGGCGTCGAGGGGCTCGCCCGTGAGACCTACACCGAGGTGTACGAGGACGGCGTCCTGGTGAGCTCGACCCTCGCGGAGCGGGTGGTGTCGCGGCAGCCCGTGGCGCAGGTGACCGCCGTGGGCACCAAGGTGACCGCCCCCGCGCCGTCCTCGTCGAACTCGTCCGGTTCCACCTCGTCCTCGGGCGGGGCCATCAACCTGGCCCGCGAGGCCATGTGGGTCCGGATCGCCGAGTGCGAGTCGGGCAACCGTTGGGACATCAACACCGGAAACGGCTACTACGGCGGCCTGCAGTTCAACCTCCAGACATGGCGCTCGGTCAACGGTCAGGACTTCGCGGCCTACCCGCACCAGGCCAGCCGCGCCGAGCAGATCACCGTGGCGAACCGGCTGTACGAGATCCGTGGCACCCAGCCCTGGAGCTGCGCCTGATCGCGCAGCCGTCGCTGGACGACGCAGTGGCCCGGTGGCATCGCCACCGGGCCACTGCGCGTCGGGGGACCGCTGGTCAGCGGCGATGGCCGCCAGCGCCCCTCGTCGACACGATTCCCGCGTCGATGGCCTTCTGCACGGCGTCAGCCTCGGCCTGGGTGAGCTCGCCGTCGGTGACCGCCCGGGCGAGGATCTCCGTGTCGGCGGCCGCGCGTTCGGCCTCTCGGGCGGCGCGGATCTCGTCGAGGGCGGCCTGCACCGTCGCCTCGTCGATGCCGAGCTCGGCGGCCAGCGCCTTCACGTAGGCCTCCTGGCGCTCCGCCCGGGCCGCCTCGCGCTCCGCCTCGGTGGCGTCCTGTGCCGGTTCGGAGGACTCCAACGTGTCGCGCGCGGCGGCCATGGCCTCCTCGACGGCGCTCTCGTCGACGCCCAGCTTCTCGGCGAGCGTCGCCGCGTCGGTGCCCAGCATCCCCCGGGGCCCGCCGTGCCGGCCACCGCGGCCGTCCGAGGTGCTGTCCGCGTCGTCGGTCCCCGTGCCTGCGGTGGCGCCGGGCGTCGGAGACGCAGTGGTGTCGGCGGTGGCCACCTGGGACAGGCCGAGGCCGAGACCGGCCGCCATCGCGGCCGCCGAGATGCCGGCGATCATCTTGTTCTTCATGGTGATTCTCCTTCGGTGTGGTCATCGGGCGTGCGCCCCGATGAGCCAACGATCCGCGGCCGAACTGTCAGCAGGCTGTGGGGCGGCTGGGGAGGTCCTGGCACTTCGCCGTAGGCTGTCCTGTGATGATCCCTCAACGCACCTGCATCGGCTGCCGACGGCGGGACGACCAGGACCAGCTGCTGAGGCTGGTGCGGGTCGGTCAGCTGATCCTCGACGGCACCCGCCCCCGGTTGGCCGGGCGTGGCGCTTATGTGCACCGTGCCTGCCTGGACCTGGCCGTCCAACGGCGCGCCCTCCGGCGCGCGTTCGGCGACGGGGCGCACCTCGACCCTGCCGTCGGTGGTCAGCTCGGTTGACGCGCTCGGCTGGATCGCGGCTGCCAGGAGGGATATGATGTCCAGCGGCCCACGTGTGCGTGGGCGCATCGTTCCACGCCCGACAGGGCGGCAAACCAGAAGGTGGGCTAACGCTCATGACCACTCGATGAGAACCCAACGATGATTCAGCACAACTAAAGGTCCCGCCCCTTGGAGGTCGGGCCGCAAAGGAGAGTAGTGGCAAAGCCTCGCGTCCACGAGATCGCCAAGGAAATCGGTAAGACAAGTAAAGACCTGCTGGCCTGGCTGGGGGAGAACGGCGAGTACGTCCGTGGCCCGTCCTCCACGCTGGAGGCCCCGGTCGTGCGTCGCATCCGCGAAGCGTTCGGTGGAAGTCCCGCCCCCGCGGCCGTTTCCGGATCGCGTCCGGTACCGGCCCCCGCGCCTCAGGCGCGCCCCAAGCCCGCAGCAGTGCCGTCGGAGGGCGCCGCTCCTGTGGCACCCGCCGCGCAGGCCGCGCCTGCGCCCAGCGCCCCCGCCGCCCCGTCCACGCCCGCCGTCGACGCTCCTCGGCCCTTCGCGCCCCGCCCGGCCACCCCGGCGCCGCGTCCGGCCGCGCCCAGCGCTCCGGCAGCTGCGGCCCCGGCGCCCGCGGCCCGTCCCGCCGCACCGGCACCCGCGCCGGCACCGCAGCAGACCCCGGCCCCGGGGCCCCGCCCCGCAGCAGGTGGGTCGTCCGCGCCGCGTCCCGGGGTTCCCGGTCCGCGTCCCGCTGCCCCCACCCCCGCCGGGGGCCCCCGCAAGCCCGGGGCTCCGCGCCCCGGCAACAACCCCTTCGCGCCGGCCCAGGGCATGGGGACGCAGCAGCGTCGCCGCCCTGACAGCCCGCGTCCCGGCGCACCGGGAGCACGTCCCGGCGCGCCCGCGGCGCCCGGGGACCGCATGCCCCGTCCCGGGGGCACGGGCGGCGTGCCCGGCATGCCGCGCCCCAACCCGGCGATGATGCCCAAGACTGCCAACACCCAGCTCGGAGCCCCCGCCCGCGGTGGCCGTCCCGGCGGGCCGGGCGGTCCCGGCCGTGGCCGTCCCGGCGGCGGTCGTCCCGGCGGACCCGGTGGCGCCGGAGGCGCCGGCGGTCCCGGCATGGGTGGCGGCATGGGCGCCCCCGCCGGTGGCGGCGGTCGCGGTGGTGGCCGTGGTCGCACCGGCGGCACCCAGGGCGCTTTCGGTCGCGGAGGCGCGGCCGGCAAGCGCGGCCGCAAGTCCAAGAAGCAGCGCAGGCAAGAGTTCGACCAGATGGAGGCACCGTCGATCGGCGGTGTGCGCCTCCGCAAGGGCGACGGCGCGACAGTGCGCCTCCGTCGCGGCGCGTCCCTGACGGACCTCGCCGAGAAGATCGGCGTGGAGCCGGCGTCGCTGGTGCAGGTGCTGTTCCACCTGGGCGAGATGGTCACGGCCACCCAGTCCGTGGCGGACGACACGCTGGAGGTGCTGGGCGCCGAGCTCGACTACAACATCGAGGTCGTCTCGCCCGAGGACGAGGACCGCGAGCTGCTGGAGAGCTTCGACCTGGAGTTCGGCGAGGACATCGGCGACGAGGACGATCTCGAGTCCCGCCCGCCGGTCGTCACCGTCATGGGCCACGTGGACCACGGCAAGACCAAGCTGCTCGACGCTCTGCGTCACACCAACCTGGTGGCCAAGGAGGCCGGCGGCATCACGCAGGCCATCGGCGCTTACCAGGTGGTCACCGAGGTCGACGAGCAGACCCGTCCCATCACCTTCATCGACACCCCGGGCCACGAGGCGTTCACCGCCATGCGTGCCCGTGGCGCCAAGTCGACGGATATCGCCGTCCTCGTGGTGGCGGCCGATGACGGCGTGATGCCGCAGACCATCGAGGCCCTCAACCACGCCAAGGCGGCCGACGTCCCGATCGTGGTGGCGGTCAACAAGATCGACAAGGAGACCGCGGATCCCACCCGGGTGCGCGGGCAGCTGTCCGAGTTCGGGCTGGTTCCCGAGGAGTACGGCGGCGACACCCAGTTCGTCGACGTCTCCGCGATCACCCGGCAAGGGCTCGACGAGCTGCTGGAGGCCGTGGTCCTCACGGCCGACGCGGCCCTGGACCTGCGCGCCAACCCGGACATGCCCGCTCAGGGCGTGGCCATCGAGGCGCACCTCGACAAGGGCCGCGGCCCTGTCGCGACCGTCCTCATCCACCGCGGCACGCTCCGCATCGGTGACTCGATCGTGGCCGGTTCGGCCCACGGCCGCGTCCGCGCCCTGATCAACGACCAGGGCGAGACGATCGCGGCGGCCCCGCCGTCGATGCCCGTCCAGGTGCTCGGCCTCACGTCGGTGCCCGGCGCGGGGGACAACGTCCTGGTCGTCGACGACGACCGGATGGCCCGTCAGATCGCCGACAAGCGGGAGGCGCGCATGCGTGCCGCCCAGCAGGCCAAGACCAGCCGCCGCAAGACCCTCGACCAGCTGTTCGAGCAGCTGGAGAAGGGCGAGGCGCAGGAGTTGCTCCTCATCCTCAAGGGCGACGGCGCGGGCTCGGTCGAGGCGCTCGAGGATGCCCTGTCCAAGATCGAGGTCAGCGACGAGGTGTCCCTGCGCGTCATCGACCGCGGTGTCGGTGCGATCACCGAGACCAACGTGTCGCTGGCTGCGGCCTCCAAGGCCGTCATCATCGGGTTCAACGTGCGGCCCACGCCGCACGCGGCCCAGATGGCGGACCGCGAGAACGTGGACATGCGGTTCTACTCGGTTATCTACTCGGCGATCGACGAGATCGAGGCGGCGCTCAAGGGCATGCTCAAGCCGATCTTCGCCGAGGAGATCCGTGGCCAGGCGGAAATCCGCGAGATCTTCCGGTCGTCCAAGTTCGGCAACATCGCCGGCTGTATGGTCACCGACGGCACCATCCGTCGCAACGCCAGCGCCCGGTTGCTCCGCGACGGGGTGGTGGTCGCCACGTCGACCATCGGCTCGCTGCGCAGGGAGAAGGACGACACCACGGAGGTCCGCGAGGGCTTCGAGTGCGGCATGACGCTTGCCAACTACAACGACATCCGGATCGGTGACGTGATCGAGACGTTCGAGATGGTGGAGAAGGAGCGCTCCTGATGCCCGGACCGAGAAACGCCAAGCTGGCCGATCAGATCAAGGTCATCCTGGCCTCGACGATCGACCGCCGCGTCAAGGATCCCCGGCTGGGCTTCGTCACGATCACGGAGGTGAGGCTGACCGGTGACAACCGGGAGGCCACCGCCTTCTACACCGTGCTCGGCGACGACGAGGCCCGGGCCGGGTCGGCGGCCGCCCTCGCCTCGGCAACCGGCATGCTGCGCTCCACCGTGGGCCAGCAGCTGGGGATGAAGTTCACGCCGACTCTGGCCTTCGTGTTGGACGCCACCCCTGAGGCGGCCAGGCACATGGAGGACCTGCTGGCGGAGGTGCAGGCGAAGGACGCGGCCGCGGCCGCAGCCGCGGAGGGTAAGACCTTCGCGGGGGACGCGGACCCCTACCGGAAGCCGCACGAGTCCGAGGAGGACGACGAGCAGTGACCTCCGCCTCGGGGGTGGTGATCGTCGACAAGCCGTCGGGGATCACCTCCCACCAGGTGGTGGGTCGCCTGCGTCGTCTCCTCGGTACCCGAAAGATCGGGCACGCCGGCACCCTCGACCCGATGGCCACCGGGGTGCTCATCCTCGGGGTCAACAGGGCGACGAGGCTGCTGGGTCACCTGGCGTTGCACGACAAGCGCTACCTGGCCACCGTGCGGCTGGGCGAGTCCTCGCCCACCGATGACGCGGACGGCGACGTCGTGAGTGTCGCCGATGCCTCGGGCATCACGCGGGACCTGATCGAATCCGGTCTCCTGCCGATGCGCGGGGACATCCTCCAGGTGCCCAGCGCCGTCTCGGCGATCAAGGTCGACGGCAAGCGTTCGTATGCCCGGGTCCGGGCGGGGGAGAGCGTCGAGCTGAAGGCCAGACCAGTCACAGTCTCGAGGCTCGACGTGCTGGCCGTGCGGGCCGACGGCGCCCGCCTCGACGTGGACCTCGACATCGAGTGCTCGTCGGGCACCTACGTCCGGGCCATCGCGCGCGATCTCGGATCGGCCCTCGGGGTGGGCGGGCACCTCACGGCGCTCAGGCGGACCCGGATCGGCCGCTACAGCCTCGACGACGCCGTCGTCCTGGGCGACGAGCCCCCGCCGCTCATGCCCATGTCTGAGGCAGCACGGCTCAGCTTCCCGGTGATCGACCTGACCGTGGACGAGGCGCGCGACGTGGGCTTCGGGCGTCCGCTGGCGCGCCCGGTGCCGGGGTCCCCGACCGGGGTGCTGTCGCCGGACGGTGAACTCCTCGCCCTCTACGAGCCCGCCGGCGCCGGATCGCGGCCGGTTGCGGTGCTGGTCGGGGCATGACAGATTGGGGAACCGTGACTGAATCGGTGGTCGTGATCGGCAACTTCGACGGCGTGCACCTCGGCCATCGCCGGGTGCTGGCCGAGGCCACGAGGGACGTCGATCATCCCCTCATCGTGCTCACGTTCTGGCCCCACCCGGTGACGGTGCTCAGACCTGCGGCGGCCCCGAAACTCCTGAGCGACCTGCGGACCCGGATCGACCTGCTCAAGGGGGCCGGGGCCCACGAGGTGCGCGTGATCCGCTTCACGCCCGAGGTGGCGGCCATGACGCCCGCTCAATTCGTGGACAGGTTCATCGCCCCGCTGCACCCGGTGCGGGTGGTGGTGGGCCAGAACTTCCGCTTCGGTCACCGCGCCGCGGGGGACGTGCGCACGCTCGCCGAGCTGGGCGCCGGCAGGTTCGAGGTGGTGCCGCTGCAGCTCGAGACCATCAACCACGAGGTGACCTGCTCGACCTGCATCCGGGAACTGCTCGCGGCGGGGGACGTGGAGGGCGCCTCGCAGCACCTGACGAGGCCGTTCCGGTTCCGCGGAGTGGTGGTGGTGGGGGACCAGCGGGGCCGCGACCTAGGCTTCCCCACGGCCAACCTGACCGTGCCGCCGGAGATGGCCGTGCCGGCCGACGGCGTCTACGCGGGGTGGCTCACCAACCTCGACGAGCACGGCAGCCCGATGCCCGCAGCGATCTCCGTGGGCACCAACCCCACGTTCGACGGCGCGGACCGCAGGGTGGAGAGCTACGTGCTGGACCGCACCGATCTCGAGCTCTACGGGGTGGAGGTGGCCGTCGACTTCGTCCAGAGGCTGCGGGGCCAGGTGCGCTTCACGGGCATCGATGATCTGATCGAGCAGATGCACGCAGACGTCGAGGCCACCAGGCGTTGCCTGGGAAATCCCTGATCACTGCCGTTCCCGGCGAGGACGTGCCGGGCGGGAGGGGATGGCGCTGGCCGGCCGGCGGTCAGCGGGCCGTCAGGGACTTCTTGTAGATGGCGTAATGCTTGCTGGGCTCCAGATCACCCTCGACCTGCGGCACCTCGGGCTCCTCCACGAACAGGTGCTCGCCGGTGGGGTAGTACTCCAGCGAGATGTACAGGGGGACGGCGCGCTCGTTGTTGGGGTCCACGGCGAGGTAGACGGCCGAGAATCCACGGGCCCGGGCCTCCTCCTCCAGGAAGCGGCTGAGAGCCCGCCCCGCGCCGAGCCGGCGTGCGTGGGGATAGACATACATGTTGCGAAGCTCGGGGGTCATGGAGTCCGCCTCGAGGTCGAGCACCGCTGTGCCGACGGGCTCATCTTCGTCGAGGGCGACGGCGAGGATCAGCGAGCCCCGCTGCTGCGCCTCGAAATGCTGATCCACGAGGCCGAGGTCCGGACGGAACTGGTTCGCGCGCAGCGCTTCGAGGTCTGCTGCCGTTGCAGGACGGACGCCGATTGCCATAGGGGCTCCTTGCTCACTGTGCCGGGACTGTTGCCACCCTACCGCTTCGGGCATGCACCGGGGTGCTCCACCGGTTTGGGGGCACCGTCCCCGCGGTGATAGGGTTCCCAGGTTGCCGTTTGATCGGCCACGGATCAGTCAGAGCCCCGACAGCACCCGCGCCTGGGGCGCCGTGCAGCGAACCGGAAGGAGCCCCATTTTATGGACGCTGTTGACAAGAAGAAGATCATCGACGAGTACGCGACCACCCCGGGTGACACCGGGTCGCCGGACGTGCAGATCGCCCTCCTCACCAAGAGGATCGCTCACCTCACCGAGCACCTCAAGGAGCACAAGGGCGACCACCACAGCCGCCGCGGCCTGATGCTCATGGTCGGCCAGCGCCGCCGCCTGCTCAACTACGTCGCGAAGAACGACGTCGAGCACTACCGCGCGCTCATCGCCCGCCTCGGCCTGCGTCGCTGACCTCGGCAGTATCTCTTCATCGCTCAGGGCGCCCCTCAGGGGGCGCCCTGAGTCGTCTTCAGGACCTCCCGCGGGTGGCCGAACCGGTGGGCGGTGACCGAGACGCTCTGCTCACGCAGGTAGGGCAGACAGGCCAGGCGCCCCGGCAGCGCGGGACCTGGGTAGACGGTGGCGTCGATCGAGCCACCGAGATCGGCGAGCAGGTCACGCGAGCCGAGGTGGCGGATGCGGCCGGTCGCCGTCGCGTCGAACTCCTCGTCGGCGGCGATCTCCAGCGGGAAGCCCACCCGGCCCAGGGCCTCGGCCACCCCGTCGGCGAGCGGCCCGCGGGCCGAGAACCGCACATCGGAGCCTGCCGCGATCGCTGCGGACGCCTCGCGCAGGACGTCCCACGCGTCGGCCTCCTCCACCCGCACCACCACCCTCGCGGGCAGGTAGCGCAGGATGTTGCGCTCGGAGACCAGCGCCGTCGGGTCGTGCACGGCTGCGAACACGGTCCGCGACGCCTCCTCGTCGCCGGCGGCCGCCGCGCGCAGGCGCTCCCACTCCGTGGCCCACAGGACGGTGCGTGCGCCGCGCAGCAGCGGCGCGAACGCCGGACCGGTGGGGATCCTCGTCCGTGTCGGCCACTGCGGCTCGGGGTCCCATCTGCCCAGCGACGCGACGTAGTTGGGGCCACCCGCCTTCGTGCCCGGGCCGACGGCCGAGCGCTTCCATCCCCCGAAGGGTTGGCGCTGCACGATCGCCCCGGTGATGGTGCGGTTGACGTAGCAGTTGCCGGCCTCCACGAGTCGCAGCCACGCCTCGATCTCACCGGGGTCCAGGGAGTGCAGGCCCGCCGTGAGCCCGTACTCGGTGCCGTTCTGCCAGTCGACGGCCTGCTCCAGGGTCGCGGCTTCCATCAGGCCGAGGACGGGGCCGAAGTACTCGACCCGGTGGAACTCGCTGCCGGGCAGCACGCCCGCCCGGATCCCGGGGCTCCACAGGCGTTCGCTGTGCCGGCGCGGTTCAAGTAGCCAGCTCTGCCCGGGTTCCAGCCGCGTGAGCCCGCGCAGAAGCTTGGGCCCCGGCGGCTCGGTGAGGGGGCCCATCTGGGCGGCCGGGTCTGCGGGCCAGGCGACCCTCAGGGACGAGACGGCGTCGAGGAGCTGGTCCCGAAACCTCCGCGACCGGGCCACGGAGCCCACCAGGATGCCCAGCGAGGCGGCCGAGCACTTCTGCCCGGCGTGACCGAATGCCGAGGTGACGAGGTCGGCCACCGCCAGGTCCAGGTCCGCCGACGGTGTCACGACGATGGCGTTCTTGCCCGAGGTCTCCGCGAGAAGGGGCATGGAGGGTCGCCATGACCGGAACATCGCGGCTGTCTCCGCGGCCCCGGTGAGGATCACGAGATCCACGCGCGGATCCGAGACCAGGCTCTGCCCCAAGGGACCGTCGTCCACCACCGCGAACTGCACCACGTCGGGGGGCAGGCCGGCGCGGGTGCAGGCCTCGGCCAGGATCGCCGCGGTCCGCCGGGCGGGCGGCGCAGGCTTGAGGATCACCGCGGATCCCGCGGCGAGCGCCGCGGCGACGCCGCCCAGTGGGATGGCGATGGGGAAGTTCCAGGGCGGCGTGACGACGGTCAGGACTGGCGGGACGTGGACTGCCCCCTCGATCCGGTCGGTGGCCCGCTCGGCGTAGTACGCGGCGAAGTCCACGGCCTCGGATACCTCGACGTCGGCCTGGTCGATCAGCTTGCCCACCTCGTCGGCGGCCACCGCGATGAGCGTGGTGCGGGCCTCCTCAAGTGCCGCAGCGAGCCTGCGCAGCGCCGTCGCCCGGTCGGCCGGCGGGACCGCAGCCCACAGCGCGCCCGCCCGACGGCCGCGCTCGACGACCGACTCGATGCCCTCGCGGGTGGATACCGTGGCGTGGCTGACCAGGGCGGCGCCCAGCCCGGGGGTCGGGAGCAGCGAGTGGATGGCCGCAGCCCACTCCTGGTTGACGGGCAGCGCCGGGTCGGTGTCCTGCGCGTTGGCGAACCCGGGCGCGTCGTCGGAGCGGCTCTGCGTGGCCCACCGCTGCGGGGTCGGCGCGGGGACCAGGGCGACCGCCTCCCGGAACCTGGCCTCCTCCCTGGCGAGGAACGCCGTGTCGCGGCCGAGGTTCGCGGCGCCGGACATGAAGTTCTCCGGGGCGGCGTTCTCCTCCAGGCGGCGGACCAGGTACGAGATCGCCGAGTCGAACTCTGCACGCGGCACTACCGGGACGTAGAGCCTCAGCCGGCCGACCTCGCGCAGGATGACCTCCTGCAGCGGCACCCCCATGCCCGAGAGCATCTCGACATCCAGCTGACCCGCGACCCCCCTGGCGCGCGCGAGTTCCCAGGCCGCCGCTAGGGAGTAGACGTTGTGGCTGGCCACCCCGACGAGCAGCCGCCCGGCGCGCTCGGGGGTGAGGCAGAAATCCAAGGCGCGTAGGAAGCTCGCGTCCGTCGCCGCCTTGCTCCCGAGGACGGGGTTCTCCCACCCCCTGAGCTCGGCCTGGACGCGCTCCATCGCCAGGTTGGCGCCCTTGACGAGCCGCACCTTGATCGGCGCGCCCCCCTCCGACACCCGCCGGCCGGCCAACGCGTCGAGCTGCCTCAGAATGAGGCCGGACTCGGAGAGATAGGTCTGCACCGCGATCCCGGCGCGCAGCCCAAGCAGCTCGGGATCCATCACCAGCCGGGAGAACACGTCGAGCGTGAGGTGGAGGTCGCGGTACTCCTCCATGTCCAGGTTGACGAACTTCCCCGAGCGCGCCGCCAGCAGCATGAGCGGCCGGAGCCGCGTGGCGGCCTCCTCGACGGTGGCCTCGTGGGCCCAGGGGGAGTGGGGACCCAGGACGGCCGAGACCTTCATGGAGACGTAGTCGACGTCGTCGCGGGCAAGGAGTCGCATGGTCTCGCGGAGCCGCGCCGAGGCGTGCCGGTCGCCGAGGACGGCCTCCCCGAGCAGGTTGACGTTGAGGTGGCTCCCGCGGCGCCGGCACCGCGCCAGCGACGAGCCCAGCCGCCTGCCGACATCGACCACCAGGTCTCCGACCAGGGCGGTGAAGGCCGCCCTCACCAGTGCGAGGGTGGGTCGGGGCGCCAGCCCCACCGCCTTCAGTCCCCATCGCAGCGGCGGCGGCAGGAACGGGGCAGGGCGGCGGGCCAGCCCGCGCAGCGCCTCCGCCGCGACACGCCGGTCCTCGGGTCTCAGCACCCCGTCGACGAAGTCCAGCGTGAACGGGAGCCCGTCGGGGTGGGCCAGGACGCGGGCGAGGAGCCGTGCCGCCTGGGGTTCGGCGTGGCCCGCGCTCTCCGCCGCCCACCTGCGCGCCGTGGCGATGGAGGCCTCGACCGACTGCGGATCGGTGACACTGAGCATTCAACCATCGTGGCCCAAGCGGCTAGACTGCACTGGACAACTGAATATCTTCATTTCCACCCGCCGCCCAGCGCACGTGTCCGTCTGGTCCTCGGTAGTGGCTTTCGGGCGCCCGGAGAGCGCACCCGCGGGCCTCGATCGATGACCGGCAGGCGTGGCGAGCATCGCCGTGCGCGGGCGGGCGAACACCCCCCGAAAGGAGCCTGTCCATGGAAGGACCAGGCATCGAATTCTCTGAAGCCGTGATCGACAACGGCAAGTTCGGCAAGCACACCGTACGTTTCGAGGCCGGCGTGCTGGCCCAGCAGGCTGACGGCGCGGCCGCCGTCTATCTCGACGGCGACACCATGCTGCTGTCGGCCACCACCGCGCAGAAGACCCCGCGCGACGCCATCGACTTCTTCCCCCTCACCGTCGACGTCGAGGAGCGCATGTACGCCGCGGGCAAGATCCCCGGCTCGTTCTTCCGTCGCGAGGGCCGCCCCGGCGAGGGCGCCATCCTGGCCTGCCGCCTCATCGACCGCCCGCTGCGCCCCGCGTTCGTCAAGGGCCTGCGCAACGAGGTCCAGGTCGTGGTGACCGTGCTGTCGCTCAACCCCAACGTGATGTACGACGTCGTGGCCATCAACGCCGCGTCGATGTCCACCCAGATCGCAGGCCTGCCGTTCTCCGGCCCCATCGGCGGCGTCCGCGTCGCCCTCATCGACGACCAGTGGGTGGCGTTCCCCTCCGTCGAGCAGGTGTCCAAGTCCGTCTTCCAGATGGTGGTCGCCGGCCGTGTGCTGGCCGACGGTGACGTCGCGATCATGATGGTCGAGGCCGGCGGCACCGAGGCCACATGGGAGCTCGTCCGCTCCGGCAAGACGGCCCCCACCGAGGAGGTCGTGGGGCAGGGCCTCGAGGCGGCCAAGCCGTTCATCAAGGCGCTGTGCGACGCCCAGTCCGAGCTGGCCGCCAAGCTGCCCAAGGAGACCTACGACTTCCCGGTCTTCCGCGACTACCAGGACGACGTCTTCGAGGCCGTCTCCGAGCTCGCCTCCGCGCGCGTGGCCGAGGCCATGAAGATCGGCGGCAAGCAGGAGCGTGACGAGGCCACCCACGCCATCCGCCAGGACGTCACCGCGCAGCTCGCTGAGCGCTTCGAGGGCCGCCTGAACGAGGTGTCGGCCTCCCTCAAGGCATTGACCAAGAAGATCGTGCGCCACCGCACGCTCACCGAGTCCGTCCGCATCGACGGTCGCGGCCCGAGCGAGATCCGTGAGCTGGCCGCCGAGGTCGCGGTCATCCCGCGCGTCCACGGCTCGGCGCTGTTCCAGCGCGGCGAGACCCAGATCATGGGCGTCTCCACGCTGAACATGCTGGACATGGAGCAGAAGATCGACACGCTCTCCCCGGAGCGGACCAAGCGCTACATGCACAACTACAACTTCCCGCCGTTCTCCACCGGAGAGACCGGCCGCGTCGGCTCCCCGAAGCGGCGCGAGGTCGGCCACGGCGCGCTGGCCGAGCGGGCGCTGATCCCCGTGCTGCCCACCCGCACCGAGTTCCCCTACGCCATCCGTCAGGTCTCGGAGGCGCTGGGCTCCAACGGCTCCACCTCGATGGGCTCGGTCTGCGCCTCCACGCTGTCCCTGCTCAACGCCGGTGTCCCGCTGAAGTCCGCCGTCGCGGGCATCGCCATGGGCCTCATGTCGGAGGAGGTCGACGGCGAGACGAAGTACATCGCGCTGACCGACATCCTCGGCGCCGAGGACGCGCTGGGCGACATGGACTTCAAGGTGGCCGGCACGCGTGACTTCCTCACCGCGCTCCAGCTGGACACCAAGCTCAACGGCATCCCCGCCGTCGAGCTGCAGAAGGCCCTGCTGCAGGCCCGCGACGCCCGGCACACGCTGCTCGACGTCATGAACGAGGCCATCGACGTGCCCGACGAGATGAGCCCGTACGCTCCCCGCATCATCACGGTGCGGATCCCGGTGGACAAGATCGGCGAGATCATCGGCCCCAAGGGCAAGATGATCAACCAGATCCAGGACGACACCGGCGCGAACATCTCCATCGAGGACGACGGCACCGTCTACGTGGGCGCCGAGACGGGCGAGGCCGCGGACGCCGCCGTCGCCGCGATCAACGCCATCGCCAACCCGCACCTGCCGGAGCGCGGCGAGCGGTACCTCGGCACCGTGGTGAAGCTCACCACCTTCGGCGCGTTCGTGTCGCTGCTGCCGGGCAAGGACGGGCTCCTGCACATCTCGAAGCTGCGCCCGCTCGCCGGCGGCGCCCGCGTCGAGAGCGTGGAGGACGTCCTCTCCGTCGGCCAGAAGCTGCAGGTGGAGATCTCCGACATCGACGACCGCGGCAAGCTGTCGCTGATCCCGGTGGTGGAGGAGAAGGCCGAGTCGAACGACTGAGCCTGGTCCAGGTGCGTGACCGCAGGGGCGGGTCCGGAATTCTCCGGGCCCGCCCCTGCGGCTTTGCCCGGCGGGTGGCGGGGCCCCGCCGTCGATGCTTGGATGGGAGAAACCAACGGGAGGGATCACTCGTGAGCGAGATTCGCGTGGGCGTGTTCGGGGTCAGCGGGAAGATGGGCAGCGAGGTGGTCCGGGCCGTCACGCGCGCCGAGGGCATGACGCCCGTAGGGGGCGCGGACCTGGGGGAGCCCAGGGAGCTGGTCAACCGGGCGCAGGTGGTGGTGGACTTCACGCATCCGGACGCCGTGATGGACAACATCGCGTGGTGCCTCGAGAAGGGGCTGCACATGGTGATCGGCACCACGGGCTTCACCGCTGAGCGCCTGGAGCGGGTGCGTGAGCTGTGCGCGGCGCACCCGGAGGTGGGTGTGCTCATCGCCTCCAACTTCTCCATCGGCGCCGTGCTGATGATGAAGTTCTCCGCCCTCGCCGCCCCGTTCTACCCGTCGGCCGAGATCATCGAGCTGCACCATCCCAACAAGGCCGACGCCCCGTCGGGCACGTCCGCCACGACGGCGCGCCGCATCGCGGCGGCGCGCGAGGAGGCGGGGCTGGGGCCGGTTCCGGACGCCACCGTGCAGGACGACGGGGCCCGCGGCGCCGTGGTGGACGGCATCCACGTCCACGCGGTGCGGCTGCAGGGCCTGGTGGCCCATCAGGAGGTCGTCTTCGGCGACACGGGGGAGACCCTGACCATCCGCCACGACTCGTTCGAGCGGGTCTCCTTCATGCCCGGTGTGGTGGCCGGAATCAGGCACGTCATGGACCACCCGGGTCTCACCCTGGAGATGGAGTCGGTGCTGGGGATCTAGTGATCCCTAGGCATCCACTGATCAGGACGTCCCCAGCGAGATGTCGGTGTGCATCCGGATCAGCTTGACGCCGGGCGCGCCGTCGTCGGTGCCGATCTCCTGGTGCGCACCGTCGGCCGCCCAGCCGCAGCCCGACAGGAACGCGCGGAGCGCGTCGTCGGCCGCGCGCACCCACATCGTGGCCACCTCGTAGCCGTCCCGGCGCAGGGTGTCGACGGCCGCGTTGACCAGCCGCGACCCGTGGCCGTGGCCCCGCTGCCGGGGATCGACGACGAACTCGGCGATGGTCCCGTCCCGCTGCGAGCGGTCCGGGTCCCCGCTGGGGCCCGTCACGGCGAAGCCCACGACGCCGCCGTCGCCGATGGCGACGAGCACCCGCAGGTGGGCCAGCGGCGGCTTGACGATGGCCTCGTGCCAGACGCGGGTGGCCTCGTCGGCCGCAAGGCCACCGCCCGCCGCGGCCAGCAGCCCCGACTCGGCCCATGCCCGCCGCTGGATGCGGGCGATGTCGACGGCTTCGGCGGGGAGGGCAAGGCGGACGGTGTCGGTGACGGACATGGCGCCCATCGTAGGGGGCGCCCGCCTGGCGACCCATCCACTAGCCTGAGCCCATGACCGACGTGAAGAGACCCCCCAAGCTGGCCCCCGGAACCCTGCGGGTGATCCCGCTCGGCGGGCTCGGCGACATCGGTCGCAACATGACCGCCTTCGAGATCGACGGGCAGATCGCGCTGGTGGACTGCGGGGTGCTGTTCCCCGAGGACACCCACCCGGGCGTGGACCTCATCCTCCCGGCGCTGGACTACCTCGACGACAGGCTCGACGACATCGTCGCCCTCGTCCTCACCCACGGCCACGAAGACCACATCGGCGCCGTGCCGTACCTCTTGAAGAAGCGCCCGAACATCCCCATCTACGGCTCCAAGCTGACGCTGGCCTTCGTCGCCACGAAGCTGCGCGAGCATCGGATCCGCGACTTCGACCTCGACGCCGTGGAGGAGGGCGACATCGTCGAGATCGGCAACTACGAGTTCGAGTTCCTCGCGGTCAACCACTCCATCCCCGACGCCCTGGCGGTGGCCATCCGCACCAAGGGCGGGCTGGTCCTGCACACCGGCGACTTCAAGATGGACCAGCTTCCCCTCGACGGGCGGATCACGGACCTGCGCGGCTTCGCCCGCCTCGGGGAGGAGGGCGTGGACCTGTTCATGGTGGACTCCACCAACGCCGAGACCCCCGGGTTCACCACCCTCGAACGCGATATCGAGCCGGCCATCGCCCGCGTCTTCGACCAGGCCACCGGCAAGCTGATCGTGGCCAGCTTCGCCAGCCACGTGCACCGCATCCAGCAGGTCCTCAACATGGCCGTGCGCTACGACCGCAAGGTGGTCTACGTCGGCCGCTCGATGGTGCGCAACATGTCCACCGCCCGCGACCTCGGCTTCCTGAAGGTGCCGGCCGGGACGCTCATCGAGCTCAAGGAGATCGGCAACTACCCCAAGGACAAGGTGGTCATCGTCTCCACCGGCTCCCAGGGCGAGCCCATGGCCGCGCTGAGCCGGATCGCCAACCGCGACCACCCCGTCGTCGAGGTGGGCCCCGGAGACACGGTGCTGCTCGCCAGCTCGCTCATCCCCGGCAACGAGAACTCCGTCTACCGGGTCATCAACGGGCTGTCCAAGCTCGGCGCCACCGTCGTGCACAAGGGCAACGCCCTGGTGCACGTCTCCGGCCATGCCTCGGCCGGCGAACTCCTGTACTGCTACAACATCCTCAAGCCCCGCAACGTGCTGCCCGTGCACGGCGAGGCGCGCCACCTCATCGCCAACGCGAAGCTGGCGCAGGCCACGGGCGTGCCGGCCGCGCGCACCATCGTGGCGGGCGACGGCGACGTGATCGACCTCAAGGACGGGGTGGCCAGGAAGGTCGGTGCCATCGACGCCAGCTACGTGTTCGTCGACGGCTCCACCGTGGGCGACATCTCCGAGTCGATCATGGACCGGCGGATCCTCGGGGAGGAGGGCTTCGTGTCGGTGATCACGGCGGTCGATCTCCACAACCGCAGCATCATCAGCGGCCCGGACATCCACGTGCGTGGCATCGCCGAGGACAGCAGCGTGTTCGACGAGGCGCGCACGCGGGTGGCTGAGGCCATCGTCGACGCCCTGCGCGACGGGGTGGACGACTCGCACCGGCTCCAGCAGGTCACCCGCCGCACGGTGGGGCAGTGGGTGGCGAAATCCCTGCGCCGCCGGCCCATGATCGTTCCGGTGGTCGTCACCACGTAAGCGGGCCCGGTTTGACCCCGTCAGGGGCCGCCGCGTAGAGTTGGCCCTCGGTGCTTTGCCCCCTCAGGGTTGGGCGCGCCGTTAAGGCTTTGAGCAAACAAGAAGGTAGGTCAGTCGTGTACGCGATCGTGCGCAACGGAGGACGTCAGCACAAGGTTGCTGTTGGCGACGTCCTGGACATCGACCTGGTGTCCGAAGAGGTCGGCGGTACCGTCACCCTGCAGCCGCTGCTGCTGGTCGACGGCGACTCGATCACCTCGGACGCCAAGGGTCTCTGCAAGATCAGCGTCACCGCTGAGGTGCTGGGTGTGAAGAAGGGTCCGAAGATCCGGATCCTCAAGTACAAGAACAAGACCGGCTACAAGAAGCGCCAGGGTCACCGTCAGCGGTACACCCAGGTCAAGGTCACCGGGATCGAGAGCTGAGGAGCTGAACCATGGCACACAAGAAGGGCGCGTCCTCGACGCGAAACGGTCGTGACTCGAACGCCCAGCGCCTCGGCGTGAAGCGCTTCGGCGGTCAGGTTGTCGGCGCCGGCGAGATCCTCGTCCGCCAGCGCGGCACACACTTCCACCCCGGCGACGGCGTGGGTCGCGGTGGCGACGACACGCTGTTCGCCCTGGTCGAGGGCCAGGTCGAGTTCGGCGTCAAGCGCGGCCGCCGCGTCGTCAACGTCGTACCCGCCTGATCCTTCAGGCGACACACTCATCGAGAACGGCCCTTCGGGGCCGTTCTTGCTTTCTCGCTAGACTTCCCCTGCCTGAAGAAGGAGCATTCAATGGCTATTCCCTCGTTCGTCGACCGGGTCAAGCTGACCGTCCAGGCCGGCAACGGCGGCCATGGGTGCACCTCCATCCACCGCGAGAAGTTCGTGCCCCTGGGTGGCCCGGACGGCGGTAACGGCGGCGACGGCGGATCCATCATCTTCCGCGTCGACGACTCGCTGTCGACGCTCGTCGAGTACCACCGCCAGTCGGTCCGGAAGGCCGTCAACGGCCAGCCGGGCAAGGGCGACCATCAGGACGGCTCCCGTGGGGACGACGTGGTCCTGGCGGTGCCCAGCGGCACCGTGATCAGCGACGCCGAGACGGGCGAGATCCTCGCCGACCTGACCGAGCCGGGCTCGGAGTACATCGCCGCCGCCGGCGGCAAGGGCGGGCTGGGCAACGCGGCCCTCGCGACGGCGGCCCGCAAGGCGCCGGGGTTCGCGCTGCTGGGCGAGGAGGGCGAGAGCCGCCTGGTGCAGCTCGAGCTCAAGGTGGTCGCGGACGTCGGCCTGGTGGGCTTCCCGTCCGCCGGCAAGTCCTCGCTCATCGCGGCCATCTCGCGCGCGCGGCCCAAGATCGCCGACTACCCGTTCACCACGCTGGTGCCGAACCTGGGCGTGGTCGTCGCCGGTGACGTGACCTACACCGTCGCCGACGTGCCGGGGCTGATCGAGGGCGCCTCCGAGGGTCGCGGGCTCGGCTTCGACTTCCTGCGCCACATCGAGCGCTGCCAGGCGATCGTGCACGTCATCGACCTCGGCACCTACGAGCCCGGCCGGGACCCGGTCTCCGACCTCGAGGTGATCGAGGCCGAGCTGGCCGCCCACGGGGGCCTGGAGGACCGGGTGCGGCTGATCGCGCTCAACAAGGTGGACCTCCCGGACGCGCACGAGATGGCCGAGATCGTGCGCCCGGACCTGGCCAGGTTCGGTCACCGGATCTTCGAGATCTCCACCAAGACGGGGGAGGGGCTCGGGCCGCTGAAGTTCGCGATGGCCGACATCGTGGCCGCCCGCCGGGCCGCGCTCCCGGAGGCCGCCAAGGCCAAGCCGGTGCTGCGCCCGGCCCCCGTGGCGCGCAGGGAGAAGACGCAGGAGTTCACCATCGTCCAGAAGGGCGACGGCGAGGGCGGCCTGGTGTGGCGCGTGCGCGGGGACAAGCCGGAGCGGTGGATCCGGCAGACGGACTTCAACAACGCGGAGGCCGTCGGGTACCTCGCGGACCGGTTGAACCGTCTGGGCATCGAGGACAAGCTCCTGGAGCTCGGGGCGCGCCCCGGCGACGCGGTGGCGATCGGCGGCGAGAACGCGGTGGTCTTCGACTTCGCGCCGCAGGTCGAGACCGGAGCCGAGATCCTGAGCCGCCGCGGGGAGGACGTGCGTCTGGAGACGGAGCGGCCGGCCGCCGTGCGGCGCCGCCGCATGGACGCGGACTACCACGCGGCCAAGGCGTCGGGCATCGACTTCACCACGACGGGCTACGAGCCGGGTCCGGAGGAGACGCGCGACGATGAGGCCTGAGGTCGCGGGCGCCCGCAGGGTGGTCGTGAAGGTCGGCTCGTCGTCGTTGACCAGGGCCGACGGCCACCTCGATCCCGCGCGGGTCGAGATGCTCGCCAGAGTCCTGTCGTCGCTGCACGACCGCGGAACCCGCGTGGTGCTGGTGACCTCCGGCGCCATCGCGGCGGCGCTCGGCCCCCTGGGGCTGAAGCGGCGTCCGCGTGACCTCGAGACCCAGCAGGCCGCGGCGGCGGTCGGTCAGGGCCTCCTGATCAGGCACTACTCGGACGCGTTCGCCGAGCACGGGGTCACCGTGGCGCAGTTGCTGCTCACGGTCGAGGACGTGCTCCGGCCCCGCACGTACCGCAACGCCCTCAACACCATCTCGCGGCTGTTCCGGCTGGGCGTGGTGCCAATCGTCAACGAGAACGACACCGTGGCCACCCACGAGATCCGCTTCGGCGACAACGACCGGCTCGCCGCCCTCATCGCGCACCTGGTGCGCGCTGACGCCCTGGTGATCCTCAGCGACGTGGACGGCCTCTACACCGCCCACCCGGAGACGCCTGGCGCGGAGCGGATCGACCGGGTGGAGGACATCGCGGCGCTGAAGGTCGACACGTCGCGTGTGGGGTCCAAGGTGGGCACCGGGGGCATGCGCACGAAGCTCCAGGCGGCGGACATCGCCACGCAGGCCGGCGTCAGCGTGGTCCTGGCGCACGCCGACCACCTCGAGCAGGCGCTGACCGGCCAGGACGTCGGCACCTTCTTCCTCCCCACCCGCAAGCGGCGGCCCCGGCGGCTGCTGTGGCTGGCCTTCGCCGCGGAGCCGCGCGGGTTCCTCCACGTCGACGCAGGGGCCCGGAGGGCACTGGTGGAGAAGAAGGCGTCGCTGCTGGCCATCGGGGTGCGCGAGGTGGCGGGCATCTTCGCCGAGGGGGAGCCGGTCGAGATCGTCGGGCCCGACGGCGAGCCCGTGGGTCGCGGGTTCGTCGCCTACTCCAGCGCGGAGCTCACGGCCGAGGTCGGCCACAGCAGCGCGGAGGACGGGCACCGGGGCCAGCGTCCGGTCATCCACCGGGACCACATGATGCTGGCGGAGGACTGACCGGCCGGATCCAGGGCAACTCCCTGAACCGATTTCGGGGTGGCGCGGGGCTGGCCTAACCTGAGAGGGTGATCGAGATCTTCGGGTGGGTGGCCGCTGCCATCGGTGTAGCGTCGAACCTTCCCCAGCTGATCCGGATCCTGCGCGCAGGGACGAGCGCCGGAGTGTCGCTGCGGCTGTGGCAGATCTCCGCGGCCACCACCGGCGCCTGGATGGTGCACGGGTTCCTCGTGCAGAAGGGTCAGATGCAGTGGCCCAACCTGCTGATGTCGCTGCTCGCCCTTGTCATCGTCGTGTTCGTGCTGCGTGACAGGAAGCAGGCCGTCGCGCCGCAGCTCGTGCTGCCGATCCTCCTCATGGCGTCGCTGACCGGCGTGGAGCTGCTGTTCGGGGCCATGGCGTTCGGCTTCGTCATCGCAGTCCCGCAGCTGTTCGGCCAGCTCTCCCAGCTCCGCGAGATGGTGACGGCCCCTGACCTCTCCGGGGTGTCCGTCGGCTACCTGGCCATCATGCTGCTGGTCCAGGTGATGTGGTTCGTCTTCGGTCTGTTCACCTTCGACTGGGCGCTCATCATCTGCGCCGGCGCCATGTCGGTGGTCTGCTCGGTGAACCTGGGCGTCTACGTCGTGCGGCACCTGCGCGCCCGCAGCCGGGTCGCCCTGGCCGTCTGACGTTGAGCCTGACACGGCTCTTGCTTCGGTGAGTTGAGCCTGATGTCGATGTCACGTCGC
Source organism: Tessaracoccus yangjingae (assembly GCF_054483935.1). The sequence continues at coordinate 2,855,127 of NZ_CM137014.1, read as the reverse complement.
CTGGATCGTTCCAATCGCGGTTTCCGCTTGTCGACATCCAGATCCGGCTCAACGGCGATCGCGGAGGATGGCCTGCACAGCGTCAGGCATGGCCACGATGGTTTCGCTCGAGAACCGAAGCACGAGCCATCCGGCGGCCGTGAGGGCCGCGTCGCGCTTGCGGTCGGCGTGGAACGACTCCTTGGAACCGTGGAACTCAAACCCGTCGATCTCGACGGCCACCTTCAGCTGTGGCCAGGCGATATCGAGATAGATCACCGTCGGGCCCAGATCAACGTGGAAGTTGGTGACCCAGCCCGGGATGCGTGCTTCACGGAGAGTGCGGTGGGCCAGCCTCTCCAGCGCCGACCAGGGCGCGTCCCTCGAGTCGAGCAGGACCTCCCGTCGGGTCCGGTTCCCGCGGCGTCGGGGCGTCATGGCCAGCGCCGCCTGGAGATGCCCCAGGGTGACGACCCGACGGCGGAGGGCCTCGTCCACGACGTCGGGCCCGAGCTCCGGGATAAGGTCCAGCACTGTGAGGGCGGGCGAGGTGAGGGGGAGGGGGCCGGCGCTGTTGACCAAGGCAGGCGGGATGTAGCGCTCATGGAACTCGAAGCCGGATCGGTCGTCCAGCACCCCTTGGTGGGCGAGGCTCACGACGTCGCCCTCGAGTTCGGGCCACCACGTCGCTCGTGCCGCCGTCCGCCCGACGGCGATGTACGGACGCGTGGAGGCGGCCGCCGCCGCGACGCGCGTCTCGAACTCGGAGGCCTTGTCCGGGAGCGCGAAGATCGCCGGTAGGACCGCGGTGAGCTCGCCGCGGCACCGCAGAGCGTTAAGTGTCCTCGCCAGTTCGGGGCGCGTAGAGGCGTTGATGACCTTCTCCTCCTCGAGGAGGATGCGGATGTCTTGTCTCATGGCTCCTTGGTCGCATCTTGCGGGTCCCGTTTCCCGATGTCCACAGACCCGTTGAGCCGGATTTAGGGCTCGACGTGGATTCGGGGCGATATGAACGTTCCAACGCCCATGAGACGGGTTTCAGGCTCAAGGCCCCACGTCGAGAGCCGTGTCAGGCTCAAGCCCTCTCCGCGAGATGCGTGTCAGGCTCAACACCACCCCCGGCAGGGGGAGGGCGGGGCGAGACGGGGGAGGGTCCGGCCCCCGCCCGAATAGACTGGGCGCCATGGATTTCCAGACCCAGGCCACCTCAGCCCGTCGAGCCGCCGTGGAGCTCGCCACGCTCAACCGCGCGGCCAAGGACAGGGCCCTGCACGCCATGGCCGACGCCCTCGCGGCCGCCGAGCCCGAGCTGCTCGCGGCCAACGCGACGGACGTGGCCGCCGCGCGCGAGGGTGGCACCCCTGAGTCGATCGTGGACCGGCTCGCGCTGACCCCGGCCCGCATCGCCGGCATGGTCCAGGGCCTGCGTGACCTCGCCGCCCTGCCCGACCCCGTCGGCGACGTCGTCCGCGGCTGGAAGCTGCCCAACGGAGTCTCCGTCACCCAGGTCCGGGTCCCGTTCGGGGTCGTGGGCATCATCTACGAGGCCCGCCCCAACGTGACGGCCGACGCGGCCGGCATCTGCCTGAAGTCCGGCAACGCCTCGCTGCTTCGCGGGTCGTCGTCGGCCCTCAACACCAACCGCGTCACCGTCGCGGCCCTCCGTCGCGGCCTGGAAGAGGCGGGCGTCACGCCGGACGCGGTCCACCTCGTGGAGGGCGGGCGCGAGGTCACCGGTGAGCTCATGCGCGCCCGCGGCCTTGTCGACGTGCTCATCCCGCGAGGAGGCGCCGGCCTCATCCAGGCGGTGGTCGACGGTTCGACGGTCCCGGTCATCGAGACGGGCACCGGCAACTGCCACGTCTACGTCGACGCCGACGCCGACCTCGATCAGGCGCTCACCATCCTCCTCAACGCCAAGACCCAGCGTCCCAGCGTGTGCAACGCCGCGGAGACGCTCCTGGTCCACCGCGACATCGCCGACGAGTTCCTCCCGGCCGCGCTCGCGGCCCTGGGCCGGTCGGGCGTCACCGTCCACGGTGATCCCGCCACCGCCGCGTACTCCGACGACGTCGTCCCCGCCGCCGCGGACGAGTACGACGCCGAGTACCTCACCCTCGACCTGGCCGCGAAGGTGGTCGACTCCCTGGACGAGGCGCTCGACCACATCCGCGCCCACACCACCGGACACTCGGAGACCATCGTCACCCGCAACAGGCAGGCGGCGGAGCGGTTCGTCGCCGAGGTGGACGCCGCGGCGGTCCTGGTCAACGCCTCCAGCCGCTTCGTCGACGGCGGCGAGTTCGGGTTCGGCGCCGAGATCGGCATCTCGACGCAGAAGCTCCACGCCCGCGGCCCCATGGGCCTGCCGGAGATGACCAGCAGCAAGTACATCATCGAGGGCGACGGGCAGGTACGCGCGTAGCCGAGACGGCCCCCACTTCAAGGCGCCCTTGCTAGGATCGGGCGCCATGAGCCTTCTTCTGGAGACCGCCGCAGCCGCCACCGTGCCGAGCTGGGTGATGGGCGCCCTGGCCCTGGCAGTGCTGCTCGGCGCCCTGGCCTGGATCATCGGACTCGGGTCGGGTCGCCCGCACTCGAAGTGACCACCACGGAGCTCGCTCTGGCGCGCACCGAGACGTCGCGGCGCTACCGCCTGGGCGTGATGGGCGGCACGTTCGATCCCATCCACCACGGCCACCTCGTGGCCGCCTCCGAGGTCGCGGCGAAGTTCGAGCTGGATGAGGTGGTGTTCGTCCCCACAGGCATGCCGTGGCAGAAGAGCCACCGCGACGTGTCCCTCGCGGAGGACCGGTACCTCATGACCGTGATCGCCACGGCGTCGAACCCCCGATTCTCGGTGTCGCGGGTGGACATCGACAGGCCGGGCAACACCTACACGGTCGACACCCTGAAGGACCTGCGCGCCGAGCGCGGGGACAACACGGACCTCTTCTTCATCACCGGTGCTGACGCCGTGCGTCAGATCCTCACCTGGTACGGGGCGGACGAGCTGTTCGACCTCGCGCACTTCGTGGGCGTCACCCGCCCAGGCGTGCCGATGACCCCCGACGACCTGGCGCACCTGCCCGAAGACGCCGTCACCCTGCTCGAGGTGCCGGCGCTGGCCATCTCCTCGACCAACTGCCGCGAACGCGTCCACGCCCACGAGCCCATCTGGTACCTGGTGCCGGACGGTATCGTCCAGTACATCGCCAAGAGAGGGCTGTACCCGGCCCCAGGATCAGGAGTCCCCCGTGACCGTAGTTGACGACGTGCTCAAGCCCGTCCAGATCGCCGCGCAGGCAGCGGCCGACAAGAAGGGCCACAAGATCGTCGCCTTCGACGTGTCGGAGCAACTCGCCATCACAGACATCTTCCTCATCGCCTCCGCCCACAACGAACGCCAGGTGGGCGCCATCGTCGACGGGGTCGAGGAGAGGCTGCTGGCCGCGGGGTACAAGCCGGTCCGGCGGGAGGGGGATCGCGAGAACCGTTGGGTTCTCCTGGATTACATCGACTTCGTGGTCCACGTGCAGCACACGGAGGAGCGCACGCTCTACAACCTCGAGCGGCTCTGGAAGGACTGCCCACAGATCCCCCTCGAGCTGCACCTCCCCGAGCCGGACGACGACAGCGACGACGCGGCCCTGTGAGGCTGGAGCACTCGACCCGACTACTGGTCCTGCGCCACGGCCAGACCGACTGGAATGCCCAGCAGCGTTTCCAGGGTCGGGCCGACGTGCCGCTCAACGACATCGGCCGCCGCCAGGCCGAGGCGGCCGGCGTCGCGCTGGCCGATGTCCACGTGGACGCCGTCTACGCCTCCCCCCTGTCCAGGGCGTTCGACACCGCAGCCATCGTCCGCCCGGGTGCCGAGATCCGCACGGATCCCAGGCTGATGGAGATCGATGTCGGGAGCTGGGCCGGGCTCACCTGGGACGAGGTCAAGGCGGGGATGCCGGACTATGAGGCCAAGTACGCCAACGGGGTGGATTTCCGGCGCTCGCCCGAGGGCGAGACCCTCGCCGACGTGGTGGCACGGGGCCTGCCTGCCATGCAGGAGATCGCCGCCTCGCATGCCGACGGCACGGTGCTGATCGTCGCTCACGGACTGCTGCTCAACCGCGTCATCCACGCACTCCTGGGCCTCCCCGGCCGGGTGCTGGGTGGCCTCGGCAACGCGCACTTCTCCGAGCTCGGACACGCGCACGGCGCCTGGCGGCTGCTCGCCCACAACGTCGGAATATTCCACCCCCAGCCGCGTTAGCCGAGATATGAAGCGCATCGGGTTCCTGTCTTTCGGGCACTACCGCCACGTGGTGGGTGCCCGGGTGCCCGACGCGGCCGCCGCGCTGCGCCAGCACGTCGAGTTCGCACGGATCGCGGACGAGGTGGGCCTTGACGGCGCCTGGGTGCGCGTGCACCACTTCGAGGAGTCGCACGCCTCGCCGATTCCCCTCCTGGCGGCCATGGCGGCCGTCACCGGTCGGATCGACGTGGGCACCGGGGTCGTCGACCTCCGCTACGAGAACCCCCTCCATCTCGCCGAGGAGGCCGCCGCCACGGACCTGATCTCCGGCGGGCGGCTGCAACTCGGCGTCAGCCGGGGTAGTCCCGAGCACGCCGTCGACGGGCAGCGGCAGTTCGGTTACCGGCTCTCCGACGGCGAGTCGTGGGCCGACCACGCCCAGGGCAAGGCGGCGCGTTTCCGTCAGGCCATCGCCGGTGAGCCAGTTGCCCACTCCGCCGAGGCGCAGGCGGCGGGCGCAGGCCCGGACCTGCCGATCCGCCCCCTCAGCCCGGGGCTGCCGGACCGCATCTGGTGGGGTGCGGGCAGCGCCGAGACAGGGATCTGGACGGCAGAGCAGGGGATGAACCTGCTGAGTTCGACGCTGCTCCTGGCTGATGACGGGCGCCCCTTCCACGTCCAACAGGCGGACCAGGTGCGCGGCTACCGCCGGGTGTTCCACCGGCTTGGCCACCCCGGTCCGGGGTTGACCGCCGTCACGCGGCCGGTCTTCCCGATCACCAGCGACGACGACCGTCGCTACTTCGGGCTCCGTGGTGACGCGCACGACCACGTCGGCATCCTCGACGGCTCGAAGGCGCGCTCCGGGCCGCAGATGGTGGGCAGCGTGGAGGAGGTGGCCGCGCTGCTCCGGGCGGACGACGCCGTCACGGAGGCGGACTACGTGCTGTTCGCGATGCCGAGCCAGCTGGGTGTGGACTACAACGCCCACTGGATGCAGAACCTGGTGGCCGTGGCCCGCGAACTCGGCTGGAAGTAGCGGCCTCAGCCGATGGGCTGCCGGTCGATCCACTCGGTGAGCTCGACCCGCGGCCCCGTGAAGAACGGTGTCTCCTCACGGACGTGCAGCCGCGCCTCCACCGAACGCTGATGCCGCATCGCGTCGGTCAGACGGTGCAGTTCGTCGGCTTCGAACGCCAGGATCCACTCGTAGTCGTTCAGGGCGAAGGAAGACAGCGTCGAGGCCACCACGTCCGGGTACTCGCGCCCAGCCATGCCGTGCTCCATCAGCATCGTGGAGCGATGGGCGTCGTCGAGGTAGTACCAGTCGTAGCTGCGGACGAACGGGTAGACGGTGAGCCACGGCCTCGGGGCGAAGCCGGCGAAGCAGCTGGGGACGTGGGTGCGGTTGAACTCCGCGGGGCGGTGCACGCCCATGACGGACCACACGGGCGAGAGGTGGGCGCCGAGGCCACACTGCCTGATGGCGTGATATCCCGCCTGCAGCGACGCGGGATCGTGGGCGAGCGTCCACACCATGAGGTCGGCGTCCGCGCGGAACCCGCCCACGTCGTAGAACCCGCGCACGGTCACTCCGGCGGAGTCGAGCGCTCCCGTGAGCTCGGCGGCCAGCCCCGCGGTCTCGAGGGTCGAGCCTGGGAGGGGGGCCGCCGTCGAGAACACCGAGTACATGGCGTACAGCGGCTGCGCGTTGATGGCCTCGAGGTCGACGTCCTGCTCGTCGCGCTCGTCGCGACCGGGGTGCCTGTTCATCGGGTTCCTTCCTTAAACCTTGGGGCGGGGGAGGCAGCAGCGCCCGGTGGAGAACCGGCAGCGTCCCACGGACGTGGCCTCTCCTCGAGCAGCGGCAGCCTTGGCGAGGAGCTGATCGACCAGGAGCGACACGAAGCCTTCGTCGGTCCCGACGGTGGCCGCCCGCTCGTAGGGCAGGGCCAGGCCCTCGGCGGTCTCCTTGGCCTGGGTGTCCAGGTCGTAGGCCACCTCCATGTGGTCGGAGATGAAGCCGATGGGGGCCGCGACCACTCCCGCGACACCGTCGGCCAGCACCTCGGGCATCCGGTCGTTGACGTCCGGTTCGAGCCAGGGGATGTGCGGCGCCCCGGAGCGTGAGCAGAAGGTGAGTTCCCAGGCGAGGTCCTCACCGAGCGTCAAGGAGGCTTCCTCCGCGACCGACGCCGCGACACGCAGGTGCTGCGCGTCGTAGCGACGCTCAGGCTCACCCGTCGACGAGGCCTCGTTCATGGCGGTGGGGATGGAGTGGGTGACGAACAGCACCCGCAGGGCGCCGTCGCCGATCCGTCCCCGCAGCCGGCGCACGGACTCGACGAGGGCGCGCGCGTTGGCCGCGACGAAGCCGGGGGTCTCCGCGAAGGGGTCCACCTTGTCGATCCGGATGCCGCGTGGCTCGGCGGCGCGCTCAAGGTCTTCGCAGTACTGCCGGCAGCCGCTGTAGGACGAGTACGCCGACGTGGCCAGCGCGACCACCCGCTGGTGGCCGTCGTCCACGAGGCCCTGCACCGCGTCGGCGAAGTAGGGATGCCAGTTGCGGTTGCCGATGATCACCGGCACCTCGACCCCTCGGCGCTCGAGTTCCGCCCGCACCGCCGCCATCAGGGCGGCGTTGAGCTCGTTGATGGGCGAGCGCCCGCCGAACAGCTCGTAGTGCTTCGAGACCTCGATCAGGCGTTCGTCCGGGATGCCCCGTCCCGCCGTCGCGTTGCGCATGAAGGGCAGGACGTCGGCGGACTTGTCGGGCCCGCCGTAGGAGGCGAAGAGGACGGCGGTGTACGGCTCGAGGGTCACATGGCCTCCTGGGCCTCGGCTGAATCCAGATCGTCGACGCCCATGTGGGTGACGGGGCACTGCTGGGACTCCATGGCATCGGGGTCCACGACCTCGTCGGCGCCGATGCCGTACAGCTCGGCCATGGCCAGCAGGTACTCCTCGGTGCGGCCCTGCTCCGCCGCCAGCCTGGCACGGGTCGACGGGACGTGCAGAAGGCGGGTGGCGAGGCGGCGCAGCGCCAGGGTGGCGTCCTCGTGGGTGAGGGGGCGCTGCGGGAGGCGGGCCGCCTCGTCGTCGACCATGGCCATGACGGACTGCCGAAGCCCCACCACTGCCGGGTCCACGATCCGCGCGCGGAGCTTGGTCAGTACGTCCGCGACACCGGCCTCGACGAGCGCCTCCGCGCGGCGGGTGTCGTCTGCGAAGCAGGGCTGGATCGAGGCCTGGATGGAGGCGAGATCGACCACGCGGACGCCCACCAGAGCGGCGACCTCGGGGGCCACGTCGCGCTGCAGCGAAAGGTCCAGGAAGCGCTGGGGTCCACGCACGTGCGCGGCCTCGACCACGGGGGAGCCGAGCCCGCGGCAGGTCACGACGAGGTCGGTGCCCGTGAGGGCCTCCTCGAGGGTGGCGACGTGGACGAGTTCGTGGCTGTCGGCGAACGTCGACCCGCGGCCGCTGGCCGAGTGGACCCTGATCAGCGCCGCCCCGCGCGCCCGCAGCGCGGCGACCACCGCGCCGGCGTAGGAGCCGGTGCCGACGATGGTGACCGTGGCCGCCGTCCAGTCCTCGATGCCCATGAGGTCGAGGCCGACGCTGACCACGGAGCGGCCGGCGCTCTCCAACGCCGTCTCCCGCGCGATCCGCCGGGACGTCTTGAGCGCCTCGTCGACGGCGAGGTTGAGCGGGAGAGACGTGACCCCCTCCTCCTGCGCGGCGGTCAGCGCCCGCCTCAACTGCCCGGCGATCTCGCGCTCGCCCACAACCATGGAGTCCAGACCCGCGGCGACACGGAACACGTGCCCCAGTGCTGCCTCGCCCAGGTACAGGTCCCAGGCGGGCGGGGCGTCGAAGGACGAGTTGAGGGCAACCCTGAGGATGGTGTTGGACGCCTCGCCGGCGGTGTCGAGGATCACCTCGACGCGGTTGCAGGTGCTCAGCACCACGGCCCCGTTGACCTCCGGCAGGGAGGTGAGGCGGGCGGCCACGTCGTCGACGCAGGCGCTGGTGCGCTCAACCTCCGGCAGTCCCTGCCGGTCGTGCTGAATGGAGAACACGCGCATAGTCACAGTGGTCCCTATTCAATCACCCTTGGCTGATGAGGCAGAATCGTCCACAAATGAATCCCATGCTTTCCGCGCTGAGCGGACACCGTCCCGAACACCTCCCCGTCTGGTTCATGCGCCAGGCCGGACGCTCGCTGCCCGAGTACCGCGCCATCCGCGAGGGCACCACCATCCTGGAGGCCTGCCTGATCCCGGAGCTGGCCGCGGAGATCACCCTGCAGCCTGTCCGGCGGCACAAGGTGGACGCCGCCATCTTCTTCTCCGACATCATGACCCCGCTCGTCCTGGCCGGGGTCGAGGTGGAGATCCACTCCGGTGTGGGCCCCGTGATCGAGCGGCCCGTGCGGACCGCGGCGGACGTGGACCGCGTCACGCGGCACGCGCTCATCGAGACCAGCCCGATCACCGAGGCGGTCAGGACGGTGGTGGCCGAATTGGGTGACGACACACCACTGATCGGTTTCGCCGGCGCGCCCTTCACCCTGGCCGCCTATCTCGTGGAGGGTCGCGGTTCGCGCGACCACCTGGCGGCGCGGGCCATGATGCACGCGGATCCGGTGGCCTGGCACCGGCTGCTGGCCTGGTGCGCGGACCTGTCCGGCCAGTTCCTGGGCGTTCAGGTGGATGCCGGCGCCCGCGTCGTGCAGCTGTTCGACTCCTGGGCCGGCGCGCTGACCCGTGAGGACTACGTCCGTCACGTCGCGCCGCACTCGGCCGCGGTGCTGGCGGCCGTCGAAGGCCGGGTGCCGCGCATCCACTTCGGCACCGGGACCCGGCACATTCTTCCGGAGATGGCGGCCTGCGGCGTCGAGGCGATGGGCATCGACTACCGCACCCCCCTCGACGAGGCCGCCGCTCTCCTCCCCGGGTTGCCGCTGCAGGGCAACATCGACCCCGCCATGCTGGCCGCGGGGTGGGCGCCCCTCGAGGCGCACGCCCGCGACGTCGTCGATCGTGGGCGGGCCGCCCCCGCCCACGTGGTGAACCTCGGCCACGGCGTGCCCCCGACCACCGACCCGGGGGTGCTCACCGACCTGGTGGCCCTCCTGCACTCGCTGTGACGGCCGTCGTCGTCGGCGGGGGACTCGCCGGTCTCCTGGCCGGCTACCGCCTGGCCCAGCAGGGGCGGCGCGTCACCGTCCTGGAGGCGACCAGCAGGCTGGGCGGGATGATCGCACCGGTCGAGATCGGCAGGGTCTCCGTGGACGCCGGGGCCGAGGCCTACGCCGTCCGCGGAGGAGTGGGGAGGGCCCTGTGCGACGAGCTCGGGCTCGAGGTGGCGGCCCCGGCGGGCCAGCCGCACATCTGGCGCCCGGACGGGGTCTGGCCCATGGCAGAGGGGATCCTCGGTATCCCGTCGTCGCTCGACGACCCGGCCCTCGGCGCCCTCACAGCAGACTCACTGGCGCGCCTCCGTCAGGACGCGGACCTCCCGCGGGAGGTAGGGGCGGATGCCGTCACCGTCGGTGAACTGGTGCTCGCCCGGCTCGGCGAGGCCGCGCTCGCCACGCTGGTGGCTCCGGTGGCGCTGGGCGTGTACTCGCTGCCACCGGACCGGATGCCGCTGGCGGCGTTCGCGCCCGGCCTCACCCACGCGCTCACGGAGGCGGGCACCCTGCTCGGCGCCGTCTCCGCCCTGCGTCGGCCGGGGGTGGCGGCCGTCGAGCAGCCGGTCGGCGGGATGTTCCGGCTCATCGAGGAGTTGGCAAGTCGGATCGGCGCCTCCGGCGGAGAGATCAGGATGACGTCCCCCGCGGTGTCCCTGCGTCGGGCGGGCGCCCAGTTCGCGGTGGGGCTGCCGGACGGCGAGGTGATCGTCGCGGACCGGATGGTGCTCGCCTCGACGGCCGCCAGCGCGTGCGCCTTGTTGGCGCGGATCGGGGTGGACCTGACCCCGCCGCCGGTCTCCACGGCCCGGCTCGCGGTTCTGGGAATCTCCCATCCCGCCCTCGCCGAGGGGCCGGTCGGTTCCGGGCTCCTCGTGGGCGAGCGCGACGACGCCATCCACGCCAAGGCACTGACCCACTACTCGCTGAAGTGGCCGTGGGCCCGCCGCGACGGACAGGAGATCCTGCGGCTGTCCTACCCCGAGCAGCTGCTGCCCACCCGCGCCGAGGCGCTCGCGGACGCCTCGCGTTTCCTGGGGATCGACCTCGCCGATGGCGACGTCACCGGTTTCGCCTCGGTCTCCTGGGAGTCGATGCCCACCCGGATGGAGCACTCCGCCCGCGAGTACCACCTTGAGGCGGTCGCCTCGGCCGGCGTGGACCTGGTGGGGGCCTGGCTGGACGGCAACGGGATCGCGTCGGTCATCGCCGGTTGCGATCGGCTCGCCCGATGAGGCTCCGGCTCGGTACCCGTGGGTCCGCGCTGGCCGTCGCCCAGTCCGAACAGGTGGCCGGAGCGCTGCGCGCCCGTGGCCACGAGGTGGCGCTGGTGCGGATCAGGACGGGAGGGGACGTGGAGCGGGGCTCGCTGACCAGCCTCGGCTCGCTGGGCGTGTTCGCGGCCGAGCTTCGCACTGCGCTGCTGGAGGGGCGCTGCGACTTCGCCGTGCACTCCCTCAAGGACCTGCCCACCGCGGCGGTGCCGGGGTTGGTGATCGCCGCCGTGCCTCCGCGCGTCGACGCCAGGGACGCGCTCTGCGCCCGCGACGGCCTGACGCTGGCCGCGCTGCCGGCGGGGGCCACCGTCGGTACCGGGTCGCCGCGGCGCGTCGCCCAACTGCGGGCCCTGCGCGCCGATCTGCGCTTCGTCGACGTGCGCGGCAATGTGGGCACCCGGTTGGCCCGGGTGGCCGAGGGGGACCTCGACGCCGTGGTCCTGGCCGCTGCCGGCCTCACGCGGCTCGGCCTGACCAGCCACATCACTGACCTTCTCGACATCCTCCCGGCGCCGGGACAGGGCGCGCTGGCGCTCGAGTGTCGCGGCGACGACGAGGACGTGCGGGCCGAACTCGCCGCGCTCGAGGATCCCGGGACGCGCCGGGCGGTGGACGCCGAACGGGCCGTCCTGGCCGCTCTGGGCGGCGGGTGCGCGGCGCCGATCGCGGCCTGGGGGCGCGACGGGGAGCTCGCGGCAGGCGTGTTCGCGGTCGACGGCTCCAGATCGACCCGCACCCGGGTTCAGCTGGGCCCCAGGGCGGGGGAGACGGCTGCCGAGGAACTCGTGCGGCACGGCGCCTCGGAGGTGGCCGACCTCGGAGCGGGGCGGCCGTCGCGGCTGGCCGAACTCCACGACGACACATCGCTGTGGCGCGGTGACGCGATCCTCGCCGGGCTGCGGATCCTCCTGCCGCAGGCCGACGGCTCCCTCGCCGAGGGGTTGCGCGCGGCCGGCGCGGAGGTGGTCGCCCAGCCGGTGCAGAGGCGCGTGACGCTGACACCGGAGGGCACGCTCGACGGCGCGGACTGGGTGGCGCTCACCTCCGCCGCGACGCTCGACGCCATGGCGGACCTGGGCCTCCGGGTCCCGCAGGGCGCGCGCGTGGCAGCCGTGGGTCCGCGGACCGCCGGGGCCGCTGAGGCGGCCGGGCTCACGGTGGCGCTCGTGCCGGCGGGGGAGTCCAGCGCGGCCGCACTGGTGCGCGCCTGGCCGGAGGGGTCAGGCCGGGTGGTGATCCCCGGCTCGGCCCTGTCCTCGCCCGAGCTGGCCCAGGGACTGGGGGCGAAGGGTTACACCGTCGAGGTGCTGCCCATCTACACCATGGAGCCGCTCGATCACCTGCCCGGCGGGCTCGTCGCGGAGTGGCGGGCGGGCCTCTTCGACGTGGTCGCCGTCACCGCGGGGTCCGCCGGGGACGCGGTCGCGCGGCTGCTCGGGTGGCGGGACGACACCAGCGTCGTGGCGTTCGGGCCGCCGTCGGCCGCCTCGTTGCGGCGAGGGGGCGCGAGTGTCGCGGCCGTTGCCGAGACCCAGGATGCGGAGGGGCTGATCCGGGCGATCGCGTCCCTCGGAAAGGACAAGGCATGATCCAGATCCGGCCGAGAAGGCTCAGGACCACCCCGGCGATGCGTCGCCTGGTGCGGGAGGTGGAGCCGCGCGCGTCGCAGCTGGTCCTGCCCGTGTTCGTCGCGGAGGCGCCGGGGGCGATCTCCTCCATGCCCGGCGTGCACCGCCATGACCTCGAGGGCCTGCGCCGTGTGGCCGAGCGCGCCGTGGCGGCGGGGATCGGCGGGGTGATGATCTTCGGCGTGCCTGACGACGCGGACAAGGACGAGACGGGCTCGCAGGGCTGGGCGGAGGACGGCATCCTGCAGCGCGGCCTTCGGGCCGTCCGGGACACCGTCGGCGACGACACCGTCGTCATGGCCGACACCTGCCTCGACGAGTTCACCACGCACGGACACTGCGGCTTCCTCACCCCGGCCGGGCTCGTGGACAACGACGCCACGCTCGCCGCCTACTCGTCGATGGCCATCGCTCAGGCCAACGCGGGCGCGCATGTCGTCTCTCCGTCGGGGATGATGGACGGCCAGGTGGAGGCCATCCGCGCGGCCCTCGACGGGGCCGGCCTCCCGGACACCTCGATCCTTGCCTACGCCGCGAAGTACGCCTCGTCGTTCTACGGGCCCTTCCGTGAGGCGGTCACCTCGACGCTGAGCGGGGACCGCAAGAGTTACCAGCAGGACCCGGCCAACCGCAGAGAGGGCCTCCGCGAGGCCGAGTTGGACCTGGCCGAGGGCGCGGACATGGTGATGGTCAAACCGGCCGGCTACTACCTCGACGTCCTCGCCGACGTGGCCTCGGTCTCTGACGTGCCGGTGGCCGCGTATCAGGTGTCGGGGGAGTACGCGATGATCGAGGCGGCCGCGGAGCGGGGCTGGATCGATCGTCGCGCCGCGGTGACGGAGTCGGTCACGGCCATCGTGAGGGCAGGGGCGGACATCGTGTTGACCTATTGGGCGTTGGAGCTGGCGGGGTGGATGAAGTGAGCATGGATCAACTGTTCGAGCGGGCACGCGGGGTCATCCCCGGCGGGGTGTCGTCGCCGGTGCGGGCCTTCGGGTCGGTCGGGGGCACACCCCGGTTCGTCTCGTCGGCCCGAGGCCCGTACGTGGTGGACGCCGACGGCGTCGAGTACGTGGATCTGGTGTGCTCCTGGGGGCCGGCCCTGCTCGGCCACGCGCACCCGGAGGTGGTGGCGGCCGTCCAGGAGGCCGCGTCGCGCGGGCTGTCCTTCGGGGCGCCGACGGCGGCCGAGGTCGAGCTGGCCGAGGTCATCCGCGCGAGGGTGCCGATGGCCGAACAGGTGCGCTTCGTCTCTACGGGCACGGAGGCCACGATGACGGCCGTCCGACTGGCGCGAGGGGCCACGGGCCGCGACGTCATCGTCAAGTTCGCGGGCTGCTACCACGGGCACTCGGATGCCCTCCTGGCGGCAGCGGGCTCCGGCGTGGCCACCCAGGGGCTTCCCGGGTCGGCGGGGGTCACGCAGGCCGCCGCCGCCGACACCATCGTGGTGGACTACAACGACGTCGACGCTCTGACGAGGGTCTTCGATGAGGCGGGTGACCGGATCGCCGCGGTCATCACCGAGGGGGCGCCCGCCAACATGGGCGTGGTCCCACCCGCTCCCGGCTTCAACGCCGCCATTCGGGAGCTCACCGCCAGGTACGGCGCGTTGATGATCCTCGACGAGGTGCTGACTGGCTTCCGGGTGGGGCCGTCGGGTTGGCTCGGCATGGAGGGCGGCTACCTGCCGGACCTGGTGACCTTCGGCAAGGTGGTGGGCGGCGGCATGCCGCTGGCCGCCCTGGCCGGTCCTGCCAGGGTGATGCAGCTGCTGGCGCCCGTCGGGCCGGTCTACCAGGCGGGCACGTTGTCGGGGAACCCGCTGGCGACGGCCGCGGGACTGGCCACCCTCCGGCTCGCGGACGCCGGCGTGTACGCGCACGTGGACCGGCGCGCCGCGGAGTTGCAGGCCGCCGTGGCCGACGCGTTGACTGCGGCGTCCGTGCCGCACGTGGTCCAGCGGGCGGGCAGTCTGTTCTCCGTGTTCTTCCGCGGGGAGGGGGTCGCCGACTACGACGACGCCAAGGCGCAGGACACCGCCGCCTTCGCGCGCTTCTTCCACGCGATGCTGGACCGGCACGTGGCGCTGCCGCCGTCGGCGTTCGAGGCCTGGTTCCTGTCGGCCGCCCACGACGACGCGGCCATGGCACGGATCGGGGACGCCCTGCCCGCAGCAGCGCGGGCGGCCTCCCATTCGTGAGAAGCTAGCCCCGTCACTCAGAGAGGATCAACGGTGAGACTTCGGTTGGGCACACGCGGATCGGCGCTGGCGCTGGCGCGTTCGGAGATGGTCGCGGCACGGCTGCGCGAGGGCGGGCACGAGGTGGAGACCGTCTCTGTCGCGTCGGCGGGTCAGGACACGATCCACATGCCCGACGGATACTCGCAGGTGATCTTCGCCAAGGAACTGCGCGAGGCGCTGCGGGCGGGCCAGGTGGACGTCGTCGTGCACTCCGTCAAGGACGTCCCGCTGCGCGACAAGCCCGAGGACCTGATCTTTCCGGCCGTCCTGCCTCGCGGCGACCACCGCGACGTGCTCTGCACGCGCAGCGGCATCACCCTTGCCGCGTTGCCGCGTCACTCGCGGGTGGGGGTCACGTCGCTCCGTCGCCTCGCCCAGCTGCGGGCACTGCGGCCGGACCTCACCTTCGTCGACGTGGGCGGCTCGCTGGAGGAGCGGCTGCGCCACCTGGAGCCGGGTGATCTCGACGCGGTGGTGCTGTCCGCCGCCGGGGTCGAGGCGCTGGGCCTGACGGACCGGATCGCCGAATACCTGCCCATCCTCACCGCGCCCGGGCAGGGGGCGCTGGCGCTGGAGTGCCGCAAGGACGACGAGGACATCGTCGCCGCGCTCAGGGAGCTCGACGACGTGGAGACACGGATCACCATCGACGCGGAGCGGGCGGTGCTGACGGGGCTCGGCACCACCTACATGGCTCCTGTGGGGGCGCTCGCGTCGAGGCGGGGGATCCTGTCGCTCAAGGCCGGGGTGTTCGCCATCGACGGCACCAAACGCAACGTGCTCGAGGTGGGCCTGCCCACCTCGGAGTTCCACGCCGTCCGCACCGGCGAGAACGTCGCGGCCGCGCTCAAGGCTCGCCGGGCGGACCGGTTCTTCTCCGCGGAGGCGCTGGCGTCGGTGAAGCTCTCGGCCGAACACGACGACGAGTCGCCCTTCATCGAGGTGGCCGGTGACGACCGGATCCGGGTGCTCCTCGCCCGCCAGGAGGGCCGCCTCGCGCAGTCACTGCGCAAGAACGGGCTTCGCGTGGACTGCGTCTCGCTGCAGGAGGCCAAGCTCATCTCCGCCGACAACATCCTCGGCTGGGCGGACTGGGTGGTGCTGCCCTCCGCGCAGACCGTGTGGGCGCTGCGCGAACGGGGTTGGGACATCCCGGCTGGCACGAGGGTCGCTGCCATGGGCTCCACCACCCAGCTCGCCGCGGAGGAGAGCGAGATCCAGATCGAGCTCAGCCCGGAGGGGACGGCCAGCTCGCAGAAGCTGGTCGAGATGTTCCCCAAGGCTGAGGGGGAGCAACGGGTGGTCATCGCCTGCGCGGACCAGCTCTCCACGAACCTCGAGGACGGGCTGCGTGCCAAGGGCTACACCGTCGAGCGTCTCGAGGTGTACACCATGGTGGACGTGGCCGAGTTCGACCCCCGAATCCGGCAGATGTGGGAGGACGGGGCCTGGGACGCCGTCCTGCTCAGCCAGCCGTCGTTCGCCTCCGCGTACGTGAACCTCCTGGGCCACCGTGACGGGGTGCACGTGCTGGCCTGGGACGACCCGACGGCACAGGCCCTCGCGGAACTCGGCGTACCGGTGCTGGCCACGGCCAAATCCAAGGACGAGTTCGGTGTCGCGGCCCTGGCCAGGGAGCTTGCCAAGCAGAAGTGAACCCTGCACGCCCGTCCGGCCCGCGACCTCCCAGAGGTGGCGGGCCGGAGCCGTGTCAGGGGCCTGGCCCGATTTTCCAAGTCCCCCGAGATGCGCTATCGTTCTTCGAGTCGCCGCAGGGCGGCCTGGGGCTATGGCGCAGTTGGTAGCGCGCTTCCATGGCATGGAAGAGGCCAGGGGTTCGAATCCCCTTAGCTCCACCAGCACAGACACAACCCCGCCCCAGGCGGGGTTGTGTCGTTTCTGCGCCCGACGACCAGGCCGTGACGGCCCTGCCCGCCGGCGGTTCTCAGATGTCGTCGGCGGTGTAGCCGGGGAAGAAGTCCTCCTTCAGCTGGGTGTCGGGTAGTCCGGCACCGCGGAGGGCCTCGCCGAGTGCCTCCACCATCGGCTCAGGGCCGGAGACGTAGACCAGGCAGTCGTTGAGGCCGGGCACCAGTCGGGTCAGCACGTCGACGGTCAGTGGCTCGCCGACGACACGGTGGACGGTCAGCGAGTGGTCCTTCTCCTCCCACTCGCTCAGCTCGTCGGCGAACGCCACGTCATCGGATCCGCTGCCGTAGATGAGGGTCACCGCCAGGGGTTCGCCGTCGTGGTGTCGCTGCTTGATGATGCTGTGGAAGGGCGTCACTCCGATCCCGCCCGCGACGAAGACGACGGGGATATCCGTCTCCTCCCACGTGAAGTCGCCCTCCGGATCCTGCTTCAGCTCGATCCGGTCACCGGGCTCCAATCTGGACAGCGCCTGCTTGAACGTGCTGCCCGTGACTCGGGTGGTGACCTGCATCACCCCCTCGTAGGGTGCCGCGGCGTTGGTGAACCAGCGTTCGGTGCCCTCGTCGTCCGGGTTCTCGTGGGGGATCTCCACCTGGACGTACTGGCCGGCCTCCCAGACCAGTGGCTCGTCGCTGCGGAACCGGAACGTCCAGATGTCTGCGGCCGCGTGGGTCTTCTCCATGAGCGTCAGGGACATGCGCTTCTCCTTCGAAGAGTCGTCGCGTCCGACGCTACCCCGCGCCCACACGGCGTGCGCCCGTTAGCATGTGGCTGACGGTGATGACCACCAGTTCCTTGTCCGAGTTGAGGAGAGCCACGTGAAAGCGTCCTTACGTCCAGGCGTGTCACATACGATGCGCTATGTGGTCCCCGGGGACCGGACGGTTCCGCACCTGCTGCCGGAGTCCGCGGACTTCGCCGCGATGCCGGAGGTGCTGGCCACCGGTTACATGGTGGGCATCGTCGAGTGGGCCTGCATGGAGGCACTGCACAGCCATCTCGACGACGGCGAGATCACGCTCGGCACGCATGTGGACCTGTCCCACCAGGCGCCCACCGTGCCCGGCTCGACGGTGGTGATCGACGTCACCGTGACCCGGGTGGATGGCCGCCAGGTCGCCTTCGACGTGCGGGCCCACGATGAGCACGCCGTGATCAGCGCCGGGACCCACGGGCGGGTGGTGGTGAATCGCGAGCGGTTCGTGTCGCGGCTCCCACACGCGCGCCCCTGACGCCGTGGACGACGAGGGGGTGGGTCCTCGCGGACCCACCCCCTCGTCGTCGGATCGGATCAGCTCCCAAGGAGCGCCAGGCGATCGGGATCGTTGGCGAACACCTCGGCCGCGTTGGCCTTGGTCACCACGACGGGATCGAGCTGGTAGATGTTGACGTCGACCTTGCCGTTGTTGGCGGTGTCCTCGGTGGCCGGAAGGCCCTCGCCGGTCTGCAGCAGCTGGATCAGCTCAACCGTCTTCGCGACCAGCGCGTCGGTGGGCTTGGCGACGGTGGAGTACTGCTCGCCGGCGGCGATCGAGATGATCGACTCGTTCTCGGCATCGAGTCCCGTCACGATCGGCAACTCCATGCCGGCCTGCTTCACCGAGGTGAGGATGGCGCGGGCGATGCCGTCGTTGGGGGAGAGCACCCCGTCGATCGACTTGTCGGAGTAGTTGCCCGAGAGCAGCGAGTCCATGCGGGCCTGTGCCTTGGCGTTGTCCCAATCGGGGGTGGCCACCTGGGTGAACTCGGTCTGGCCCGAGACCACCACGAGGGTGCCGTCGTCGATCTTCGGCTGGAGCACGCTCATGGCGCCGGTGAAGAAGTTCGGGGCGTTGGGGTCGGCCGGGCCGCCGCCGAACAGCTCGATGTTGTAGGGGCCGGGGCCCGTGGCCTCAAGTCCATCGAGGAGGGACTGGCCCTGGAGTTCGCCGGTGCGGACCGAGCCGAACTGGACCACGCCGTCGATGGCGGTCGTGTTCTCGATGAGGCGGTCGTAGCCCAGCACCTCGATGCCGGCGTCGTGCGCCTTCTCCAGGACGGAGCCGAGCTGCGTGCCGTCCACCGGACCGACGACGATGACCTCGGCGCCCTGTTCGATCATGGCCTCGATCTGCTGCTGCTGCTGCGGAACCTTGTTGTCGGCCGCCTGGATCAGCGCGGTGAAGCCGGCGGCCTCGAGCTGGTCGGCGAACATGACCTCGGCCTCCTTCCAGTTCTGGGTGCCCAGCCACGGCAGCGCCACGCCGATGGTGGCGTCGGCCGCGAAGCCCTCGCCGCCCGCGCTGGCGGAGGTGGAGGCCTGGGACGAGGAGGTGGGGTCGGTGGTGCCCTCGCGGCCACCGCCACAGGCGGTCAGCGCCAGGGAGGTGACGAGGAGGCCCGTGAGGAGGCCGGCTGCCTTCATCTTCATGATGGTCCTTTCGGTGTTCCCGACCGGCCGATCCGGTTCGGGGGTGGGCATCGATGCCCGGTGGTGTGCGCGCCGGGGCGCACTGGGGGAGGGGAGGCGCCGAGAGGGCGCCACCCGGAGGGGGATGTCGGGGTCTACTTGCTCTGGGCGGTGGTGGGGACGGTGTCGGCCGCGTCGACCACCGGGCCGGGCGCGGCGGGGGCCGACTCGAGGGTCGCGGCTGAGGCGGGCTCGCTGCGGAACCGGCGCATCAGGTTCCCGATCAGGGACGGCCGGCCCTGCTGCTTGTTGTAGACGTCGAAGGCCACGGCGGCCAGGAGCACGAGGCCCTTGATCACCTGGGTCTGGTCCGCGCCGACGCCCATCAGCATGAGGCCGCTGTTGAGCACCGCCATCACCAGGCCGCCGATCATGGAGCCGACGACGGTGCCGATGCCGCCCGAGACCGCCGCGCCGCCGATGAACACGGCCGCGATCGCGTCCAGCTCCCACATGGTGCCGTCGGAGGGCCCCGCCGCCGTGGCGCGGCCGACGAACAGGATGCCCGCGATGGCGGCGAGGAAGCTCATGTTGAGCATCACCAGGAAGTAGGTCTTGGCCGTGTTGACTCCGGAGAGGGCGGCCGCTGCCTTGTTGCCGCCGACGGCGTAGATGTGACGGCCGAAGCGGGTGCGCTGGGTGAGCACGTGGTAGACGATGACGAGGATCACGAGGATCACCCCGGGGATCGGGAAGGAGGTGCCGGGGCGGCCGCTGCCGAACAGCCAGGTGACGTAGCCGATCACCACGACGATCAGGGCGATGCGCACCAGGGTCGCCCACATGGGCGCCTCGGCCCCGCGCTCCAGGGCGTGGGCGCGGCGCTTCAACTCGCTCCAGACGAACCAGGCGGCGGCCAGGATGCCGAGGAGAAGGGTCGAGTTGTTGAGGCCGGTGAACGCGGGACCCCACTCGGGCAGGTAGCCGGCTCCGAAGAACCTGTACTCCTCGGGCACGGGCACCGAGATGGACTGCGACATCCAGATCACCAGGCCGCGGAAGATCATCATGCCGGCGAGCGTGGTGATGAACCCGGGGATGCCCACCTTCGCCAGCCAGAAGCCGTGCCAGGCGCCGATCAGGACGCCGGCCAGGAGACCGGCGAGGATGCCGGCCCACCAGGGGAAGCCGTAGGTGGAGGTGGTCAACGCGGTGGTCATCCCGACGAAGCCGGCCACAGATCCCACCGAGAGGTCGATCTGGCCGATGACGATGACCATCACCATGCCGATCGCCAGGATCAGCACGTAGGCGTTTCCGGAGATGAGGTTCTGGAAGTTCGACGAGGTGAGCATCCGTCCGCCGGAGACCACGTCGAAGACGACGGCGAGGAGGACGAGGGCCAGGGCCATCGTGTACTGCTGGAGGTTGCCTCCGAGGACTTGCTTGATTGCCTTCATTGTCGTGTCCGTTCAGGTCAGGCCGGCAGCGCCGCGGCCGAGGTGCTGGTGGTGGTCATTCGTCGCATGAGGGTTTCCTGGTCGGCGTCAGCCGCCGCGAGCTCTCCGGTGATGCGGCCCTCGCAGATGGTGTAGATGCGGTCGGTGATGCCGAGGAGCTCGGGCAGCTCCGAGGAGATCACCACGACGCCCTTCCCGGAGTCGGCGAGCGCGTGGATGAGCTTGTAGATCTCGTACTTGGCGCCCACGTCGATGCCGCGGGTGGGCTCGTCGAGGATGAGCAGCTGGGGTTCGGGGTACATCCACTTGGCGAGGACGACCTTCTGCTGGTTGCCGCCGGAGAGGGTGGCGACGCCGACGTCGACGCTGGGCGCCTTGATCCGCAGCTCCCTGCGGTACTTCTCGGCCACCGCCGCCTCCTTGCGCGGGCTGAGGAGGAACCGGGTCACGATGTCCTTGAGGTTGGCCGCGACGATGGTGCTCTTGATGTCGTCGATCAGGTTGAGGCCGAGGGTCTTGCGGTCCTCGGTGACGTAGGCGATGCCCTGCTCGATCGCCTGGGCGACGGTGTGGGTCTCGATCCGCTTCCCGCCCAGCCTCATCTCGCCGGAGAGCCAGCGCCCGTAGGAGCGGCCGAAGATCGAGCGGGCCAGCTCGGTGCGGCCCGCGCCCATCAGCCCGGCGAAGCCCACGACCTCGCCGGCGCGGACGGTGAATGCGGCGTCCTTGACGATCAGGCGGCCGGGGATGGCCGGGTGTTCGACGTTCCAGCCGTCGACCTCGAAGAGCACGTCTCCGATGTGCGGGGTGCGCGTGGGGTAACGGTTCTCGATGGAGCGCCCCACCATGGCGCGGATGATCCGGTCCTCGTCCACCTGCCCGGCCACCACGTCGTAGGTCTCGACGGTGCGGCCGTCACGGATGACGGTGACGGCGTCGGAGACGGCCGCGATCTCGTTGAGCTTGTGGGAGATCATGATCTGGGTGATGCCCTTGGCCTTGAGGCCTCGCATGAGGTCCAGCAGGTTGCGCGAGTCGTCCTCGTTGAGCGCCGAGGTGGGCTCGTCGAGGATGAGCAGCTTGACGTTCTTCGCCAGAGCCTTGGCGATCTCGATGAGCTGCTGCTGGCCGACGCCGAGGGTCTTGATCGGGGTGTCGGGATCGAGGTCTAGCCCCACGCGGGCTAGGAGGTCGAGCGCCTTGAGGCGGGCCGCCTGCCAGTCGATGAGGAGGCCCGAGGTCACCTCGGAGCCGAGGAAGAGGTTCTCCGTGACCGAGAGTTCCGGGATCAGAGCCAGCTCCTGGTGGATGATGACGACGCCGCGCTCCTCCGAGGCCTTGATGCCGCCGAAGCGCACCACCTCGCCCTCGAGCTCGATGTCGCCGTCGTAGGTGCCGTGCGGATACACCCCCGAGAGCACCTTCATGAGCGTGGACTTGCCCGCGCCGTTCTCCCCGCAGATCGCGTGGATGTCGCCGCGGCGTACGTTCATCGTGACGCCGTCCAGGGCCTTGACCCCTGGGAACTCCTTGGTGATGCCGCGCATCGCCAGCAAGACGTGACCGTCGATCATGCCTACCCGTGTCTCCTTCGACTCCGCGGATTCGCGACGTTCGCCGTCGCTGCCCCCGATGGCTAGAACGTAAGCGCTCGAACGGCTTGGCGTCAATTCTTGAAGTCAAGCGTTATCACTTCGTTACAAATGCAATCGATACCACCATTCGTGACTAGGGCTTATGGTTGTTCAGCGCTAACACTTGGAGCCGGACGCCTGGGTCCGGGAGTTGAAGACAACGCCGGATGGATGCGGGCGCTGCTGCTAGCCTTCAAGCGTGAACAGGGTCGTGGGCGCGCCGGGATCTCAGCCGTCGCTGCGCGAGGCCAACAGCGCCCGAATCGTTGAAGCTGTGAAGGCGTACGGCCGCATCACGCAGGTCGAGCTGGCCAGCGTGACGGGCCTGTCGCCCGCCACCGTCTCCAACATCGTCAAGCAGCTGCTCGAGAGCGGCCTGGTGGAGACCAGCGCCACCACGCGGTCTGGCAGGCGGGCGCAGCTGGTGTCGCTCAGGACGTCGTCGGCCCTGGCCGTCGGCATGCACATCGGCCGCAGATCCCTCGACCTGGTGATCGCCGACGCCTCGCTCGAGGTCCTGGCCTCGACGCGCCTGCCGCTGCCTGCCGATCACCGCTCGGACACGACGCTGGACCGCGCCGCGCTCCTCGTGGCCGATCTCGCGGACGACGTGGGGGCGGACATGGAACGCGTGGCGGGCGTGGGGCTGGCGCTGCCGTCCAGTGTGGGACGCGGGGGCCGGACGGGGGCCTTCCAGCTGCCCGGATGGGAGGAACTCGACGTGGATCAGCTGTTGTCGGCCCGGATCCAGCGGCCGGTGCTGGTGGTGAAGGAGGCGGACGCCGCGGCGATGGCCGAGTCGCGCCTGGGCGCACTGCGGGGCGCGAGCTCGGCGATCTACGTGCACGCCTCCCACACCACCGAGTCCAGCCTCGTGCTGGGAGGCATGGTCCACGGGGGCTTCCGCGGCGGGGCGGGTGCGCTCGGCCACGTCCGGGTGGATCCCGCCGGGCTGATCTGCCGCTGCGGCGCCCGCGGCTGCCTCAACACCGTCGTGTCCGGGGAGGCCCTCGCCGAATCGGTCCGCGTCAGCCACGGCCCCATGGACCTGCGCGCCATCGTCAAGGCGGCCAGGGACGGTGACCCGGGATGCCGTCAGGTGGTCGCGGACGCGGGCGCGGTCATCGGCCGGGCGCTGGCGGACCTCGCCACGGTCGTCGCCCCCGAACGCATCACCTGGGGAGGTGACCTGGCCACGGTGGGTGAGACCTTCGTGGGCCCCCTGCGCGAGGCGGTGCGGGGGAGGCCACTGCTGCCCGCCGTCGAGGAGCTGCTCGCCGAGCCGGCGTTCCCGATCGACGGCTGCGCCCGGGGGGCGTTGGTGGCCATTCACGACGTGATCACCGCCTCCGCGACTGCATCGGTGGAAGGATGACGGCCATGGACTCCCGCCCACTCCTGCTCGAGCTCCGCTCGGTGAGCAAGCACTTCGGCGGCGTGCTCGCGCTGGTTGACGTGGACCTGACGGTGCGCGCGGGCGAGGTGGTGGCGCTGGTGGGGGACAACGCGGCCGGCAAGTCCACCGTCGCCCGGATGGTCTCCGGGGTCTATCAGCCGGACGGGGGACAGATCCTCCTCGACGGCCGGCCGGTCACCATCCCATCGGCCCAGGCCGCCTTCGCGATGGGGATCGCTGCGGTCTTCCAGGAGTTCGCCCTCGCCGAGAACCTCGACGTGACCTCCAACATCTTCCTCGGGCGCGAGCTGAGCTCCGGCGCCCTGCTCGACGTGGACCGGATGGACGACCTGGCCCGCTCCTACCTGGCTCAACTCAACGCCAGGATCCCTGACCTCCGGACGCCGTTGGTCCAGCTCTCCGCGGGCCAGCGGCAGAGCGTGGCCATCGCGCGCACCCTCGTGAGCAGGCCACGGCTGGTCGTGCTGGACGAGCCCACGGCGTCCCTGTCGGTCGGGCAGACCGCGGAGGTGCTGAGCTACGTGGAGCGGCTGCGCGACATGGGCCTGGGCGTGATCCTGATCAGCCACAACCTCAACGACGTCCGGGCGGTGGCGGACCGGATCGAGGTCCTTCGGCACGGCCGCAACAACGGCTCCTTCGACGCGGCCACGGCCAGCTACGAGGAGGTGCTCTCGGCCATCACGGGGGCCACGCGGCGGCGGGTGCCGCGGTGAGGGCAGGGGCCCGGCCCACCATGAAGGACGTCGCGGCGATGGCTGGCGTCGCCGTCACCACCGTGTCGCGGGTGATCAACCAGGATCCGAAGGTGGCCGCGGACACGCGGGCCCGTGTCGAGTCCGCGATCACGGACCTGCACTACCAGCCGGATCCGCACGCCGGGATCCTCCGGCGGCGGGGTCGCACGAAGACGCTCGGGCTCCTCGTGGGCAACGTCGCCAACCCCTTCTCGGCGTCGCTGCACCGGGCGGTCGAGGACGTGGCCCGTCCCCATCACGTCGCGGTCTTCGCCTCCAGCCTCGACGACGATCCCACCCGCGAACGCGAGGCCGTCGAGGCCTTTCTGAGCCGCAGGGTCGACGGCCTCATCCTCACCACGATCGGGACCGACCACACGTACCTCGAGCCCGAGATCGAGCGGGGCACCCCCGTCGTCTTCGTCGACCGGCGGCCAGTCGGCATCCAGGCCGACACGGTGGTGTCGGACAACTATCGGGGCGCCCGGGCCGCCGTGGCACACCTCGCCGCGCAGGGGCATCGCCGGATCGCCTTCCTCGGCGACAGCGAGCTCATCTACACGGCGCGGGAGCGGCGGCGCGGATACCTGGACGAGTGCCGCGACCGGGGGCTCGAGGCGACGGCGGACCTCGTTGTCACCGGGCTCGGCGACGAGGCATCGGCGGAGAGGGCCGTCTCACGGCTCCTCGACAGCACCAACCCGCCCACGGCCATCTTCTCGGCGCAGAACCTCATCACCATCGGCGCCATCGCGGCGCTCAGGGCGGCTGGCGCGGCCCGTGCCATCGCGCTCGTGGGCTTCGACGACATCCCCATGGCCGAGCACCTCGCCCTTCCGGTCACCGTCGTGGCGCAGGACCCCAGCGCCATCGGCCGCATCGCGGCCGAGATCGTGTTCGCGCGGCTGGAGGGTGACTCCTCCGCCGCGGCGGAGGTGGTCGTGCCCACCCGGCTCATCGCGCGCGGGTCCGGCGAGATCCCTCCAGCCTGAGGGCCTACTTGGGCAGGAACACCGGTAGAAGGCCGTTGAACTCGAGCTTCATGCCGAGGCCATGGGCGACGATCACGCCGATGCCGGCGGCGATGGCCACCAGCACCAGGGCGAAGCACAGGTACGCCGCGATCCTGGCCACCGGGTGCGGCTCGTGATCCGTGGCATCCGCGTCGCCGCCCACGCCGTACGACAGCGCCCGGATACCCAGGGCGAAGATGGCCGGAAGGCCGGCGCCGAGGAGCATCCCCAGCCACAACACGTTCCAGGCGCCCCCGAGCGCCAGCCACAGGGTGTTCATGCCCGGGTCTCCTCTCGCGCCGCATCGTGATTGTGGTTCGGCACCACCCTGTCGGTCACCTGCTCCACCCATTCGTCGTTGACGTTGCGATGGTCCACCAGCGTCTTGCGGGAGTGGCGGTACATCCACGCCGACGCGGCGACGAGGATGGCGAAGACGACGAGCGCTCCGCCCAGCCCTCCGATCGTGTGCCCGACCAGCCACATGGCGGCACCCACGAGGCCCGCCGACGGCAGCGTGATCAACCAGGCCATGCCCATCCGTCCGGCGATGCGCCAGTTGACGGTGGAATCCTTCTTGCCGAGCCCGGTGCCGAGGATGGAGCCGGTCGCGACGTGCGTGGTGGACAGCGCGAAGCCCAGGTGGCTGGAGACCAGGATGACCGCCGCCGAGGAGGACTCCGCGGCCATTCCCTGGGGCGAGGAGATCTCGACCAGGCCCTTTCCGAGGGTCCGGATGATCCGCCATCCGCCGAGGTACGTGCCGAGCGCGATCGCGAGAGCGCACGCCAGCTTCACCCAGAAGGGGACCGACTGCAGGTCCGTCCATGACCCCGTCGCGATCAGGGCGAGGGTGATGACGCCCATGGTCTTCTGCGCGTCGTTGGTCCCGTGGGCCAGCGAGACGAGGGAGGCGGAGCCGATCTGCCCCCACCGGAAGCCCGATTCGCGGTACTTCGCTGCCACGCCGCGCGTGATGGCGAACACCAGCCAGGTGCCGACGGCGGCCACCGCGATCGCGATCACCGGCGACATCAGCGCCGGCAGCACGACCTTACCGATGACGCCGTCGAGCTTGGTGCCGTCTCCGACCCACTTCACGCCGTCGACGCCGAGCCCGGCCATGGTGGCGCCCACCAGGCCACCGAAGAGGGCGTGCGACGAGCTCGAGGGGAGGCTGAACAGCCAGGTCAGCAGGTTCCACACGATGGCGCCGACAAGGCCGGACAGGATGATCAGGAGGAGCGCGAGCCCGCCGTCGGCGATCAGCTCAGGCTTGGGGGCGCCGGACTTGTCCTGGATGTTGACCACCGCATTGGTGACCGTCAGCGCCACCTCCACCGAGAGGAAGGCGCCGATCAGGTTCAGGACGGCCGACAGCGCGACGGCGGTCTTGGGCCTCAGCGCGCCGGTGGCGATGGACGTGGCCATCGCGTTCCCGGTGTCATGGAAACCGTTGGTGAAATCGAAGACCAGAGCGGTCACGATGACGAGCACAAGCACGACTAACTCGGGTGGCACATGGCCCAGTGTGCTACTTCGGGGCCCTGGATGCGCAATCGGGGTTGTTTACGCCGCCCCCGGGGCCGGCGCAGCGCACCCAGGTGGAACAGCAGATGAACAGGTGATGACCACGCGCCCGTTCCGATTCTGTCGGACCGGCTTCCTATCATGGCGCCATGCCACGACGCTCCGCCTCAACGTCCCTCCTCCGGGTGGCCGGGGTCGACGCGGAGGTCACCTACAAGGCCATCAGGAACCTGCGCCTGAGGGTGGTTCCGCCTGACGGGAGGGTGGCAGTCTCCGTGCCCTTCGGGGTATCTGAGCACGCCGTGCGGACCTTCGTCGAGGGGCACCGTGAGTGGATCGCCGCCGCGCAGGCCAAGGTACGACGCATCGAACCACGGCCCCAGGCTCTCGACGACGGACGTGCCCGGGTCTGGGGCGCCTGGCACGACGTCATCAAGGGGGCGGGAGACCGGCCGTCGGCGGGGTTCTCCGCGGCCGGCGTCGTGCTCTCAGGTCGTGACGAGGAGGAGCGGCTCCGTGGGCTGGAGGGGCTGTACCGGCGGGAACTGGAGATGGCACTGCCCGCGCTCCGCGACGAATGGGAGGCCAGGGTCGGGAGGCAGGCGTCGCTGATCCGTCTCAGGCGGATGACCACGCGCTGGGGTACCTGCAACACAAGGACGGGCGCCATCACGCTCAACGTCGCCCTCGCCGAGCATCCCCCCTCTGCGCTTGAGTACGTGCTCGTCCACGAGTTGGTCCACCTGCACGAGCGCGGCCACGGCCCCGGGTTCATCGCCTGGATGGACGCGCTCCTCCCGGACTGGCGTGCCAGGCGTGGCGCGCTGAACGGGCGCGCGTGAGGATGCGCGCGTGAGGATGGTGGTGCAACCGCCGGGACAGGCCATGCGTACCTGAGGTGAGAATCCCCCCTGGAAAGGAACCGACATGGGCCCGCGCCACCCCGAGCGCGTCAGCGTCGTCGGCCTTCCCGGCGCCTATGCTGGCACGGACGGATCTGCTCTTCCCCCTGAGAGGTCATCGGTGTTGAGAATGCCTGGTATCAAGCTGGTGCCCCGCGCCGACGGTGCGCGCCCATTGCCGGCGCCCCGGCGGCGCTTCGCGGCGTTCTCCCTGGCGATGTTCGCGTCTGCCTCGCTGCTGCTGGTCGCCTGCGCACCAGCGGCGGTCGTCCCGCGGGCCACACCGCAGGCGGTGCCCACGACCGCGGCGCCGGTGCCGGAGGCGGCGCCCAGCCCCTCCACTCCCGCCCCGTCCACTCCTGCCCCGTCCACGCCCACGCCTTTGCCGTCGATCACCGAGCCTCCCACCCAGGAGACCGCGCCGCCCGCCCCGCCCGCGCCGCCTGCCCTCCTCAAGGCCGGCGATGAGGGTGACCCCGTCCGGGACCTCCAGCACCGGCTCCTGCAGCTGGAGTGGTTCTCCGGGAAGATCACCGGCGTCTACGGCGAGGAGACCGTGCTCGCGATCGAGGGATTCCAGGCGAAGCGTGGCATCCCGGTCACCGGCGAGGTGGACCAGGCCACGCTGGACAGGCTGCACTCCATGACACGCCAGCCCACCCAGGACGAGATGCACAACATCCTGAGGCCGGGCCCGGCTCTGTTCGCGGAGGGGAGCACGGGCGACGGCGTCAAGGACATCCAGGCACGGCTCAAGCAGATCGGCTGGTACTCGCCCAAGATCGACGGCGTCTACGGGCCGGTGACGGTGGAGGCCGTCAAGGGTTTTCAGGCCAAGCGTCAGATCCCGGTCACCGGTGAGGTCGACCAACGCACCAAGGACCGGCTCTACGGCATGACGCGCAAGCCCACCGCGGACGAGCTGAACAACGTGGTGCGCGCGCAGACCACGACGATGACGCTGGACGATCGTTGCATGACGGGGCGCGTGATCTGCATCTCCAAGGCCCAGCGACGCCTGGCCTGGGTGATCGACGGGAGGATCATCGACACGATGTCGGTCCGCTTCGGCTCCGAGCTCACGCCCACCCGCAACGGCGTGTTCTCCGTGTACTGGAAGTCGAAGAACCACGTCTCCAGCCTCTACGACACCCCGATGCCCTATGCGTTGTTCTTCAGCGGGGGGCAGGCCGTCCACTACTCGGCGGACTTCGCGCGCAACGGGTACAACGGTGCCTCGCACGGCTGCGTCAACGTGCGGGACAAGGGGGCCGTGGCGGCGCTGTTCGATGCGGCAAAGGTCGGTGACAAGGTGGTCGTCTACGGCTGACCCCGGACCCTGATCGAGGAGGGGCGACCAGGGTCGTACCCGATCCGGCCGGTCGCAGGGTAGTCTTCCAACGTTGTCCGACTGAAAGGCTCACGGCGTGATCTGGCTGGCCATCGGGATGCAGGTTGTGTCCTCTTTCCTGTTCGCGAGCGGCGCGGTGCTGCAGAGCCTGGGCGTGAAGTCCACCTTCGATCCGGACGGTGTGGCGTCGTCCAACAGGCTGACGTTCGCCGGCCTGCTTCAGCTCTTCAGAATTCCCAAGTGGCTTCTCGGGCTGTTGTTCGTGCTGGCCGGGGCCGCGATCCATCTCGTGGCGCTGTCGTTCGCGCCCGTGGCCGTGGTCCAGCCCGTGGGGATCCTGGCCGTGCCCTGGTCGGTCCTGCTGGCCGCCCGGATCCACAAGCACGCGCTCACCCGCAAGATGTGGATCGCGGTGGCCATCACGGTCGTGGGCGTCGTCGGGTTCACCGTCTTCTCGTCGCTCTTCGCCACGGGCCAGAAGCAGGTCGAGTTCGCGCCGATGTTCATCGCCTTCCTCGTGGTCTGCGCCATCTGCGCCGTCCTGTCCTTCTTCGCCACGCGGGCCGCCCCGTGGGCGAAGGCGATGATGTGGTCGTCGGTAGGGGCCACCTTCTACGGGCTCGCCTCCGGCTTCATGAAGGCGGCGATGGACCTTGTGCTCAAGCACGGGCAGCCGTTCGGCGGATTCCAGGTCGTCGCCACCGTCGCCATGATGCTCGCCTGCTACGGCCTGGGCGTCTGGATGATTCAGCAGGGCTACGCGTCCGGCCCCGCCGAGATCACGGTGGGCACGATGACGACGGTCGACCCGTTCGTCGCGGTCCTGTTCGGCCTGATCGTGCTCGGGGAGGGCGCGGGGATGGGCCCGGGGCCAGCCGTCGGGATGGCCGTGACCGGCGCGATCGCCGTCTACGGGGTCCTGCTGCTGTCCAAGGACCACCCGGACGCCCACGAGGAGCGCCGCAAGCTGGCGGCCAGCCAGAACGAGCCCTCGTCTGCCCCTCCGATGAGCTGACCGCGATGCCCTAGGGTGCGATCGTGCAGTGGACGGCCTGGAGCATCGCGCGCAACGTCGCGCGGCCGGCGTTGTCCGCGGCCCTCGCCGGCACCGTCCTCATCGCGGCCACCGTTGTCGGGGCCGTCGCCTGGCTGACGGCCAGCCTCGCCGAGACGGCTGCCAGGGACGCCTTGCTGGGGTCTCCGCCGGCCACTCTCACCATTCGTGCCCGCGCGGGAACCGACGCCGACGATCAGGACCGTCGTGCCCGGTCGTCACTGACCACGGGGTTCGCCCCGGCAACCCTCGAGATCTCGACGGTCATCGACGCCGATCCGGTCCCGCTGGGAGGGTCGCGGCTCCTGGCCCGCCACGATCCGAGCGCCCTGGCCCGGGGCACCATCGTCGCCGGGCGGGCGCCGGCCGCCCAGGACGAGGCGGCGATGCAGGCAGACGCGGCCGCCCGCCTCGGGATCGGCGTCGGCCGCGTCCTCGACCTGCGCGGCGTCACCGTCACCGTCACCGCCACCTGGCGGCCGGCGGATCCCGGCTCCTCGTCGTGGGCGGGCGACCCGCTGGCGCTGAGGGGGACGCACTCGGGCGTCAGCGGCCCCCTGCTGGTCTCGCGCCCGGTCGTCGAGGCGATTTCCGGCACGCCGGTCCTCACCTGGTCCCTGGTCCCGGACCTCAGTGGGGCTGGTCCCGCTGAGTTCGATGCCCTCAGTTCGGGGGCCGCCCGGGCCAAGGCCCTCGTGGAGGTGGCCGACGACACCGGGCGCGGAGTCACCGTGGAGGGCGCGCTGGGGGAGCGCGTGGACGCCGCGGCGGAGGACTGGGCCGACGCCCGCCGGCTGGGCCAGGTGCCGCTCGGCGTCGTGTGGCTGCTGGCTCTTCTGACGCTGGTGCAGGTGGGACGCGTCGTCGCTGCATCGCGGGACGCCGAGACGCGGCTGCTGCTCGCCCGTGGGACCACCGTCGCGAGGCTCACGGTCCTCGGGCTGGCCGAATCGGCGGTGATCGCGGCGGTTGGCGCAGCACTGGGCGGCGTGGGAGCGGCGCTCGGGATGGGGGTGGTGACCGGGTCCTGGGGACTGGTCCCCGAAGCGATCTGGGGCGCAGCCGTTGCCGCCGGCACTGCCGTGGTCGCCTTCACCGGTGCCGTGGCCGGGCGTGCGCAGGCGTTGGCGCGCTCGTCGGCACCCGACCGCGGCCGGACCGCGGCGGCCCTCGGTGGCGCTGCCGGGGTCCTGGTCCTCGCAGCGGCAGCCGCGCTCGCGACATGGCGGCTCACCGCCGCGGGCACCCTACCCGCCCCAGGGGGCCCCTGGGATCCGGACCGGGCCGCGGCGTTGGCCCCGGCAGCCCTCCTGGTCGTGGCCGGGGCCCTCGCACCGCTCGTTCTGGGGCCACTCACCGGAGCCGTTGCGCGCGTTCTGCGGCGCGCAACGCGCGGCGTCGTGGCATGGCTGGCGGTGGCTCACCTGACGCGCGCGGTCCTCACGGCCGCCGTGCCCGCGCTCCTCATGGTCGTGGCCATCGGATCCGTGACGATGGCCGGGCTCTTCGGCGGCGCCTCGCTGAGGGTGGGCGCCGACCTCGCCGCGCTGGAGCGCGGCGCCGATGTCCGGGCGACCCTGGCCACCCCGCCGGCCGCCGGTCTCGCCCTCCCACCCGATGCGGCGGCCGTCGCGGGCGCGTCCGCGTCCGCCCCCGTCTGGACCGACGGGTCCGCACGCGTGGGCGACTCCCCGGTGGCGCTCGTGAGCGGGCCGCTCGACAGCCTCGCCGCGACCGCGTCCCTGCCGGCGGGGGTGGCCGTCCCAGAGCCACCTGGGAACACGGGACTGCTCGCGGGGGCGTTGCCGATCCCGGCGGGCGCACGTGAGCTCACCGTCAGCCTCGACGGCGGCATCCGCCTGGATCCCTGGCAGGAGGCACTGGCCCGTCAGGTCCCGGAGCTGAGCCGTCGGCAGGCGGACGCCCCGTACATCCTCGATCAGGCCGACGCCGCCACCGAGCTGACCCTCGAGGCTCTCTCCCGGCTCCGCGCCGGTGCGACGGTCCGGGTGGAGGTCCTCGTCCGCGACCTCCTCACGGGCGTGTCGCGCCGCCTGCCCGCCGTCGACCTCGCCGTCCCCGGCCTGGACCTGGCGTGGGACGGCTCCGTCGTCATCGGCCCCCCGGCCCAGGCCTCGGGCTCGGGCCGCGTCGAGCTGCCCCGCGGTGGACGCTTCGTAGTCGACGGGGTGGGCGTGCGCGTCCCGGACGGACCCTCAGCCGCGACCCTCGAGTTGGCCGTCACGCTGGCCGCCGACGGCGTGCCGCTGGGGCCGACGGGGGACTGGGCCTCCGACGTCGCCGTCCCCGACGGGGTCGCGGGCCCTTACCGCGACCTCCTGGCCGGCACGCCGGTGGAGGTGGGCATCGCGGAGATCGCCACCGACGGCGAACTCACCGCCCACGTCGCCACCACGAACCGGCCGGACGTCCCGCCCCTCCTCACCCCGGTGCAGGGTGGATGGCGACTCGCCGGTGAGCCGTCGGCTCTGGCGGCGACCAGGCTCGGCCCCCACGTCGCCTTCACGGGCCGGGACCCCGCAGGTGTCGTCGAGTCGTCCGCCCCGCCCCCGGTCCCGGTCACGCTGACGTCCGATGCCGCGGAGGAGGCCGGCCTGGGGCCGGGCGACCGCTTCGAGATCGACGCGTTCCAGCGGCGACTCCCCGCAGAGGTGGCGTCGGTCGTCGACGTCGTGCCAGGCACGACCCAGCCCCTCGCGGCCCTCGCCGACTCGAGGGCGGTCTCCGCAGCGCTCGCCGTCACCGCCGACCCCATGCCCTGGCCTCGCGAGCTCTGGGTCGCGGCCGGGGATCCGGATGCCGTCGCGGCGGGCCTGGCGGAACTGCCCGGTGTGGAGTCCGTCGCGCACCCGGCGGCCGGCAACCCGGCCGCGACCCTCGCCCGCCGGACGTTCTGGACCGGCGCAGCGGGGGGCGTGGCGCTGGCCGTGGCCGGGGTGGCCGCGACCTTCGTCGCCCAGCTGGACTCCCGCCGAGGCGAGACGGCCGTCCTCAGGACGCTCGGCCTCGGCGGTCGCGCGCAGGGGCG
This sequence comes from Tessaracoccus yangjingae, assembly GCF_054483935.1. Next base: position 2,822,081 of record NZ_CM137014.1, on the reverse strand, counting down.
CAGCCGAGCCCTCGAGCACGCGGGCGTCTCCCTCACCGCGAGCCTCCTCGGGGTCGCCGCAGGAGGCCTCGTCGGGGCGCTCGTGGTGCCGCCGCTGGTCCGCTCGGCCGTCGGGGCCGACGCCCGTTGGCCGATCCCGCTCACGGTGGACGCGGGCGGCTGGTTCGCGTTGGTCACCGTGGCCGCGCTGTCAGTTGGGGCCGTCGTCGCGGTGATCGCCCGCGCCGTCGCCCGGCAGGCGGCCGGCGGCTGGGAGGGGCACCGATGAACGTGCCCCGCTGGCTCCTGGCGCAGGCACGGGCGGACCGGTTGCCGGTGGCCCTCTTCACGCTCGCCGTTGCCGTGGTCGTCGCGCTGGCCGCGCTCGTCCCGCCCGCCGTGGGCGGCCTGAGCTCGGCGGCGATGTCAGGCGCGTTCGGCACCCTCACCGCCCAGCAGGGCGACCTTGTCGGGAGGTGGCGCGGCGCACCGCAGGGAGACCAGGCGGCGCCGGATCCGGCCGCCGGGTACCTGGCGGCGGCCGAGGCGCTGAGGACCGCGCAACCCCTGCCGCTGCGGGACGTGCTCAGGCCGCCGCAACTGGTCGCCGAGCTGGGGTTCCCGCTGGTCGTCACGCCCCCGGAGTCCTCGGGCTACCACCGGCTCACGTTCGCGGTCCTGGTCGACGCCACGTTGGCCGAGCACGCCGAGCTCGTCTCGGGGACCTGGCCGGCCGCACCGGACCCGGCCGAGCCCGTCAGCGACATCGTCGTGCTGCACGACGCGGCCGAGCGGCTGGGCTGGGCCCTCGGCAGCCAACCGCTCCCCGGGCTGCGCCTGTCCGGGACGTTCAGGCCGACCGATCCCACCGACCGTCGGTGGGAGCAGGTTCCGCGCGGCATCCGGTACGCGGAGCTCGTCGACCCCAATCTCGGCACGGAACTCGTCTCGGCCGTGTTCCTCCATCGCGGAGCGCTGTCCGCCGGCGCCTCGGGCCGGCGCCCCCAGATCAACCACCTGCTCTGGTTCGGGATCAACGCGCCTGCACCGTCGCAGGGCGAGGTGGACGCCGAACTCCTGGCCGGGCAGCTGACGGCGATGCTCTCGCGCACGCTGCCGCTCGACGACGACGGGCGGGTCACGGTGCGGTTCTTCTCCGAGCTGGGGGAGATGCTCGACGCCGTGGCGGTGGAGCAGCGCACGCTGACGTCGCTTGCGCTGGTGCTCGCCGTCGGGCCGCTGATCCTCGCGGCCCTGCTGGTCGCGCTCGCGGGGGCCGCCGTCCGTGAGGGCCGCTCGGTGGGCACCTCGCTGCTGCGGGCCCGCGGCCTCGCACCCGGGCAACTCCTCGGGTGGACGGCGGCCGAGGGGGCCGTCCTCGGGCTGCTCGGAGGGGTGGCCGCACTGGGCGTGCTGGGCGTGGCGCTGCCCGACGGGGGGTGGCGCCGCTGGCCGGCCGGCCTGACCCTTGCGCTCCTCCTCGGCGGGGTCATGCCCGCGATGCACGCGTGGGGTGCCCGCCCAGGCACCCGCAGCGGCCCCGGCCCCAGGCGGGTGCGCCTGGCTGCGGAGCTGACGCTCCTGGGCCTCGCCGCCGTGTCCGTCGCCCTGCTGGTCGAGCGGCCGTCGGCGGGAGGGCTGGAGGCGCTCGCCGCGGCCGCGCCCGCCCTCGTCACGCTCGCCGCGGGCGCGCTCCTGTGGCGCGTGCACCCGATCCTGCTGCGGTTGCTGGCTGGGCGGCTGCGCGAGGGTCGCGGCCTCGCCGGGCCGCTCGGGGTCAGCCGGGCGCTGCGGGGGGCCGGGGGCGGCGCGGTCCCGCTCGCAGCGGTGCTGTTGGGCGTGTCGATGGCGGTGGTGGGCGGTGTCCTGACGACGAGCCTGGAGGCCACATCACGGGACGCGGCCTGGGCGGTCAACGGTGCCCAGATCAGGGCTGCCGGCCCCCGGATGACCGACGACGTCGTCGCAGGCATGCGCGCCGTCGACGGCGTGGCCGCGGTGGGTCGGCTGACCAGGCTCGCCGATTCGGTGCCGTTGACGTCCCGGGGAGGTGAGGTGACACACGTCGCCGTCTGGTCCGTCGATGAGGGTGTGCCCGACGCGTACCGCGGCACGCCCCTCGAACCGCGGCTCCCCGGGGCACTGGCCGATGCCGGCGGCCCGCTCCCCGTGGTCCTCGGTGGGTCCACGACGGGGGAGAGCGGCCCAGCCACGCTGGGGGGCATGGGCGAGGTGACGATCGTCGGCCGGCTGGACCTCCTCCCCGGCGCCGGCACCCCCGAGGCATGGGCTCTGGTCGACTCCGGACGGTGGTTGGCCGCCGGCGGCGCACCGGAGAGCTCCACCCTGGCGCTGGTCTCGATCGACGACGGCGCCGCGGCCGATCAGGTGGCCGCCGACCTGCGGGACCAGCTCGGGACCGCCGTGGTCACCACGGTGGACGAGCAGCTCAGGTCGCGACTCGGCCCCGCGTCGCAGGCGTTCTCACGCATCGTCGCGATGGCTGGAGCGGTGGGCCTGATCCTCATGACCATGGCCGTCGTCGGAGCCGAGTCGTTGGCCGGCGGCGCACGTCGAGGGTCGACGCGCCTTCTTCGGGCACTGGGCGCCGCACCCGGCGAGATCCGGCGGAGCGTCGCCTGGGAGGTAGCGCCGGGGCTCGTCCTGGCGCTGGGCGCCGGCGTCGTCCTGGGGATCGCGGTCGCGGGCATACTCCTGGCCGGCCTGGACTACAGCTTCATCACGGGCGCGGGCTCCGCGTCGCTGGTGGTCGACCCGGCGTCGCTCGGGATCGTGATGATCCTCGTCCTGGCCGCATTCGCCGTCGTCGTCTGGTCCGCCGCCCGGCGGACCACAGTGCAACAGGAGGTGCCATGACACCCACGGGTGTGGCAGGAGTGCAACGTGACCATGCCGGCCCCGATATCTGGTGCGAGGACCTCGTGCGGATCTTCACCACCGAGGGGGCGGAGGTACAGGCGCTTCAGGGGCTCAACCTCGTCGTCGAGCCCGGCGAGGTCGTCGCGTTGGTGGGCGCGTCGGGGTCCGGCAAGTCGACCCTGCTGGGCATCCTGTCCGGCCTCGACCGGCCGACGGGGGGCCGTGCGCGGGTCGCGGGCCACGACCTCACCGCCATGCGACCTCGTCAACGGATCGAGTTCCGGCGCCACAGCGTCGGGTTCGTCTGGCAGCAGACTGCGCAGAACCTCGTCCCGTATCTCACCGCCGCCCAGAACGTGATGCTGCCCATGATGATCACCGGGAGAGACGGCCGCGAGCAGCGCGCGGCCGAGCTGCTGAAGGTGCTGGGCGTGGCCGCGTCCGCCGAGCGCCACCCCCGTGAGCTCTCGGGCGGCGAGCAACAGCGGGTGGCGATCGCCACCGCCCTGGCCAACGGGCCCGCCGTGCTGCTCGCCGACGAGCCCACCGGCGAGCTCGACGACGACAACTCGGCGGCCGTGCTCGAGGCGATGCGGAGCGTGGCCCTGGAGACCGGGACCACCGTGCTGATCGTCACCCATGACCCGACGGTGAGCGGGCACGTGGAGCGCACGATCCAGATCCGAGACGGGCGCACCTCCACTGAGGTCGTCCGCAGGTTCGGGGAGGACGGGCGTGCGCAGGCCGCGGAGGAGTACACGGTGATCGACCGGGCGGGCCGGATCCAGCTTCCCCGGGCGCATGTGGAGGCACTGGGGCTGAGGGACAGGGTCCGCCTCGAGGCAGGGGAGGGGCACGTCGAGGTCTGGCCCGCGGCCGCCCCCATACGGGAGGACGGGCGGTGAGCGGCGGTGTGCGGCTGCGCGGACTGGGTCTGGATCGCGGCTTCGGATCCGGCGCGACACGCGTCGAGGTGCTGCGCGGGCTGGACATCGACGTCGTACCCGGGGCCCTCACGGTGGTCACCGGGCGGTCGGGCGCAGGGAAGACCACGCTCCTCAATGTCCTCGGCGGCCTCGACCGCCCCGACGCCGGCCAGGTTCTGCTCGGCGACGAGGACCTCTCGCGCGCAGGGGAGGAACGTCTCCTCGAGCTGCGGCGCACCAGGATCGGCATGGTGTTCCAGGACTTCGGACTCATCCAGGTCCTGTCGGCGGCGGAGAACATCGAGGTCCCGTTGAGGCTGGCCCGAACCGATCCGCAGACCCGGCGGACCAGGGTCGCGGAGTTGCTCGAGCGGATGGGGCTGTCCCGGCACGGGGGGCATCGGCCCGGTGAGCTGTCGGGGGGTCAGCAGCAGCGCGTCGGTATCGCCCGGGCTCTGGCCGCGGAGCCGGCCGTCCTCCTCGCCGACGAGCCGACGGCGCAGCTTGACGTCGACACCGCGGCCTCCGTCATGGAACTGATCGCTGAACTGACCGTCGAACGCCGCCTCGCGACGCTGGTGACCACCCACGACCCGCTGGTGGTCGCGGTGGCGGACGCCGTGGTGCACCTGCACCACTAGCCATCGTCAGCTGCCGGGCACCGGCAGGGCGTTGAGCGCCACGCGCCCCGACGGCGTGGCCAGCACGATCGTGGAGTCGGCGTTCGGCATGGCGAACATGACGTCGGCCTCGTAGGGCACGCCAGCGCGCACTGTGAAGGGGAGGGGGTCCATGGGGTCGAATGCCTCGCGGGATTCGTTGGTGAAGGCGAACAGCCCGAACTGGTACTCGCCCTCTTCGACCTCGACGCGGATGCGCAGGCGCAGCCCGTCCGTGGTCCACTCGTGCCGCACGATCTCGAAGATCCCGTCGCCGTTGCCCTCGAAGGGGATGAAGTTGCCCGTGCGGGTGGGTGACGGCTCGGCCGCCGCCGAGGCGGTGGGAGATGCGCTCGGCGAGGCGTCCTCATCGCCGCCGAGGAACTGCATGCCGAGGATCAGGGCGCCGATGACGGCCACCGCTGCCAGGACGATCCAGAGCGGGGCCCCCGGCCTGCGCTGAGGCCGCAGGCTCTCGGGGGCCGGCTGTGGCGCCGGTGGTTGACCGAACGGTTGGCGGGGATCGCGGCCCTGGACGTCGTGGAACTGCGTGGGACGGTAGCCAGGGTCCGGATGCGACCAGGGGGAGTTGTCTCGCCCGTTGTCCGCCGGTGGCCACTGCTGGTTGCTCATAGTCCCGCCAGCCTACCCAGGGGGTTGTCCACAGCCCGGAATTCCGGTTGGGAGAAGGCACTCCCTGTTGTCGACCATGCGCCCATGAGCAGCACACCCGTTCTCCGGGGCACCACCCGAGCCGATCTCCTCGCCATGCCCGCCGTCCTCCTCGGTTTCCATCCCACCCACTCATGTGTGGTGATGGGGCTGAGCTGCACCACCGTCGCCTTCTGCGCCCGCCTTGAGGTGGACTGGTTCGTCCACCACTTCGACGACGTGGCGGATCAGATCATCAACGCCTCCTCACAGGTGGAGGGATGCCGCTTCGTCATCATCGGTTACGGAGATCCGGACCTCGCCGGGCTCGCGGTCACGGAGCTCGCCGCGGTCGTGGGGGAGGCGCGTGTCATCGACGCGCTCGTCACCGACGGGCGCACCACCTGGGCGCTCGACGCAGATCTGGAGGCCCACGAGATCGAGAGCACCTCCAGCTCGCTCGAGGCCCAGGCCGTGTACGAGGGCATCCGGATCTGTGGGGATCGCGGGGAGGCCGTGGCCCCGGTCGAATTCCACAGCCCACCGCCGAGCCGGGAGGTCGCGGCGGCGGAGGCGCTGGTCGCGGCGCTGCCGGCAGGGCAGGCACTGGACCTCCTGGAGCAGTTGGCGGAGTCCCCGGCGCAGCTGAACCCCTCGGAGGGATGCCTCCTGAGCGTCCTCCTTGAGGACGAGGACCGCATGGGGGCGGTCCTCGCCAGGCTGAGCATGGACACGGCGGACCGGATCTGGCCGCATCTCGTCTCCGCGCGCCAGTCCGCCACGCCCCAGTCAGAGGCCAACGTGCTGGCGCTCCTCGGCATCGCCTCGTGGCTGAGCGGACGGGGCGCGGCCCAGACCTCGTGCCTGGAGCAGCTGGCACGCATCAGTCCAGGGCACGAGCTCGGTGGGCTGCTGGCCCGCGTGCACCGCGACGCCATCCCCCCGCGCCGATGGGACGAATGAGCCCTCCGCGCTCCCCGGCGGCGCCCGTGCCGTAGGGTTCTGCCATGCGTTTTGTGGTGTGTGGCGAGGCCCTGATCGATCTGATGCCGGAGGAAATGATCTCCCCGGCCGAGAGCCGGTGGATCGCCCGGTCGGGTGGGGGACCGTTCAACACCGCCGCCGCCCTGGCCAAGCAGGGGCAGGACACCAGGTTCCTGGGCAGGCTCAGCACGGACGCCCTGGGGCGCCAGCTGCGCAGCCACCTGGAGCTGGCGGGTGTGGACCTCTCGCTCGCCGTCAGCACGCCGGACCCCACGTCGTTGGCCGTGGTCTCCCTCGACGAGGAGGGCCGCGCCAGCTACCACTTCCACTTCACCGGCACGTCGGCATTCAGCTGGCGGGCGGGGGAACTGCCAGAGCTGGAGTCGGGGGACTGGCTGCACTTCGGCTCCATCGGCGCGGTGATCGGGTCCGGGGCCAGGCACATCCTGGACTTCGTCCGCCGCACTGACGCCGCCGTCAGCTTCGACCTCAATGTGCGTCCGTCGACGCTGCCGGACCGGGCCGAGTACTTCGGACTGATCCAGGATCTGCTCACGGCGGTGGGGAAGAACGGTGGGATCGCGAAGGCCTCCGACGAGGACATCGCGTGGCTCGTCGACGACGACTCGGATCCTCTGGGCTATGCCGAGGGATGGGTGGGCGAGTACGGCCTCTCCATGTTCATCGTCACGTTGGGGGCGGACGGGGTTGTGGCCGTCAAGCCCGACGGTCGGCGTCTGCACGCGCCGGGCCGCCCCGTCGAGGTGGTGGACACCGTCGGCGCCGGGGACACGTTCATGGCCGGATTCCTGTCGGCCTACGCCGAGGATCCCGGAGATGTGGAGGCTGCCCTCGCCCGCGGCGTGGCGTCCGCCGCCATCGTCTGCACGCGCAAGGGCGCGCAGCCGCCCATAGCGGCCGAGGTCGACGCACTCCTCGCCTGAGGACCCACCGAGAACCGCGGTTGACCAGTGCTGGCCGAGCTGATGCCTGCCCCGGAGGCGGTGCGGGTATATTGAACCACCGTGTCCCCAGGACGCATCAGATGGCCGAGTGCAGGAGAGAGTCGTGAGCCAAGAGGCGGGTCAGTACGACAAGGTTCAGGCCCAGGAGAAGTGGCAGGCCTTCTGGGAGGAGGATGAGACCTTCCGCCCGGCCGACGACGGTACCCGGGAGCGGCGCTACGTGCTGGACATGTTCCCGTACCCCTCAGGCGACCTCCACATGGGCCACGCCGAGGCATACGCCATGGCGGACGTGGTCGCGCGCTACTGGCGCCTCAAGGGATACGACGTGATGCACCCGATCGGGTGGGATTCGTTCGGGCTGCCCGCGGAGAACGCGGCCATCAAGGCCGATTCGCACCCGGCCACCTGGACCTACAACAACATCGAGACCCAGGCACGCTCGTTCAAGCGCTACGGCCTGAGCTTCGACTGGTCGCGTCGGCTCCACACCTCCGATGAGGACTACTACAAGTGGACGCAGTGGCTGTTCATCCGCTTCTACGAGCGGGGGCTGGCGTACCGCAAGGACTCGTTCGTCAACTGGTGCCCCACCGATCAGACGGTGCTCGCCAACGAGCAGGTGGTCGACGGCAGGTGCGAGCGCTGCAAGACCGAGGTCACCAAGCGCAAGCTGAACCAGTGGTACTTCAAGACCACCGACTATGCGCAGCAGCTGCTCGACGACATGGAGCAGCTGGAGGGCGGCTGGCCGGACCACGTGCTCGCCATGCAGCGCAACTGGATCGGCCGCTCCGAGGGTGCCCACGTGGCCTTCGTTGCGGAGGGCCGCGACGAGCCCATCACCGTCTTCACGACGCGCCCCGACACGCTGTTCGGCGTCACCTTCATGGTGGTGGCCCCTGACGCGCCCCTTGCGGCCGAGCTCGTGACCGACGAGCAGCGGCCCACCTTCGAGGCGTATCTGGAGCAGGTCAAGCGCGAGACCGAAATCGAACGCCAGTCCACCGAGAAGGAGAAGACCGGGGTGTGGCTCGGGCGTCACGCCGTGAACCCGGTCAACGGTGAGCGGATCCCGATCTGGGCGGCCGATTACGTGCTGGCGGACTACGGCACCGGCGCCATCATGGCGGTCCCGGCACACGACCAGCGCGACCTGGACTTCGCGCGGCGTTACGGACTGCCGGTGCGTACGGTCATCGACGTGGACGGGACCGATCCCGCCCAGACCGGGGTGGCCACCAGCGGCGACGGCGCCTACATCAACTCCGGCGCACTGAACGGTCTCGGGGACAAGGCCTCCGGGGTGGCCAGGATCATCGCTCAGCTGGAGGCCGACGGCCTCGGCACGGGCACCATCCAGTTCCGGCTCCGGGACTGGCTCCTGTCGCGGCAGCGATTCTGGGGGTGCCCCATCCCGGTGATCCACTGTGAGTCCTGCGGTGAGGTGCCCGTCCCCGACGACCAACTCCCGGTCAGGCTGCCGGACCTGCGGGGGGCGGCACTAGCACCCAAGGGCACCTCACCCCTGGCGTCCGCCACGGACTGGGTCGAGACGCAATGCCCCCGGTGTGGCGGCCCCGGCCGCCGCGACACCGACACCATGGACACCTTCGTGGACTCGTCCTGGTACTTCTTCCGGTACTGCTCCCCGGGCTACGACAAGGGTCCCTTCGACCCGGAGGCGGTCCGCCGCTGGATGCCAGTCGCCCAGTACGTCGGTGGGGTGGAACACGCGATCCTCCACCTGCTCTACATGAGGTTCTTCTCGAAGGTCCTCCGCGACATGGGTCTGGTGGACTTCGACGAGCCGATGCTGCGGCTGTTGAACCAGGGCCAGGTGATCAATGAGGGCAAGGCGATGAGCAAGTCCCTGGGCAACGGCGTCGACCTGGGCAAGCAGATCGACGAGTTCGGCGTCGACGCGGTGCGACTCACGATGATCTTCGCCGGTCCGCCCGAGGACGACATCGACTGGGCCGACCTGTCGCCGGCGTCGAGCCTCAAGTTCCTGCAGCGGGCCCACCGCATCGCCGCCGACGTCGCGAGTGACCGCCAAGTGGATCGCGCGGCCGGGGACAAGGCACTGCGCAAGGTCACGCACAAGGCCATCGCCGAGGTGTCCATGCTGCTGGAGTCCGGGCGGTTCAACGTGGCCGTCGCGCGGACGATGGAGCTCGTCAACGCAACCCGCAAGGCGATCGATGCCGGCCCTGGTCCCGCGGATCCCGCGGTGCGCGAGGCGGCGGAGTTCGTGGCTCAGGCACTCAGCGTGGTGGCGCCCTACGTGGCCGAAGAGATGTGGGAGGCGTTGGGCCACAGCCCGTCGGTGGCCAACAGCTCGTGGCCTACCGCGGATCCCAGCCTGACGGTCGACGACACGGTGACCATGGTGGTGCAGATCCAGGGCAAGATCCGGGCGAAGCTCGAGGTGCCGGCCGTGATCACCGAGGAGGACGCATTGGCGGCGGCGCTGGCGGATCCCGCGGTGCAGCGTTCGCTGGACGGCCGCGAGATCGCCAAGGTCATCGCGCGCCTCCCCAAGATGCTCAGCCTCGTGCCTCGCTGACTTCTCCACAGGCGCGAGCCCGGCTGGGAAACGACCCGGGCGGATTGCGACCAATGGGGGCATGGAGCCGCGTGATGTCGAAGAGCTGGCCCGCGCCCGCCTGACATACGTCAGTGTCGGGCGGCCGGCACTGTGTGGGCCGCGGCGCGCTGCCGGTGTCGTCGATGAGGAGCAGAGGGCCGTCGATCCGCAGACTGGTCCGCCGGCGCCGGTCAGAGCCCAGGCGCCTGCGCCGGAGTCCTCCGGGCTACCGACCAGACGGCGCATCACGGTGAAGCACCTGTGGGTGGTGGGGGTGCTCCTCCTGTGCGGTGTCGGGGTTGCCGTCACGGCATTGGCCAGATCCTCCGCCACGGAGGTGCCCATCGCGCCGCCGTCGGTGTCCGTCTCCCCGGCGGCAGAGACGCCCACCCCCAGCCCGTCCCCGGTGGCGCGGGTCCACGTCGCTGGGGAGGTTGTCCGGCCGGGCGTGGTGACCCTGCCTGAAGGGGCCATCGTCCTCGACGCGATCACGGCGGCCGGTGGGCTGGCCCCGGAGGCGGACCCTGCGCAGCTGAACCTGGCGGCGCCCGTGAGCGATGGCATGCAGGTGATCATCGGGAGCACCGCCGAGCCGCGAGGGGATCTCAACGGCGCCGCCCCGGCGCCGGGCGACGGGGCCGGCGGGGGCGCGCTCGATCTCAACACCGCCACCGCCGCAGAGCTGGAGACGCTTCCCGGCGTCGGACCGGTGATGGCCGCCGCCATCCTGGCATGGCGGGAGGAGAACGGCCGCTTCACCGCCGTCGAGGAGCTCCAGGAGGTCAGCGGCATCGGGCCGAAGACGTTCGAGAAGCTCAAGCCGTTGGTGCGGGTCCAGGCATGACCGAGGTCGGCCGCGAGAAAGCGGCTCTCCCGGGTGCCGGCCACGACTGGCGGATGGTCCCGGTCGCCGCCGCGGCGTGGGCGGCCTCATGGATCGGGACCTCGGGTTGGCGTCCCGATGCCGGGCCGCTGATCGCCATCGTCGTGGGGCTCGGACTGATCGCGTTGGTGGCCGCGCGCCTGGGCCGGATGTGGACCTGCCTCGTGTTGGTCGTGTTCGCGGTGACGGGGCTCACCGCCGGGGTCCAATCCTGGCAACGCCATACCTCGACGGTGTCGGAGTGGGCGTCCGCCGGGGCCGTGGGCACAGTGAGGGTCCGGATCCAGGGTGAGCCGCAGGTGACGTCGGGCATCGTGGTGGCCAGGGCCGGACTGGTCTGGGTGGAGGCGCGCGGTCAGCGGATCGAGGCGGCGGTCCCGGTCGTCCTGCTGGGCACAGGGGACACGGGCGAGGCCATGCGGGAGGCCGTCGCCGGCGCCGAGTACGTCGCAGGCGTCCGGCTCCGCGCGCCCAGGCCGGATGAGGGGGTCGCGGCGGTGCTCAGCGTCCGGCAGTTCGGCGAGTTGGCGCGCGGGCCCTCGGTGGTGGACGCGGGTGCGGGTGCGATGCGGCAGGGCCTCCGGGCCGCCGTCGCCCACTCGCCACCGAGCCAGGCCGCGTTGGTCCCCTCCCTGGTGGTGGGGGACACGTCCCGCGTCGATGACGAGATGAAGCGGCGCTTCCAGGCCACGGGGCTGACGCACCTCATGGCGGTCTCGGGGGCCAACCTCACCCTCATGCTCGGAGTGATCCTCACCGTGGCCAGGTCGGTGGGTCTCCGAGGGTGGTCCGTCCGTGCCGCGGCGATCGTCGGCGTCGCCGTGTTCGTCGCGGTGTGCGGCCAGGAACCCTCGGTGCTGAGGGCGACGGCCATGGGGCTGGTCGCCCTGGCGGCCGTGGGGGTGTCAGCGGGACACCGCAGCGTCCGGGCGCTCAGCGTCGCGGTGCTTGCCCTGACGTGGCTGGATCCGTGGCTTGCGAGGTCAGTCGGCTTCGCGCTGTCGGTCACCGCCTGCGTCGGGATCGTGCTGCTCGGTCCGCCGCTGGTCCGGGCGATGGCGCGGTGGATGCCGAGGTGGGCTGCCGAGGCCGTGGCCGTCCCCCTCGCGGCCCAGCTCGCCACACAGCCGCTCGTGACGCGGATCAGCGACCAGGTCTCGGTGGTCGGCGTTCTCACCAACGCGCTGGCCGGCCCCTTCGTCGGCCCCACGACAGTCCTCGGGCTGGCCGCGGCGCTCCTGTGGTGGGTGCCGGCCCTGGCCGCGGGGCCCGGCTGGCTCGCCGGATGGTGCTCGCAGCCCATCCTGTGGCTGGCGGAGGCGGGGGCCGCCCTTCCATCGGCGACGTGGGACTGGGAGGCGTCGACGAGTGGGATGGCCGTGGTGGTGGTGGCGGTGGCCGCCGCTGCGATGGTGCTTCCGTCGATCCTCAGGTCTCCCCTGGGTGGGGCGGCCCTGCTGGTGGTCGTCATCGCGGCCACGCTCGTGCGCCCCATACCGCTGGGGTGGCCGGGGCCCTGGGCAGCGGCGTTCTGCGACGTCGGGCAGGGCGACTCGACGGTGCTGGCGGCCGGCCAGGGGGCGGCTGTGCTCGTTGACGCGGGGCCTGAGGCTGCTCCCACGGAGGAGTGCCTGACCTCCCTGGGCGTCACATCCGTGCCGCTGCTCATCCTGACCCACTGGCACGCGGACCACACCGGGGGAGCAGCGGAGATCATCGCCCGGTACCGCCCCCAGTTGATCCTCACCCGGGCGGGAACCCACCCACCATGGCTGCTGGACGCCGCCCGGGCAGTGGCGGCGGAGGTGCGGCGCGCGGAACCCGGTCAGCAGCTCACGGTGGGCGAGGTGCGGTGGCGAACCGCGTCGGTGTGGGAGCCGGCTGGGGGAGGTGTGCCGGAGGCGGAGGGAGAGGGCTCGCCCGAGAACGACGCCTCGGTGGTGGGGGTGGCTGAGGTTCGCGGGCTCAGGGTGCTGCTGGCGGGCGACGCGGAGCCGGCCGGACAGTCCGTGGCGCTGCGCGCCGCCGAGGTCCACGGCGTGTCCCTGAACGCCCACGTGCTCAAGCTGCCCCATCACGGCTCCTCGCGGCAGGAGCCCCGGTTCTTCGCGGCGTCGGGTGCGGCGCTGGCCGTCGCATCCTCCGGCCTCGACAACGACTACGGGCACCCCGCGCCGAGCACCGTGCAGCTGGCCCAACGCCTGGGTATGGAGGTGGTCCGGACCGACCAGCACGGCTCCATCGCGGTCGAGCTCGCAGGGGAGCGGCTGAGAGTCCGCACGTGGCGGAGTGGCTGAACGCGCGGGCCGTCGGTGGTCACTGGCATGCTTGGGCTCGTGACTTCATCGGCGTTCGGCAGTTGCCTGCTCATCACGGGCCCCGAAGCCCTGCTCGCGCAGAGGCTGGTCGCCGACACCAGGGCCCGTGCACTCGCCGCGCACCCCGAGGCGGACGTCAACGAGATCACCGCGGACCAGCTGGAGACCTCGATGCTGTCCGAGGTGGTGGGTGGGTCGCTGTTCTCCACCCACATCATCGCAATCATCGACGACGTGGGCGCGTGCCCGCCGTCCGTGGTGGACCAGCTTGTCGCGGTGGCGTCAGACCCGCCCGAGGAGCTGTGCCTGATCCTGATCCATCAGGGCGGGATGAAGGGCAAGGGGCTCATCGACAAGCTCAAGAAGGCCAAGGTGCGCACGGAGAGCGTCGCCGCCTTCAAGGCCTGGGAACTGCCGAAGTTCGTGGCGGATGAGGCGCGTCGCCGGGGCGTGCGCATCGGTCAGGACGCCGCAGGGGAGTTGGTGGCCGCCGTCGGGCATGACCTCCGGGGGCTCGCGGCCGCGGTCAGCCAGCTCGCCTCGGACGCCGACACCGGCGAGATCGACGCCTCCCTCGTCAAGCGCTACTTCGCGGGGCGGGCCGAGGTGTCGAGCTTCGCTGTCGCCGATGCGGTGCTCGCCGGTAACACCAGCCTTGCCCTCGAGCGCCTCCGCTGGGCGCTCGGCACCGGCGCCGCGCCGGTGCTGGTGAGCAGCGCCATGGCGGGGGCCTTCCGAGGGATGGGAAAGTACCTCGAGGCTCAGGGCTCGCGGATGAGCGACGCCGATCTGGCCCGCCGGCTGGGTCTCCCGCCGTGGAAGCTGAAGGACTACGCCAAGACCTCGCGGAACTGGCAGGTCGCAGGGGTCGCGGAGGCCATCAGGCTGGTCGCCATTGCCGACGGGGAGGTCAAGGGCGCGGCCACAAACGCGGAGTACGCGCTGGAGCGGATGGTTCTGGGGGTGCTTGCCCTACGCCGCCACTGAGCGGACGCGCGAAACAGCGCCCTGGCGACCGAGGGCCAAGGCGCTGCTGCGGAAGAAGTGCGGTCTGGGTCAGAGCGCGGCAGCGGCCAACGAGATGGCCGACTTGCGGTTCGCCGCCTGGTTGGCGTGGATGACGCCCTTGCTGACGGCGCGATCCAGGGCGCGGTTCGCGACCTTGGAGAGTTCGACGGCCTTCTCGGCCTGACCCTCAGCGACAGCGGTGCGGAAGTTGCGGATGTGGGTGCGCAGCTCCGACTTCACGGCCTTGTTGCGCTGGCGCGAGATCTCGTTGGTCTTGATGCGCTTCTTCTGGGACTTGATGTTCGCCACTGGGCAAGCCTCTTCACGGGTGATGATGGTCTTCGGTCATGCGTGGGACACGCGACGGTCAAGACTACCTGAGCCCCTCGGGGGGAGCCAAATCGCCGGCCGGGCGTCGGGCCCCGCCACGGTTCGCCCCGCCGTCGGATCCATGAGATTATGGCCTGTCCCATGTTCATCGACGAGGAGACGCATGCCCGCTCCGCGCCCCGGCAAGACCGACCCGGCGATCATCCGCAACTTCTGCATCATCGCGCACATCGACCACGGGAAGTCCACCCTGGCAGACCGGATGCTCCAACTGACTGGGGTCGTCGACGCGCGTCAGATGCGCGCCCAGTATCTGGATCGCATGGACATCGAACGTGAGCGGGGCATCACCATCAAGTCCCAGGCCGTGCGGATGCCGTGGACCAAGGACGGTGTCACGCACGTGCTCAACATGATCGACACGCCTGGCCACGTGGACTTCACCTACGAGGTGTCGAGATCGCTCCAGGCCTGCGAGGGCGCCGTGCTCCTGGTCGACGCGGCGCAGGGCATCGAGGCCCAGACCCTGGCCAACCTGTACCTCGCGCTTGAGGCCGACCTGCACATCATTCCTGTGCTCAACAAGATCGATCTCCCCAGCGCGAATCCCGAGAAGTACGCCGCGGAGCTGGCGCACATCATCGGCTGCGACCCCGACGACGTCCTCCGGGTCTCGGGGAAGACCGGCGCCGGCGTCGCCGAACTGCTCGACGCCGTCGTGGAGCAGATCCCGCATCCCCAGGGAGATCCGGACGCTCCGGCCCGGGCGCTGATCTTCGACTCGGTGTACGACACCTACCGCGGCGTGGTGACCTATGTCCGGGTGGTCGACGGCGCGCTCCGCCACCGCGAGCGCATCCTCATGATGTCCACCAAGGCCACCCACGACATGCTCGAGGTGGGGGTGATCTCTCCCGAGCCGGTCAAGGCGGACGCGCTCGGGGTGGGAGAGGTCGGCTATCTCATCACGGGAGTCAAGGACGTGCGGCAGTCGCGGGTGGGTGACACCGTAACCCTCGACGCGCATCCGGCCACTCACGATCTCGGCGGATACCGGCACCCGAATCCCATGGTCTACGCGGGCCTGTACCCGATCGACGGGGACGACTTCAACGTGCTGCGGGAGGCTCTGGAGAAGCTGCAGCTCAACGACGCGGCGCTTACCTACGAGCCGGAGAGCTCCAGCGCACTCGGCTTCGGATTCCGCATCGGATTCCTGGGGCTCCTGCACATGGAGATCGTCCGGGAGCGGCTCGAGCGTGAGTTCAACCTGGATCTCATCTCCACCGCGCCCAACGTGGTCTACCGGGTGGTCATGGAGGACGGCACGCAGCACAGCGTGACCAACCCCTCGGAATACCCGGAGGGGAAGATCGCCGAGGTCTACGAGCCCGTGGTGCGCGGCACCATCCTGGCGCCGGCCGAGTACATCGGCACGATCCTCGAGCTCTGCCAGACCCGCCGCGGCATCCAGCGCGGCCTGGACTATCTCAGCGAGGACCGGGTGGAGATCCGCTACACGCTGCCGCTCGGCGAGATCATCTTCGACTTCTTCGACGCGCTCAAGTCGCGCACCAAGGGCTACGCATCACTCGACTACGAGCCCGACGGCGAGGAGGCCTCCGACCTCGTCAAGGTGGACATCCTGCTCCATGGGGACCCGGTGGACGCCTTCTCCGCGATCGTGCACAAGGACAAGGCCTATTCCTACGGGCTGCTGATGGCCTCGAAGCTGAAGGAGCTCATCCCCAGGCAGCAGTTCGAGGTGCCCATCCAGGCCGCGATCGGATCACGCGTGATCGCCCGGGAGACCATCCGCGCCATCCGCAAGGACGTGCTCGCCAAGTGCTACGGCGGCGACATCTCCCGGAAGCGCAAGCTGCTCGAGAAGCAGAAGGAGGGCAAGAAGCGGATGAAGATGGTCGGACGGGTCGAGGTGCCCCAGGAGGCCTTTGTCGCCGCTCTGTCCACGTCCGAGCCGACGGGCCAGAAGAAGCCCTCCTGACGCCATCCCCGAGCGATCTTCGGGCCCGGGTGCGGGGGAGGTCCGTACCAATCCCCGATACCCCCCTCCCCAACCCCCATACCGGGAGGGGGAGTTTCCGGGGTCACCCCCGCTGCTACGGGCCACTGTCGGGCGCAGACTTGTGTCAACGCCAAACGGGCGATTGAGGGAGCCAGAGCCGGCTCCGTCTCGAGAAGGGATAGTTCCATGGCAGACGACAACAACAACGTTCTCGGCATCCAGACGGTCACCGACGACGTCATGTCGAACAACGACGTGCTCTCGCACAACGACAACTCCACCGAGACCGAGATCGAAACCGACATCGACCTCGATGTCGAGGACTCGGGCAACGACAACTCGGTCGACAACTCCGTCGAGAACGAGGCCGAGGACTCCTTCAACACCGACGTCGAGAACGAGGAATCGTTCAACACCGACGTTGAGAACGAGGCTGAGGATTCCTTCAACGACAACTCGGACAACTCCGTCGACAACTCCGTCGAGAACGAGGCCGAGGACTCCTTCAACGACAACTCCAACGAGCTTGACGTCGACCTCGAGGTCGAGATCGAGGACTCGTTCAACGACAACTCCGACAACTCGACCAACACTGACGTCGAGATCGAGGACTCCTTCAACGAGGACGACTCCGTCCGCAACACCGACTCCTTCAACATCACCAGCTCGTTCAACACCCAGACGCTGAACGACAACTCCACCTCGATCGGCATCCGCCAGTACAACACCGGCTTCGGCGACCTCAACCTCGGCGGTCTCGGCGGCATGGCGGCGGCCGGCAAGAGCTACGGTCACGGCGGCGGCGCCGGCGACGTGGACGTCGACATCGACAACCGCTCGCTGCAGCTGGACCAGTCGGTCAACCAGCTCATCGACACCGGCAACGGCGGCGGCCACGTGCACCAGGAGTTCGGCCAGGAGGCCACGGTGGCGTTCGGTGACGGCTCCATGGCGGCCGGCGACGACCTCACCGTGGTCGACACTCGGTTCGACATCGAGATGGGCGACATCTCCATCGGCAACACCTGGATCGACACGCGCATCGAGGACTCGTTCCAGGACAACTCGGTCAGCAACGAGTGGGAGATGGAAGTCGACATCGAGGACTCGTTCAACGACGAGTCGGAGACCACCAACCTCGACGTCGACATCGAGGACTCCTTCACCAGTGAGGTCGACGCCACCTTCGAGAACAGCTGGGAGTGGGAGAACGAGGGCAACATCTTCAGCCCCGGAGCTGCCACCACCGGTGGCGAGACCGACATCGAAATCGATTGATCCTCTCGCTCCAAGCACGAAGCCCGGCCGTCCTTCGGGACGGCCGGGCTTCGGCCGTTCCAGGACCCGTGCGTGGGGGGTGCCTTAGTATGCGGGTGTCTGCTGGGTGTTTGTCGTCGAAGGGGAGACCATCGTGAGTGAAGCGGGGACGCAGGGGCAGACAGGGGCGCTCAGGCCGTCCGCGCCGCGCCGAGGGCCTCTGGAGGCGAAGGCTCCCGCCGCAGGTGCGCCGGCTCAGGCCAAGGGCAGGGACCTCGTGGCCCTCGCCGGGAGCGTGGGCCAGCTCGCGGCCAACACGGGCAGGCAGGACCTCGTGCAGCGGCTGGAGAACACCCAGGCCAGACTGCGGGACCCGAACGTGCGTGTCGTGGTGGTCGGCGAGTTCAAGCAGGGCAAGAGCAAGCTCATCAACGCCCTCGTCAACGCTCCCGTGTGCCCCATCGACGACGATGTGGCCACGAGCGTCCCGACCGCCGTCGGCTACGGCGAGGAGCCCGCCGCCTATGTGTTGATGCGCCCGGCGGGGGAGGACGACGCCTCGCCCACCATCGAACGACTCCCGATCCCGATCGACCAGCTCCCGCAGTACGTCTCCGAGCTGGGCAACCCGGGCAACGAGCGGCATATCGTGGCCGCCGAGGTGATGCTCCCCAGGGAGATCCTCAAGGGAGGTCTCCGACTCATCGACTCGCCGGGTGTGGGCGGTATGGACTCGGCCACCGCGTTGACCACGCTGTCGGCGCTGTCCTCGGCGCACGCCGTGCTCCTGGTCTCTGACGCATCCCAGGAGTACACCGAGCCGGAGGTCCAGCTGCTGCGGCACGCGATGCGCATCTCGCCGAACGTGGCGGCCGTGCTCGCCAAGACCGACCTGTACCCCGAGTGGCGCACGATCGAGCGTATCGATCGGGGCCATCTGAAGGGCATCGGCGACATGCCGATCTTCGCGGTCTCCAGCGATCTGCGGCTCATCGCCGCGGCGGAGCAGGATCGCGAGCTCAATGCGGAGTCGGGCTTCCCTGCGCTGGTGGCCCACCTGAGAGCCGACGTGCTGGCGCGTGCGGAGGCCATCGGGGTCCGCGCAGCGGTCCATGACCTCACCTTCGTGGTGGAACAGATGAGCGTCTCGATCAGGTCCGAGCTGAGCGCCATCCTGCACCCGGAGGACACGCCGACGCTGATCGCCGAGCTGGAGCACGCCAAGAACCGCGCCGATGACTATCGCAGCAGGTCCTCCAGGTGGCAGGTCGCCCTGTCCGACGGGATCTCCGATCTGATCTCCGACATGGAGCACGATCTGCGCGACCGGCTGCGGCGGGTGCAGCGCGAGGCAGAGGGCGCCATCGACGAGGGTGATCCGGGGCCCATCTGGGACCAGATCACCGAATGGATCGACCAGCGCGTCGCGGACGCGGTGTCCGAGACGTTCGTGTGGACCGACGAACGCTCCCGGTGGCTCACCGAGGAGATCGGCACCCTCTTCGCCGAGGAGCAGATCGAGCTGCCCACCATCGAGGTGGGGGGCACAGAGGGCCTTCTTGATCCGGTTGACCCCCTGCCGAACTTCGAGCCGGGATCCATGAGTGCCGCGGAGAAGATCTACATCGGCGTGCGAGGCTCCTACGGTGGCGTTCTGATGGTGGGCCTGGCCACCGGGCTGATCGGCCTGTCGCTGATCAATCCGCTGTCGCTGATGGCGGGCGTGCTCGTGGGGCGGCGCGCCTACCGCGAGGACTCGTCGAATCGCCTGATGCGCCGCCGGTTCGAGGCGAAGAACATCGTCCGACGCTACATCGACGAGGTGACGTTCCAGGTGGCCAAGCAGCTCAAGGACCGCCTGCGCATCGTGCAGCGCACCTCCCGCGATCACTTCGGCGGGATAGCCGAGGAACTGCACCGGTCGCTGGCAGAGGCGGTCCTTGCGGCGAAGAGGGCGGCGGGGACCTTCTCGGAGCAGCGGGAGAAGCGCGTCGCGTTGCTCCAGGGGCAGCTGAAACAGCTTGAGCAGCTGAGCGCGGAGCTCCCGGCCCTGCCACCCCAGCGGGTCAAGGCAGTCGAGCGGTGAGATCGGACGTGCTCTCGGAGGCCACGGAGCTCGTCGCCGCCGGGCGTCAGTTGTACGCCCGTGACCAGACCGCCCTGGCTGTGCTCGGGGAACTGGACCGCCGACTGCAGGAACCACTCCGGCTGGCCCTCGCGGGGATCGTGAAGGCCGGCAAGTCGACCCTCCTCAACGCCATGCTTGGTGAGCAGATCGCACCCACTGACGCGGGGGAGTGCACACGCGTGGTGACCTGGTACCGGTATGCCGACACTCCGTCGATCACGGCACACCTCAGCGGCGGCGAGGAGCGCCGACTTCCCGTGCGCCGGGTCGACGGCAAGCTGATCCTCGACCTGGGGGATCTCACGTCCGGCGAGGTGGACCGCATCGAAGTGGGTTGGCCGTCGGGGGTTCTCCGGTCCATGATCCTGATCGACACGCCTGGAATCGCCTCGCTCTCGCAGGACCTGTCGGCGCGCTCCACCACCTTCCTGGCCCCCGAGGACGCGCCGTCCTCGGCTGACGCCATCGTCTACCTGTTGCGGCACCTGCACCCGTCGGACATGCGCTTCCTCGAGGCCTTCAGGGACACGGCCGCCGGTCCGTCCCAGACCGTCAACGCAGTCGCGGTCCTCTCACGCGCGGACGAGATCGGATCGGGACGCATCGATTCGCTGCTCTCCGCGGGCAAGGTGTCGAAGCGATATGAGCTGGACGGGGACCTGAACTCCCTCGCCCTCGGGGTGGTGCCCGTGGCGGGGCTCCTGGCCGAGGGTGCGCGCACGCTGCGGGAGAGTGAGTTCGCGGCATTCCGGAGGCTGGCGTCGCTCGAGAGGCGGGAGAGGGAGCGGCTGCTGCTCTCGTCGGATCGGTTCGTGGGTGCCGCGGACACCTCCGGGCTTGACGTCCCGGCGCGGCGGGAACTGCTCGCACGCTTCGGGATCTTCGGCGTCCGCCTTGCCACGTCCCTGATCCGGACGGGGGTGTCCGACTCGACCGAGTTGGCGAACAGGCTGATTCAGCACAGCGGACTGCACGAGCTCAACCGCTTCGTCGAGACCCACTTCGGCCCGCGCACGCCCACCCTGAAGGTGCGAGCCGTGCTGGACGCCCTTGAGCGGCTCCTTCGGGACAGGCCGATCGAGGGGTCGGAGGCCATCGTCGCCGGCATCGAGCGGATCAGGGCGACCGCCCACGGGCTTCGTGAACTGTCGCTGTTGTCCACGCTGAGGGTGGGGGACGTTCATCTCCCGCCGGAGGAGGCCGCGGCAGTGGTGCGGGTGATCGGCGGCCTGGGCTCCTCTGCAGAGGCACGCCTCGGGCTGCCGGCAGGCGCGGGCGAGGACCAGATCCTCGAACGGGTTGATGCCCAACTGGCCCACTGGCGCGCCCGTGGGCAGTCGCCGATCCTGGACCGGGCTTCGCTCGAGGTGGGGCGGGTGGTCATCCGCAGCTTGGAGGAGGTCTCCTCACAGCTCGCCTCCGCCAGAGGCCACCGTGCCGCGACGGACGTCGTGATGGCGAGCCGTCCACTTGATGGCGCCGGGGAACACGCTCGAGACTAGAGCGAGGAGCACGAGCCCGCACTGACCCAGCAACACCTGCCGCAGGCTGGTGGCGTGCTCGCCTCCGCCCACCATCTCGGTCATCAGGGCGAACACCAGTCCCTGCACGATCAGAGTTCCCAACTGCCACCAGCGGATGCCGTCTCGGCGGCTCATGAAGGACACCAGCAGCGTGATCTGGATCAGTACCAGGGTGACCATGATCCCGAAGAAGGACCAGAAGACGATGTCTGCCGCCGACGAGTAGGTCTCCTCGCTCCGTGTCCCGTCCACCGCCTTGATGGACGCGGCGATGAGCGGGAGCTGATCCTCACGCACGATGAAGAAGTAGACGATGCCGACGGCCCCCACCACGAAGCTGAAGGCCCACAGCAGTTGGCTCAGGCGAACGGAGAGGGGCGGTGGATGCTTGACCAGCACCGGTGGAAGGTTCTCGCTGCGCAGGGACGGACGATCGGGGCGTGGCGTTGGCGTAGCGCCGTTCAGCCCGTCGGGCCCCGACCGGGGCTGACGGGCTGTCGGCGCATTGCGTGTGTTGGGTTCTGTCACTGTTCTGCGTGGCCTAGTTTTCGTCGATATCCATCTCGACCGGGGGCTCCGGCTCGACGTAGCTGCTGTAGTCGGCTTCAGGCTCCTCGACCGGCTCCGCCATCACCGCGGCGGGCGCCATCTCGACGGGGGACTCGATGTTGCCGTTGTTGACGATCTCGGTGTCGACGGCGACCTCCGTGGTCTGGGTCTCGTTGAACGAGTCGTCGATGTCGGTCTCCACGTCGACCTCGGTGGACTGGTCGTTGAAAGACTCGTCGACATCGGCCTCGGTGTTGACATCGACGTCGATGGACTCGTCGTTGAAGGAGTCCTCGATGTCGACGTTGGTCTCGGTGTTGCCGATGGCCACGTCTCCGATGGTGACATCGGTGTTGGACTCGTCCAGGAGCGCGTTGTCGCCGGCTGCGACAGAATCGTCGCCGACCGCGAGGACGGCCTCCTGATCGAAGATCTGGGTCACGTCTCCCTCGGCCCAGATGTTCTGGTTGACGGACTGATCGATGATGGTGGACCTGTTGTCGATGTGGAAGTTGTTGGCGACGTTGGTGATCTCGCGCACCACGTCCGGCTTCGACGGCGCCGGCGCTCCTGGGACGTGGACGATGATCGGCTGCGGTGCCGGCGGGCGCATCACGACGTCCGGGTGCTCCACGACGACGGGGAGCACGGAGCGCACGTCATCGCCGCACACGTCTGCAAGCCCCGCGCGGTTGAGACTCTCCTCCGGATCCTCGGAGAACTCCTGTGCGGCGATCGGGTCCCGAAGCAGACTGAGGATGAACTCGATCAGCGCGTCGGCGATAGTGGTCAGCGGTGTGGTGGTCATTTCTCGTCTCCTGAGGTCTGGGTGACGCTAGCTGTCACGCTAGTGCGGCGGGTGTGGGTGCTGCATCGGGGATAGACCCGATGCCGGTGCGTACAGGTAGGGGGATTCACGAGATCGCCCTTCTGGACGAGGTTTGGGTGGTCGTGGCCAACTCCACGGACACCCGCAGCTTCGCCATGAGGTCAGAGCGCGACGTGACCGACAGGCGTCGCTTGATGTGCGCCACGTGGTGCTCGACCGTGCGTGGGGAGATGAACATGACCTCGCCGATCTCGGCGTAGGTGCGCCCCTCCAGCACCAGCCGGCCCACCTCCACCTCACGCTCGCTGAGCGGTACACCTGCGGCGTGCGGCGCTGCCGGGGCGCCCGATGGTTCAGGTGTCACCCGCTCGGGTCGGGGGGTCACGTCCTGGGGGTGCAGCTCCCGCGCGCAGGAGAGCAGCCGGGACGACACCTTCCGGTCGTCGGTGCGACGCGCGCCGTGCGCGGCCAGACGGGCGCCGTCCCAGGCCAGTCCCGCGGCGGCCAGGGAACGGCCGGCGGTCTCGACGGCGTCCGGGTCCACGGACCCGCCCAGCACCGCGACCCAGACGCCGCCTGCACGCGCCATCGCCGACGCCAGTGTGCTGTGCGCAGCCGCGGCGACGAGTGCACGGGCGTGGGGCTTCAGCATCTCAGGCCTGTTGAGCACGATGCCCTGCTGTACGCCGGCCCACCGCAGGTGGGCAGACCAGAGGGGCGGCTCGCCGAGCCTGCCCAGGATGTCCAGAGCGCTCACGAAATGGGGGTGGAGAGTGGTGGCATCCCCCACGCGCGCAGCGGCGCATATCAGGGAGCTGAGGGGCAGGATGGTGTAGAGGTCGACCTCAACGTGTCGGACGCCCGGCATGGCCTCGGCCCAGGCCGCCTCAAGGCTGGCCATGTCCGCATACCGCCTCGCGAGCGAGACGAGCACGCTCTGACGTAGCAGTTCATCACGCGGCGACGTGGGCGGGGGGAGCGTCTCCGCCCTCTGCAGGGCCTGGCGGGCGTCCGTCGGGCGCTCGCCCTGAATGGCGATCCAGGCCTGCCAGAGGAGGAGCCGTCGGTGGGCCCACTGCCCGCCTTGCGAACCCGCGACTGCGCCGTCGATCACACGCCGCGCGGTCGCGAGGTCTCCGGAGCCCAGGGCCACCGACGCGGCCACGACAGCGGGCAGTTCAGGCACGGGATCCGAGGTACGGGCTGCCGTGTGCAACTCGGAGGCCCTGACAAGGTGGGTGAGCGCCGACGAAGAGGGCGCCGCGTCAAGGGACGCGCGCAGACCGCTCTCCAACTCCCGCAGAGCGATGGACAGGGTCGACATCGATCCGGCCTCATCGGGTGAGACGGAGTGCCGCACATCGGCGAGCCTCTCCGCGGACCCGGCGGCCACATCGGCGATCGTCGCCTTGACCGAGGTCTCGCCGTCGGTCGTGGTCAGAAGCGAGTAGACGTCGCTGCCGGTGCTCATCATCCCGCGGGCGGCCCAACAGGCCGCCGACACGTCTGCCAGAGCCATGCGCTGGGCGGGGTCGGCCTGCGGCCAACTGGCGTCGACGAAGCCCGCGGCGGCGTCGAGGTCTCCCACGCGCCATGCAGCCATCGCCCGATGCAGGTTCAGGTCCCGCCCGGCGAAGCCGTACTTCGAGGCAAGGTCGTACAGGTCCGCGGCGCGTTCAGGATCAGCCTGCAGGAGGTGATCTCCGTGCTCGGCCAGCGAGGCACCCAGCCTGGCGTCACCCGCGGCCAGGAGCCAGGCACGGGAGGGCTCGTCCCCGGCTGCCACGGCCGCCGCGATCTCGTCGACGGCGTCGGCGCCGAGGTCCGCGAGGCGCTGGGGGGGCAGCGCCTCGCGGATGGCGGACCGCACCACCGGGACCATCGTCCCGTTGCGCAGCAGCAGTCCCTCGGCGTAGCCCTGCGCGATGAGGTCCGATACGTCCTCGCCGTCAGGGCCGGCGTGACCGTCACGGACCAGCGCGAGCAGTTCGAGGAAGTGCGCGAGCCGGCCGTCGTCGAGAAGGTCCAGGCGGTGGCTCACGTGCGCCTCGACCGATCGCCAGAGGTCCGCGTGACGGAGCGGATCGGTGCAGGGACCCGAGTCATGGGCGTCTATCGCCCGCGCCACCAGCCAGCCCAGCCCACCCGTGAGCGCGAGGATCGCGTCGATGCAGGCCGAAGAGAGGGTACGACCTTGTTCCTTCAGCAGGTCGACGACCTCCGAACGCGTGGCCGGGCCAAGCACGATCGACGGCGAGTCCGCGCCCAGGCGGCGCGCGATCGCCGACCCGGCGCTGGAGCGCGGCCATGGGCGGGTCGCCACGACGAGGGCGGCTTCGGGATCCTGGGCCCGGAGCCGGACCGCCTCGACCCGGGCTGCGTCCAGCAGGTGGAGCCCGTCGACGATGAGCACCTCCGACGGGGGGACCGAAGCCGGGTCCATTCTCTCGTCGAGGACATGGAACACGGCACCCCGCGCACCGAGGAGGTCCCGCAGTTGACGCAGGAGGGCCGTCTTCCCGGAGCCCGCGGCGCCGACGATGTAGGCGCGCGGCCGGGGTGCCTCGCTGATGTCGCGGATGTGCGACCGAGCCTGCCCCGGGGCTGCGAGCAGCGGGGTCCTCAGCGCCTCGGAGGGTGTGACGTGCATGGTCACACCGCCACGGGTTCCGGTGTGGTGGACGGAGGCGGCTCAGGCGTCGGATCCTGCGTCGGAACCGGATCGGGCTCAGGCGGGGCCACCGAGGTCGGCGCGGGCTCCTGGGTGGTGGGATCCGGCTCAGGCGTCGTCGGGTCCGGTGCTGGCGTCGTCGGGTCGGGTGCAGGTGTGGTGGGGTCCGGTGCCGGTGTGGTGGGGTCGGGTGCAGGGGTGGTGGGGTCCGGTGCAGGTGTCGTCGGGTCCGGTGCCGGCGTCGTCGGGTCCGGTGCCGCGGTGGTGGGATCTGGTGCCGGGGTGGTCGGACCGGGCGTTGTGGGGTTCGACGTGGGCGGCTGAGTGGTGGGGGGCGGCACGCTGGTATTCGGGGGCAGCTGCGTGCCGGGGGTGGTGGGCGTCGACAACGGAGGACGGGACGTGGCGGGTGTCGAGGAGCGCGGCGTGGGGCTCGCGGCGTCCTCAGGCGTGCTCGGAACGTACTGACTCACCGGGCGAGGGGTGAGACCGGGGGAGCTGGTCGCCGGCTGCACGACGGTCACCTCTGCCGGAACGCCCGGCGCCGCGTCCACCGGCTCGGGGGCGGCGCCGGCGGGGACGGCCGCCGGCTCGGACGCCGGGGCGGTGGGGTCTGCCGGCGCCGAGGCCGAGGGAGTGGGCGTAGGAGACGGGTTGCCCAGGAGCGCGGCCGGTGCGGCGCTGCCGAGGAAACCGAACCCTCCCGTCAGTGAACTGGTCAGTAGGACCGTCGCCGCGACGGCGACGGAGCTGAGTGTCACCAACGACAGGACCCGGATCCAGGGCGAGGAGGCCACCGGCGGCTGTGGGGCGGCGAGAGCGTGCGGGGCCTGGGGAACCACGGCCACCGTCGCCGGTGTCTGGTCCACGACAGCGGGGACCGCGCGCCTGTGCGCCATCGCCAGCGACGAGCGGGCAGCCCCGACGGCGATGGCCGAGGCGGGGTCCTCGGGCATGCTGATGGGTCGGTTGAAGGCCTCCGAGAGCCGCTGCGCGACCCGGGGGATGCGCGAGGTGCCGCCGACCAGCAGGATGGTGGCCAGTTGCTCCGGCTCGACACGGGCGGACTCGAGAGTCGCGTCGAGGCTGTCCACCGTGCGATCCACCAGGTGTGCGGTCATGGCCTCGAACTCGGAGCGGGTGAGCCGCACCGCCGTGGAATGCCCGGGAAGGAGCACCGGGATGGTGGCCTGCGCGTCGAAGGAGAGCGACTCCTTGGCGTCGACGCATTCGCCCCGCAGCTGCCTGAGGGCGGCCTGAGCATCGGGTCCGTCGACTATCGCGGCGGGGGAGACACCGGCCGCCTTGAGGACATGGCGGAGGACGGCGTCGTCGAAGTCCAGCCCGCCGAGGTCCTCGATGTCGCGCGGTTGCCCGAGCACCTCGAGCGAACCGTCCTCGGCCTTGCGGAGCACGGCGGCGTGGTACGAGGTGCCGCCCATGTCATGGACGGCCATCGCCTGCCCGACCTCGAGCGGGTGCACGGAGTCGTGGTCGAGCGCCGCGGCCACAACCCCGGGGACGAGTGCTGCGTCGTCGAGCCCGACCTCGGTGAGAGCGGACCGGATGAGGCCGAGGCGGTGTGGGCCCCAGTTGGTGGGATAGGTCACGACGACGGCGGCGGGAGGCTCACCCTCGCGCTCTCTCACGGCGTCGACGACGGCCGCGACAGCAGTGGCGAAGAGATGCTCAGCGGTGATCGTCAACCCGCCCACGGAAAGGGGAACGTCGTCACCGACGCTGCGGGTGAACTCCCTGATCAGTCTCTCCGGCGCGGAGTGGCCCAGGAGCTGCGCCTCGTCGCCGACCAGGACGTTGCCGTCGGACTCGATGAAGGCGACGGCCGGCACCTGGTCGTTGCGGCGGCCCAGCGGCACGGCGTCGGCCGTGATGCCGCCGTCGCGAGCCAGCCGAGCGGTGGCAGCGCTGATCTGGCTGGCACCCACATCGACACTGAGGTGGTAAAGCCCTGGCATCAAGAATCCCCCCTGTAGACAGCCCCGATTCGGGGTCGGGCACTGGAGCAACCTGTCGGCAGTGACATCTGCTTTCGGGCGGTACAGCCCCCGGGCGAGGCCGGTACAAGTCCTTGATAGCACAGGGGGTGGGTCAGTGAAACCCCTCTTTCGGCACCGGGCTCGGTGAGCCACCACTGGGTCGACTACGGGGTTGTGCTGGGGCCGGGCGCCTCAGCCGGGGATGAGTCCTAGCCGATTCACGGTCTCCTCCTCGCGGCGCAGTTCGTCCACCGACGCCGCGATTTTGGTGCGCGAGAACGCATTCAGCTCGAGGCCAGGCACGATCGACCACCCACCCTCGCCGGCGCAGACGGGGAAGGAACTCACCAGCCCCTCCGGGACCCCGTAGGAGCCGTCGCTCACCACCGCCATGGAGGTCCAGCCGCCAACCGGCGTGCCGGCGAACCAGTCCCTGACGTGGGAGATGGTCGCGTTCGCGGCCGAGGCGGCGCTCGACTTCCCGCGTGCGGCGATCACCGCCGCTCCCCGTCGGGCGACCTGCGGGATGTAGTCGAACGCCACCCATCCGTCGTCCACCCAGTCCGTGGCCGGCCGGCCGCAGATCTGCGCGTTGTAGACATCCGGGTACTGAGTGGTGGAGTGGTTGCCCCAGATGGTCATCCGCGTCACGTCGGAGGCCGGCCTGCGAACCTTGCGGGCCAGCAGCGACACGGCCCGGTCGTGGTCGAGGCGGGTCAGGGCGGTGAACCTCTCCGGCGGCACGCCGTCGGCATTTCGTTGCGCGATCAGCGCATTGGTGTTGGCGGGGTTGCCCGTGACCACCACCCTCAGGTCCGACGCGGCCGAGGCGGCCAGCGCCCTCCCCTGGGCGGCGAAGATGGCGCCGTTCGCCTTCAGGAGGTCAGAACGCTCCATCCCCGCGGTCCTCGGGGAGGCGCCGACGAGCATCGCCACGTTCACGCCCTCGAAGAGGCGGCGGGGGTCGTCCCCGACCTCGATCCCCGCGAGAACGGGCGAGGCGCAGTCCTCGAGTTCCATGGCGACCCCGGCCAGAGCTGGCACCGCCTGGGGAAGGTCCAGCAGCCGCAGCTCGACCGGCCGGTCCCCGAACACGTCCCCCGCGGCGATCCGGTAGACCAGCGAGTACCCGATCTGCCCGGCCGCCCCCGTGACCGCGATCCTGATCGGCGTCATCGTCACCGCACGTTCAGGTCGCCGACGAGCACGCACCGCCGCGACCGGGCGAAGTTGCGTGCCCGGGTGAGCCCCTCGCCTGTCGGCCCCGCGATGGTGAACGTGCAGTAGCCCTCCCCGCCGATGCCGATCCCGTTGAACGAGGGGCCGTTCTTGACGAAGACGGTGGTCTGGATGAGCTTGCCCATGCGGGTCAGGTTGGACACGTTGCGCGAATGCATGATGGCCGTGTGGCGGTTGCCGTGCTCGAGCTCGCACGCCAGGTCGATGGCCGCTCCCACATCAGGGACGCGCACCAGGCCGAGCACGGGCATCATGAGCTCGTGCACGACGAAGGGGTGGTCCCGGTCCGCCTCGCACACCAGGAGCCGCACCCCGGCCGGGGGCTCCACCCCGATGGCCTCG
Organism: Tessaracoccus yangjingae; assembly: GCF_054483935.1. The sequence continues at coordinate 2,793,347 of NZ_CM137014.1, read as the reverse complement.
AGGATGGCGGAGGCCGGCTTGCCGACCCATTCGAGCGCCGGCCGCCCGTCGGTCAGGATCACGCGCTCGACGCGTGAGCGCTCGTCGGCGGAGAGCTCGTAGGCCCCGTGCCTGACCATGGAGAACTTGAGCAGGTCGGCGATGGCGTCGACGGCGACGATCTCCTTCTCCGCGGTGCAGGGCAGGTTGTTGTCGAAGCTGGCGCCGTCGACGATGCACTTCGCGGCGCGGTCGATGTCGGCCGTCTCGTCCACCACCACCGGCGGGTTGCCCGCGCCCGCGCCGATGGCCTTCTTCCCGGAGCTCAGGACGGTCTTGACGATGCCGGGGCCGCCGGTGGCCACGATCATCCGGACGTCGGGGTGCGCGATCATGGCGTTGGTGTTCTCGATCGACGGCTCCGCGACGGTCACGACGAGGTTCGCAGGTGCCCCGACGGCGCACAGGGCGCGGTTGATCTGCTGCACCTGCCACACGGACAGGTCCCTGGCCCGGGGGTGCGGGCTGAACACCACGGCGTTGCCGGCGGCGAGCATCCCGATGCTGTTGCAGGTGATCGTCTCGGTGGGGTTCGTGGTGGGCGTGATCGCCCCGATCACCCCGTAGGCCGAGTACTCGACTGTGGTCAGACCGTCGTCGCCCGAGTAGGCGTCGGTGACCAGATCCTCCACGCCAGGGGTGAGTTCGGCCGCCATCTTGTTCTTCAGATACTTGTGGGCGACGTCGCCCATGCCGGTCTGCTGCACGGCCTGCACCGCCATGTGGTCCAGGTTCTCGGGGCGCAGCATGACCTCGCGCAGTGCGGCCACGTAGCGGCGCCGCTCGGCCATGGAGGCCGTGCGGTACTCCCGCGCGGCCTTGTCCGCGGCCGCGATGGCCGAGTCCATGTCCGGGAACACGCCGTCGCCGGTGGCCGGCCCGGTCTCGGGCAGCTGTGCCAGCACCCGCCGGATCGTGGCCTCGAGGACCGCGGTATCGAGTTTCATCGGTGTTCTCCCATCACAGCGTTGATTGCATGCTCCACGATGTCGCAGTCCTCCTCGACCGTGCCGCCCGAGACTCCGAGGCCGCCGAGCAGTTCGGGGCCGTCGAACAGCGGCACGCCGCCGCCGAACAGCACGACGCGCCCGGAGTTGCCGTCGGCCAGGCCGGGCAGCGGGCCGCCGGCTGCCGCGAGGGCGCCCAGCTCCGCCGTCGGCTTGCGGAACGCCGCGGCGCTCCAGGCCTTGTTCGAGGCGATCTCGATGGACGCCAGCAGCGAGCCCGCCATGCGGTGCAGCAGCACCGGATGGCCGGCCGCGTCGACCAGGGCGACCACCACCGGCACGCCCAGATCCTCGGCACGTCGCTCGGCGGCCGCGGTCAGGGCCTTCGCCCGCGCCAGGCAGGGATCCGCAGGCAGGTGTCGGGCGGTCCCGGGCTCCTCGAGGGCCCGGGCGACCGCCGCGCGCACGATGCGCTCGATGCGGTCGCGGTCGGCCCACGTCTCAGTCAGCCGCGCCATCGCGTAGACCGCGTCGGAGAGCCGGTTGAGGTACTTGATCAGCTCGGGCCGGACCGGTTCGGACTCGGCCAGCGTCAGCGTGCGGCGCTCGGCGCGCCTCACCACGGTCCGGGCGTGATGGAACGCCGCTGAGCGCCGGTCCCGCCCGGGCACCACGAAGGCGCGCTGCGGTCCGGTGATGGCCAGGCAGTCGTCGATCAGGCGCTCCAGGTCGGTGACGTCGTCCTCGTCGATGGTGTGGGCGAGGGTGGCGGCGCCCGAGGCGTCGCTGGCGAGCTCTGCGGCCAGCACGAAGAGCCGCTGCTGGACCTGGTGCAGGCGGGCGCGCCAGGGACCGTCGTCCAGGCCCGCCTTCGCCTCGCCCAGCGCCGCGTTGGCCTCGTCGACCGTGCCGTAGGCCTCTACCCGCAGGCTCTGCTTGGCGACGCGGGAGCCGCCGAACAGGCCGGTGTCGCCCTTGTCCCCGGTGCGGGTGTAGACGGCGGGCATGGCTAGTGGATCTCGATCTCGACGGAGTCGACGATGCCGACGATCGTGGCGTCCAGCGGGGCGTTCGCCCGGTCCGCGGCGAACCGGGCCGAGGACCCCTTCGTCACCAGGACGGTCTCGCCTGTGCCCGCCCCGACGGTGTCGACGCAGACCTCGGGCGAGCCCGTGGCGGCGCCGTCCGCGTCCACGCGCCTGGTCAGCATGAGCTTGAAGCCGATGAGCCTCTCGTCCTTGCTCGTCGACACGACCGTGCCGATCACCTTGGCCAGATACATCTCAGGCACCTTCCTGCAGTGTGATGTGACGCTTCGCCGCCGCCTCGCGGGCGAGGTCCGTGACGATGGCGCGGGGCTGGAGCCGTACGACGGCCCCGTCCGGGACGGCCGCGACGGTGGCTTCGGTGACCACGCGTTCGGCCGGAAGGGTGGGGGTGGCCGGGGCTTCGGGCGCGCAGGCGCGCCGGAGGACCGCGCGGTCGAGCCGGGAGGCGTCGGCGAGCTGGACCCCGAACGAGCGCAGTGTCGCCAGGTTCTTCCGCAGCATCGCCTGGTAGCCCGACGGCATGTGGGGGAACCAGGACCGCTTGCCCTCGCTGTCTGGGCAGGCCGCGTTGGTGGCCACGACCACCGGCTTGCCGCTCATGATGAACTCGGCGATCACGTTGGAGGCCAGGCAGTCGCCCACGCCGTGGACCACCTTGGCCACCATGTTGACGCTGAGGGTGGGCACCACCAGCAGGTCATGGCTCGCGACGAGCGACTTCTCGGCGGGGGTCATGCCGATGGCGGCGATGGCCTCCTGGTCCAGGATCCGGGTGGCCGAGGGCGTCTGGATCCAGTCCAGCGACAGCTGCGGGTTGAGCCTCGTCAGCGACGCGCACGCCTCCTCGAACCCGAGCAGGGCGCCGGTGAACAGCACCAGCGCGGTGGTGGACGAGGTGCCGGGGGCCGCCGGACGGGGGAGGAGGCCGGCGATCACCTCACGGATGAGGTCGCGCAGCTGCGACTCGTTCATGAACAGATCCTCCGCATCGCGGTGCCGAGTGGGGTGGGGAACAGCGGCTCGACCGGTCTGACCACGGGCAGGCCCAGGACCTCGTCGAACACCTCTGTGGCGCGCGGGAAGGAACTCGACCCGCCCACCAGGTGCACGGTGCCGGGGTCGCCCGCACCGCGCAGCGCGTCGCGGGCGATGGTGGCCATCTTCTCCAGCGTGGGGCGGACGAGCCCGAACACCAGGTCGGCGTTGGCGGGATCGCGCTTGAAGTCCTCGGCCGCGTCGTAGTCCATGCCGAGGGCGCCGGAGATCACCAGCGTCATGTGATGGCCTCCGGTGGCCTCGTCGATGGAGAACACCACCTGGCCGCAGCGCAGCAGGGACACGCCAGTGGTGCCGTGCCCGACGTCGATGACCGTGCCGTCGGTGACGCCGAGCGCGGTCGCCGCGGCCACGGGCTCGTCGACGATCTCGGTGGGCCTGAGCCCACATGACTCCAGCACGTTGCCGAACACCTTTGCGGTGCCGGCGTCGATGCCGGGCGGGGCGGCCACGGCCGCCTCCTCGAACCTGGCGCCGACGCGCTGCTCGAGTGAAGCCTTGAGGGCCGCGACCACCCGGACCGCGCCCATCCAGTCCACCACCACGCCGTCGCGGACGACGGTGGCGCGCCGCCACGCGCCGGCGACCGGGGAGCCGGTCTCGTCGACGACGCCCAGCACGATGTTGGCGGTGCCGAGGTCCACGCCCAGGCGCAGCGCGCCGGTGGCGGGGGCGAGTTCCTCGGTCCGCACGAGGTGCGCGAACGTCTGCAGGTGGCGGGTGGGGGAGGCGAGCATGGGTCAGTCCTTCACGATCCGGACGCGGTCACCGGTGCGGGCGCCGACGGCGTTGCCCTCGTCGGTGTCCAGGTGGAGCTCGGCAAGGTACGAATCCTTGACCCGGATGAGGAAGTGGTCCAGGCGGCCGCCCCTCTCACCCTCGAACAGGACGCTGACCCGGTCCTGGTCGGCGAGGCCGAGCGCGGCGGCGTCGTCGGGGCCCATGTGGATGTGGCGCCCGGCCACGATGGCCGCGTGCGCGCAGGAGACGCGCCCAGCTGGTCCCGAGATCTCGATCGGCGCCGCGTCGTCGAGATGGCCGGACTGGGCCATCGGCGCGGACACGCCCAACGCGTAGGCGTCGGTGCGGCTCAACTCGACCTGCGTCGCGGGGCGGTTGGGCCCCATCACGCGGACCCGCTCCATCGACCCCTTGGGGCCGTGGAGCGTGACCGTCTCCTCCGCCGCGAACTCGCCGCGCTGGCGGACCATCTTGCGCACCACGGGTGCGGCGTAGCCGAACAGCGTCTGGAAGTCGGCGTCGCACAGGTGCACGTGGCGGTTGGAGATTCCGACGACCACGCGGGACGGGTCGGCCTCGCCGATGCGGGCGAGGACCCGGTCGGCGATCTCGGAGATCAGCTGGGCTTCGGTCATGGCTCAGCCCTTCGGCAGCAGCTTCTCGACGTCGGCGTGCGGACGCGGGATGACGTGCTGGCTGACCAGTTCGCCGACCTTGGCGGCCGCAGCCGAACCGGCGTCGACGGCGGCCTTCACCGCGCCGACGTCACCTCGGACCATGACGGTGACGAAGCCGGCGCCGATCTTCTCGCTGCCGATCAGCGTCACGTTGGCGGACTTGGTCATGGCGTCGGCGGCCTCGACGGCCCCGACGAATCCCTTGGTCTCGACGAGACCGAGCGCTTGGCTCATGCTTGCTTCCTCCTGCTGGTGGTGGTGGCGGGGGTCTCCGCCGTCGCCGGGGCCGGTGCCTCGGCGGGTTCTGGGGTGGCGGCCGGCTCCGGCTCCGGCGCGGGCGTCGCCACAACCGTCTGGTCGGCCGGGGCGGGCGGCTCGGGTGCCCGGTACCCGACGGTGGTGCGGTTGAACACCATGGCCTCGATCTGGTCGGATGGCCTGGGGATGACGAGCCTGCTCACGACCCGGCTGACCCGCGCGGCGGCCACCGCGGCGGCGTCGATTGCGGCCGTCACGGCGCCGACCTGGCCGAGGACCTTGATGGTCACGTAGCCTCCGCCCTTGGCCAGCTCGTAGCCGACCAACTCGACGTTGGCGGCCTTGCAGGCCACGTCCGCCGCTTCGATGCCGGCGGCGAGACCGACGACCTCGATCGTGCCTAGCGCTTGCATGGTTGGGTCCTTTCCTAGGTGCCTGGTGCGAAGTCCCGGAGCGGGATGCGTTTGACGATGCGGGCCGCGTTGGATCCGACGATCCGGTCGGCGGTGCCGCCGTGGGCGAAGAGCCGGGCGACGTAGGGGCGGTGTTCGGGGAGCTTGTCGGTGGTGATCACCACGTAGTCGAGGGACACGCCCAAGCCGATGCCGAGCCGGGAGGTGACCGCCGCGTCGTGAGCCAGCACCAGCGGGTTGAGGTGGTCGTGCCGCGACACCTCCACGGGCACCCCCTCCTCCTCGATGCCGAGCAGCAGATCGGCGAGCTGGGTCTCCGGCGTGGCCTCGTGGACGTGCACGCAGATGGCGGGCGGCCCGTCGATCACCGCGCACCCGCTTCCTGAGCCCAGCTGAGGGCCAGTCCCGTGGCGACGGCGTTCCGCGGCCCCTCGGTGCCCCTGATGTTGGCGCGGCCGGCGACGACCCGGTACTCGGCCAGGGCCTTGGTGACCAGTTGCGGGATCTCGAAGTCCAGCGCGGAGCCGCCCACGAGCACGACGAAGTCGATGTCGCGGACGTTGGCGGTGGGGCTGACCTTACGGAGCGCGCGCACGGCGTTGGTGACGAAGACCCGCTCCTTGGCGCGGATGCGCACCTGACGGATGGTCTCCAGGGGCAGGTCGATGTCCAGCGGCACCATGCCTTCGGGCTTCAGCACCACCACCCGGGCGTAGGCGTGCGGTGGCAGCGGCTCCTCGAAGAACTGGACGGTGCCGTCCTCGTGGCGGATGTTGAACACCGTCTCGACGCGGGCGAGTGGGTAGCGCTTGATGTCCTCCGCCGCGTCCCAGGAGTCCAGCCCCAGCTCGGACTGGATCATGAGCGTGACCATGTTGCCGGCGCCGGCGAGGTGGATGGACGTGCCCGAGCCGTCGGCGTGCATGACGGAGGCGTCCGTGGACCCTGCTCCGATGTCCAGAATGGCCAGGGGGACTGCGGTCCCGGGGGTGGTCAGCGCGCCGCGGATGGCCATGTCGGCCTCCACGCCGCCGACCTCGACGGGGATCCCCAGCTCGGCGGCCATGTCGGTGGCGATGCGCTGCATCTGGAGCCTGTCGGTCTTGACCATCACCGCGATTCCGACGGCGGCCTCCATCGAGAACTCGTTGGCGATGCCGCCTGCCACCTGCTGCGGCACCTGCGTGTCAACGGCGAGGAGGTCGGTGATGCGGATGTCGCGGGGGGAGTGGTCGGTGAGCTGCCCCATCGTGACGCGGACCTTCTCCATCATCCCGCCCACGTTCGTGCCGGGCTCGCCCACGATGTCCTCGACGTGGCGGACCTGCTGGGCGGCGGCCATGATCTCCTCGGAGCCGCGGTCCACGTCGACGTCGACCTGGCGGTTCTCCCCCCGGAACGTCAACGTGCCGGCGGGGATGCGCCGCTCCTTGACGTCGCCCGCGGGGGTCTTGATGACCACCGCGGAGCGGTTGCCCACCAGCGAGCGGGCCAGCGGGACGACCTGCTTGGTGTCGCCGGAGTCCAGCCCGAACAAGGTGGCCAGCCCGAACGGGTTCGACAGGGTCTCGACGATCCTGCCCACCTCCGCCACCTCGATGGCCGCCAGCATTCCCAGGGGAACCTTGTCGATGAGGGAGACCTCGTCGACGATGGGGATCTTGGTGTGCAGCCGGTTGTGGACGAGGTTGCCGTCGTCGGCCTGCAGGATGGCGCCGGTGATGGTGAGGTGCCCGGAGGCGTGGTTGAGTCTGCGGGCCACGTCGTCGTGGGGGTGGGTGCTGTCGGCCACCACGATCAGCGGTTCGGCCGTGCCGGCGGAGTCCAGGTCGTCGATGGAGATGGTGATCCCCACCCCGATGCCCAGCCCTCCCGGGGTGGCGGGGTTGTGCCCGATCATCGTGGACTCGGTGATGATCGTCTCGGTGATGGTCTCCATGGCCACGTCGCCGATGACGGGCGCAGCCTCATTGATGCGGATCACCTCGACGTGGTCCATGGAACGACCCGCCCTGTCGAGGGCCACGCGGAGCGCGTGCACCACGCCCTTGATGTTGGCGTCGGTGCCCTTGATCCCCGTCGTGGGGATGGTCGAGCTCGCCAGGAAGACGAGCTCATCGCCGCGGCGCTCGGCCAACGCGACCTCGGTGGTCGCGTTGCCGATGTCGATGCCGGCTACCATCCCCATCGTCGGAGATCCTTTCTTCGTGTGTGCGGAGGCGGAGGGTCAGTCGACGCGGAGGCGTCCCCGGCCCTCATAGACGTCGGCAGCCTCGCGCACGAAGCCCGCCGAGACCTTCGCCCCGTACATCCCCTCGAGTTCGGAGGCGATGTCGTACAGCTCGGCCTTCGTCGAGCGGTACGGGCGCAGCGCGTTGTAGATCTCCAGGAGCCGCTCGTCGGGCACCTTCACCAGTTCGGCGGCACGACGGAGGTTGCGCGCCAGTGTGACGCGGCCCGAGTCCTCGGCCACCTGGGCCTGGAGCTCCAGCGTCTCCGAGGAGATGCGGAAGTCCTCAGGCTTCAGGGCCCCGGAGCGCAGGCCCGCGAAGGTGAGGTCCGCGAGGGGCTTGCCGTTGTCGGTCTTCACCAGCTCGGGGTGCTTCTCGGCCAGGGGGTAGTGCTGGACCCCGATGTGGGTTCCTCCCCCTGTCGCCGCCGCGGCGGGCTTCCTGGCGAACGCGACCTGCTCGCCGCTGAGGTTGGCCATGACCTCGGCCATGATCTGTCGGATGAGTTGTTCTTGATCCATGTCGATTCCTCAGGCCTGGCTGACCTGCAGCGTCTGGGTTTTCTTGGTCAGGTCGCACAGCCGCGTTTCCTTGTTGTGCAGCAGTGCCGCGATCGCCTGGTACTTCGGCCGGGCCATCTGGTCGTTGCGGGTGGGCACCGGGGAGGGGGACTCGCCCTTGGCGTACTTCGCGGCGTTCTTGCCGATGGCGCGGAACGCGGGAAGGTCGATCAGCGGGGACTGGCTGAACAGCTCCAGGTTGCTGAGCGGGGGGAGATCCTTCTGGTGGATCACCGTGGTGCCGCGCGACTGCAGGCCGATCCCGATGCCGGAGCCGGAGAGCTTGGCGGCCTCGTGGGCGATGAAGCCGACGTCGGCGGTGCGGAAGACCTTGAGGATGCGGTAGCGCAGGCCCTCCTCCTCGATGCCGGCGCAGATCTGCTTCAGGACCTCGCCGTGGGGGAGACCGATGATCGTGGCGAAGATCTGCGAGCTGAATGCCGGCGACAGGGCGATCACCACCTCCTTCGGGTCCGTGCCGCGCTCGGCCGGCCCGGTCTCGGTGACGGTGATGCGCCCGGCAAGGGACTCCGGGGGTGCGGAGGCTGCCGACGGCGCGGCCGCGGCCTCTCCGGCCATCTCCCGGACCACCTGCTCGATGATCTGCTTGAGGGTGGATTGATCGATGCTCATTGCGGTCACCTCAGATGCTTTCCGGGCTGACGGCCTGACGGATGTCCTTGATCCGGTTCCACAACTCGTCGGAGATCTGGTAGCCGGTGGTCGGACCCGCGTAGTCGTTGGGGTAGTTGACGGCGGAGTTGACGTTGAACTGCTCATCGAAGATGGCGGCCGTGTGCAGGTAGTCGCCCGCGACGCGGCACTTCAGCAGCTTGAACACCGACTCGGCCACATCGTCGTAGCCGCCCTTGATGAGCGCCTGGACCACGTCGAAGCCGGTCACGCTGCGCTTCATCATCTCCTCGGCCGCCTTCAGGTCCTCGACGACGTTGCGCTTGGGCATGTCGTTGGAGCTGTGGGCGTACGTGGCCGCCTCGACCTCGGCGTCGGTGATGGCCGGCAGACCGAGCTCCCGGAACACCGACTGCAGCGCGCGCGCCGCCTTGCGGCGCACCGCCACGACGTCCTCCTCGAGCACCGGCACGAGGCCGCCGTCGACGTGGAGGTCGCGCTGGATGATGTTCCAGTCGTCGTAGTCCTCGGCGTCCCAGTTGGAGCCGGCGAACATGTTGTCCAGGTTCGGGGTGGCGCTGTAGCCCGAGCAGATGAAGTCCGTGCCGGGCACGAACTGCATGAGCGAGCGGGCCACGCGGCGCAGGTCCGAGTGGGTGAACGTCTGGTCGTTGCTGGAGGCGCACTCGAGGTCCATCATCATCGCGATGAGGTTCTCGGCCAGGATGGCGCGGATGCCCTGGGGCACCGCCGCGGGGACGCCGACGCAGCTCACGGAGCCGTTCTGCGTGCCCTGGGAGCCGGCCGCCTTGGTGATGAACTGGCAGCGGGCCTCGAGGTAGAGCATGGACTTGCCCTCGGCGTAGCCCATCTGGACCTCGGAGCCGGTGCCGGAGGTGAACCGCATCTTCAGGCCGCGCGACGCGTAGCTGGAGGCGAGGAACGCCTTCGACCACGGGGTGTCGTCGCCGTCCATGAACACGGCTTCGGTGCCGTAGACCGACACCGTCTCGGCGTATGCGGTCAGGCCGCGCATGCCGAGCTGCAGCTCGGTGGCCTCCTCGACGGCGCACTGGGTCAGCACGCCTGGGCGGCCGATCTGGGCGCCGACCAGCAGGCTGAGCGCGTTGAACGGGGCGTAGCGCACGACGCCGACGGTGGTCTCCATCTCGGCGAAGCCGCGGATGCCCGACTCCGCCGCGTCGGCCGCGATGAGGACCGGGTGGTCCTGCACGTTGGTGACGTGGCACTGGTTGGCCGGCTGCTTGCGCGCGCGGAGCTTGGTGACGGCCATCATCATCTCCAGCACGCTCATCTTCCCGACCACCTCGGTGACCTTGGCGGGGGTCATGGCGGTGGTGAGGGGGATGATCTGGCTGCGGGGGATGTTGATGTCGCACAGCATGCGGGCGACCTGCAGCGAGTCGATGGCCATGGCCTCTTCGGCCCGCTCGAGGTTGATGCCGTAGGTGGCGATGAACGTGTCGAGCATGTCGAAGTCCGCGCAGGCCTTGCCGTCGAGCTCGACGACCTTGCCGTTCTGGATGCGGATCGACGGCTTGGGGTCGTTCGGGCTGTCCATGGCGATGAGGCCGACCTCAGGCCATTCGCTGACGAACCCGTCCTGGTTGACCGGGCGCGCGTCGAGCGCCTCGAACCTCTTGGATCTCATGGGTGTGCTCGTCCTCAGATGTAGGGGGTGGTGGACGACTCGGGGTAGGCGCCGAGGGAGCCGAGCAGCGCCCGCCCCACCTCGCGTGCGGCCACGATGGCCTGGCGTACCGCCCCGGAGTCACCGCTGAAGAAGGAGATGACCTCGTTGGAGTAGCTCGTGCCGGCGGCGGGGCTGGCGTAGCCGACGACGTCGATCGTCGAGGCCTTCACCGCGGTGTCGGCCAGCACGACGCCGATGGCGGCGGGGGCGCCGACGGTGATGCCGAAAGCCTTGCCCAGGGGGGCGTTGAACGCCTTCGCGAGAGCGTGCGAGGCGCGGGCCGTGTACTGGAACTCGAGGTGGCCTGCGTCGTTGCCGTAGACGTCGCCGAAGGTGCGGTCCAGCTCGGACAGCGTCACCTCCACGGCGCGGCGCGCGTCCGAGACGTCCTCGGCGCCGAACACGATGAGGGAGCCGTGGCCGGCGCCGCCCTTGGTGTCGCGGGGGAGCTCGATGGTGAGGATCTCGCAGTTGGTGGCCTTGACGGCCTCGTCGGCGGCGAAGATGTGCGGGCCGGCGCCGGTGCGGGCGCCCACGATGCCGATGGAGCGGTACTTCGGGTCCAGCTTCATCATCTGGTGGAGTTGGGGGTCGACGTTGGCGATGACCAGGCCGATCGTGTCGCCCAGGGCGTTGGTGCCCACGAACTCGGTGGCGGCCGGCCGCGCGGCGGGGGCGGCGGCAGCGGGGGCCGCGTCGCCCATCTTCTTCATGACTTCGGCCATGACCTTGTTGATCAGTTCATCCGACATGGTGGTCCTACTTCGCCTGTCCCGGGAGGATCTTCTCGACGTCGGTGTGCGGGCGCGGGATCACGTGCACGCTCACCAGCTCGCCGACCTTGCTTGCGGCCGCGGCGCCCGCGTCGGCCGCCGCCTTCACCGCGCCGACATCGCCGCGTACGAGGACGGTCACGAAGCCCGCGCCGATCTTCTCGCTGCCGATGAGTTGGACGTTGGCCGACTTGACCATCGCGTCAGCCGCCTCGACGGCCGCCACGAAACCCTTGGTCTCGACCATGCCTAGTGCTTCTTGCATCACTCGACTCCTTCGTCGTTCGAAAGTGGCCGACTCTGGTCACTCGCAGGTCACCATAGGCAGGGTCGGGCTACACACAGTCGGCCACTTGTTACACATTCCTGCTCAGCTCGCCCCCGGCCATTGAGGTTCCGACGGAGCCGATTAGTGTGGTCCTCGCACAGGGAACGAGGTGGTTCATGGACGTGCAAGACAAGCAGCGCATCATTCAGGAGTTCGTGCCTGGCAAGCAGGTGACGCTCGCCCACATCATCGCCAACCCGGACGAGCACCTGTACGCGAAGATCGGCCTCACCTCCAAGAATCGCGGGGCCGTCGGGGTGCTCACCATCACCCCCGGCGAGGCTGCCGTGATCGCGGCGGACGCCGCCACGAAGGCCTCGGCCGTCGAGCTGGCCTTCGTCGACCGGTTCTCCGGGTCCCTGCTGATCGTCGGCCGGCTGGCAGACGTCGAGGCCGCGGTGCGCGGGGTGGTCGACACGTTGGAGACGGTGCTCGGGTTCACCCCGGCGCCGGTCACGCGCACATGACGGCCGCCGGCCTGTGCAGCCGCACCATCCTGCTCGTGGGGGGCGTCGGCTCAGGGAAGACCACCTTCCGCCAGCGGCTGCGCGGGGAGGACATCGAGTACGTCAAGACCCAGGCCATCGAGGCGTTCGACGGCGTCGTCGACAGCCCGGGGGAGTTCCTGCAACGCGGACGGCTCCGGAGCGCGCTCCAGGTGGTGTCCTTCGACGTCGACGTCGTGGTTCTGCTGGTGGACCCGACGCGCGCGGACTCCCACATCCCCCCGGCCTTCGCCACGTCATTCAACCGGGCCGTCGTCGGCGTGGTGACCAAGACCGACCTGGCCACAGCCGATGAGATCGCCGCCGCCGCCGCGCTGCTGGCCGCCGCGGGCGCTGAGCCGGTCCTGCGTGTCGATTCGCTCAGCGGAGCAGGCTTCGACGCCGTCCGGGAGGTGCTGTGTCAGTCGTAGAGGTGCATGACGACCGCCTGGCCGGGGTAGACCTGCGCACGCTGATCGATCTCGAGCAGCTGCAGCGCATCCAGGACGACTTCGCCGTCGAGACCGGCATCGCGATGATCACCGTCGACTCGATGGGCACTCCCGTGACCCGCGCCTCCGAGTTCAGCGCGCTGTGCCAGTTCCTGCGCCAGGACCCGGAGATCCGTCGTCGCTGCTTCTCCTGCGACGCGCACGGCGGGTTCCAGTCGGCCATCGAGGGCAGGCCGTTCATCTACCGCTGCCACGCCGGACTGGTCGACTTCTCGGTGTCGATCATGATGGGCCAGCACTACCTCGGCGCCATCCTCGCCGGGCAGGTCCTGCTGACGAAGGGGCAGGAACAGCTCGGCAAGATCCTCGGCAGCACGGACTCGCTCGCCGAGGCCGGTCCCGTGGCTGACCTCCTCGACGAGGTCAAGGTCGTCGAGCTGTCGAAGCTGGAGTCTGCGGCCGACGCCATCGTCCGGCTCGCCAACGACTCGCTGACCAGGCGCGGGACCAGCTACCACCTGCCGGCTTCGACCGGCCCGTACCTGGGGCGGCTCCAACCCATCGCCGTGGCCGCCTCACCCCAGAACCAGGTGCTCGCGCCCCTCCTGCTGGGCAAGTCCAAGCCCCTCCCCTTGGTGCCCATCCAGGCGGCTCCGCAGGAGCAGCCGGCGCCCTTGGATCCCAGCCGGATCGCCGCCAACCTGCACGACGCCAACGTGGCCGCCAACCTCGAACTCCTCGGTCTGTACCTGGACCGGCTGCTGCCGAGGTGGAGCCAGAAGATCCACGCCTCGAAGCTCGCCGAGTTCGAGGACCTGCTGATCGGTCTGGCCTCCAGCGAGGGCGTCCATCACGGGCGCGACATCTCCCAGGTGGTGATCCGCAACCGCAACAAGCGCAGGCCGGACCTCAACCGCTACGAGTGCCAGGTGTACTGCGAGAAGCTCATCATCATGCTCCACAACCTCGTGGAGCCCGAGCTGCTGCCCCGGCAACGCACCATCGCCACGCTCCTCAACGAGATCGAGAAGGACCCGACGAGCTTCCTCACCTGCAGCAAGGCCGCCGAGTACCTCATGTGGTCGGAGTCCCACTTCGCCCGCAGGTTCAAGGACAGGACGGGGCAGAGCTTCATCCACTACGTCACCGCCAAGCGGCTCGAGCGCGCCAAGTTCATGCTCCTCCACACCACCAAGCCCGTCCTGCGGATCGCCACGGAGCTCGAGTTCCAGCCCGCCAACTACTTCTCCCGGACCTTCAAGAAGGCCACGGGGCTCACCCCGAGCGAGTACCGGGTGGAGCACTCCCAGAACGGCCAGCCATGAGAGAGTTCCGCCTCGGCACACACGTGCGCATCGGCGCTGACGCCCTCACCGCGCTTGATCGGTTCGCCGCGGACCGCGTCTTCCTGGTCACCGACGAGTTCCTGGCCACCACCCCGGTGTTCGCCGACGTCGAATCGAGGTTGGGCAACCACGTGACCAGGTTCACCGACGTGGTGCCGAACCCCACCATCGCCACGATCAGCAGGGGTGTCGCGGTGTATCTGGAGGCCCGGCCGGACGTGGTGGTCGCCTACGGCGGCGGGTCGGTGATGGACGCCGCCAAGGCCATGCACAAGGCCGCGCTCGACTCGGGCTTCGGGGCGACGGAAGGGCTGGTGGCCATCCCCACCACGAGCGGATCGGGCTCCGAGGTCACGTCCTTCGCCGTGCTCACCGACGAGCGCACCCACACCAAGATCCCGCTGGTCTCCCCGGAGATGGTGGCGAGGCTGGCCATCCTCGATCCGGACGCCGTCGTCGGCGTGCCGCCGCGGATCACCGCCGACTCCGGGATGGACGTGCTCACGCACGCCGTCGAGGCCTACGTCTCGGTGGGCGCCTGCGACTTCTCCGACGCCCTGGCCGAGAAGGCGGTGGACCTGGTCTTCGCCCACCTGGTCCGCTGCTACACCCACGGGTCGGACCGGGACGCCCGTGGCCACATGCACAACGCCTCCTGCCTGGCGGCCATGGCGTTCGACAACGTGGGCCTCGGCATCACGCACAGCCTGGCCCACGCCCTCGGCGGGCACTTCCCGATCGCGCACGGCCGGCTCAACGCCATGCTGCTTCCGCACGTCGTGGTCTTCAACGCCGCCCGCAGCGCCGTGGCCGAGGAGCGGTACGCCCGGCTGGGCCGCCTCGTCGCTCCCTCGGCCTCCGGGGCCGCCGCAGTGACGTCGCTCGTGGCCGGGATCCGGCGGTTGAACCACCACCTGGGCATCCCCGAGCTGATCGTCGAGGCCGGCGTGCCGCAGCAGGAGTTCCGGGCCGCGGTGGACGCGATGGCGGCCTCGGCCTTGGAGGACGGGTGCACGCCGTCGAACCCCGTGCGCCCCTCCCACGAGGACCTCGTGCTCCTGCTCCGGAAGCTGGGCTGAGACAGGCGCGGAGGTGCGTAGGCTGGCAGGGTGGCACACCTCCCAGACGGCGACCCAGCGCCCCGCGACGGTTCCCTCCCGGCGGAGGCGCTCGCACGGTCGGACTCGCTGTCGCTGTACGTCCACGTCCCGTTCTGCCGGGTGAGGTGCGGCTACTGCGACTTCAACACCTACACCCCCAGCGAACTCGGCGATCTGTCCCCGGACACGTACGTGGGGGCGGCGCTGGCCGAACTGGACCTCGCCGCGCGCATCCTGGGGCCTCGCCGGGTCGAGACGGTGTTCTTCGGAGGGGGAACCCCCACGATGCTGCCCGCCGAGGGGCTCGGGGGGCTGCTGGCCGCCGTCGGCCAACGATTCGAGCTGGCGGACGGGGCCGAGGTGACCACGGAGGCCAACCCGGAGACGCTCACCCCGCACTACCTCGAGACCCTTCGCTCGGCCGGGTTCACCCGGATCTCCCTCGGGCTGCAGTCGGTGGTGCCGCACGTGCTGCGCGTGCTCGAGCGCCAGCACACCCCGCGTCGCGGCCTCGACGCGGCCGGGTGGGCGAGGGCGGCGGGATTCGAGCACGTCAGCCTCGACCTCATCTACGGCACCCCGGGGGAGTCCCTCGACGACTGGCACGCCAGCCTCGACGCCGTGGCCTCCGCCCCGGTCGACCACGTGAGCGCCTACTCGCTCATCGTCGAGGACGGCACCCGGCTGGCCGCCCAGGTGCGCCGGGGCGAGCTGCCCCTCCCCGACGACGACGACCTCGCCGACAAGTACCTCATGGCCGACGACGCCCTCACGGCTCTGGGCCTCGGCAACTACGAGGTGAGCAACTGGGCCCGCCCGGGAGGGGAGTGCAGGCACAACCTCGCCTACTGGCACGGGGCCGACTGGTGGGGCATCGGCCCCGGCGCCCACTCGCACATCGGCGGCGTCCGCTTCTGGAACCGCAAGCATCCCCGCAGCTATGCCGCCTCGCTCGCCGCGGGGGAGTCCCCGGCGCTGGCCCGCGAGGTGCTCGACGACTCGGACCGGCACCTGGAGCGCGTGCTGCTCGAGCTCCGGCTGGCGGAGGGCGTGCCGATGGCCGTCCTGTCCCCGTCGGAGGCGATGCGGGTTCCCGCCATCGTCGACGGCGGCCTGGCCGAGGTGGTCGACGCGACGTTGCGGCTCACGCGGGCCGGGCGCCTGCTCGCCGACGGTGTGGTCCGCGACCTCCTCGACTAGTCGAGCCCCCTTGACGGATGCGCACGTGTCCGGCGGCCGCGCCCGGGGTGTCGCTCAACGGCCCGGCGGGGAGGCGCTGATAGCGTCGCACCCCGTGGATCGCTACTCACGAGACGTACTCACCCCCGGCTGGCAGAAGGCGCACCTGAAGCAGACCCGCGACGTCCCCGTCGAGGCTGACATGGTGCTGGAGTTCGACGACTTCTGCGGCGCGGTGGTGGGCTGGGAGAACGGCCTGGTACTGCTCGAGGATCGACGCGGCAAGCGCCGCTCCGCCCCGTTCGGGCCCGGCTTCCTCCTGGAGGGGGAGCCCGTGGCGCTCCGGGCCCCGCTGCGCGGGGGGTCGGCCGCGCCGAAGTACACCGCCTCCGGATCGCGGGCCTCCGACGGGCCGACGAAGGCGAGGGTGGCGCTGCCCAGCCGCATCTACGTCGAGGGCCGGCACGACGCGGAACTGATCGAGAAGGTCTGGGGCGGTGACCTGCGTCACGTGGGCGTGGTGGTGGAGTTCCTCGGCGGCATCGACGACCTCCCCGCGATCGTCGCAGAGTTCGCGCCCGAACCGGGCCGCCGCCTCGGGGTGCTCGTCGACCATCTGGTGCCGGGGAGCAAGGAGTCGCGGATCGCGCAGCAGGTCTACCGCGCCGGCTACCGCGACACCGTCCTCATCGAGGGCCACGAGTTCATCGACATCTGGCAGGCGGTCCGTCCGGCCCGCGTGGGACGGAAGTCCTGGCCGGAGGTGCCCCGCGACGTCGACTTCAAGAGGGGCACGTTGCAGGCGCTGGGGTTGCCGCACGCCGATCAGGCGGACGTGGCGCGCGGCTGGCAGGCGATCCTCGCCAGGGTCGGGTCGTGGAAGGACCTCGAGCCCCAGCTCCTCACCAAGGTGGAGACCCTGATCGACTTCGTCACCCAGGACCATCTCGCCGACGACTGACTCCCCCCGCGCCCCAGTAGGGTGAACCCATGGATACCGAGGGCGTCATGGACCTGCTGCGCGAGACGGCGGCCGAGGTCGTGGTGCCCCGGTTCCGCCAGCTGTCCGCCGGGGACATCGAGGAGAAGCGGCCGGGCGATTTCGTCACGGTGGCGGACCGTGAGGCGGAGGTGTACCTGGCGGGACTGCTCCGCGGCGCCTACCCCTCGGCCGTGATCATCGGCGAGGAGGCGGTCTTCGCGGACCCGACCCTGCTCGCCGGAGTGCGGGGCGCCGAGCACGCGTTCCTCATCGATCCCATCGACGGGACCCGCAACTTCGTCTCGGGCCGCGACGAGTACGGCGTCATGCTCGCCGAGGTCCGCGGCGGCGTGACCACCCGCGGCTGGATCTACCAGCCGCAGACGGGCCGCGCCTATGCGGCCGAGCGCGGCGCCGGCACCCGCCTCGACGGCGCGCCGATCCAGCGCCAACCGACAGACCGGGCGCCCCTGGGCGCCACCGCGAAGCGGGCCATCCACGGGTTCACGGCCGAGGGCCGGCTGAGCCCCGTGACGCGCAGCGCGTGGTGCTGCGCCTTCGACTACCCCATGGTCCTGCACGGGGACGTCGACTTCATCGTCTACACCACGCTGCATCCGTGGGACCACCTCGCCGGCTCGCTCATGGTCACCGAGTCCGGGGGCGTGAGCCGCACGATGGACGGGTTGGCCTACTCGTTGCGCTCGACGTCGGCCGGGCTCATCGTCGCCCGCGACACGCTCACCTGGATGACCGCGCAGCAGAGCTGGCCCACCGGCTCATAGGCCGAAGATCGGCAGCTGCCGCTTGGGCTCGACTCCCTTCGCGGCCAGCTCCGCGTACGCCTTGGGCAGCGCCACTGCAAGCGTCTCGGGCGTGAACGGCCACTCGACGGCGGTGGCGGCCTCGTCGGCGCGGACGCCCTGCTCGATGAGCATCTCGCTCGAGCTGTAGATCATCGCCACCTCGGCACGCTGGACGAAGGCGAAGTCACGGTCCACGACGGCGCCGTGCCCCGGGACGAATCGGGTGCCGGCGTTGCTGGCGCCAAGGACCCCGTCGAGCACCGTGGGCCAGTTGGCCAGCGAGGTGGACGCGTCGACCTGAGGGTCCGCCCCCTCCTCGAGCAGGTCTCCGGCGAAGACCACGTTCTCCTCGGGGACGAAGAGCACGACGTCGGCACGGGTGTGCGCCTCGCCGAAGTGCAGGAGTTCCACACGCTGGCCGCCGAGGTCCACGGCAACTGCCATCGAGAACGTCCGCGTCGCGCCCGCGGCCGCGTCGATGTCCTCGTGGGCCAGCACCTCCAGGCCCGGCATGGCCGCGACACCGCCCACATGATCATGATGGCCGTGTGTCAGCGCGACATGCGTCACCGGCACCCCCGCCAGCGCGGAGGCCGAGGCCAGCAGCTCCGCCCCCTGCGCCTCGCTGTTGCCGGAATCCACGAGCATCGCGGCGTGATCCCCGACGATGAGGCCCACGTTCACCCGGTGCGGCTCGACGGTGGTCACGTGCACGCGGCTCGTCACGGGGGTCCAGGTCAGCGTCATGGCTGCCAGCATAGATGCAGCTACACTGGCACTCGCCGTCTGTGAGTGCCAGCTGGGAGGTGACATGCTCGACGACCGCAAGCTCGACGTTCTGAAGGCCATCGTGACCGACTACGTCTCCAGCCGCGAACCGGTCGGCTCCAAGGCCCTGGTGGAGCGCCACAAGCTCGACGTCTCCGCGGCCACCGTCCGCAACGACATGGCGGTGCTGGAGGAGGAGGGCTACATCATGCAGCCCCACACCAGCGCCGGGCGGATCCCCACGGACAAGGGGTATCGCCTCTTCGTGGACAGGCTGGCCCAGATCAAGCCGCTGTCGCCCGCCGAACGCACGGCGATCACCACCTACCTCAACGGCACCGCGGACGTCGACGACCTGGTGATGCGCACCGTCCGCCTCCTCGCCCAGCTGACCCGCCAGGTCGCCATCGTGCAGTACCCCGTGGCCCAGCGGACCGTCGTGCGCCACGTCGAGCTGCTGGCGCTCACGCCAGAACGGATGATGGTGATCGTCGTGCAGTCCTCGGGCAGGGTGGACCAGACCATGATGGACACCCCCGTCATCGACGAGTCCCGGCTCCCGGCGCTGCGCCATCGGATCGCCGAGGCCATCATCGGCAGGTCTCCGGCCGATGCGGCCAGCGCCCTCTCCACGGTGCTGGAGGGGGTCGCCCCGGACGAGCGGCCGTTCGCCGGCCCGGTCGTCGCGGCGGTCCTGGAGACGATCGCCGCGGAACCGGCGGCCCACGTCGTGGTGGCGGGGCTGCCCAACCTCGCGTCCAGCCAGGCGTTCGAGACCAACCTCCGCCCGCTCCTCGAGGCGCTGGAGGAGCAGGTCGTGCTGATGCGGCTCCTCGGTGAGGCGGCCGGGGAGGACGTCACGGTCCGGATCGGCGAGGAGAACACGGCCGAGGGCTTCCGCGGCACCAGCCTCATCGCCTCCGGCTACGGCGCCGACCTCTCGGCGAGCCTCGGCGTCGTCGGCCCCACCCGCATGGATTACGCGTCCCACATCGCCGCCGTCCGGGCAGTGTCCCGGTACGTCGGCCGGTACCTCACCCACGGCTAGAGACCCCACCGGTCAGAGACCCCCACCCGAAGGCTGATGCAGAAGAATATGAGCAAGGACTACTACGACATCCTGGGCGTCGAGCGAGACGCGACGCCCGAAGCCATCAAGAAGGCCTACCGCCGGCGCGCCATGAAGGTGCACCCGGACGTCGCCCAGGAGGACGGCGCGGCGGAGAAGTTCAAGGAGCTCAACGAGGCCTACGAGGTGTTGAGCGACCCGAACAAGCGGGCCGTGTTCGACCGCGGCGGAGACCCGATGAGCCAGGGGGCGGGGTTCTCCGGGTTCGGAGGGGGCTTCGCCGGGGGCTTCGACTTCTCCAACCTGGTGGACGCGATGTTCGGCGCGGCGGGCGGCCGCGGGCCACGCTCGCGGGTGCGCCAGGGCCAGGATGCGCTCGTGCGGGTGTCCCTCCAGCTGCACGAGGCGGTGTTCGGCGTCACCAAGCCGGTCAAGGTGGACACCGCCGTCGTCTGCCCCAAGTGCAGCGGCGCTGGCGGCGAGCCAGGTTCGGAGCCGGTGACCTGTGCCACGTGCGACGGAGCCGGCGAGGTCACCCAGATCCAGCGCAGCTTCCTCGGCGACATCCGCACGTCCCAGGCGTGCCCCACGTGTCGCGGCTACGGCACCGTCATCCCCCGGCCCTGCGGGGAGTGCTCGGGCGAGGGACGGGTGCGCAGCACCCGCACCCTGCAGGTCCGGATCCCCGCGGGCGTGTCCACCGGGATCCGCATCCATCTCGAGGGCCAGGGCGAGGTCGGGCCGGGCGGCGGCCCCGCGGGAGACCTGTACGTCGAGCTGACGGTTCAGGCCCACGAGACGTTCAGGCGCGAGGGGGACAACCTCGAGGTGGTGGTCAGGCTCCCCATGACGGCGGCCGCGCTGGGCACCACGGTCGGCGTGGGCACGCTGGAGGCGGAGTGGGACCAGTCGGACCCGGCGGACCGCACCGTGGCCGTCGAGGTACCCGCCGGCACCCAGTCCGGCACGCGGATCGCGATCAAGGGCCGCGGCGTGCCCCGGCTCCGGGGCGGCGGCCGCGGCGACCTCGGCGTCACGCTGCTCGTCCAGACGCCCACGAAACTGGACGACCGGCAGCGCGAGCTGCTCCGCCAACTCGCGGACGAGCGGGACGAGTCCGTGCCGGAGGCCGTGGCGGCCAAGGGGCACAAGGGCGTGTTCGGCAAGCTGTCCGAGTGGTTCTCGTGACCGATCCCCTGTTCATCGCCGACCTCCCCAGCACCCTGGCCCCCGGCGGGTTGGTGGTGGTCACCGGGGAGGAGGCGCACCACGCGGTCGCCGTCAAGCGCGTCAGCGTGGGCGAGAACGTGCTGGTCTCCGACGGCCGTGGGCTCGGAGTGCGGGCCGAGGTGATCGAGGCGGAGCGTCGTCAGCTGACGGCCCGGATCTTGGAGGTGATGGCAGCGCCGTCGCCCCTCCTGGTCTGGGGCGTGGTGCAGGCGCTGGCCAAGGGGGATCGCAGCGACCTGGCGGTGCAGATGGCCACCGAGCTCGGGGCGCGCGAGATCTTCGCCTGGCAGGCTGCGAGGTCCGTCGTGAGGTGGCAGGGGGACCGCGCTGACCGGTCGCTGGAGAAGTGGCGGGCCACGGCGCGCGAGGCGGCCAAGCAGTCTCGCCGGTTCTTCGTCCCGGAGGTCCTGGCGGTGTCGACGGCGGATGTGGTGGGCGCGATCGCGGGGGTGAGCCTCGCGCTCGTGCTGCACGAGGACGCCTCGCAGCACATCGCGGACGTCGAACTGCCCGCCGAGGGCACCGGCCTGCTGATCGTCGGGCCGGAGGGCGGCATCGCGGCCGCCGAGCTGGACAGGTTCGTCGCCGCGGGCGCCCAGCTGGTCAGCATCAGCGACGGCGTGCTGCGCACCTCGACGGCGGGCGCCGTCGCGCTGGGCCAGCTGGACGTGCTGGCCAGGCGCCCGTGACGGGCTTCTCCTTCGACGTCACCGACCAGCTGGGGGACGCGGCCGGGCGTGCCGGCGTGATGCACACCCCCCACGGCGACATCGAGACCCCCGCGTTCATCGTCGTCGGCACCAAGGCGACGGTGAAGTCGGTCCTGCCCGAGACCGTGGCGGATCTGGGGGCCCAGGCCGTGCTCGCCAACGCCTACCATCTCTACCTCCAGCCCGGCTCGGACCTCGTCGACGAGGCGGGCGGGCTGGGCCGGTTCATGAACTGGCCGGGGCCCACGTTCACCGACTCCGGTGGCTTCCAGGTGATGAGCCTCGGCGCCGGGTTCAAGAAGGTGCTGGCCATGAACACCACGGGCCTGGCGGACGACGACGTCATCGCCGAGGGGAAGACGCGCATGGCCCACGTCGACGAGGACGGCGTGACCTTCAAGTCGCATCTCGACGGCAACCGCCACCGGTTCACGCCGGAGATCTCGATGCGGATCCAGCACGAGCTGGGCGCAGACGTCATGTTCGCCTTCGACGAGCTCACCACGCTGATGAACACCCGCGGCTACCAGGAGGGATCGGTGGAGCGCACCCACCGGTGGGCGGCCCGCTGCCTTGCGGAGCACCGCCGGCTGACCGAGGAACGCGCGGGCAAGCCCTACCAGGCGCTCTTCGGCGTGATCCAGGGCGCGCAGTATGAGGACCTGCGCCGCCGGGCCGCCCGCGACCTGGCCGAGCTCGACGTGGACGGGCAGTCGTTCGACGGCTTCGGCCTCGGCGGCGCCCTGGAGAAGGAGAACCTGGGCACCATCATCGGATGGATGGTCGACGAGCTGCCCCAGAACAAGCCCCGGCATCTGCTGGGGATCTCGGAACCCGATGACCTGTTCGCCGCCGTCGAGCGCGGGGCGGACACCTTCGACTGCGTCAATCCCTCCCGGGTGGCGCGCAACGCCGCCATCTACACCGCCGACGGCCGCTACAACGTCAACACGGCCCGTCACCGCCGCTCGTTCGAGCCCCTCGAGGACGGGTGCGACTGCTACACCTGCACGCACTACACGCGCGCCTACCTTCACCACCTGTTCAAGGGGAAGGAGATGCTCTCGGCCACGCTGGCCACCATCCACAACGAGCGGTTCACCGTGCGGCTGGTGGACCGGATGCGCGAGGCGTTGAAGTCCGGGGACTTCCCCGCCTTCCGCGACGAGTTCCTGGGGCGGTTCTACGCGGCCAGGGGGTAGCTGGGCTCGCGCCGCTTGACCGCCGCGATGACCCGGTAGGTGACCGGCAGGAACAGTGCCTCGATGGTGACCTTGTACAGGTAGCCCACCACGATGTAGTTGAGCAGCGTGCCCCCGGAGATGATGCCGGCGAACGCGACCACGCAGAAGATCGTGGTGTCTGCGGCCTCGCCCACCACGGTGGACCCGAGCAGCCGGCTCCAGAGCGAGCCCTCGGGCGCCCGGTTCTTGAGCCTGACCAGGACCCAGGCGTTGAGGAACTGGCCGGCCAGGTAGCCGAGCAGACTCGCCAGCACGATGCGGGGGACGAACCCGAGGACGGCGGCGTAGGCCTCCTGGTTGGGCCAGTCCGCCGCCGCGGGCGCGGCGCCCACGAGCAGGAAGGTGACCGAGGCGAGGATGGAGGTGCCGAAGCCGAGCAGGATGGCTCGTCGGGCGCCCTTCATGCCGTAGACCTCGGCCAGGACATCGCCCAGGATGTAGGTCAGTGGGAAGAGGAACGCGCCCCCGTCGGTGATGATCGGCAGGACGGGGATCCCGAAGGGCGTCCACTCCGGGCCGAACTGGATCAGCTTGACCGCGGACACGTTGCTGATCAGCAGCAGCGCCACGAAGAGGGCGACGACCACGTCGTAGACGCCTCTGGGCCGTTCGGCGAACCGGACGTCCGAGGCGGGGCTGGAGGCGTCCTGGATCTGCTGCACCGCCGCATTATACGCCGTCACGGGCCGGTGGCCGGGGTCGTCGACTGGGTGCTGACCACTTCACCGGGAGCCTGCGCGTTACGCCCCGGGGCGTGGCGCACGGTGGCAAGATTCATGCATGGACGACATGGCAGCCGACTACATGCCCGACGAATCCGAGCAGCTCGATCAGTTGCAGCCCGGTGATTCGCTCATCGACCGCGGAGTCGAGGACGTCCTGGACGAGGGGTACATCACCCCCGAGAAATGGTCACCCGCCCAGGGCTTCGGCAACACGCCCGAGGAGATGAGGCAGGGGGAGACCCTCGAGATGCGGATGAAGCAGGAGGAGCCCGAGCTGGTCGCAGATGTCGAGGACTGGAACCCCACCCACGAGCCGCGTGAGGTCGGCGCGGCCAGGGCGGGGCGCCTGATGGCGGTCCAGGGGGGCGGCGGCATCGAGCACACCCTGGGCGTGGACGTGGGCTACGGCGGCGGTGCCGCCAGCGCCGAGGAGGCGGCCATGCACATCATCTCCGACGAGGACGACGACCTCTCGCTGCTCGAACGCTGACCGCTGGGGATCCGGCCTAGACTGGGTCCTCGCCGGCGGAGTGCGCCGGCCGCACCCAGACAAGGACACGCACCCTGAACACGCATTCGTTGGACCAGCAGCACGCGACCCGGACCGTGGCCGTGCCACCGTCGATCGACATGGTCAACCTGCTCGGACCCCGAGACGACTTCCTCCGCATCCTGGAGGACCAGCTCGACGCGGACCTGCACGTCCGGGGCGGGCAGATCACGCTGTCCGGTCCCTCGAACGAGGTGGCCAAGGCCGCCGAGGTCATCACCGAGCTGGTCACCATCCTGCGCACGGGCCAGGGGCTGACCGGCGAGACCGTCGAGCGGGTGATCCAGATGGCCGACGATCCCCATGCGCCGGCCTCCGAGATCCTCACCCAGAACATCGTCTCCTCGCGGGGACGGACGGTGCGGCCCAAGACGCTGAACCAGAAGCGCTACGTCGACGCCATCGACCGGCACACCGTCGTGTTCGGCATCGGCCCCGCCGGCACGGGCAAGACCTATCTCGCCATGGCGAAGGCCGTCCAGGCGCTGCAGGCCAAGGAGGTCAGCCGCATCATCCTGACCCGGCCGGCGATCGAGGCGGGGGAGCGGCTCGGGTTTCTGCCGGGCACGCTCAACGACAAGATCGACCCCTACCTGCGGCCCCTGTACGACGCGCTCCACGACATGGTCGACGCGGACTCCGTGCCCAAGCTGCTCACCTCCGGCACCGTTGAGGTGGCGCCGCTGGCCTACATGCGCGGCCGCACCCTCAACGACGCGTTCATCATCCTCGACGAGGCGCAGAACACCTCGATGGAACAGATGAAGATGTTCCTCACCCGCCTCGGCTTCGGCTCCAAGGTGGTGGTCACCGGTGACATCACCCAGGTGGATCTCCCCGGCGGCGTCAAGAGCGGGCTGCGGGGAGTGATGAGCATCCTCGACGGCGTCGAGGACATCGAGTTCTGCACCCTGACCAGCCGCGACGTGGTGCGCCACCGTCTGGTGGGCAGGATCGTCGCCGCCTACGACCAGTTCGAGAGCCTGTCCGAGCAGCGCAGGGGAGCGAAGTGATCGACCTCAACAACGAGTCCGGTGTCGAGGCCGACGAGCTGGGCCTCGTGGAGCTGGCGCGGTTCGCGCTCGACAAGCTGCGGATCCATCCGCAGGCCGAGCTGTCGATCCTGCTGGTGGACGAGGCCACGATGGCGGACTACCACGAGCGGTTCATGGACCTGCCCGGCCCCACGGACGTGATGAGCTTCCCGATGGACGAGCTCCGCGCCCCCGAGGACGACGAGGAGCCGCCCATGGGCCTGCTCGGCGACATCGTGCTGTGCCCGCAGGTGACGGCCCGTCAGGCGCCGGACAACGGGCGCAGCGTCGACGGTGAGGCCGAGTACCTGCTCGTGCACGGGCTGCTCCACCTCCTCGGCCACGACCACGCCGAACCCGAGGAGAAGGCGGTCATGTTCGGTCTCAACGACAGGATCATCGCGGCGTGGGATCAGGCGCGCGGTCGCAGCTGAGCCGCAGCCTCGGACTGGCCGACGCGATCGCCATCGGCGTCGCGTCCATGGTCGGGGCCGGGGTGTTCGCGGTGTGGGCGCCGGCCGCCGCCGCGGCAGGGGGCGCCCTGCTGATCGGCCTGCTGCTGGCCGCCCTCGTGGCCTGGTGCAACGCCACGTCCTCGGCGCAGCTCGCGGCCCAGTACCCGTCGGCGGGGGGCACGTACATCTATGGCCGGGAGCGGCTGGGTGGATGGCCGGGCTTCCTGGCGGGCTGGAGCTTCGTCATCGGCAAGACCGCGTCCGTGGCCGCGATGGCCATGACGCTGGCCGCCTACACCGCGCCGGAGCCCTGGCGCGCGCCCGTCGCGATCGCGGCGGTCTGGCTCATGGTTGGGGTCAACCTCCTCGGGGTCACCCGGACGGCGAAGGCGGCCATGGTCCTGGCCTCGCTTGCGCTGCTGTCGCTCACCGTGGCCCTGGCGTTCGGCTGGGCCGGTGCCGGCGGGCCGGTGGGCGAGCTCCTGACCCTCCCTGAGGGCGCGCCCGGCTGGTACGGCGTTCTGCAGTCCGCGGGCCTGCTGTTCTTCGCGTTCGCCGGGTACGCCCGCGTGGCCACGATGGGCGAGGAGGTGCGCGATCCCCGCCGCACCATCGGCCGGGCGATCATCACCGCCCTGGTCGTCGTGCTGGTGCTCTACGCCGTCGTCGGCGTCAGCCTCCTGGGCCTGGTCGGCGCCGAGGCGCTGGCCGCGTCGACGGCGCCCTTGGCGCTGCTGGTCGGGGACCACCCCGTCGCGCGGGTGGTGCTGGTCGTCGGAGCGGCCGCGGCGGTGGGCGGGGCGCTGCTCGGCCTCTTGTCGGGGATCGGCCGGACGTGGCTGGCCATGTCCAGGGAGGGGGACCTGCCCCGGTTCTTCGACCTCACGCACCCACGCACGCTCGTTCCGCACCGGATCGAGCTGACTCTGGCGGTGGCGCTGACGGCGATCCTCCTGGTGGCGGACCTCCGCGGCGCGATCGGCTTCTCCTCGTTCGGCGTGCTCCTGTACTACTTCGTCGCCAACGTGGCCGCCTTCACGCAGGGTGCGGCCGAGCGGCGCTACGCGAAGGCGTGGCAGATCCTCGGCGCCGCGCTGTGCCTGCTCCTGGTGGCGACGCTGCCGTGGCAGTCGATCGTCGGCGGCCTGGCGGTGCTCGGCGTCGGCGTCGCCTGGCGCATCCTCACCCGAGCGCCGCTGCGATAGACTCGGGCGGCACACAGCATCCCCGACCGAGCGAGTTGACTACCCCCAGTGACACAGTCCGAGTGGATCGAACTGAGTATCGCGCTCGCGTGCGCACTCGCCGCCTCCGTCCTCGCCGCCGTCGAGACGGCGCTGGGCGTCTTCACGAGGGCACGCGCCGAGCGGCTCGTGGAGCAGGGCGAGCGGGGGGCCCAGCGGATCAAGCTCATCGCGGAGGACCCCGCCCCGTCGATCAACGCCGTGATGTTCACCCGCATGGCGCTGGAGACCAGCTCCATCGTCATCGCCAGCCTCGTGGTGTTCACCCAGTTCCAGATGGACTGGCAGAGGGCGCTGGTCACCATCGGCGTCATGCTGGCTGTGTCGTTCATCCTGTGGGGCGTCGCGCCGCGCACGCTCGGCCGGCAGAATCCCGAGCAGACGATGCGGATGTTCGCGCCGCTGGTCTCGGGCCTCACCACCATCTTCGGGCCCGTCGCACAGCTGATGATCCTCCTGGGCAACGCGCTGACCCCCGGCCGGGGCTATGCGGACGGGCCCTTCGCCACTGAGGCCGAGCTGCGCGACCTGGTCGACATCGCGGAGAAGCAGGAGCTCATCGAGGCGGGTGAGTCGAAGATGATCCACTCCGTGTTCGAGCTGGGAGACACCCTGGTCAAGGAGGTCATGGTCCCGCGCACCGATGTGGTGTTCGTGACCCGGGACACGACCCTGCGCCAACTGCTCTCGCTCGCTCTGCGCTCCGGGTTCTCCCGCATCCCCGTGGTGGGCACCAACCTCGACGACATCCTCGGCGTGGTCTATCTCAAGGACGTGTCCAAGCGGGTCTACGACTTCCCCGACGCCGAGCGGCACGAGAGCGTGGCGGAGCTCATGCGGCCCGCCACCTTCTGCCCGGACTCCAAGCCGGTGAGCGATCTCCTGCGCGACATGCAGCTCAGCCACTCCCACCTGGTGGTGGTCGTCGACGAGTTCGGCGGCACCGCGGGGCTGGCCACCATCGAGGACATCCTGGAGGAGATCGTCGGCGAGATCGTCGACGAGTACGACCAGGACGCCCCCACCGTGGCGGACCTGGGGGAGGGGCGCTACCGCATCTCCTCCCGGCTGCCGGTCGACGAGCTGGGTGCCCTCTTCGGCGTGGACCTCGACGACGACGACGTGGAGACGGTCGGAGGCCTCATGGCCAAGCAGCTCAACGTGGTGCCCATCCCGGGCGCGCGCACCGTGGTCGGCGACATCGAGCTGATCGCCGACCGCGCCGTCGGCCGCCGTCACCAGATCGGCACCGTCCTCGCCCGCCGCCTCACCGAGGCGGACCTCACCCCCACCGAGTCCCCGGAAGGCGACGATGATGACTGAGCCCGTGCACCGATCCGGATTCGCCTGCTTCGTGGGGCGCCCCAACGCCGGCAAGTCGACGCTGACCAACGCCCTCGTGGGGCAGAAGATCGCGATCGCCTCCAGCAAGCCCCAAACGACCAGGCATGCCGTGCGCGGGATCATCACCCGCGAGGACGGCCAGCTGATCCTCATCGACACGCCGGGGCTGCACCGCCCCCGCACGCTGCTGGGCCAGCGCCTCAACGACCTGGTGTTCGAGACGTGGGGATCGGTCGACATCGTCGGCGTCTGCCTGCCGTGCGACCAGCGCATCGGCCCCGGTGACAAGTTCATCCTCGGCGAGATCGCCAAGCTGCCGCGTCGGCCCATCCTGGTGGCGCTGGCCACCAAGACGGACCTGGTGAGCAAGGAGCGGCAGCTGTCGCACCTGGTGGACATCGGCGAGGTGGCCACCGAGCTCGGCTTCGAGTGGGCCGAGGTGATCCCCTGCTCGGCGGTGGCCGACGACCACGTCGATCTCGTCCGGGACTCCCTCGTCTCCCTGCTCCCCGAGGGGCCGGTCTACTACCCCGACGGGGAGATCACCGACGAGCCTGAGGAGACTCTGATCGCCGAGCTCATCAGGGAGGCCGCGCTCGAGGGAGTGCGCGACGAGCTGCCGCACTCGATCGCCGTCATCATCGACGAGATCCTCCCGCGCCCGGACCGCCCCGAGGACAAGCCCCTCACCGACATCTTCGCCTCGATCGTCGTGGAACGGGACTCGCAGAAGGGCATCATCATCGGGCACAAGGGCGCCCGCCTGCGTGAGATCGGCGCCCAGGCGCGCGAACAGATCAACCGACTCCTGGGCACCCGCGTGCACCTCAACCTGCACGTCAAGGTGATGAAGGAATGGCAACGCGACGCGAAATACCTCAACCGCCTGGGATTCTGATCGTCCACGATCACCCATTGTGAGCATTTGACCTGTTAACGATAACTATTTGGTTACGGCGCGGGCGATTCGCGCGCCCAGGGGTGAGGCGCTCCTAATATCGCGGACAACAACCATTCCTGGTTGATCTGAAGACAGGAAGGAAGCGCACGTGAACAAGCGTGTCCTCAAGATCAGCGCGGTCGCCATCGTCGGCGCCCTCGCCCTCGCCGCCTGCGGCGGCGACACCACCCCCTCCGCGACCGGTGACGCCACCTCGGTGGATCCCGGTTCGCTCGAGACCACCATCAAGATCCTCGCGCCCTCGTACTCGGACACGTCCAAGTCCGACTGGGACGCGATCATCGCCACGTTCAACGAGACCTACCCGGACGTGACCGTCGAGCTGCAGATCGAGGGCTGGGACGGGTTCTCCGACAAGGTCTCCGCCCGGATCCAGGCCAACGACTACCCCGACATCCTCAACGACAACGCGTTCGCCGCGTCGGCCGAGGCCGGCATCCTCTACCCGATCGACGAGGTCCTCTCGTCCGAGACCCTGGCGGCCATCGAGCCGTCACTGCTGGCCAACGGCATGGGCACCGACGGCGTCCAGTGGGCGGCGCCGGACATCGCCACCGCACGCATGATGGCCTACAACGTCGACCTGTTCGAGCAGGCCGGCATCGCCGAGCCCCCCGCCACCTGGGCGGAGCTGGAGGAGGCCTCCGCGAAGCTCGTGGCCCTCGGCGGCGACGTCCGCGGCTACGGCATGCCCCTGGGTCGCGAGGAGGCGCAGGTAGAGTCCTCCCTCTGGCTCTGGGGAGCCGGCGGCGACTGGGCCGACGGCGAGGCGCTCAAGGCCGACACGCCCGAGGCGACCGAGGCATTCGGGCAGATGAAGAAGATGTTCGAGGCCGGCTACACCCAGGCCAACCTTGAGGACAACCGGGTGGACGTGGCGGACCTGTTCCAGGCGGGCAAGCTCGGCATGATGATGGCGCACTCCGCGATCGTCGCCGACGCGCAGGCCAAGGGCGTCAACGTGGCGCTCGCGCCCATCCCGTCGAAGGACGGGGGCGACGGCGTGGCACTCGGCGTGACCGACTTCATCGTCGCGTTCGACAACGGGGACGCGGACCGCAAGGCCGCCACCGCCGCCTTCCTCGACCTGCTGTACTCGGACGAGCAGTACGAGGGCTGGTACAAGGGCACCGGGCTGCTCCCGGTGACCACGTCCATGATCGAGAAGGGGCAGGCCGAATCCGACGAGATCGGGTCGGCGTTCCTCGAGGCGCTGTCCATCGTCAAGTTCCTGCCGGTGGGCAACCCCGCGTGGGATGCTCTCCAGACGGCACTGCAGGGCTCGGCGTACAAGGTCGGCTCCGGCGATCCGGCCGAGGTTCTCGCCGAGATCCAGGCCCAGGTCGACGCGCAGGCCTGACCAGCGCGCGCGGGGTGGCACCGGTCGCCGGTGCCACCCCGCACCATGGCTCCACAGAGGAGGAACAGACGTGACCATGACGGCCCCACCCACGACGGCGCCCATCCGCCGGTCGAGGAACACCGGAAGCCGGGCCGCGCTCACGTCGCTGCCGTGGCTCCTCCCCACGGTCGTCCTCATCGCGGGGGTGGTGCTCTTCCCCGCCGCGCTGATGATCTACACCTCCTTCTTCAAGTACAACAACCGCGGCATCAGGCGCAGCGACGGGCCCGTCGGCCTCGACAACTACATCGGGCCGGCCGGGGCACTGACTTTCCCCGGGGTGCCGGTCGAGCGCATCCTGCTGAACACGGTCGTGTGGGTGGTCGTCGTGGTGGCCCTCACCGTCGTGCTGTCGCTGCTGCTGGCCCAGTTCCTCAACATCGAGTTCCGTGGCCGCAAGGCCCTGAGGCTGTTCATCATCCTGCCGTGGGCCTGCTCGGTGGTGATGACGGCGACGGTCTTCCGCTACGGGTTGCAGGAGAACGTGGGGCTGTTCAACCGCCTCATGGTCGACACGGGCATCATCGAGACGGCCCGAGCGTGGACGAAGGACCCCACCAGCGCATTCTGGGTCGCGGTGTTCGTGGCCATCTATGTCTCCCTGCCGTTCACCACGTACACGATCCTCGCCGGGCTCCAGGCGGTGCCCGAGGACGTGCGCGAGGCGGCGCACATGGACGGCGCCAACGGACCACAGCGGTACTGGCACATCATCCTCCCGCTGCTGCGGCCGGCGATCGCGGTGGCGGCGCTGATCAACATCATCAACGTCTTCAACTCCCTGCCGATCCTGCGGCTGCTCCAGGAGACGCCGGGCTTCCACACCGGCCACATCACCACCACGCTGATGTTCGAGTATCAACGGGCGCTCGGGCCGGGCGTGTCGTCAGCGCTGTCGGTGCTGAACTTCATCTTCTGTCTCGTCATCATCGCGATCTACCTGATCATCGTGCAGCCCACGAAGGAGGTGGCCTGAGCCATGGCAACGTCAAGGTCCCCGCGCGCCGTCCGCGGCGGCATCAACCGCCCGCCGAGCCCCTGGCTGATCGCCCTGGGCTCCCTGGCCATCGTCGTGTTCTTCGGGTTCCCCTACGCGTTGATGTTCATCAGCTCGCTCAAGACCCGCCTCGAGATCACCAACATCCCTCCCGCCTACTTCCCGGCCACGCCCCGGTGGGACAACTACCTCACGGTCTGGGCCTCGGAGGTGGACCCGGCGTCGTCGCTGCTGTCCACCGCCGTGATCTCGTTGGGCGCCACCCTGCTCGTCCTGCTGGTGGCCACCCCCGCGGCCTACTACGTGGCCCGCTTCCGGTTCCCCGGCCGCATGGTCTTCCTGCTTCTGGTGCTCTGCACCCAGATGCTGCAGCCGACGGTGCTCGCCGTGGGCCTCTTCCAGCAGTTCAAGGGATGGCAGGGCTACGCGGTGTGGGCCGCGTTGATCCTCATCAACGCCGCCTTCAACCTGTCGTTCGCCATCTGGATCATGCAGGCGTTCTTCGCCTCGGTGCCCAAGGAGATCGACGAGGCGGCGCTGATCGACGGTCTGGGGCGGTTGCAGACGATGTTCCGCATCTCCCTGCCCCTGGTGTGGCCGGGCATCGTGACCGCCATCGTCTTCGTGTTCGTCAACACGTGGAACGAGTTCTCGGCCGCGTTCATCCTTGTCCAACAGACGAACCTCCAACCGTTGACGGTCTCGATGCCCCGCTTCCTGGGCCTCTACATCAAGGACTGGCAGTACCTGTTCACGGTGGCCATGATCGCCATCGTGCCGGTGGTCATCCTGTTCAGCTTCATCGAGAAGCGGCTGATCGGCGGGCTGACCGCGGGCTCGGTCAAGTAGTGGACAGCCGCGGAACGGGTGCTACAGTGGCGAACGTGGCACGGCATACCCTCCTCCTTGGCTGCCGCAGCGGGGCCCAGAATCTCTGAGCCAGATCCCCTCGCTGCGGTGCTTGTACGCGTCTGGCGCACCATCCCAGCCCAGGAGACACTCAGATGAACAGCTTCACCACCCGCCCCCAGCCCACCCCCGTGCAGCAGCCCACACCGATGCCGGTGCACCGCTACACCCCCTTCATCCCCGTCGACGTGCCGGACCGCACGTGGCCCTCCAAGCGCATCGAGAAGGCCCCGCGCTGGTTGTCCACGGACCTGCGTGACGGCAACCAGGCGCTGATCGACCCGATGACGCCGTCGCGCAAGATGCGCATGTTCGAGCTGCTGGTCGACATCGGCTACAAGGAGATCGAGGTGGGCTTCCCGTCGGCCTCGCAGACGGACTTCGACTTCGTGCGCCAGCTGATCGAGGGCGACAAGATCCCCGAGGATGTCACCATCTCCGTGCTGACTCAGGCTCGCGAGGACCTGATCAGCCGCACGGCCGAGTCGCTGATCGGCGCCAGGCGCGGCACCATCCACATGTACAACGCCACGGCGGAGCTGTTCCGCAAGGTGGTCTTCCGGATCAGCGAGCAGGAGTGCGTTCAGCTGGCCACCCGCGGCACCGAGTTGGTGATGAAGTACGCCGACAAGCACCTGCGCGACGTCGAGTTCGGCTACCAGTACTCGCCGGAGATCTTCACTCAGACCCCCACGGACTTCGCCGTCGAGGTGTGCAACGCCGTCGCGGACGTCTGGCAGCCGGGCGAGGGCCGGGAGATCATCTTCAACCTGCCGGCCACCGTCGAGCGCTCCACCCCCAACACCTACGCGGACCAGATCGAGTACTTCATCCGCAACGTCCGCAACCGGGAGCACGTGGCGGTATCGCTGCATCCGCACAACGACCGCGGCACCGCCGTCGCGGCCTCCGAGCTGGGCCAGATGGCAGGGGCGGACCGCGTCGAGGGCTGCCTGTTCGGCCACGGCGAGCGCACCGGCAACGTGGACCTGGTCACCCTGGCGCTCAACCTGTACACCCAGGGCGTTGACCCACAGGTGGACTTCTCCGACATCGACCACGTGCGCCGCACCGTCGAGTACTGCACCGGCCTGCCGGTGCACCCCCGGCACCCCTACGCGGGAGACCTGGTCTACACCGCCTTCTCCGGCTCGCACCAGGACGCGATCAAGAAGGGCCTGGAGTACCTGGAGGCGGAGGCGCAGCGGCAGGGCAAGCTGGTCGACGAGATCGACTGGGAGGCCCCCTACCTGCCCATCGACCCGCACGACGTGGGTCGCACCTACGAGGCCGTCATCCGCGTGAACTCGCAGTCCGGCAAGGGCGGCATGGCGTACCTGATGAAGAACGAGTACAAGATGGACCTGCCCCGCAGGCTGCAGATCGAGTTCTCCCGCGTGGTCCAGGCCCACACCGACAGCACCGGCGGGGAGGTCACCGCCGCGCAGATGTTCGACATCTTCGAGCGGGAGTACCTGGGCGAGGGGCCGTGGCGCCTCACCTCCGCCGGGTCCACCTCCAGCAACGGGCAGTTCCACGTCAAGGCCGTCATCGACGGACCCACCCGTAAGGGTGTGGAGGTCGACGGCGAGGGCAACGGTCCCGTCTCGGCCTTCGTCGACGCCCTGGTGCAGGCGGGGGCGCACGTGCGGGTGCTGGACTACGCCGAGCACGCGCTCGAGGCCGGGGGCGATGCGAAGGCCGCGGCCTACGTCGAGTGCGAGGTGGGCGAGGGCGACGACGCGACAGTCCTCTGGGGCGTGGGCGTGGATCCGAGCATCACCAGCGCCTCGATGAAGGCCATCCTGAGTGCCCTGAACCGCGCGGCGTCGTGGGTCATGGCCCCCGCCTGATCGCCCCAGGGGCATGCCGAAGCTCACCGATCCCGTCGCCACTGACCCCGATTCCCTGTACGCCCGGTTCACGGACTGGGCGGAGGGGGAGGGCGTCTCGCTCTACCCCCACCAGGACGAGTCCGCCATCGAGCTGTTCACCGGGAACAACCTGATCCTGTCCACCCCGACGGGGTCGGGCAAGTCGATGGTGGCGCTGGCGGGGCACTTCGCGGCGTTGGCGACGGATCGGGTGAGCTTCTACACCGCCCCCATCAAGGCCCTGGTCAGCGAGAAGTTCTTCTCCCTGTGCCAGGTCTTCGGGGCGGACAACGTCGGTATGGTGACCGGCGACGCCTCCGTCAACGCGGACGCGCCCATCATCTGCTGCACGGCCGAGGTGCTGGCCAACATCGCGCTGCGGGAGGGCCGCTCGGCGGATGTGGGCCTGGTCATCGCCGACGAGTTCCACTTCTACTCCGAGCCGGACCGGGGCTGGGCCTGGCAGGTGCCGCTGCTGGAGCTGCCGCAGGCCCAGTTCCTGCTCATGAGCGCGACCCTGGGCGACGTCTCTGCGCTCGCCGACGACCTCACCCGGCGCACGGGGCGCCCCACCAGCCTGATCAGCGACGCCGAGCGACCCGTCCCGCTGCTCTTCGAGTGGTCGATGACGCCGCTGCAGGAGCGGGTGGTGGACCTCATCCAGGAGCAGAAGGCGCCCGTCTACATCGTGCACTTCACCCAGGCCGAGGCGCTCGAACGTGCCCAGTCGCTGCTGTCGCTCAACCTCATCACGAAACACGACGCCACTCGGATTGCCGAGGAGATCGGCGCGTTCCGCTTCGGCCCCGGCTTCGGAAAGATCCTGTCCGGCCTGGTGCGCCGGGGCATCGGCGTCCATCACGCGGGGATGCTGCCCAAGTACCGGCGCCTCGTCGAGCAGCTCGCACAGACCGGCCTGCTCAAGGTGATCTGCGGCACCGACACCCTTGGGGTCGGGATCAACGTGCCCATCCGCACGGTGCTGTTCACAGGGTTGTCCAAGTACGACGGCACGAGAGTCCGGCGCCTGCGGTCGCGGGAGTTCCACCAGATCGCCGGCCGCGCGGGCCGGGCCGGGTTCGACACGGTCGGCTTCGTCGTCGTGCAGGCACCCGAACACGTCATCGAGAACGAGAAGGCCCTCGCCAAGGCCGGCGACGACCCCAAGGCCCGCCGCAAGGTGGTCCGCCGCAAGCCGCCAGAGGGCTTCGTCGGCTGGAACGAGGAGACCTACGAGCGCATCGTCGTAGCGCAGCCCGAGCAGCTGGTGTCGCGGATGCAGGTCACCCACGCCACCGTCCTCAACATCGCGCAGCGGCCAGGCAGCGGCGCCGAGGCCATGCGCACCCTGATCGGCTCGTCGCACGAGCCGCCGGACCGCAAGCGCGCGCTCACCAGGCGGGCGCTGGCGCTCACCCGGGGGCTGCTGCACTCGGGCGTGCTGGTGAAGCTCGCCGCGCCGGACCCCGACGGCCGCTGGTGCGCGATGGCCGACGGCGTCCGCGACGACTTCGCCCTCAACCAGCCGCTCGCACCGTTCGCGGTGGCCTCGCTGGCCCTGCTGGATCCGGATTCGCCCACCCACCACCTGGACGTCGTGTCCATCATCGAGGCGGTCCTCGAGAACCCCTTCCAGGTCCTGCTGGCCCAGCAGTTCGTGGCACGGGGGGAGGCCGTCGCGCAGATGAAGGCCGACGGGGTGGAGTACGACGAGCGGATGGAGCGCCTCGAGGAGGTCACCTGGCCCAAGCCCCTCGACGAGCTGCTCGAGCACGCCATGGGGATCTACGCGCAGTCCCATCCGTGGGTGGATGCCTCCGCGCTCGCCCCCAAAGCGGTGGTGCGAGACATGTGGGAGCGCGCGATGAACTTCACCCAGTTCGTCGCCTTCTACAAGCTGCAGCGCACCGAGGGCGGGCTGCTGCGCTACCTGTCCGACGCCTACCGGGCGCTGCGGCACACCGTCCCCGACGAGCACCGCAGCGAGCAGTTCGACGACCTGGTCGAGTGGCTGGGGGAGACCGTGCGGCAGACGGACTCCTCGCTGCTCGACGAGTGGGAGGCGCTGACGGACCCGGACAAGGTCGCGGCCGCCGTGGCGGCGGCCGCACAGGGCGCGCCCCCGCCGCCGCCCAGGCCGGTGACCGGCAACGAGCGCGCCTTCACCGCGATGATCCGCACCGCCATGTTCAGGAGGGTCGAGCTGGCGGCCAGGGACGACATCGACGGCCTCGCCGCCATGGAGGCCGCGGCCTCGGCGATGGCCGATCCGCCCCTGGAGGTCCTGATGGACGCGGATGCCTGGGACGAGGCGCTCGGACGGTACTGGGACGAGCACGACGACCTGCTGACCGACGGCGACGCCCGTGGCCCCGGGCTGTTCCGCATCGAGAAGGGCCGCGACCGCTGGACAGTCCTGCAGGTGATCCACGACCCCGCGGGCAACCACGACTGGATGATCCGCGCGGAGGCCGACCTGCCGGCCAGCGACGCGGCGGGCTCCGCGGTGGTCCGCGCGGCCGGCTTCGCGCGCCTGGACTGACCGGCCGTCGGCCGGCCCGCTGTGGATACGATGCCCGCGGGAGGGAGACCCGATGCCTGGAACCCAGCGGGGCGTGACCCTGAGATTTCTCGCCGAGCCCATGGACGCCAACGTCCGCGGGGTGATGAGCGCCGGCAAGGTGCTCGAGTGGATCGACAAGGCGGGGTACGCCGCCGCCGTCGGGTGGGCCGGCACCTACGCGGTCACCGGGTACGTCGGCAACATCCACTTCACCCGCCCCATCGAGGTGGGGGACCTCGTCGTCGTGCAGGCGCGCGTCGTGTTGACGGGGCGGACCTCTCTTCAGGTGGTGTGCACCGTGAGCAGCGGGGACCCGCGGTCGTCGGTCAGGGTACTCAACACCCAGTGCGTGCTCCAGTTCGTGGCGATGGAGGACGGGCGCCCGGTGGAGGTGCCCCCGTTCGAGCCGCGCGACGACTGGGAGCGTGGCCAACATGACAGGGCCGTCGAGATCAACGTCGCGCGCCGCGCCATCGAGGAGGAGATGCAGCGCCAGGACTACGACCTCGAGACGCAGTCCTGCCGCGAGACGCTGCGGTTCCTCGCGGCGCCCACGGACGTCAACTGGGGCGGCAAGGTGCACGGCGGCTACGTCATGAACTGGATCGACCAGGCCGCCCAGGTGGTGGCCGAACGCTGGCACGCGGGACCCGTCGCCTCGGTCTTCGCCGGCGGGGTGCGGTTCTACCGGCCGATGTTCATCGGCGACCTGGTGGAGGTCAGCGCGCGCCTGCTCCACACCGGCACCACGAGCATGCACGTCTCGGTGCACGTGCGCTCCGGCGACCCGCGGACCCGCGACCTCCGGGAGACCACGCACTGCACCATCGTCTACTGCGGGGTCGACGAGCTGGGCCGCAAGCGTCCGGTGCCGCCGTGGGAGCCGGCCCTTCCTGGCGACGTGGCACTCGACGCCCATGCCCGGGCGATGATCGAGATCAGGCAGCGGCTGCTGCGTCCGGTCCCCAAGGAGCTTCCGCCGGACCTGTGACGCGGAGGCTCACGCGGAGCCGAACCGCCGTTCCCTGGTGGAATACTGCTCGACGGCTGCCCACAGGTCGCGACGGTCGAACTCCGGCCACAGCCTGTCGAGGAAGATGAACTCGGCGTAGGCGGACTGCCAGAGCAGGAAGTTCGAGGTGCGCTGCTCGCCTGAGGAGCGCAGGAACAGGTCCACGTCGGGGATGTCGGGCTCGTCGAGGAACCGGGCGAACCGGTCCTCCGTCAACCGGTCCGGATCCAGTCTGCCCGCCTTGGCCAGCCGGGCGATCTCGCGGGCGGCGTCGACGATCTCGGCGCGGCCGCCGTAGTTGACGCAGAACTGCAGGGTGAGCGTGTCGTTGGATCGGCTCATCTCCTCGGCCACCTCGAGCTCCTTGATCACCGATCCCCACAGGCGGGGACGGCGGCCCGCCCACCGGATCCGGACGCCGAGGTCGTTGAGCTCGTCGCGGCGGCGGTGGATGACGTCGCGGTTGAAGCCCATCAGCCACCGCACCTCGTCGGGGGACCGCTTCCAGTTCTCGGTGGAGAACGCGTAGGCCGAGAGGTAGGGGATGCCGAGCTCGACTGCGCCATGGATCACGTCCAGCAGTGACGCCTCGCCGCGCGCATGGCCCTCTGTGCGCTTGAGCCCCCGCTGCTTCGCCCACCTGCCGTTGCCGTCCATCACGATGGCCACGTGGCGCGGGAGCGCCGCCTTCGGGATCCGGGGGGCGGTCGCGCCGCTGGGGTGGGGGGTGGGGAGGCGGCGGGGTGTGGGCACGTCCCGAGCCTAGCCGCCTAGACTCGGTGCGTGCCGACCTACCGCGACCAAGCAGTGGTGCTCCGGACGCATCAGCTGGGCGAGGCGGACCGCATCATCACGCTGCTGACCCGGTCCCACGGCAAGGTGCGGGCCGTCGCGAAGGGGGTGCGCAAGACCTCCAGCAAGTTCGGTGGCCGCCTTGAGCCGTTCCACCACGTCGACATCCAGTTCGCGGAGGGCCGGGGGTCGCTGGAGGTGGTCACCCAGGTGGAGGCCCTCCACGTGAGCAGGCTCGCTGGGGACTACTCGCGGTTCACGGCCGCCGAGGTGCTGGTGGAGACCGCGGACCGGCTGGTCGCCGAGGAGCACAGCCCGGCTTTGCAGCAGTACCGGCTCCTGCTGGGGGCATTGCGGGCGCTTGAGGCGGCCGACCGCCCGGCGCCTCTGGTGGTGGACTCCTACCTCCTGCGTGCCCTCGCGGTGGCCGGCTACGCCGTCGCGACGGCCGCCTGCGCGGGCTGCGGCAACGCGGAGGTCCCCTGGTTCTCCCCGATGGGAGGCGGGGCGGTGTGCACCCGTTGCCGCACCTCGGGCTCCGGCCAGCTCGACGACGCCTCCCGGGCGCACCTGGGTTCGCTGCTGAGCGGCGACTGGGCCGGGGCCCTGGCCACGGACCTGGCCACGGCGAAGCGGGTCGACGGCATGGTGGTGGCCTACGCCACCTGGCACATGGACCAGGCGTTGCGGTCGCTGCCGTACTTCGAGCGCTAGTGAACCACTGATCACTGCGGCGGGAGCCGGGTGGTCAGTGGTTCGTCAGGCGGCGGAGCAGGCGCTGCAGAGGCCGAAGACCTCCACCTCGTGCACCACCTCGGTGAAGCCGTTGGCGTGCGCCACGCCCGCGGCCCACTCCTCCACCTCGCGGGCGGCGATCTCGATGGAGTACCCGCAGGAGCGGCACACGAGGTGGTGGTGGTGGCCGGACGAGCAGCGTCGGTACGAGGCCTCTCCGTCGGAGCTGCGCAGGAGGTCCACCTCGCCCGCCTCCGCCATGGCCTGCAGCGCGCGGTAGACGGTGGCCAGACCCACCTTGGCGCCGACCTCGCGGAGCTGGTCGTGCAGCTGCTGGGCGGTGCGGAACTCCTCGCCGCCCTCGAGCAGGTCCCTGATGGCGGCGCGCTGCCACGTGTGCCGGGTGGCCGGTCTAGTGCTCGTCATAGTGGTCTCCGTGCCGGGCGTGCCGGTGGCCGTCGTGGACGTAGTCGAGGTGGTCGCCGTGCTGGATCACCTTCACGCCCGCGGTGTGGGCGAAGCTGTCGTCGTGCGCCTCGGCTGCGCGGTAGTCGTGGTGACCGTGGTCCTCCACGTAGGGGATGAACCGCGCCGAGCGGCGGAGCCATCGGCCGAACAGCCAGGACAGGGCGAGCAGCGCGATGGCGGTGACCACGATGGTGGCGCCCGTCGCGGTGTCCAGGTAGAACGACCCGACCGTGCCGCCGACGGCGGCCACCGCGCCAATCCCCATCGCCCCGAAGAACGATGCGGTGAAGCCGACGAACGACTGCTGGGCCGTCGCCACGGGGATGACCATCAGGGCGCTGATGAGCAGCAGCCCGACCGTCCGCATCGAGACGGTGACCGTGATCGCGGCCAGCACCACCACGAGCAGGTTGAGCACGCGGACCTTGATGCCGAGGACGCGTGAGTAGTCCTCGTCGACCGAGACGGCGAAGAGCCGCGGTGCCAGGCCGACGGTGACCACGAGGATGACGACGGCCAGCACCCCGATGATCCACACGTCGGACTCGCTGACCGAGGTCAGGGAACCGAAGAGATAGGCGGAGAGGCCGCCCGCGCCCTGTCCCGCGACCCCGGCCATGAGGACGCCCGAGGCGAGGCCCCCGTAGAAGAGGATCGCAAGCCCCAGATCTCCAGACGCCTTGCCGTGCTGCCTGAGCAGCTCGACCAGGACGGCGCCGGCCGTCGCGGTGACCACCGCGACGGGAAGGGGTGCCCACCCGGTCATCAGGGCGAGCCCGACGCCCATGATGGCGACGTGCCCCAGGCCGTCGCCGAGGAGGCTCATCCGCCGCTGCACGATGAAGGTCCCGATGGCGGGCGCCACCAGCCCGCTCAGGAGGGCTGCGAGGAGTGCCCGCTGCATGAAGGGCAGGCTGAGTGCGTCGATCATCGGAGGGTTCCGGAGATCGGATCGGTCAGGCCGACGACAGAGACGAGTTCCTCGTCTGGCCCGCACTCGTGCGCCCCGGATGCCTCGACGTCGACGGTGCGGCCGTCACACAGCGTCACCGAGCGGTGGAGGACGGCCTCCATCGGCCCGAGCTCGTGCAGCACCACCAAGAGGGCCAGACCCTCATCGCCCAGCCGGGCCAGTAGGTCCGCCAGGCCGGCCTGGCTGTGGAGGTCCACCCCCGCGAGGGGCTCGTCCATGACGAGCAGGTCCGGCTGCGAGGCTAGAGCCCGGGCGATCAGCGTGCGCTGCTTCTGGCCGCCCGACAGGGAGGAGTAGGGCCACCCTGCCCGGTCGGAGAGGCCCACGAGGTCGAGGGCGTGGTCGATCGCGGCGTGGTCCGCCCTGTGCAGCCACTCGAACGGCCTGCGGTGCGCGAGCCGCCCGGAGGAGACGATCTCCCGAACCGTGGCGTTGGCCACGGCAACGGCGGAGTGCTGGGGAACGTAGCCGATCCGGTGCCAGTCATGGAACTCCTCCAGCGGTTCTCCGAACAACTCGACGGTGCCCTCCTGGTGGGGCACGAGCCCCAGCAGCGTGCGGATCAGTGTCGACTTGCCGGACCCGTTGCCGCCCAGCAGCGCCACCGCCTCGCCGGCCGACACAGACAGTGACACGTCGCGCAGGATGGGCAGCCCGCCCAGGGAGACGTAGAGCCCCCGGGCGCTGAGCGGGTCAGGAGCAGCCATTGGCGGAGGAGAGGGCGGAGAGGTTGGCGCGCATGATGGAAGGGTAGTCCGTGCCGGGGGACTGGTCGGTGACCCCCTCGAGGGGGTCGAGCACGGCGGTCTTCAGGCCGAGGTCGCCCGCGATGGATGTCGCGACGGCGTCGGAGGTGAGGGTCTCGAAGAAGATCGTGGTGATGCCGTGGGCCTCGGCCTCCTCGTGGATCTCCGCGATCCGGGCGGGTGAGGGGTCGGCGTCGGGGTTGACGCCGGAGATGCCGATCTCGGTCAGGTCGTAGCGGCTGGCCAGGTAGTGGAAGGCGGCGTGGGTGGTGATGAACTCGCGCCGCTCGCACTCCTGGAGCCCGGAGGCGAGTTCGGCATCAAGGTCCGCGAGGAGCGTCCCGGTGTCGGCGGCTCGTCCGGCGTAGTCGGCCTCGTTGTCGGGGTCGATGGCGGTCAGCCGGGAGCTCAGCTCCTGCACCAGGGCCGACATGAGGGTGGGGTCCTGCCAGAAGTGGGGGTCGAGGTCACCGTGATCGTGCCCGTCATCGGCCGAATGCTCCTCGGCCTCCCCGTCGTGGGCGTGCTCGTCCGCCACCGGGAGCAGCTCGACCACGTCCGCGACGTTGAGGACGTTCTGGGCCCCCGACTGCTCGATCGCGTCGTCGACGGCGGGCTGGAAGCCCTCGAGGTAGACCACGAGGTCGGCGCCGGCAAGGGAGGCGATCTGCTGCGGCGTGAGCTCGAGGTCGTGGGCCTCGGCCCCTGGGGTGGTGAGCGTGCTGACCGACCCGTGTTCGCCGAGCACGGAGGCAGCCGCCCACTCCAGGGGGTAGAACGCCGCCACGACGTGCGGCGCGGCCTGCCCATCTGTGGGCGCCGGGGCGGAGCAGGCGGCCAGCCCGAGGGTCGCGGCGGCGCCGAGGGCGAGGAGACGGAGCGGAACAGTCATGAGAACCATTATCAATTGCAGGGGCATGTGGGTCAACTCGGCAGGCAAAGTCACGGTTTGATAACTCCCCGACGAAAGTAAGGCGGCGGAGCGGGCCGCGGTGGCAGGATCAGGAAAGGAGCGCGCCCGACAGCGATCGTCGGGCGGTGAGACAACTCCACACGCAAAGGAGCGATCTGTTATGCGCAAGACGTTTTCCTTGGTCTCCGGCCTCGCGGCCGTGAGCCTGCTGGCCACCGGGTGTCTCGGCGGCGGATCCACCCCAGACGCCTCAGAGGATGCGGGTGAGGAGACCGCCAAGGAGACCATCCAGATCATGTACGCCTTCTCGGGCGACCAGTCGACGGCCTTCCAGTCGGACATGGACGCTTGGGGAGAGGCCAACGGCATCTCCTTCGACTGGATCCAGTCCAACGAGTTCGAGGTCCAGATCAACTCGAAGGTCCAGTCCGGCAACGCCCCGGACATCGCGATCTTCCCCCAGCCCGGCATCCTCAAGGCGCTCGCCGAGGAGGGTGAACTCGCCGAGCTCAGCACCCAGGTGGACCTGGACCAGCTGCAGGAGGACATCATCCCGGGCTTCCTCGACGCGGCCACCGTCGACGACGTGGTGTACGGGGCCCCGATGGCCATGAACGGCAAGTCGTTCTACTGGTACAACAAGCCCGCCTTCGAGGAAGCCGGGTACACCGTGCCCAAGACCCACGATGAGCTGCTGGCGCTGCTCGACCAGATCAAGGCCGACGGCGTGGCGCCGCTGTGCTACGGCATGGAGTCCGGCTCCGCCACCGGCTGGCCGGCCACCGACTGGATCGAGGACTACGTCCTGCAGACCGGCGGCACCGACGTCTACGACAAGTGGGTCAGCGGCGAGATCAAGTTCGACAGCCCCGAGATCCGCGAGGCATACGCCATCTACGACGAGGTCCTCATGACCGAGGGCAACGTGTACGGCGGGATCCAGAACTCGTCGTCCAACGCCTTCGCCACGGCGCTGAACCCGATGTTCGACCCGGAGCCGAAGTGCTACCTCGGCAAGCAGGGCAACTTCATCACGCAGCAGGGCTTCTTCCCGGACGAGATCTTCGCCCAGCTCGACACCGTCGTGGGCATGTTCGTGACCCCCAGCGTCAAGGGTGAGAGCCCGGTGCTCGGCGGAGGCGACCTCGCGGCCGCGTTCACCA
This sequence comes from Tessaracoccus yangjingae, assembly GCF_054483935.1. The sequence continues at coordinate 2,749,697 of NZ_CM137014.1, read as the reverse complement.
AGAACGACGCCAACGTCAAGAAGACCCTGGCCTTCATGACCACCGATCCGGAGTTCGGCGACGCCCAGGTCGGCACGGGGGCATGGCTGTCCCCGCTCAAGACCTTCGACGCCGAGAAGTACCCCAACCAGGTGCTCAAGGACGTGGCCGCCTCGGTGGCCGAGTCGTCCGTGTTCCGCTTCGACGGTTCCGACCAGATGCCCGGTGCCGTCGGCTCCGGCAGCTTCTGGACCGGCATGGTGGATTACACCAGCGGCCGCACCGACCTCGACGCCACCCTGCAGGCCATCGACGCCAGTTGGCCCGCGAGCTAGTCGGCGCCCCCTCCAATCCGTGTCGGCGGTGGCCCGAGAACGCTCGGACCACCGCCGACCTCACCACTCAGGAGCAACCCCATGTTTGAAAAACTCGGCCTCGCGCTCGGCGCGGTCGTGGTGGGTGTGCTGGGTGCGGTGGCGCTGTTCTGGCTGTTGAACAAGGCATGCGAGCTCCTCCCGAAGAAGTGGGAACTCCGCCTGAAGCCCTACGCGCTGCTGTTGCCGGCCTACGCCGCGATCGGCATCTTCCTCCTCTATCCCGCCGTCGAGACAGTCACGGCCAGCTTCCGGCGCGGCCGCAACGGCCGGCTGCTGGAGTTCGTCGGCCTCGACAACTACACCCGTCTGTTCGCCGATCCCCGATTCATCAACACGCTGATCAACAACGTGCTCTGGATCATCGTGGCTCCGGCCGCCATCGTGGCCTTCGGCCTGCTGGTCGCCGTGCTGGTGGACAAGCTCAAGCCGATGGCGGAGAAGACGGCCAAGTCCATCATCTTCCTGCCGATGGCCATCTCCATGGTCGGCGCCTCCACGATCTGGAACCTGGTCTACGCCTGGCGTCCTGAGGGCTCCTCGCAGGTGGGTCTGCTCAACGCGATCGTCGTCGCGCTGGGTGGCTCGCCCCAGACGTGGCTGCAGATCGACGCAGTCAGGTTCAACACCTTCCTGCTCATGGTGGTCTACATCTGGACCCAGGTGGGCTTCGCGATGGTCCTTCTGTCGGCCGCCCTCAAGGGCGTACCGGAGGACACCATCGAGGCCGGGCGGATCGACGGCGCCTCGGAGGGCGCCATCTTCTGGCGGATCATCCTCCCCCAGGCGTGGCCCACCGTGATCACGGTGTTCATCACCGTGCTCATCGGCGTGATGAAGATCTTCGACATCGTCTACGCGATGACCAACGGCAACTACAACACCAACGTGTTGGGCAACGCGTTCTACGCGGCGCTGTTCCGCAACGGTGATCCCGGCACAGCGTCGGCCATCGTCGTGATCCTCATCATCGCCATCATCCCGGTCCTGGTGTACCAGGTCCGGCAGTTCCGGCTCCAGGAGGCGAACTCATGAGCGTCGTCGTTTCCCCCAAGAAGGTCAAGGTCAAGCGCGGCGAGGAATCGGCCCGCTCGGTCGGATCGGGAAAGTTCCTGTGGCTGATCGAGTCGATCGTCGTGATCATGTGCCTCCTGTGGCTCATCCCCACCATCGGCCTCTTCATCACCTCGCTCCGGCCGCGCTCCGAGGCCAACTCCAACGGCTGGTGGAACGTGTTCGCCAACCCCACCCAGATCACGATCGAGAACTACGGCGAGGTCATGACCACGGGCGCCACCCCCTTCGGCGAGGCGTTCATCAACTCGATGACGGTGGCGATCCCGGCGACGATCATCCCCATCCTCATCGCCGCATTCGCCGCGTACGTGTTCACCTTCATGGAGTTCAAGGGACGTGACGTGCTGTTCATCGTCATCGTCGGCCTCCTCGTGGTGCCCAACTCGGTCTCGTTCGTGCCACTGTCCATCATCTTCCAGCAGCTCGGCATCAACGGCCAGTTCGCCACCGTCTGGCTGGCGCACACCGGCTTCGGCATGCCGCTGGCGGTCTACATCCTGCGCAACTACATGGCGTCCCTGCCGAAGTCCGTCGTGGAGTCGGCGGAAATCGACGGCGCGTCGCACTGGCAGACGTTCTGGCGCCTCATCATCCCCATGTCGATGCCTGCGCTGGCCTCGTTCGCGATCTTCCAGTTCCTCTGGGTCTGGAACGACCTGCTCGTGGCCCTGATCTTCCTCGGCCAGGGCGAGAACGCGGTGCTCACCATCGCGCTGGCCGGCGTTCTGGGCACCCGCGGCGAGAACTGGCACCTCCTCACCGCCGGTGCCTTCATCTCGATGATCCTCCCGCTCGTGGTGTTCTTCGCACTGCAGCGGTACTTCGTCCGGGGCCTCACCTCGGGCGCGGTCAAGGGCTGAGCCGCTCCCCGGGCCGGTGGAACAGCGTTCCCCGGCCCGGGGTAGCCTTCACTCCCGTGCTGGTCATCACACGTTTCTCCGCCCCCGGTCCCCACTTCGTCGACGAGGCGATGGCCGTTGTCCGGTGGTGGTCCGCGCGCCCCGGATGCCTGGGGATCGAGCTCGTGCGCAACATCGACGACCCCGGGCTCTTCGCCCTCGTCGGGCGGTGGGCCAGTGTGGGGGAGTACCGGCGCTCCTTCAACGGCTACGAGGCCAAGATGATCCTCACGCCCCTGCTGTCCCGCGCCGTCGACGAGCCGAGCGCCTATCTCCCCGCCGACGAGGTCGGCGAGAACCTTCCTCGCGGCACCTACTGAACCCAGGGGGTCCCACATGAACACCCGCCTTCTCCTCACCGCCGCCGGGGTCTCGATCGCCGTGTCGGTGGCGGAGTCCCGCCTGCCCGAGGTGCTGCACTGGGGCCACGAGCTCCAAGCGCTCACGGCCGACCAGTTCGACGCCCTCGCTCTCGCCAACGTCGTCCAGGTGGGGCCGAACAACCCCGATCTGCCGCCCCGCTTCGGCATCCTGCTGGAGGGACGCCACGCCTGGGCCGGACGCCCCGGCCTGGTCGGCTCCCGTGCCGGCCGGGACTGGACTCCGGACTGGGCGGTCACCGGCGTCCTGGCCGACGGACGCCCCGCGGAGCCGTTGGCCAACCTCGGGCCGTGCACCGTCGAGTTCCAGGCGCACTCGGCCACGTCGCGGCTCGACCTGAGGATCACGCTCGAGCTCACCCCGCAGGGCCTGGTGAGGTTGCGCGGCGAGCTGACGAACCTCGACGAGGCGCCGTTCTCCGTCGACGAGCTCACCCTCGCGCTGCCCGTGCCGAGCAGGGCATCGGAGCTGTTCGACTTCGCCGGTCGCTGGGGAGTGGAACGGTTCCCGCAGCGGCGTGAGTTCACCGTCGGCCAGCACCGGCGCGAGGGACGGCACGGGCGGACCGGGGCCGACGCGGCCTACGTCCTCCACGCCTCGGCTCCCGGACTCGGCTTCCGCTCGGGGGAGGTGTGGTCGGTCCATACCGCATGGAGCGGCAACCACCTCCACGTCGCGGAGCGCGACTTCATCGGGCATCAGGTCCTCGCCGGGGGCGAGCTGCTCCTGCCGGGCGAGGGGATCCTCGGCGCCGGCCAGAGCTACCGGACCCCGTGGCTGTTCTTCAACTACGCCGACGGCCTCGACGAGCAGGCGGACCGCTTCCACGGTTGGCTGCGGTCCCTGCCCCACGCGCCGTCCCCCGAGCGGCCCGTCACGCTGAACGTCTGGGAGGCCGTCTACTTCGACCACGACGCCGATCGGCTCATCGACCTCGCCGAGCGGGCGGCCGCCCTCGGCGTGGAGCGCTACGTGCTCGACGACGGCTGGTTCGGGGCCCGCCGCGATGATCGCGCCGGCCTGGGTGACTGGGTGGTCTCGCCAGACGTGTGGCCCGAGGGCCTTCACCCGCTCGTCGACCGGGTGAAGAACCTCGGGATGGAGTTCGGCCTGTGGTTCGAGCCCGAGATGGTCAACCTCGACTCGGACCTGGCCCGGGCGCACCCGGAGTGGATCATGCAGCCCTCCGGCCGCCTGCCCGTCGAGGCCCGCCAGCAGCACGTCCTCAACCTGTCCATCGACGGCGCCTGGCGGCACGTGTTCTCGCAGATGGACGCCATCCTGACCGAGTACCGCATCGACTACGTCAAGTGGGATCACAACCGCGATCTCATCGACGCAGGCACCGCGCCGTCCGGTGAGCCGGCCGTGCACGCCCATACGATCGCCTACTACCGGCTCCTCGACACGCTGCGCCACCACCATCCCGATGTCGAGTTCGAATCGTGCAGCTCCGGAGGCGCGCGGGTGGACCTGGAGGTGATGCGCCGGGTCGAGCGCGTCTGGGTCTCGGACGTGATCGACCCCCATGAGCGTCAACGGCTCCTGACCTGGACCAGCCAGCTGCTGCCCCCGGAGTTCCAGGGCAGCCACATCGCGTCCGGCCGCTCCCACAGCACCGCGCGCTGGCACGACATCGACTTCCGGGCCGCCACGGCGGTGTTCGGGCATCTCGGCATCGAGTGGGACCTGGCGCAGGCCACGGACGAGGAACTCGGGCAGCTGCGGTGGTGGATCGACTGGTACAAGGCCAACCGCGGTGTGCTGCTGGCAGGGCGTCAGGTGCGCGTGGACATGCGCGAGCCGGACTGCTACTTCAAGGGCGTGGTGACTGAGAGCAAGGCCATCTTCTCGCTGTCGGTGCTGTCGGCCAGCCCTGTGGTCTCACTGGGGATGCTGCCCTTCCCCGGCCTGGATCCCGACGCCACCTATCGCGTCACCGTCATCGACCGCCAGCTCGTCCCGGCCATCCACATCGTGCCATGGGAGGCCGCGGGGAGCCCGCTGGTGCTCCCCGGGCACGTGCTGATGCACGCCGGCATCAGGGCCCCCCAGATGCAGCCGGACACCGCAGTGATCTTCGAGCTGGAGCGGCTGTGACATGACCCACTGGCCCGTGGACGCCACCACGCGGAGCGTCGCGCTCGCGGTGCTGCGTCACGGGCCGATCTCGAGGGCCGATGTAGCGAGGCTGCTGGGGCTCTCGTCGGGGTCACTGACCCGGATCACCAAGCCGTTGCTCGGAAGCGGAGTCCTCGAGCAGGGCCCGCCGTCGGTCCTCGAGATCGGTCGGCCCCCGCTGCCGCTGCGCGTCGTGGATGAGTCGGCCAGCTTCCTCGGGGTGAAGGTCGTGCCCGGGCACGCGTGGGTGGTGCGCACCGGCCTGGCGGGGGAGGTGCATCAGTCGTCGGAGCTCGACCTGGACACCACCACGCTCGAATCCACGGCTCAGGGGCTCGCCGAGGTGGTGCGCGACGCCCCGGGGCTCGCGGCGGTCGGGGTGTGCCTGCCGGCCTCCGTGGAGCCGGACGGTGTCCTGCACGCCACCCGGATGCTCCGGTGGCCCGGGGGCGGCAACCTCTCCAGGCGCGTGACGGAGCTCACCGGCGTCGACTGCGCCGCGACGAACGACATCGACGGTCTGACGCTGTACCAGCACTGGTTCGGTGCCGGTCGCGGGCTGACGCACTTCGCCGTCGTCACCTTCGGCATGGGCGTGGGATGCGGAGCCGTGGTCGACGACCAGCTCCTCCTCGGCCGGCAGGGGGCGGCCGCCATCCTCGGCCGGCTCTGGCTGCCCGACGGGCGCGTCTTCGGCGACGTGCTGTCCTTCGACGCCGTGGCAGATGCGGCCAGCGAGCTCGCCGGACGGCCGCTGACGTTCGAGGAGGCGCTCTGCACGGCCGAGGCCGGGCCTGCCATCGACGATGCGCAGCGCGCCATAGGCTGGCTGGTGCGCGGGGCGGCCATCGCGTTCGCACCCGAGTCGATCCTCATCACCGGCGAGGGGATCCACGTCCTGCGGGGCTCACTGGACGTCGTGCGAGAGGTCCTGACCCACGACTGGCGGGAGGACCTCCTCTTCCCGGAGCTTGTCCTGGCCCCCCTCGACTTCCACGACTACGCGCGCGGAGCGGCAGTGGCGGCCATCCGGCAGAGGTTCACCTCGCCCGTCTGACGTAGGCTGGGGGGTCGCCGCCCACATCCCAGGAGATCCGTTGCCCGTCATCCAGCCGCTGCGCCTGCACGCGCCCAGCCGCCGCGACGCCGTCGTCGTGGACCTTCCCGTGGTCCTCGCGCCGATGGCCGGGGTCACCAACGCCGCCTACCGGCAGCTGTGCCGCGAACAGGGGGCCGGGCTGTACGTCTGCGAGATGATCACCTCCCGCGGTCTGGTGGTGGGGGATCCCAAGACCCGGGCCATGCTCCAGTTCGACCCGGGCGAGACCACGCGCTCGGTGCAGCTGTACGGCGTCGACCCTGACGTGATGGCTGACGCCGCGAGAATCCTCGCCCGGGACTTCGCCGTGGGCCACATCGATCTCAACTTCGGCTGCCCCGTGCCCAAGGTGACCCGCAAGGGGGGCGGCGGCGTCCTGCCCTACAAGCGGGACCGCCTGCGCGCCATCGTCCGGGAGACGGTCCGCGCCGCCGACGAGTTCGGCGTGCCCGTCACCATCAAGACCCGGATCGGCATCGACGCCGCGCACGAGACGTTCCTCGACGCCGGGCGCATCGCCCAGGAGGAGGGCGCCGCCGCCATCGCGCTCCACGGGCGCACCGTGCAGCAGGCCTACTCGGGGGAGGCCGACTGGACGCGGATCGCCGAACTGGTCTCCGCCGTCGACATCCCGGTCCTCGGAAACGGCGACATCTGGGAGGCGGAGGACGCGCTGCGCATGATGGACGAGACCGGCTGCGCGGGCGTGGTCGTGGGCCGCGGATGCCTCGGCCGGCCCTGGCTGTTCGGGGACCTCGCCGCCGCGTTCTCCGGCGACGCGCTCCGCCACCGGCCCACGCTGGGGCAGGTGGGGGGCATGCTGCTGCGCCACGCCGAGCTGCTCACCGGCTACGTCGGGGAGAGGCATGGGCTGACCGACCTGCGCAAGCACATGGCCTGGTACTTCAAGGGCTATCCGGTGGGGGAACTGCGCCGGAGTTTCGCCATGGTCTCGACGATGGACGAGCTGCGGGAGCTGGTGGCGCAGCTGGAGCAGGACGCTGACTTCCCCGCCGCGGAGCTGGGCACGCCCCGGGGCCGCCAGGGGTCGCCGCGCGGCAAGGTGGTGCTGCCGTACGGTTGGTACGACGACACCTCCGGGTGTGAGCTGGACCTATCTGACGCCGAGATCGGCGTGAGCGGAGGATGACGATGACCGAACCCACGGGCGACCCCACGGACAACGCGACGAGCGGCGCGAAGAAGAAGCTGCCGATCTGGGCCCAGATCGGCCGGGCCGTCGCCCTGCTGTCGGTGCTGGTGCTGTTCGTCAGCGCGTACTTCCAGTCCACGACCACCGGGGCGGAGTCGCTCAACTGGGAGCGGATCGGCAGCAGCGCCTTCGGCATCGCCGTGATGGGCGTGGCGTTGCTGTTCCTCGGGCGGGCCCAGACCCGAAAGTAGGCCCCACCCGGGCCTGGCCAGATCCCATCGTTATTGTGGGGCAAACGCCGGCCCCCCTGGGCCGGCCCGGCCCCAGGAGGTTCCATGGGCGAGACCGCGACCATCACCATCGACGGAGTGAGCCACGAACTCCCCGTCATCACCGGGAGTGAGGGCGAGCGGGCCATCGACATCTCGTCGCTGCGCTCCAGCACAGGACTGATCACCCTCGACGACGGCTACGGCAACACCGGCTCGTGCAAGTCGGCCATCACGTTCATCGACGGCGAGAAGGGGATCCTGCGCTACCGGGGCATCCCCATCGAGGACCTGGCGGAGCGATCGAGCTTCATCGAGACCGCTGAGCTGCTGATCTTCGGCGAACTGCCGGACGAGGAGCAGCGGGCCGAGTTCCGGCACCTGCTGACCGAGAACGCGGCGCTGCACCGCGACATGCGCAAGCACTTCGACGGATTCCCTGCCACTGCGCACCCGATGGCCATCCTCTCCGCGATGGTCAACGCGCTGCAGACACACGAGGTCCCAGAGATCCAGTTCACCGACGCGCAGCGCTTCAAGTCAGCCGCCGCCGGACTGATCGCGAAGACCCGCACCATCGCGGCCGCCTCGTACAAGTCCCACATCGGGCAGCCGATCGCCTATCCCCGCTACGACCTCAACTACGCCGAGAACTTCCTCCACATGATGTTCTCCGTCCCCTACCGGGACTACGAGGCAACGCCCGAGGTGGCGCACGCGCTCAACATGTTCCTCGTCCTGCACGCCGATCACGAGCAGAACTGCTCCACCTCGACCGTGCGCATGGTGGCCTCCGCTGGGACCAGCATGTTCTCCTCGGTCGCGGCAGGCGTCAACGCGCTCTGGGGCCCGCTGCACGGTGGCGCCAACATGGGCGTGATCGAGATGCTCGAGTACATCCGCGACACCGGGACCAGCCCCCAGTCCTACGTCAACCGGGTGAAGGACCGCTCCTCCGGCTTCAAGCTCATGGGCTTCGGTCACCGCGTGTACCGCAACTTCGATCCCCGGGCGAAGATCCTCAAGGAGGCCGCCGACAAGCTGCTCGACGCGATGCACATCACGGACCCGCTGCTCGACATCGCCCGGCAGGTGGAGCAGGCGGCGCTGGCCGACGACTACTTCGCGTCGCGCAGGCTCTACCCCAACGTCGACTTCTACTCCGGCATCATCCTGCGCGCCATCGGCATCCCGCTCGACATGTTCACCGTGATGTTCGCCATCGGGCGCACCCCGGGGTGGATCGCGCACTGGAAGGAAGTCTCGGACAACCCCAAGCAGCGCATCTACCGGCCGCGTCAGGTGTACGTGGGCAACCAGTTGTCCGAGTGGGTGCCCCGCGCCGAGCGCTGAGGTCGCTACGGTTGGAGGCGATGGACACTCCACTTCCGCGCACCAGGCTCTGGGCCTCCACAATGCAGGGCCACGGCCGGGGCGTCATCACCGCGCATGCCACGTCGTCGGCGCGCGCCTCGGCGCGGGACCCGAGGCGGCGCGAGCAGCGTGAGGCGCTGGAGCATCTGACGCTGGTCCCCGAGGCGAGCCACGCGGTCGGTGCGGGGGAGCGGGAGCGGCCCGAGGAGCCGGACGAGTTCCGGACCTGCTTCGAGCGGGACCGGGACCGGATCGTGCACTCGGCCGCCTTCCGCCGCCTCGCGGGCAAGACGCAGGTGGTGGTCTATCCCACGGACCACCAGCGAACCCGGCTGACGCACGCCGTCGAGGTGGCCCAGGCCGCCGTGGCCATGGCGCGCGGCATCGGCGCCAACGTCACCCTGGTCGACGCCATCGCGCTCGGCCACGACTGCGGTCACGGGCCGGGGGGCCACGCCTCGGAGGACGCCTTCGACCAGTTCATCGAGGGCGGCTACGACCACGGTCCCTGGGGCGCGGACGTGGTGCTCCGTCCCCTCAACCTGACGGTCGAGACCCTCGACGGGATCCGCAACCACTCGTGGTCGCGGCCCGCCCCGGCCACCCTCGAGGGGGAGATCGTGTCCTGGGCGGACCGGATCGCCTACTGCGCGCACGACCTGGAGGACGCCGTGTCCGCCGGGATCGTCGCCGTCGCCGACCTGCCGCCGGTGGTGCGGGAGGTGGCAGGGGTGACCAGGACCCGGCAGCTGTCCACGTTCATCACCGCCGTCATCGCGACGACCTCGACCACGGGGGTCGTGGGCATGGACCCGGCGACGGCGGAGGCGCTCGGTGAGCTGCGCCGGTTCAACTACGAGCGCATCTACACACGGCCCGAGTCGGTGGCCCAGTCGCACACGGTCGTGCGCGTGCTGACTGATCTCGTCGAGTACTACCTGGCCACGCCCGCCGCACTGCCTCACGAGTACCGCGGCGACGACCTGCTGCGCGGCGTCGTCACCTACGTGGGCGGCATGACAGACCGTTTCGCGTTCGAGCAGGCCCGGCATCTGCTCGGCTGGGACCCCCGGAAGCTCCCGAGGGGCATCGGCCGCGGCGCCTGACCCCGCACCGGCCGAGCGGCCCGGGTACAGTGGCACCGTGGCGGGCCGGATCAACGACGAGGACATCGCGGCCGTCCGTGAGCGCAGCCGGATCGACGATGTGGTGGGCGGCTACGTCGCCCTCCGCAACGCGGGCGGCGGCTCCCTGAAGGGGCTGTGTCCGTTCCACGACGAGAAGACGCCGTCGTTCACCGTCACCCCCTCCCGCGGGTTCTACTACTGCTTCGGCTGCGGGGAGGGCGGCGATGTCATCACGTTCCTGCAGAAGCAGCAGAACCTCTCCTTCACCGAGGCCGTGCAGGTGTTGGCGGATCGCGCGGGCCTCGTGCTGCGGGTGGAGGACGACGGCACACCCGGCCAGGCCCCCGGCCAGCGCAGGCGGATACTGGAGGCCAACGAGGCCGCGCAGGAGTTCTACGCCCGCCAGCTCGAGTCGGCGGAGGCCATCGAGGCCCGCCAGTTCCTGCACGGCAGGGGTTTCGACAGGGAGGTGGCCGAGCGCTTCCGGATCGGCTACGCGCCCCGGCACGGGGGAGCGCTCAGGCAGACGCTGCGTGCGGCGGGCTTCTCCGACGAGGTGCTCCAGGCCGCCGGCCTCACCCGCCAGGGCGGACGGGACTTCTTCGTCGGGCGGGTGCTGTGGCCCATCCGGGACTCGGCGCAGGCCGTGCTGGGCTTCGGGGCCCGCAGGATCTACGACGACGACCGGCTGCCGGCCAAGTACATCAACACCCCCGAGTCCCCGGTGTACAAGAAGTCGCACGTCCTCTACGGGCTGGACCTCGCGCGCCGAGAGATCGGCCGCAAGGCGCAGGCCGTGATCGTCGAGGGCTACACCGACGTGATGGCGGCCCACCTCTCCGGTGTGGAGACGGCTGTCGCGTCGTGCGGCACGGCGTTCGGCGACGATCACGCCCGCCTCCTCCAGCGTCTCATGGGCACCCACGACGGGCTGCACGGTGAGGTGATCTTCACCTTCGACGGCGACAAGGCCGGCCAGGCCGCCGCGCTCAAGGTGTTCAAGGGGGACCAGAACTTCATCACCCAGACCTACGTCGCCGTCGAACCCACCGGCCTGGACCCGTGCGACCTGCGGCTTCAGCAGGGTGACGCGGCCGTCCGGGAGCTGGTGGCCCGGCGCATCCCGCTCTACAGGTTCGTGATGGCCAACATCGCGAAGAGCCACGACCTCGACAGGGCCGACGGACGCCTTGCCGCGGCCCGCGAGGGCGCCGAACTGGTGGGATCGATCCGCGACCAGTCGCTGGTCAACCAGTACCTGCGCGAGCTGGCGGGCGTGCTGGGCATGGACCTCGACGACGTCCGGCGTGAGGCGGCTCGGGCCCGCCACCGGGGCACGCACGACGGGCCGCTCCCCGACGATCCGCACGAGCGCCCTGCGCCGGATCCCGCATGGCCCAACCCCGACGACCCGGCGCTGCGCCTGGAGCGGGACACGCTGAAGCTCATGCTGCAGCACCCCACCACCTTCGACGCGGCCTGGAACGCGGTGGAGGAGGCGGACTTCACCCACCCCGGCTACGCCGCGGTGTTCCGGCTGCTCACCACCGTCGAGTACGGCGACGGGTGGACGGCGCGGTTGCGTGACGCCGCGCCCGGGGATCTGGTGCGGCAACTGCTGGTGGCTCTCATCGTGGAGCCTCTGCTCCGGGAGGCTGACGAGACCTACTCTCTCGCGCACACCTCCCGGTTGAGGCTGGCCCGGGTGACGCGACAGATCGCGGACCTGAAGTCCCGTCTCCAGCGGACCGATCCGGTCAAGGACCCTTCCGGCCACCGCGCCCAGTTCGCGGAGCTGACCGGACTGGAGATGCGACGCAAGGAGCTCCTCGCCGTCGGCCTCGGCTGACGCCGTCGGCGCAGCCGCTCGGATACTGACAAAGTCCGGGATTGCATTGTCATGCCCCGCGTGCTTAAAGTATCTTCACGTCGAGACACTGTGGTCTCGCCGACCTTCAGGAGAATCATGTCCCAAGGCCGTACCGTGGATCCGTTGGATTCAGTCGATTCCAGAGCAGTGTTCGTCGAGGTCGCCAAGACCCCTGAGTTCCGGGAGCTGCGCAACAGCTTCCGGCGCTTCGCCTTTCCGATGACGATCGCCGGGCTCACCTCCTACTTCGTCTACGTGGTGCTCTCCATCTACGCCGTGGACTTCATGGCCTCGCCCTTCCTCGGCATGGTGGGTCTCAACACCGGCATCATGCTCGGCCTGTTCCAGTTCGCCGTCGTGTGGATCTGGACGGCCATCTACGTCAACTACGCCAACCGGAGGCTCGATCCCCTGGCCGCCTCGATCAAGGCGCACATCGTGAACGAGGGTGCGGCATGATCACGCTCCTCGAGACCCCGCAGTACGGCAACCCCGTCATCAACATCGCGGTCTTCGCGCTCTTCGTCGCGGCCACGCTGGCCGTCGTGATCACGGTGAGCCGCCAGAAGACCAAGGCGTCAGACTTCTACACGGGCGGCGCAAAGTTCTCCGGGCGCCAGAACGGCCTGGCCATCACCGGCGACTACCTCTCGGCCGCCGCCTTCCTCGGCGTGACGGGCGCTATCGCCATCTACGGCTACGACGGCCTGCTCTACTCCGTCGGATTCTTCGTCGCGCTGCTCATCGCCCTCTACCTCGTCGCCGAGCCGATGCGCAACACCGGTAAGTACACGATGGCCGACGTGCTCAGCTTCCGGATGAGCCAGAAGCCGGTGCGCACCGCGGCGGCCACCTCCACCCTCGTCATCTCCTTCGTGTACCTGCTCGCGCAGATGGCCGGAGCCGGTGGCCTGGTGGCCCTGCTCCTGGGGGTCTCGGACAGGAACATGCAGAGCCTCGTCATCGGCCTGGTGGGCGTCCTCATGATCGTCTACGTCCTCATCGGGGGCATGAAGGGCACCACCTGGGTGCAGATGATCAAGGCGGTGCTCCTCGTGAGCGGCGCGGCGGTCATGACCTTCCTCGTGCTGATGGGCAACGGCTTCAACCTCGACGGGTTGGCCCTGGCCGCCCAGCAGGCCGCTCTCGACGCGACCACCGGAACCGGCAAGGACCTGCTGGAGCCGATGGGCCGCTACGGCGCGACCGACTGGACGAAGCTGTCCTTCCTGTCGCTGTCGCTCGCCCTGATCGCGGGGCCGTCCGGCCTCCCGCACGTGCTCATGCGCTTCTACACCGTGCCCACCGCCAAGGAGGCCCGCAAGTCGGCGGTGTGGGCGATCATCCTGGTGGGCGTGTTCTTCCTGTTCACCCTGGTCCTCGGCCTCGGAGCGGCGAAGCTCGTGGGCCAGCAGAACATCCTGGCCGCGCCGGGTGGGGCGAACTCGGCCGCGCCGCTGCTGGCGCTCAACCTCGGTGGCGAGATCTTCATGGGGGTGATCTCCGGGGTGGCGTTCGCGACCATCCTCGCCGTGGTGGCGGGCCTGACGATCACGGCGTCCGCGTCCTTCGCGCACGACGTCTACAACTCGATCCTCAAGGACGGCAAGGCGGATCCGGCACAGGAGGTGAAGGTGGCGCGGTACACCTCCATCGTGGTCGGCGTCCTGGCCATCCTCGGCGGCATCGCGGCAAACGGCCAGAACATCGCCTTCCTCATCTCGCTGGCGTTCGCGGTGGCGGCCTCGGCCAACCTGCCGTCGATCCTGTACACCCTCTACTGGAAGCGGTTCAACACCCGCGGATCGGTGTGGTCCATCTACACCGGGCTGGTCTCGGCCGTCCTGCTCATCGTGTTCTCCCCGGCCATCTCGGGATCGAAGACGTCCATGATGGGCGAGGCCGTGAACTTCGCCTGGTTCCCGCTGGACAACCCGGCGCTGGTCAGCGTGCCGCTGGCGTTCCTGGCCGGCTGGCTGGGCACGGTCACCTCACCCGAGCGGGGCGATGAGGAGTTCGCGGTGGAGATGGAGGTGCGCTCCATGACCGGGGCGGGGGCAGGCGAGGCGATCTCGCACTGACCCGCGTGGTCCGTTCGCCGGCGAGGAGTTCCCGGGCGGCAGCGATGGCCTCCCCCTCCCACCGGTGGACCGTGGACTGTGAGGCGCTCATCCGACGTGCGGTCTCCGCCAGGGTGAGCGCCTCCCCCCACAGCCCGTAACGGAGCTCGAGGACCAGCCGGTGCCGGGCGCTGAGCAGGCTCAGGAAGTCCAGCCCGTGAGAGTCCACCCGGGCGAACCCGGCCTCTGCCGACGGGTCCGCGGCGATGACGTCGTCGAGGCTGATCATCCGAACCAGCGCCCGGCCCGCCGCGGTGGGGGAGACCCCCACCGCGGCCGCCGCTCGGGCGATATCGATGCTGTTGCCGGCCGCGGCCTCGCGGTCCCGCTCCGCACCGGCCAGCCGGGCCGCCCGGCGGTCGGCCCGCGACGCCGTGGGACGACCCATCCGGTGCCTGGCACCCTCGGCCAGCGTGCGGGCCACTCCCTCGAAGACGAACGTGGTGAACCTGACGCCCCGTGTGAAGTCGAAGCGTTCGATCGCCTCCGCAACTGCGACGCACCCGTCCTGGAAGAGGTCCTCGGAGGGAAGATCGTAGGCGACCGCGAGGCGCCGGGCCTGCTGCATGGCCACCTTCAGCCCGACGGCCCAGAAGCGGTCCGTGGCCTCAGCCGCGGCCGCGACGAGCCGGGTCAGCTCCGGGTCCGGCCCGTGCAGGTCCAGCAGGTGCGCCGCATACAGACCGGCCTCGACGACCTTCGCGCAGGCGAGGTCCTCCCCGGGGCCGAACCAGGCGTCGGGGAGCCGCAACTCGTTGAGATCCATGGCCCCAGCCTTGCCCCTGGGCGATGTCCGGGGCCAGGGGCCGGCAGCAGACTGTGGACAAGTCCAGACGGACAACACTTCTTATCCACACGGAGCACAATGGGGGCATGGAACTGTTCAACCGTCTTGACCCGGCCGTACACGAAGGGCTGAACGAGGCCCTTGGGCACCGCGCGGATGTGCTGGCACACGGCGTGGGGGAGGGGGTGGTGCTGGTGGGCACACGCTCCGCCCTGGCCCGCCTGATCGGGGACACCTGGCGGGTGTGGGGCTGGGAGGAGATCGGCAGCGGCTCCTGGGTGGGCGAGTCCAACACCTTCCGCTGGCGGACTGTGGAGGGCGAGCGGTTCGAGGCCCGGCTCAGCGACGCGGGCCGTTTGCCTGAGCTGTTCCAGGAGCGGGTGCAGGCCTCCACCGTCGTCCAGAGCGTGGTGGACGGCACGAGGGGACAGGTGCAGATCGTCGGCCGGCGCAGCCTTGGCGAGGAGTCGAAGCTCCACTGGTACGCCGTGCCCTCAGGAGGCGCCGACCTGGAGGATCCGGCGACGCGTGACGCCGTCGTCGCGGAGACCGACAGGCTCGCGGCCGAGTACTTCTGACGTGCCTTCGGGCCGTGTCTCCCGGATTCGCACGTCCCGGACCGATCTGCTAACGTTCTTTCTCGCGTGGCATGCCACCAATCCCTGGTAGCTCAATTGGCAGAGCATTCGACTGTTAATCGAAGGGTTACTGGTTCGAGTCCAGTCCGGGGAGCCAGCGTGAAAGCCGCTCTGACTAGGCAAAACACTAGTCCGAGCGGCTTCTCTCTTACTCGGTGGGCAACTACTGGGCAACCAGCCTGGGGTGGGCCTGTAGTCGGATCGACCAAATGTCCGCACCAAGAGCGCCGCACGGCCGCAGTGGAGACACGAGGAACACGACAGTAGCGATGGCCGTGCCCAATGTCGTCAGCTCTCGGCCAGCGACTCCGAGGGCCGATTGGGTTAGCCTGCTGCGATGGGCGCTGATGCACTCCTCACGTTCCTGGCCGCGTTGCCAGCCAGGTTGCGGGGGGCGGTGAGTGCTGCCGACTTGATCGATGCAACGTCGTGGCCCGCCGGGAGCGGCGTCGTCACAACTGTCGGCGTCCATCACGTGTGGGTCGATGGCCGCGCCCTGGTGTCGCCGACCCCGAGCATCAGTCTGGCCCTGGCCGAGGCTGTCGATGCGCGGTCCCTGTGCGAGTTGTGGGGGCTTCCGCGGCCGGTGGCAGTGTCGGGTGACGTCCATCAGCGTCGGTGGGAGATCCTGATGGCAGGCGATGAGGTGCCCGACCCCCACCAGCGGCGGATGGCAGCCTCACCCTTCCTCGTCGGGGGCTGGGCGGTACGGCCCTGTCTGACAGCAAGGCCGGCGGGGCCTCTCCCGGCCCTGGTGGCGGGTGCGTCGCCGGCGTATGAGCTGGCCGAACGCGGCGGCCGGGTCGGGCGGATCGAGGTGAGCCGTGCGCGTTTCGGGGCGATTCTGGCCACCGGAGCCGACCCCGCTGCCCGCGAGCTGTTGGGTCGGATGGCCCTGCGACATCCTGCGTGGCGGTCCGGCTGGACGGTGGCGCCGTCGGACGACGTGGCGATGGTGATCGATCAGGAGCATCCGATCGCTGGGGCGGTGATGTCTCTGTCGGGGCCCGTGGCGCTGGCCTCGCGGCTGAGTCTGCTGACCAGCGGTCCTGGCGGGGTGGTCGTCGGAAGTCAGCTGCTGGAGCTTCTCGAGTCTGTGGCGATGGATCGTGGTTGCCAACGGCTCGTCTTGGACAGCAGCGCCTTTCTGTACCCCGGACTGCCCTACCGCCAGCATGGCTACACCGTCCAGCCTCCCTATGAAGGTGATGCCGACCTACCCGTGTGGGTGGAGCTGGACCTTCCCCGACCCCAGAGCCCAGGATGAGAGCTGGTCGGTCAGTTACCCGGTGATCAGATCCACCGGTTCTGAGGACCGCAGTGGCGGGGCCTCCGGCGGCCGAGTCGGACCCGGTCAGTCGGCGCGCCAGCGGCGGATCCACTCGTCGAGGAGCGAGCGGGTCCGTGGGTGTTCCCACTGGGCCCTCGGCATGACGACGAGGCAGTCAGGCAGTCCGGAGGGGGCGCCGCTGCGCAGGCCAAGCACCCACTTCTCGGCGCGGTTGGCCAGATCGAGCCGGGGCGCGGGCGCCTCTCGAAACCCCAGCCTCAGCAGGGCACGGGCGACCCCGGCCCGGGCGACGACGACGGTGGCCCGGGCGTAACGCGGATCGTCGAAGTCGTCGGAGAACGCCCTCAGGCCGGTGAAGATCTCCACCCTTGCGGCGAGGCGGCCAGGCTTCCCCTGGGCCCTCAGGGCGGCGAGTTGCCGCAGGTGGCGCACCACGTGCAGTTCCACGATCTCGTCCTCACCCGATCGGGCGAGGAGCGCTCCCGTGGCGTCCCTGATGTCGTAGCTGGCTGTCGCGACTGTGGTCGTCAGGAAGCGCCCGTAGGTGCGCTCCTGGCCGACCGTCCGCAGCGCCACCAGGATGGACGCCGCCGCGACCGCTCCCGCGACGACGGCGACCGCGACGGCGTCGCCCTGCACCTCCGTCGAGGGCCGCGCGAGGATGCGCCCCAGACGGCGCCACGCCGCGCCGCTCACGGGGCCCCCACGTCGTGGTCCCCGCCGAGGTCGTAACCGTCGGGTATCCCACGGGCGGGACGGCCCAGAAGCGAGCGGATCTCCGAGAACAGTGCGACCAGGCCGTAGCGGACCCTGCCCAGGTGCCGGATCCGGCGCATCGAGGTCGGGATCCGCACCGAGCGGAGGACGCCGAAGCGCCCGATGCGTGCGGCCCGCCTTGCGTAGTCGTGGTCTTCGGCGAGGGCGAGCGACTCGTCGAATCCCCCGATCCGGTCGTGCAGACTCCGACGGACCAGGATGCAGGCCCCCACGGCGTGCGGCCGCACCTGCGCGGCCCACTGGAGCCCTCGGGCGATGACCGCGTACACGAGTCTGAAGTCCCAGGCCCGCTCCAGCGGCACCAACGCTGCCGTGGCGACGTCCAGTCGGCGTCCGACGAACTCGCCGACGGCATGCTCGATGAACTGGGTGCCCGGACGCACGTCGGCGTCCAGGAAGAGCACGAGCTCACCGGAGGAGGCGGCGGCCCCGCGGTTCCGTGCCGCTGCGGGCAATCCGCCCCTAACTATCACGGCCCCCGCGCGCCGCGCGAGCCGCACGGTGTCATCGTCCGAGCCCCCGTCCGCCACCACAACCTGGCTCGGCGGCACGGTCTGTCCGGTGAGGGCGTCGAGCAGTCCTGGCAACAACAGCTCCTCGTTCAGGCATGGGATCACCACGGACACAGAGGGAAAGCCCCTGCCGCCCTCCATCGCGCCCCCTGACCAACCTCGTGGCCTCGCGGCCCGACACCTACCCACACGCATCTTCGCGCACGCGGGTGCCGCCGGGGTGGAGGAGGCCTGATCTGGGCAGGGTGACCATTACCTTGGCCGGCGATGCTGACTGCCGCGGGTGATCAGCGCAGGTCGGCCAGGTCTCCCAGGAAGGCCTGGGCCCAGTCGTCGATGGTGTGGGTGGCCACCTGCTTCTTGAGGGCACGCATCCGCCGCTGCCGGTCACGGAGTGGGTCCGTGGCCGCCTGAACCAGGGCGGCCTTCATGCCGTTGAGGTCGTAGGGGTTGACCAGGTATGCCTGCTTCAACTCGAGCGCCGCTCCTGCGAACTCGCTGAGGACGAGGGCCCCGCTGGTGGACGGGTGGCACGCCACGTACTCCTTGGCGACGAGGTTCATCCCGTCGCGCAGCGGGGTGACCACCATCACATCGGCGATGCGGTACATGGCCGCCATCGTCGAACGGGGAAAGCCTGCGTGCCGGTAGACGATCGCCGGCCGCCCGATGCCCCCCACCTCCGAGTTGATCCGGCCGACGAGCAGGTCGATGTCGTCGCGCAGGCGCCGGTACTCCTCGACCCGCTCACGGGAAGGAGTGGCCACCTGCAGGAACACCACCTCCGACGGATCCAGCCGGCCCTCCTCGAACAGCTCGCCCATCGCCCGGATCCGTTGCCGGAGGCCCTTGGTGTAGTCCAGCCTGTCGACGCCGAGGAACACCAGCTTCGGGTGCCCGAGCTCGTCGAGCAGCGCCTCGGCCTCCGCGACGACCTCGGGGGACTCCGCCAGGGCCGCGAAGCCCTCGGTGTCGATCGAGATGGGATAGGCGCGGGCTACGCACGCGTGGCCGGAGCCCACCTGGACCCGGTCCCGCTCGACCTTGTGTGTCGTCAGGCGACGGACGAGGCGCAGGAAGTTGGACGCCCCGCCCGGCACCTGGAAGCCGACGAGATCGGCGCCGAGCATCCCCTCGAGGATCTCCCTGCGCCACGGGAGCTGGGAGAAGAGCTCCACCGGCGGGAACGGGATGTGGAGGAAGAATCCGATCCTCAGGTCCGGACGCAGCGCGCGCAGCATCTGTGGGACGAGGAGAAGCTGGTAGTCCTGGACCCACACGGTCGCGTCCTCGTCGGCTGCTTCAGCAGCCGCCTCGGCGAACCGCCGGTTGACGCCGACGTAGGCGTCCCACCACTCCCGGTGGAACTCGGGAAAGGCCACAGTGTCGTGGAAGAGGGGCCACACCGTCGCGTTCGAGAAGCCCTCGTAATACTCCTCGTGCTCGCCGGTGGTCAGCGGAACCGGGACGATCGAGTAGCCGTCGTGGGTGAACGGCTCCACCGTCTCGTCGGGGGCGCCATGCCACCCGATCCACACGCCGCCCTTCTGGCGCATGACGGGTTCCAGGGCCGTGACCAGCCCTCCTGGCGAGGTCCGCCAGTCGACGGAGCCGTCGTCGGCGGTCACGCGGTCCACGGGGAGTCGGTTCGCCACGACGACGAAACTGGCACGGTGCGGCATCGTTACCTCCTGGTTCGGACCCCCAGACTAGCGAGGGGAACCGTCGGCCCGGCATGGCACAGTGGAGCCATGACCACCTGGCACGCCAAGACCCCGGCCGCGCACGACTTCCTGGCGGCCACTGCCGCCGACCCGGCAAGGGTGCTCATCGCGATGGACTTCGACGGCACGCTGGCGCCCATCGTCGACGATCCGGAGACGTCGGAGATGCAGCCGGAGGCGGCCGAGGCGCTGGCTGAACTGGGCCCGAAAGTGGGGCATGTGGCCATCATCACCGGGCGCCCGGTGGCCAAGGTGAGGGAACTCGGACAGCTCGAGCGGCGCGCCGGGCTCGGGGGCGTCGTGGTGCTGGGGCAGTACGGGGCGGAGCGGTGGGACGCCCGCACCGGTGTCGAGACACCACCGGAGACGCCCCAGAGCGTTGCAGTGGCCACCGTGCAGATCCAGCGGGCGCTGGCGGACCTGGGGTTGCCCGGCGTGCACCTGGAGGACAAGGGCCGGGCGGTCGGCGTCCACGTTCGGCGCTGCCCGGACCCGGTGGAGGCCTTCCGCATCCTGAAGCCCATCGTCTCCGGTATCGCCGAGGCCAACTCTCTGGTCCTGGAGCCGGGCAGGCACGTGCTCGAACTCCGATCCTCGTCCCTGACCAAGGGCGACGCCCTCCGCGACCTCATCCGGGAGACGGGCGCCTCCGTCGTGGCGATGTGCGGCGACGACCTGGGTGACCTGCCGGCGTTCGACCTCCTACGCGACCTGCGCAGCCAGGGGCTGACCACCTGCGTGGTGGTGAGCGGCTCGCACGAGCTGCCGGCCCTGACGGACCACGCGGACGTGGTGGCCGATGGGCCCCCTGGTGTCGCGGCGTGGCTGGCGGCGGTGTCGCGGCACCTCCTGTGAGGGCGCTGGTGGGGCGGGCGGGGCTCGAACCCGCGACCCGCGGATTATGAGTCCGCTGCACTAACCGGCTGTGCTACCGCCCCTGGGCCGGCCGCCAGCATATCGCGGGGGCGACGGCGTTCAGAGCCGACGGTTGGGCGACGGATCTCCCGGCCCGGACTGATCGCCGCTCGGCTGGTTCATCGACGGGCTGTCCGAGTACGGCCCGGGATCGTTGCCGGGAGACGAATCGACCGGGCTGCCGCTGCCGTCCTGCGAGCCTGAGGGGGACTGGGGGCTGGCGGACCCCGAACCGGAGCCCTCGCCGCTGCCCTCACCCATCGACGGGATGGGCTGGGGCGCGTTGACCGGAGGCTGGTTCTGGAACAGCAGGATGGCCAGCAGGAGGGCCAGTGCGGTGATCAGGGCCATCAGCAGGAACGACACCAGCATGGTGATCCACCCCGCCCGGTCCGTCCGGCCGGGCCAGGGGAGCGGCCACATGCGGGTGGCGCCCCGTTCGGTCCGGTTGATCCAATGCAGCCGGTAGTCGGGCCCTGCGGGCTCGCTGAGCGGGGGCGTCCGTGACAGGTCCACGGCTCGCAGCACCCTGTCCGCCTCCATCACCGCGGCCAGCGACCCGTCGAAGGCCAGCGCCACCCATGGGGCGAGCGTGGCGTGGTGGGGGAGAGTCGGGTCGTCGTCCTCGTGCCGGAACCGCACCGCCATCCGGCCCTCGTCCTGCCCCTCGCCACCACGCGCCACGACGGTGTCGATGTGCATGGCGTTGACCTCGCCGGAGAAGCGGGCGCGTGCCGCCGCGTCCGTGGCCGCGCCCTCGGAGAGAAGCAGCAGCATCACCGAGTCGCCGCCGTCCTCGTGCGCGGAGAAGGCGGTCCCCGCCGGCGTCGCGGTCAGACGGGAATCGAGCCAGAAGTCACCGACCCGCGCCGGATCGTCGTCCCGCAACGGGTGATGGCCGGCCATCGGGGCCGGCGCGGCGGGGTCGTCCTGCGTGCTCATCGGTACCATCAAACCACGGCGGGCAAGGCTCATACCCACACCCTGGGGGCGGGGCGAGGAGCCTTGGGTGTCGCGGACGGGGCGCTATCGTTGAGCGCGGGTCCCCCGAGCATGAAGGAGTCACCGCGTGAGCATCACGTCGACGGAAGACACGCAGCTGCCCCGCGACGTTGCGGACGCCGCACGCCTGCTCGGGCAGGCCATCGGTCAGGTGCAGCGGGTGATCGTCGGCCAGGAACACATGGTGCAGCAGTTGATGGTTGCGCTCCTCGCCAAGGGGCACTGCCTCCTGGAGGGCGTCCCGGGCGTGGCCAAGACGCTCGCGGTCCGCTCCTTCGCCACGGTGGTGGGCGGCGACTTCGCCCGCGTGCAGTTCACCCCGGACCTCGTCCCCTCGGACATCGTCGGCACCCGCATCTACTCGGCCAAGAGCGAGAACTTCGAGATCGAGCTCGGCCCGGTGTTCGTCAACTTCGTGCTCGCCGACGAGATCAACCGGGCGCCGGCCAAGGTGCAGTCGGCGATGCTGGAGCTCATGGCGGAGAAGCAGGTCTCCATCGGAGGGAAGACCTACCCCGCGCCCAAGCCGTTCATCGTCATCGCCACGCAGAACCCGATCGAGTCCGAGGGCGTCTACCCCCTCCCGGAGGCGCAGCGCGACCGATTCCTCCTCAAGGTCGACGTGCCATACCCGCGCGGCAACGAGGAACTGGAGATCCTGCGCCGCATGAGCGTGAGCCCGCCGGAGGCCAATCGGGTGCTGAATCCCGGCCTGGTGCGGCACCTGCAGGACATGGCCTCCAACGTGTTCGTGCACAATCTGGTGGCCGAGTACATCGTGCGGCTCGTCCTCGCGTCGCGGACCCCCGCCGAGTTCGCCATGCCGGACCTGACCGGCGTCATCCAGATCGGCTGCTCGCCACGCGCCACCCTCGGGCTGGTCGCGGCGGCCCGCGCGCTGGCGCTCATCAACGGCCGTGACTACGTGCTGCCCACAGACGTCCAGGCCGTCGCCAAGGACGTGATGGCCCACCGCATCGTGCTGGGCTTCGACGCAGTGGCGGACAACATCAGCACCGCGGACGTGGTGGACCGCATCCTCGCCATGGTTCCGGCTCCCACCCCGGTCTGGAGCGAACAGCAACGGCAGGTCGCGCACGAGCAGCACGCGCACCAGCCCGGCCGCAGCTAGGCGGGCCGGTGGCCCAACCCGGATTCACCTTCAACGGCCCCCCTCCCCAGGGGCCGAAGCTGTCGGCGCCCGACCAGACCGGCGCCGAGTGGTCGGTGCTGCGCCCGCCGTCGGGCCCCACGATCCCGCTGAGCAAGCTCGCGCCGGAGGCGGCGCTGCGCCGGCTTGAGCTGACGATCGTGCGTCGCCTCGAGGGCTTCCTGCACGGCGACCACCTCGGGCTGCTGCCGGGCGCAGGGTCGGACACCAACGACGCCCGCGTCTACCAGCCAGGCCAGGACGACGTGCGCAAGATGGACTGGGCCGTCACCGCCCGCACCACCGTCCCGCACGTGCGCGACACCATGGCCGACCGCGAGCTCGAGGTGTGGGCGCTGCTGGACGTCACGCCGTCGATGAACTGGGGCACGGAGGGCGTGACCAAGCGGGACCTCGGGATCGCGGCCATCGCCACCATCGGGTTCCTCAGCCAGCGGATGGGGGACCGCTTCGGCGGCATGATGATGCTGCCCGATCAGGTCAAGCGGCTTCCCGCCCGGTCCGGCAGGACCGCCCTATACGGCCTGCTGCGCAAGATGCTCACCGAGCCCATCGTCCCGGACCACGCGGCCGGCGAGCTGGAGTTGGCCGACGGCATCGAGCAGATGACGCGGTCGCAACGCCGTCGGGGGATGCGTGTGATCGTCTCGGACTTCCTCACGCCGGGCGACGCCGAGCTGGACCCGGCGGTGCCCCCGCCGTGGGAGCGCGCCGTGCGCCGGCTGGCGGTCCGCAACCAGGTGCTGTGCGTCGAGGTGATCGACCGCCACGAGCTGGAGTTCCCGGACGTCGGCGAGATGCTGATCCACGACCCGGAGACGTCCTTCTCGCGCTACGTCAACACCTCCGACGACGCGGCGCGCCGCCGCATGGACGCGGCCACCAAGGCCCAGCGCGAGCGGGTGAAGGTGGCCCTCCGGCGCGCGGGCGCCGGGCACATCCAGCTCCGCACGGACCGCGACTGGGTGGCCGACATCGCACGGTTCGTCCTCAACTACCGGCGGGTGGCCGGCATGCTCCACCAGCCGCCGCAGGGGGTGAGCAAGTAGATGATCCCCGAGTTCCAGAACCCGGACAGGCTGTGGACCCTGCTGCTCCTGCCCGTCCTCATCGTCGTCTATCTCATCCTGCTCAGGTTGAAGGGCCGCGTCGCGCTCCGCTTCACCAACACCGGCATGCTCGCGCGTGTCGTCGGGTCGCAGCGGCGGTGGACCAGGCACCTCGCCGTGGCGATGTCGCTGGCCTCGCTGGTGGCGCTGGGGCTCGCCTACGCCAATCCGCTGGGCACCGAGCGCCAACCACGTGAGCGGGCGACGGTGGTCCTCGTCATCGACACGTCCCTGTCGATGTCCGCCGACGACGTGCCCCCCGACAGGCTGACCGCGGCCAAGGAGGCGGCCGTGACCTTCATGACGGACCTGCCGGACACCTACAACGTGGCCGTCGTCGGGATGGACGCCACCCCCTCCATCGTCGTGCCCCCCACCACGGACCGTGGGGTCACGGAGCGGGCCATCAACGCCCTGGAGCTGGCCGACGGCACCGCGATCGGTGATTCGATCACCTCGGCGCTCCGGGCGGTCGACCAGGCACCGCCAGGCGACGACGAGGAGGAGCCGGCCCCCGCGATGATCATCGTGCTCTCGGACGGCACCAACACCGAGGGACCGCCCCCGGCGGGTCCGGCCGCGGCGGCGGCTGAGCGGGAGATACCCATCTTCACCATTGCCTACGGCACGCAGAATGGGTTTGTGGATGTGGACGGGCAGCGGGAGAACGTGGCACCCGATACGGCCGCGCTGAAGGCCATCGCGGACGCGACGGGCGGTCGCGCCGTCAACGCAGACGACCTCGGCTCGCTGGCCGACGCGTACCGCGAGATCGGCTCGGTGGTGGGCTACGAGGACGTGAAGAAGCCGATCACGGCCCAGTACGCGTTCTTCGCCCTCGGGTTCGCGGTGATCGCGGCCCTGGGTGCGGTCATGATGGCCGCCAGGTGGCCACGATGATCCCGCTCGCTCTGGAGTTCATGATTCCCCAGCGGCTCTGGGCCCTGCTGGTCATCCCGATCATCGCCGTCCTCTACGTGGTCCTGTCCGGCCGCTCCACGCACCGCCCGATGAGCAGCAGGCTGCGCCTCGTGGTGCCGAAGGACGCGGCCTGGAAGCGCCACGGCGCCGTGCTGCTGGCGCTGCTCAGCCTGGGGGCGCTGATCATCGCGTGGGCCATCCCGAAGGACTTCGTCGACAAGCCGCGCGACCGCGCCACCATCGTCGTGGCCCTGGACGTGTCCTGGTCCATGGAGGCCGAGGACGTCGACCCCAACCGGCTCGCCGCGGCGCAGGCCGGGGCCAAGGCCTTCGTCTCGTCGCTGCCAGAGCGGTTCAACGTCGCGCTCGTCACGTTCGCGGGGACCCCGGATGTGGCGGTGCCACCCACGATCGACCGCGGCGCGGTGGCCAGGGCGATCGACGCCGTGCAACTGGCCCCGTCCACCGCAGTGGGGGAGGGGGTCTACACCAGCCTCGACGCGCTGAAGCTCGTCCCGCCGGACCCGGACGACCCGGAGGCGGTCGCCCCCGCCGCGATCGTCCTGCTGTCCGACGGCGCCACCAACATCGGCCGCTCGTCCTCGGGCGCCGCGGTCACCGCCAAGGACGCCGGCGTTCCGGTCTACACCATCGCCTACGGCACGGACAACGGCTACGTGGAGCAGGACGGCCAGCGGCAGCGCGTCGCGGTGGACCACTACGAGCTCTCCGAGATCGCGCGGCTGTCGGGTGGCAAGAAGTACGCCGCCGAGAGCAGCGGCCAGCTGCGCGACGTCTACGAGGCCATCCGCCAGTCGGTCGGCACCGAGAAGGTCCCGGCCGAGGTCACCGACCGGTACGCCGGTCTGGCGATCATCTTCGCCGTCCTGGCGGCCCTGGGCGTGATCTCCCTCGGAGCCAGGTGGCCATGAGCATCGCGGAGCGGCTCGCCTCCGTCCGGGCCGACATCGACGACGCCTGCCGCGCCGCCGGCCGGGACCCGGCCGAGGTGCGGCTCCTGCCCGTGTCGAAGTATCACGGGGTGGGCCAGATCCGCGAGGCGCACGCGGCGGGGTACTCGCTGTTCGGCGAGAACAAGGTGCAGGAGATGGCCGCCAAGCACGCCGAACTGGCCGACGAGGGCATCGGGTTCGCCGTCATCGGCCACGTCCAGACCAACAAGGCCAGGCAGGTGGCCGAACTCGCGGCCGAGCTCCACTCGCTCGACTCGCTCCGGCTCGCCGAGGCGCTTGACCGGCGGCTGGTCGCCGTCGGGAGACGCCTGCCCGTCCTCGTCCAGGTCAACACCTCCGGCGAGGAGTCCAAGTCGGGGATCGAGCCGGCGGACGCCGTCGCCTTCGCGCGGGCGCTGGACGGCTTCGAGGCGCTGGAGCCGCGTGGCCTGATGACCATGGCCCTCAACAGCCCGGATCTCGACGGCGTGGCGCAGTGCTTCGAGCGCCTGGCTCAGACGAGGGCGCGCATTCGCGACGCCGTGGGCGGAGGCTGGGACGAGCTGTCGATGGGCATGTCCGGTGACTTCCGCATCGCCATCGCGCACGGCGCCACCACGGTGCGGCTCGGCACCGCCGTCTTCGGCCCCCGGCAGTACTGACCGGGGCCCTCGTCATCCGGGTGAGCGGCTCCCGGGGAGGTCCGTCGCTCCGAGGTTCTCGATCGCGAGAAGGGGCACGTCCGGGCTGGGCGGCATGCCGAACACCTGCTCGAGGAACGAGACCTGTGCCTCCAGCGCCACGCGCCGCGCTGCCATGGTCCTGAACCCGTGGCCCTCGCCGTCGAACATGATCAGCGCCACCGGCAGCCCGGCGGCGCGCACCGCGGCCGCCATCTGCTCGGCCTGGCTGGGGGGAACCACCTTGTCGTCGCGGCCCTGGAGGATCAGCATCGGGGTGCGCAACTTCTCGAGGTGGTTGATCGGGGAGCGTTCCTCGTAGGTCTCGCGGCCCTCGGGCCACGGCGCGACCAGGCCGTCGAGGTAGCGCGACTCTGCCTTGTGCGTGTCCGTCGCCAGCGTGGGGAGGTACCCGATGCCGTAGCGGCTGATGCCAGCGGCGTAGACGTCGGTCGAGACCAGGGACTTCAGCGTGGTGAACCCGCCCGCGGAGCCGCCGGTGATCGCCACCTTGGAGGCGTCGATCCGTCCACCCTCGGCCAGGCTCGTCACGACGGCTGCGGCGTCGGCGACGTCAAGCTCGCCCCACGCTCCGCGGAGCCGGTCCCGGTAGACCCGGCCGAAGCCCGTCGACCCCGAGTAGTTGACGTCCACCACCGCGAAGCCCCGTGAGACCCAGAACTGGACCGTGGCGTCGTACGAGGCCGTGGCCATCGACGTGGGCCCGCCGTGGGTCATCACCAGGAGCGGCGGCCGGTCCTCCTCGGGGAGGTACAGCCAGGAGTGGACGGGTCCGGCCGGGCCCTCCGCCCAGTGCGTCTGCGGGGGGACCGCCCCCGACGAGGGCCCCTCGGGCCCGGCGATGCGGACGGCCGCGCCGTCCGCAGAGAGGCTGAGCAGCGTGGCGGGTCGGTCTGCCCACTCGGCCACCACATGCACGGTGCCGTCGTAGGCCGCCACCGACTCGATGGAGGTTGAGCCGGCCAGGGGGTAGGTGACCTCGCCTGACGCGATGTCCCAGTAGGCCAGCACGCCGCGACCCTCCACGAACTCGACCGAGGCGAGGACCTGCCCCGAGACCGCCGCCGCGACAGGCGGCGTGAGCACCCAGGTGGGGGTGTCGCAGTCGTGGTCCACCGCCCAGCCCGGGCCTCCGTCCACGTGCCAGTTCCAGAACCCCGACTCGTCGGAGCTGTAGGCCACGACCCCGTCGGACAGCCAGACGGGATGCTGGGCCGAGACCCCGGGTGTCGCGGCCACGGGGCGGGCGCCGCCGGTCGCGTCGATGGGCGCTGTCCAGACCTCGGCGGTGTCCCAGCTCATGTCCGGGTGGTTCCACTGGTACCAGGCCAGCTGCCCGGCGCGCAGCTGGAGCCCGGCGTAGAAGTCCGCGCCGGTCACCAGCACCCGCCCCCCGTCGTCGCTGCCGTCCAGGCTCAGCGACACGATCTCGGTGCGCGGCTCGGGCGA
Source organism: Tessaracoccus yangjingae (assembly GCF_054483935.1). The sequence goes on along the minus strand of NZ_CM137014.1, from coordinate 2,721,904 downwards.
TGCCGAGTGGTCCTCGCGCACGGCCAGCAGCAACCCGTCCGCCAGGCTGAGCAGCAGCCCGCCGTAGACGAAGGCGGAGCCGGCCGGCGTGAGCGCGCTCCGACGGCCCTCCCGGAGGAGCCAGACCTGCCGCGTGCGGTCGTCGCAGTAGGCGAGGGCGTCGCCGTCGGCGCTGTAGGCGCCTCCGCCGTACTCCATCACCTTCGATCTCACGACCGCCTCGGGCGTGAGGTCCGCCACGACCCCGCCGGAGGACCGACGGACGGTCACCCGGCCGTCCTCGGCGGCGATGGTCGCGAGCCAGAACACGCCGGCGCTCGTGGCCTGCACCTGGGACACCGAGTCGGGGTAGGTCAGGACCGCGTCGAGCGGCATGGGATCTCGCATGCATGCCTGTCTACCGTCGGATCGGCCGTCGCACAACCGGGCATTGCGTGTCGCGCCCGATCATGGGCACAATGGGGCCACACCTGGGCGGGCCTGATCGCAGGGGAAGGCAATCCGGCCCAACCAGGAGGTAACCGCTATGTCTGCTCGTCTCGAGACGGTCAGCCAGTCCACGGCGCGGGGGATGTTGTTCATCCACTCAGCGTCGGCTGCGCTGTGCCCGCACATCGAGTGGGCTGTGGGCGCTGTCCTGGGGACGCGGACGGACCTCGAGTGGACCCAGCAGCCCGCCGAACCCGGCACCCGGCGCTGCGAGCTCTCGTGGACCGGGCCGACGGGCACCGGAGCGGCGCTCGCGAGCGGGCTGGGCCGGTTGGGCCGGGCGCGCTTCGAGGTGACCGAGGAGCCCACGGCCGGGAGCGACGGTCAGCGCTACAGTTTCACTCCGGCACTGGGCGCGTTCAGCGCGGTGGTGGGTGTGCACGGCGACATCCTCGTGTCCGAGGACCGGCTCAAGCATGCGGTGGCCGGGGAGGCGTTGGGCGGGGAGCCGCTCCTCAAGGCGTTGGAGAGGCTCCTCGGCGTGCCGTGGGACGACGAACTCGACGTGTTCCGCCACGCGGGCGAGGACGCGCCGGTGCGGTGGCTCCACCAGGTTGTGTGAGCCACCGCCGCGTCTCGCGTCAGTCGGTCACGTTCTCGTTGGTGACCACCACGGCCACGTTGTGGCCCCCGAAGCCGAAGCTGTTGTTCACCGCGGCCAGCGGGCCGGACGGAAGCTCGCGGTTGGAGGTGGCCACGTCGATGCCGAGCCCGGGCTCGATGTTGTCCACGTTGATGGTGCCGGGCACGATGCGGTGCTTGAGGGCCAGCACGGAGGCGACGGTTTCGAGCGCCCCGGCGCCGCCGAGGAGGTGACCGGTCATGGACTTGGTGGAGGTGACCACCACATGGTCGGCGTCGGCGCCCAGCGCGGTGCGGATCGACCCGGCCTCGGTCACGTCGCCCTGTGGGGTGGACGTGCCGTGGGCGTTGACGTGCACGATGTCGCGCGGCGTCAGACCGGACTCGCGCAGCGCCTTGAGCATGGCCTGCGACTGTCCGTAACCCTCGGGATCGGGCTGCACCAGGTCGTGGCTGTCCGCGGTGATGCCGGCCCCGGCCAGCGTGCCGTAGATCTTGGCGCCGCGGGCCTTGGCCGACTCGAGCGTCTCGATGACCATGAGGGCGGCGCCCTCGGCCAGGACGAAGCCGTCACGGTCGACGTCCCAGGGCCGCGAGGCGCGCTCGGGCTCATCGTTGCGGCGCGACAGCGCCTGCATCTGGCCGAACGCCCCGATGGGCAGCGGGTGGACGACGGCCTCGCCGCCGCCGACCAGGACGACGTCCGCGCGGCCCAGGCGGATCATGTCGAGCCCGAGCGAGATCGCCTCGTTCGACGACGCGCAGGCCGAGATCGGGGTGTGCACGCCAGCCCTGGCATGGATCTTGAGGCCGAGGTTGGCCGCCGGTGCGTTGGCCATCAGCATCGGGATGGTGAACGGCGAGACGCGGCGCACGCCCTTGTCCTTCATGACGTCCCACTGCGACAGCAGGGAGTGGAGGCCGCCGATGCCGGTGGCCGACACCACGCCCAGCCGGTCAGGATCCACGGGGTTGTCCTCGCCGAGACCGAAGCCGGCGTCGGCCCACGCGGCCAGTCCGGCGATCTGCATGAGTTGGGTGGAGCGGTCCAGCTTGCGAGCCTCGACGCGGTCGATGACCTCGCTGGGGTCGACTGCGGCCTTGGCCGCGATGCGGGTGGGGAGCTCGTTCGCCCACTCCTCCGTCAGCGCCACGACGCCGGAGCGCCCGGCGAGCATTCCCGCCCAGGTGGTGGCGACGTCGCCGCCGAGTGGGGTGGTCGCGCCGAGGCCTGTGATCACGACGGTGGTGGGCATGGAGAATCTCCTGGTCACTGGGGCGGTGGGGTCGATGGTGGTGGGGCGGCTGTGGTCAGCCGCCCCACGTCTGGCGTCAGTTGGACGCGCGCTCGATGTAGGCGACGGCGTCGCCCACGGTCTTGAGGTTCTTGGCGTCCTCGTCGGGGATGGACACGCCGAACTTGTCCTCGCAGCCGTAGATGATCTCGACCATCGACAGGGAGTCGACGCCGAGGTCGTCGACGAAGGACTTGTCCAGCTGGACGTCCTCGACCGCGACGCCGGCGATGTCGTTGACGATCTCGGCGAGATCTGTGCGGATTTCCTCAGTGCTGGCCATGGTGGCTCCTTTCTTCGAACTTACGTGTGGTCTGCGATCAGGGCAGGATCACGGTCTGGCCGGCGAACACGAGGCCCGCTCCGAATCCGATGATCAGTGCACTGTCGCCGCTCTTGGCCTGCCCGGACTCGAGCAGTGCCTCCATCGCCAGCGGAACAGAGGCCGCGGACGAATTACCCATCTGGATGATGTCGCGGGCGACCACGACGTCCTCGGGCAGCTTGAGGTGGCGCAACATCGAATCGGTGATCCGGTTGTTGGCCTGGTGGGGGATGAAGCAGTCCAGCTCATCCGTGGTGAGTCCGGAGACTTCGAGCGTCTCGAGTGCCTTCTCGACGATGGCGGTGGTGGCCCACTTGAAGACCTCACGACCGGCCATGTGGATGAAGGGGCCGCCGGCGCCCGGCTCGACCTCGCGCCAGTCGTCGACCTCGATGACCGAGTGGTCCTCGGGCTTGGAGCCCCACACGGTGGGGCCGATCGCGGGGGTGTCGCTCGGGCCGATGACGACGGCGCCCGCGCCGTCGGAGAAGAGGAAGGCGGTGGAGCGGTCCGACATGTCCGTGTACTTGGACAGGACCTCGACGCCGATCACCAGCACGTGCGTGGCGGAACCTGCGCGCACCATGCCCTCGGCCAGACCGACGCCGTAGGAGAACCCGGCACACGCGGCCGAGACGTCGAACGCGGCGGGGGACTCGAGGCCCAGGTCCTCGGCGAGGATCGCGGCCAGGGACGGGGTCTGCCGGTAGTGGGAGATGGTGGACACGATGATCGCGTCGATGTCGGCCGGCTGGAGCCCGGCCCGCTCGATGGCCTTGCGGGCCGCGTCGGCTCCGAGGGTCTCGGCGTCCTCGCCGTCGGCGACCCAGCGGCGCTCCCTGATGCCTGTGCGCTGGGTGATCCACTCGTCCGACGAGTCGATCATCGTGCACATCTCTTCGTTGGTCACGACGCGGCTGCCGCGGGCTCCGCCGACGGACATGATGCGGGCGTACTCGGCGCCGGTGGAGGACTGGAGGGGCATATGTCTGACCTACTCGGACTCGGGGGTGGACTGGCTGTGGATGCGGCAGAACTCGCGTGCCTCGTCGAGTTGATCGGGGGTGTTCAGGCTGAACAGCTCAACCCCCTTGAGGTTTCGCTTGGCGATGCCGGTGAGAGTACCGGACGGGGGGAGCTCCAGGAGGCCGGTCACGCCGAGTTCGGCCATCGTGGCCATGCACAGGTCCCAGCGGACGGGGTTGGCGACCTGCGCGACGATGCGGTCGAGGGCCTCGACGCCGGAGGAGACGACGGCGCCGTCGGCGTTGCTCAACAGCGCGGTGGTGGGCTCGCCGGGCTCGATGCCGCCGGCCTTGGCGCGCAGCCGTTCGACGGCGGGGCCCATGTGGACGGTGTGGAACGCGCCTGCGACGCTGAGCGGGATCAGGCGGGCCCGGCGCGGCGGGTTCTCCGCGAGGACCGCGAGCTCCTCGACGGTGCCCGCGGCCACGATCTGCCCGGAGCCGTTGTTGTTGGCGGGCGTCAGGCCGGCGGCCTCGATCGCCGCAAGCACCTCGTCGCGATCCCCGCCGATGACGGCGGTCATCGACGTGGACCGCACCGCGGAGGCCTCGGCCATCGCGAGGCCGCGTTCGCGCACCAGGGTCAGCGCGTCGGCGGGGGAGACGACCCCGGCCAGCGCGAGGGCGGCCAGCTCACCGACCGAGTGCCCGGCGACGAGTCCCACGCCGTCGAACGACGGGAGCAGCTCGGCCGCGACGGCCAGGGACGACGCCACGAGCAGGGGCTGGGCGATGGCGGTGTCGCGGATGGTCTCGGCGTCGGCCTCGGTGCCGTAGTGCGCCAGATCCAGGCCCACCGCCGCGGAGTAGCCGGCCAACCGCTCGGCGAACCCGGGGTCCTCCAGCCATGGGGAGAGGAAACCGGGGGTCTGGGCACCTTGGCCTGGAGCAACGATCGCGAGCACGTTCCTACTGTGCCGCCGCGCGCACGGCGGTGCGGGCGTGAGACTCACGAATTTGCCGGGCAGGCCTTTGTGGGAACCCCACAAGGAGCGGCAGACATCCTCAGACGCTGAGCCTGCCGAGCGTGATCGCCATGCGGAGCACGTAGGCCTCGCGCGCATCGGTGGGGTTGTACCCCGTGACCTCCTGGATCCGCTTCAGGCGGTAGCGCACGGTGTTGGGGTGGACGAACAGCGCCCTCGCGGTGGCCTCCATGGAGGAGCCGCAGTCGAGGAAGCCGACGCAGGTCTCCAGGAGTTCCTTGTTCGAGGCCAGCGCGGGATAGATCTCCGACGCCAACGTGCGGCGCGCGTGGCCGTCGCCCGCCAGCGCCCGTTCGGGCAGGAGATCGACGGACAGGAGGGTGTGGGGCCCCTCGGGCCACGCCTTGGCCGCCCGGAAGCCCGAGGCCGCCTCCCGTGCCGACTTCGGCGCGCCGGCCAGGCCGTCCACCGTCGGCCCGACCACCACCGGCCCGTCGGCGAAGAAGTCGCGCAGCTTGGAGATCCGCTCGCAGGTCTCGACGGGGTCGCCGACCCCCGAACCCCCCGCGATGACGACCAGCCGATCGCCCTGGGGGGCCGCGAGCACGTCCAGCGACAGCTTCGTCGCGGCGCGGCGGAGGCCGTCCAGGACGCTGGCCTCCTGCGGCGCGCCGCCGATGGCGACGGCCACCTTCGACTCGGTGTTCCAGCCCAGCGTGGAGGCCCGCGACAGCACGGACTCGTCGGTCTCGGCGCGCACGACGGCGTCGACGATGGTGGCCTCGATCCGGGAGTCCCACGCGCCGCGGGCCTCTGCGGCCCTTGCGTAGATGGCGGCCGCGGCGAAGGCGATCTCCCGCGAGTAGTGCACGATGCCCAGCGACAGCGCCTGACGGTCCCCCCGGGGCAGGAGGTGCTGGATCTGTTCCTCCACCACCTCCGTCGTGGTGCGGACCAGGTCCACCGTCTGCTGCAGGCTGATCCGTCGGGCCATCGCGCGGGGGGCCGCGTCGAAGACCGACTCGGGCGTGAACGGCTCCCCTGCGAACCAGGTGACGAATCCGTCGATCCCGGAGCGGGCCAGGATCCCGATCCAGGAACGGGACTCCGCGTCGAGCTGTCCGAACCACTCGTGCCGCGACACCAACGCGGCAAGTGTGGCGGTGTTCATCTCCGACGTGGCGGCCTGGAGCCGCTTGATGATGCCGGCGCGGGCGCGGGAGGACGCGATGAGCGCGGGCGCGGTCCCGGGGCGCAGATCCATCCCGTCAGCCTAGTGGTCCCCTGGCGCCTGGTGCGCCCTCCACCGGTAACGTCGACGGCCACTAGGCTCAGGGCTCATGGGACGCAGGGTGTACGTGATCGGAATCGGCCCAGGTGGCTTCGGGCAGCTCACGCTGGACGCGGTGGAGGCCATGAACCACGTGGACGTGTTCCTCGTGGGCGATCACAGCGACGATCAACCGGAGCTGGTCTGGCTCAGGAGCGAACTGCTGCGCCGCCACGTCAACCGGCCCCACCGCGTCATCACGGTGCTGGACCCCAAGCGGGAGCATCCCGGCGACGTGGACGCCGGCCGGCTGGCCACGTACAGCCACATCCTGAGCGGGCTCCCGTCGGACGACGCGGTGGGCTTCCTGGCCTGGGGCGATCCGGGGCTCTACGACTCGATCCTGCGGGTCGTCGACGCGCTGCGGGACAAGCTGGCGCTGAACGTGACGGTGATCCCCGGCGTGAGCGCCCTCCAGGTGCTGGCGGCCGCGCACCAGATCGCGCTGAACGCCGGCGCCTCCGTGCACATCACCACGGGCGCCCGGTTGCTGGCGGAGTACCGGCCGGACCTCGGAGACGTCGTGGTGATGAACGACGGCGACCTCGCCTGCAGGGGCCTGGTGGAGGAGTTCCCTGACACGGAGGTCTACTGGGGCGCGTACCTGGGTACCCCGGATCAGGTGCTCGCCAACGGCCCGCTGCGCACCGTCGCGGGGGAGTTGGCGGACCTGCGGCGCCGGCTCGTCGACCATCACGGCTGGATCCTCGACACCTACCTGCTGCGGCCCGCCCACTGACGCGCGTTAACAACACGTAACAAAGGTTGGGGCGGCGCGTCGTGCACCCGACCCATTGCTAGGTTGACGCCGTTCCACGAGATCGAAGGGCCATATGCCATGGAAGAGCTGACCAAGCTGCTTGAAACAATCGCGGGATTCGTGTGGGGACCGTTCCTGCTCATCCCGCTGCTCCTGCTCACCGGCCTCTGGCTGACCGTCAAGCTACGCGGCATCCAGTTCCGCACGCTGGGATCGGCGCTCCGGCTGGCGCTGTGGGAGCGGAAGGATGCAGACGCCGAGGGCGGAGACATCTCCCAGTTCCAGGCCCTGACCACGGCGCTGGCGGCCACCGTGGGCGTGGGCAACATCGTCGGTGTGGCCACCGCGATCTCGATCGGCGGCCCGGGCGCGCTGTTCTGGATGTGGGTCACCGGCCTGGTGGGCATGGCGTCGAAGTACTCCGAGGCGTTCCTGGCCGTCCGGTTCCGCACCGTCGACGCCAGGGGCGAGGCGTCGGGCGGGCCGCAGTACTACCTGAAGAAGGCGCTGCCCGGGAAGTGGGGCGTGGCCCTCAGCATCGTGTTCGCGGTCTTCGCGGTGCTGGCCAGCTTCGGCATCGGCAACATGACGCAGGGCAATGCTGTCGCGGCCAACGCGCACGACGCCTTCGGGATCGACCCCCAGATCACGGCGATCCTCATGGCCATCTTCGTGGGGGTGGTCATCATCGGCGGCATCAAGTCCATCGGCAACGTCACAGCCGCGTTCGTCCCGTTCATGATCGTCTTCTACATCCTGGGCGCCCTCTACATCCTGATCGTCAACATCGCCGACCTCCCCGGCGCCCTGGCCCTGATCTTCGGGCAGGCGTTCACCGGCACCGGACTCACGGGCGGCGCCTTCGGCAGCTTCATGCTCGCGGTCCAGATGGGCGTGGCGCGCGGCATCTTCTCCAACGAGTCCGGCATGGGCTCGGCGGCCATCGCCGCCGCGGCGGCCCAGACCACCCACCCCGTGCGCCAGGGTCTGGTGTCCATGACCCAGACCTTCATCGACACGCTCGTCGTCGTGTCCTTCACCGGGCTGGTCCTGGTCACCACCGGCGTCTGGAACGCCGACGCCAGCCCGGCCGTGCTCACCTCGATGGCCTTCAGCCACGGGCTGCCGGGGGACTGGGGCGGCTACATCGTGGCCGTGGGCGTCATCCTGTTCGCCCTGTCCACGATCATCGGATGGTCCTACTACGGGGACCGCTGCGTCGAGCGGCTCTTCGGCGCGCGCGCCACGATGGCCTACCGGATCGCGTTCACCATCGTCGTCTACATCGGCGCGACCGTGCCTCTGGGCGTCGTGTGGGCATTCGCCGACATCATGAACGGGCTGATGGCGCTGCCCAACCTCATCGGACTCCTGCTGATGTCCGGTCTCATCGCACGGGAGACCAGCCACTACCTGAAGAACGACCCGAAGCTGAGGGCGGGCCGCAAGGAGGTCGACGCGTTCATGGCGGACCAGAGCCTCTGACGCGCGTGCCGCCCCTGGACCCCGTCGCGGTGCTGCGCGAGTGCGCGTTCTGGCTGGAACGCGCACTCTCAGACACCTACCGGGTCAAGGCGTACCGCGACGCCGCGGACGTGGCCGAGTCGATCCCGCCGGCCGACCGACCGACGACCGAATCGGGGTGGCGGGAGCTGAGGGGCTTCGGCCCGAAGACCTCCGCGGTCGCAGCGGCGTGCACGTCAGGGGAGGTGCCGGAGGCTCTGACACGGCTCCGTGAGGCGGGCGCTGCCTCGCTCGACCCCGCCGGCGACGCCCTGCGAGGTGAGCTCCGGGGAGACCTGCACACGCACACCACCTGGTCCGACGGTGGTTCCCCGCTGGCCGAGATGGCCGCTGTCGCGGAGGCTCTCGGGCACGACTACATCGCGATCACGGACCACTCGCCGCGGCTCAGGGTGGCCAACGGGCTGAGCCGCGAACGGCTCCTGGCGCAGTGGGAGGAGATCGACCAGGTGCAGGAGAACCGATCGGTCAGGGTGCTGCGCGGCATCGAGGTCGACATCCTGGCAGACGGATCGCTCGACCAGGCCGAAGACATGCTGAACGGGCTCGACGTCGTCGTGGCGTCCGTCCACTCCGATCTTAAGGCTGATCCGGCCACCATGACGGCCAGGATGGTCGGCGCGGTCTCGAACCCCCACACCACCGTGCTGGGCCACTGCACCGGCCGGAAGCGGCGGGGGGACGGCACCTGGCGTGACCAGTCCCGCTTCGACGCGGACATCGTGTTCGCGGCGTGCGCCATGTTCGGGGTGGCGGTGGAGATCAACTCCCGGCCCGAACGGCAGGATCCGCCCATGGACCTCCTTGGGCTGGCGGTCGACGCGGGGTGCCTGTTCAGCATCGATTCGGACGCCCACGCGCCGGGCCAGCTGGACTTCCTCACCTACGGCGCCGCGAAGGCCTCCATCGCAGGCATCGAGCCGGACCGCATCATCACCACCTGGCCCGTGGACCGGCTGGTTGCGCACGCACGGCGACATCGGGGGTGACATGGCGATGGCCCCGTCGCGGCTGATCCCCCCAATCATCCGCCACGACGTGGCCATGTGCTGAACCCATCTTCGGGCACAGCAGCGTCCCGCGTACCCAGTGGGTGGCACTGGATCAGTGCAGGGAAGCACTGGGATTGAGGCTGATCACTGCGCGTTGCGCACAAGCAGCTCGCGAAGTTGCACCCTGGAGCCCGCCCCCAGCTTGGCGAGGGCGTTGCGCACGTGGAACTCCACCGTGCGCACGGACAGGAAGAGGATCTGCGCGATCTCCTTGTTGCTGTGACCCTCCAGGACCAGGTGGGTGATCTCGCGCTCGCGCGCCGTGAGCCGGCTCAGCAGCTCGGGGGGCAGTGCGGCGGGAACGCCATCGTTTGACCGGGGCTGCGCGGCCACCATCGCGGACAGGAGCGATTCCAGCCTCTCCGACCATGCCCTGGCACCCACCCTCAGCAGGACGCCGATGGCCCGGTGGAGTTCGGCCATGCACTCCTCGCGCGTCGTCGCCCCCCGGGACGTGTCGACGTGGAAACGTGCCCAGTCCTCGACGAGCACCACGTGGATCATCTGCAGGCCGCGTGGGGTGTCCTCATGCATCCGGTCCTGGAGGGCCGCGTGCGCCTCTGCGAACGAGACCTCGGCCGCCGCGTGGTCGCGGGTACCCATCGACAGCAACGCGTCGATGTGATGCCCCAGGTAGCCGAGGGCTCCCGGATCGACGTCCAGGGACGCAAGCTGGTTGCCGGCGACGTTGGCCTCGGCGATATCGTCCAGGGCCACGAGCGCTCGAACCCGCAACACCGCTGACTCGGCACCGGCGAAGGCGCCCGTGAGTGGGCTCGACCACAACTGGCCGAAGGCCTCCGCCGCCGCGCGAGGGTCCCCGTTGGCGGTGGCGGCCCATCCGCGCGCCCAGAGGACCGCGCCCATAGCCGAACTGAAGGGTCGTGCCGCGGCCAGCCCGGTCACGTGATCGAGCACGCGGACGCCCATCTCGTCACCGCGGCACAAGGGGATCAGCCCCGCCGTCGCCTGTGCCTGCAGAGCTCCGACGTCCCGCATGTCGTCGAGTGCCAGGGCGAGGATGGGCTCGATCACCGCCTGGGCCCCGTCCCAGTCGCCGCTCTGGAAGGCCATGCGGTGCCTGATCAGCGCCGCGGACAGCTCGAAGTCCGGATGGATCGCGGGTATGGGCGCCAGCAGATCCAGCTGTTCCTGCGCGGCGCGATTGCGCATCGCGCGGTGGTTGAGTGTCGCCGCCACCGAGAGAGTGGCCGCGTGGGCGATCCAGGCGACCGGGTCGGCGGACAGGGACGCCGCGAGGGCGTCGAGCGCCACCGAGGGTGAGGACGGATCCTGGCCCCGGGCACCGAGGGCGAGCCACAGCGCCAGCAGTCCCTCGAGGTTGGTCGCCTCGGACGTTCCCAGCTCCGTTGCGGCGGACTCTGTGCGTCGGTCGCGCAGACGACGGGCGAGTTCGGCGCGGACCTCCGTCATGGACCGCGGCATGGGATACAGGCCGACGGCCGCCCTGTTGCGACCGAGGACGACGAGCGCGTGGGCGAGGATCGCGAGGTGCGTGTCGTCGAGTTCCGCCGGTGTGATCGCGTCAGCGAAGGGCAACGCCTGGACCCCGGCGTTGACGTCGAGCGCCGACTGCAGAAGCGAACGCTCCAGCCCCGGTAGAAGGGCCTTGACGTACGGCTCAAGGGCCTCCAGCAGCGCCGGGCGGCGTGCCCGGAGGGCGTGCAGGCAGGCCACTTGCAGGTAGCTGTCATCCATGCGGGTGGCCCAGGCCATGAGCCGCGACGCGGCGGCGAAGTCCCGCACCTCGACGGCGCCGCGAGCGCTCGTCACCAGGTCGCCGATCAGTGCCGGATCCGGCGCGTCGGATCCGGCCAACATCCGGTGACGGAGGCTCTCCACGCCGGTGAGAGCCCCGGCCAGGGCCCGGTGCGTGGCCGTCAGGTCCGACGGCGACGCCTGCGCCACCACGGCGGCGGCGACGCTCCGCCGCGACACCCGGAGGGCGCCGGGGTCCAACAGGCCGGTGGAGCGCAGCCGGTGCACGTCTGGTCGGGCATGTCCAAGAGCCAGCAGGGTGTTGTCGAGTTGGCTCTGACCCAGGGGACCCGCCAGCGCGATCGCCAGCAGGGCCGCGGCCTCCGTGCTGGTCAGGCCGCGCAGGGTCTCCGCCACCTGTGCCGAATCGTCCTGGTCGTGCCGACGCTCAAGCTCCGCTAGAGCGGACTCCAGCGTCGTGCCCCCACCGCGCCTGATCAGGGAGACGAGTTCGGTCACCATCGCGGGTGAGCCGCCGGTGGCGTCCATCACCCTCTGCGCCTGCCGCGGATGCAGAGGCGCGAAGAGGGTGCCGCGAATCAGTGCCTGCACCGCGTCCGACGTCAGGGGCCCGAGGTGGATGTGACGCCCGCGCCTGCCGACGGTGACGTGTTGGATGATCCGTTCGGCGAACGATCCGTGCGTGCTTCTGCTGGTGGCCACGAACAGGGCGGGCACGTGATCGAGCCGGCGGATGACGTGCCAGAAGGCCTCCTGGGATGGCGCGTCCAGGTGGTGCAGGTCGTCGATCACCAACGCGAACGGCCCGTCGAGGCGCTCGATGAGGTTGACGATGCCGATCGCGAACGTCGGCACCCCCGCGCGTTCGCGGATCTCCATGAGTTCCGGCGCCGTCTCCGGCAGTTGCTCGTCGATCAGACGATCGATCGCGCCGAAGGCCACCCCCCGCTCCGACTCGAGGAGAAGGTGGGTGTAGGTGGGCATTTCCGAGGCGATGGTCCCTGCCAGGCGCGATTTCCCGATCCCCGCGGGACCCGTGATGAAGAGCACCCGAGTACGTCCGTCCCGGACTGCGTCCAGGAGGGCCGCGATCTGGCGCTGCTCCTCGACCCGGCCCACCAACGGTTCCATGGCGCCCCCCGAATCCATTCTCAACCCGTCCACTGCCCCGATTCTCGCAGTATCGCAAGGCACGCGGACAGACGGCGTCAATGTGGGGCCCCGCGGACCCGGACACGGCCGCCTTGAGCGGGCCCGACCATCACCGCTCTCATCGCGCTAGGGTTGGGCATCCGGCATGGGACCCATCGGCGCGTGCCGTTCGATCTTTCTTCGAGAGGAACTTTCGTGAGCCAGAACGAGGCCGGACCGATCCTCAACGGTCTGCCCACCAATCTGCCCGACATCGACGCGGCGGAGACCGCCGAATGGCTCGAGTCGCTCGACGGGGTGATCGACGCCGGCGGCCGCAACAGGGCCCGCTATGTGATGCTGAAGCTCCTCGAGCGCGCTCGTGAGCGGCACATCGGTGTCCCGTCGCTGACCGGGACCGACTACGTCAACACCATCCCGGCGGTCAATGAGCCCGCGTTCCCGGGCGACGAGAACCTTGAGCGTGGCATCCGGCGGCTCCTCCGCTGGAACGCCGCCGTCATGGTCCACCGGGCCCAGCGCCCCGGTGTCGGCGTCGGCGGCCACATCGCGTCCTACGCCTCCTCCGCCACGCTGTACGAAGTGGGGTTCAACCACTTCTTCCGCGGCAAGGACCACCCCGGTGGCGGCGATCAGATCTTCTTCCAGGGGCACGCGTCCCCGGGCATGTACGCCCGGGCGTTCCTGGAGGGCCGCCTCCAGCAGGATGACCTCGACGGCTTCCGTCAGGAGCACTCCCACTTCGTCGACGGCGAACTGCGCGCCCTGCCCAGCTACCCGCACCCCCGGCAGTTCGAGAGCTTCTGGGAGTTCCCGACAGTGTCGATGGGACTCGGCCCCCTCAACGCCGTCTACCAGGCGCAGTTCAACCGGTACCTCCACAACCGGGGCATCAAGGACACGTCGCAGCAACGGGTGTGGGCCTTCCTGGGCGACGGTGAGATGGACGAGGTGGAGTCGCGCGGCGTCCTCCAGCTGGCCGCCAACGACGAGCTGGACAACCTGACGTTCGTCGTCAACTGCAACCTCCAGCGCCTGGACGGTCCCGTCCGCGGCAACGGCAAGATCATGCAGGAGCTCGAGGCGTTCTTCCGCGGCGCGGGCTGGAACGTGATCAAGGTCGTGTGGGGCCGCGGCTGGGACCCGCTCCTGGCCAACGACTCGGAGGGCGCGTTGGTCAACCTCATGAACGCCACCACCGACGGCGACTTCCAGACGTTCAAGGCCAACGACGGCGCGTACGTGCGCAAGCACTTCTTCGGTCGGGACCCGCGGACGGCCGCCATGGTCAAGGACTGGTCGGACGAGGAGATCTGGCGCCTCACGCGCGGCGGTCACGATTACACCAAGGTGTATTCGGCCTACAAGGCGGCGGCGGAGTTCACCGGCGCCCCGACGGTGATCCTGGCCCACACCATCAAGGGCTACTTCCTCGGCAAGCACTTCGCCGGGCGCAACGCCACCCACCAGATGAAGAAGCTGGCGCTGGACGATCTGAAGGCCTTCCGGGACCGGGTCGATGTCCCGGTCACCGACGAACAGCTCGAGGCGGACCCCTACCGGCCGCCGTACATCCACCCCGGCCAGGACGATCCCCGGATCCGGTACCTGCAGGACCGGCGTCGCGAGCTCGGCGGCTACCTGCCCGAGCGCCGCGGGGACCGCAAGTTCATCTCGCTGCCCGCAGACAAGGCCTACGAGTCGTCGCGCAAGGGCTCGGGCAATCAGCAGGTGGCCACCACCATGGCGTTCGTGCGGCTGCTCAAGGACCTCATGCGGGACAAGGAGTTCGCCCCCCGCGTGGTGCCGATCATCCCCGACGAGGCCCGCACCTTCGGGATGGACGCGTTCTTCCCCACCATCAAGATCTACAACCCGCACGGCCAGAACTACACGCCGGTGGACAACGAGCTCTTCCTGAGCTACCGCGAGTCGAAGACGGGGCAGATCCTGCACACCGGCATCAACGAGGCCGGATCGATGGGCGCGTTCACGGCGGCCGGATCCTCCTACTCCACCCACGGTGAGCCCATGGTGCCGCTCTACGTGTTCTACTCCATGTTCGGCTTCCAGCGCACCGGAGACGCCATCTGGGCGGCCGCGGACCAGCTGTCGCGCGGCTTCCTGATCGGGGCAACGGCCGGCCGGACGACGCTGACGGGCGAGGGCACGCAGCACATGGACGGGCACTCGCCGATCCTCGCCTCCACCAACACCGCCGTCGTCTCCTACGATCCCGCCTACGGCTACGAGATCGCCCACATCGTCAAGGACGGTCTCCGCCGCATGTACGGCGAGGATCCCGAGAACGTCATCTACTACCTGACGGTCTACAACGAGCCGCTCGTCCAGCCCGCCGAACCGCAGGGCGTCGAGGTGGAGGGCATCCTCCGGGGCATGTACCTCTACCGGGTCGGCAGCTTCGACGGGGTGGGGGCGGACGCGCGCCGCGCGCAGATCCTCGCCTCGGGCGTCGCGATGCCGTGGGCGCTGGAGGCCCAGCAGCTCCTCAAGGACGACTTCGGGATCGTGGCCGACGTGTGGAGCGTCACCTCCTGGGGCGAGCTCCGCCGGGAGGGGCTGGAGATGGACGAGCGGAAGTTCGCCGACCCGTTCGGCGACCACGGCCGCACCTGGGTGGAGGAGAAGCTGGCCGACGCCGCCGGGCCCGTGGTCGCGGTCTCGGACTACATGCGTGCGGTCCCCGATCAGATCCGCCAGTGGGTTCCGGGGGACTACATGACCCTCGGCGCAGACGGCTTCGGCTTCTCCGACACCCGCGCCGCCGCCCGCAGGTTCTACAACATCGACGGCCCCTCCGTCGCGGTGGCGGTCCTCCAGCGCCTGGCGGCGGCGGGCGAGGTGCCGCGGGAATGGGCCACCGAGGCGGCGGCCAAGTACCGGCTGAACGACGTCACGGCCGGATCCTCCGGCAACGCAGGGGGCGACGCGTAGGTAGTCTTCTTCGTCAGTCGTCGAGCGGATGGGCGGCCCAGGTGCGTACCTGGGCCGCCCACAGCCGTCGAAAGGGCCTGGTCTCAGCTATTGCGGGGGTGTGATGCGAGAAACCGGGCCATCTGGCAGGCTTGGCACGTGGAGAACACAGAAGGCAAGGGCCTCGCATCGAGCAACGAAGGAGTGACCGGGGCGGACCTCCTGGGACTGGAATCCGGGTTGGTGGTGCAGGAGCTCGGATGGGATGAGGATGTCGACGCGGTCCTCCGCGACGACATCATGGACATCATCGACGGCGAGATGATCGAGGAGCCCATCGAGGCCGTGGACGTCGTCATCCTCTGGTGGCGCGACGAGGACGGCGACGTGGTCGACGGTCTCGTCGACGCGCTGACAGACCTCACCGACTCCGGCTACATCTGGCTGCTCACCCCGAAGGTCGGCAGGCCCGGCTTCATCGGTCCGAGCTCGGTGGCCGAGGGTGTCACCATCGCCGGACTGTCGCTGACAAAGACGGCGAACGTGGGCGCGGACTGGCAGGCCACGAAGGTCGTCCGTCCCAAGGGCGCCCGCAAGTGACCACGCGCATCGGCGTCATGACCTCAGGCGGCGATGCCCAGGGCATGAACGCCGCGGTGCGTGCCATCGTGCGCACCGGCATCCACGAGGGCGCCGAGGTCTTCGCCATCCGTGAGGGATGGCAGGGTGCCATCGAGGGTGGGAGCCACATCGCCCACCTCGGCTGGAGCGACGTGTCAGGGATCCTGAACAAGGGCGGGACCGTCATCGGCACCGCCAGGTCGATGGAGTTCCGGACCCGAGAGGGGCAGCTGACCGCGACCCAGAACCTCATCCAGTGTGGCATCGACAGGCTGATCGTCATCGGCGGCGACGGCTCGCTGACAGGAGCCCGCAACCTGTGCGTGGCCTGGCCCACGTACGTTGCCGAGTTGGCCGAGGCCGGGCGGATCACCCGGGAGCAGGCGCAGGCCCACCCCAGGCTGCACATCGCCGGCATGGTGGGATCCATCGACAACGACATGGTCGGCACGGACATGACCATCGGCACGGACTCCGCGCTGCATCGCATCACCGAGGCCATCGATGCCATCAGCTCGACCGCCGAGTCGCACCGGCGCACCTTCATCGTTGAAGTCATGGGCCGACACTGCGGCTACCTGGCGCTCATGAGCGCGATCGCGGGCGGCGCCGACTACACGTTCCTGCCGGAGTCGCCGCCCCGCCCCGGTTGGGAGGACCGCATGGTCGAGGTGCTCGCGCGAGGCCGCGCGGCCGGACGGCGGGACTCGATCCTGGTGGTCGCCGAGGGCGCGGCGGACCGCGACGGCGCACCCATCACGGCGGACCGGATCCAGGCGGTCCTCCGGGAGCGCGCCGGTGAGGAGGCCAGGATCACGATCCTCGGCCACGTGCAGCGCGGCGGCACGCCCTCGGCCTACGACCGGTGGATGGCGACGGCGTGCGGGGTCGAGGCGGTTCGACGTGTTCTCGACGCGGACGATGAGAGCGAGCCGGTGCTCGTCGGGGTGCGGCGCGACGGCGTCGCGGGGACCCCCCTCCTCGAGGCCGTCGAGGCCACCCATCGGATCAGCGAGTACATCGCCTCGGGCGAGTACCAGTCCGCCGTCTCGGCGCGCGGCCACGGGTTCACCACGATGATCGACATCTACCGCATGCTGTCGGAGGCGAAGCCGAGCGTCGCGCCCTCCGCCAGCGCCAAGCGCATCGCGGTCATGCATGCGGGTGCGCTCGCCCCCGGCATGAATCAGCTCGCCCGCGTCGCGGTCAGGTCGGGCCTGGACCTCGGCCACCAGATGGTCGCCATCCAGGGCGGCGTTCCCGGCCTCATCAACGGGGACTTCCGCGAGGTGGAGTGGTCGGACGTCGAGGGCATGGCGCACACCGGCGGCGCCTCGTTCGGCACCCGCCGCTACGTGGCGCAGGAGAGCGAGCTCTACCAGATGGCGCGCTCCCTGGAGGAGAACCGGATCGACGCGCTGCTGGTCATGGGCGGTTTCCATGCCTATGCCACCGTCGACCTGATGGAGCGGGAACGGCGCCGCTACCCGGCGTTCAACATCCCAGTCGCGGTCCTCCCGGCCAGCATCGACAACAACCTCCCGGGCTGGCCGATGGCGGTGGGCGCAGACACGGCGCTCAACACGGTCGTGAACTCCATCGACATGGTGCGCATGTCGGCGTCGGCGAGCAAGCGGGCGTTCGTCGTCGAGACGATGGGCCGCACCTGTGGCTTCCTCCCGCTCGTCGGCGGCATCGCCGGCGGCGCGGAGAAGGCCTACCTCCCGGAGACCGGCATCACACTCGATCAGCTGTCGAGCGACGTGGAGGCGCTGGTCGATGCCTTCGAGACCGGGCGCAGCTTCTACCTGGCGGTGATGGGCGAGGAGACGAGCCAGCACTACACCTCGGACGTGCTGGCCAAGATGTTCGAGGCCGAGGGCCACGGTCTCTACTCCGTGCGTCAGGCGGTCATCGGACATATCCAGCAGGGTGGGAATCCCTCGCCCTTCGACCGGATCAACGCCACGCGGCTGGCGTATCAGGCCGTGGTGAACCTGGACCAGCAGCTGCGGGACGGCAGCACCACGTACGTGGCCGCCCACAGCCCGACGCCGGGCCTGATGGCGCCGCTGCGCATGGTGACCGACGCGATGGACTGGGAGCTGCAGCGCCCGAAGGAGCAGTGGTGGACCGCCTTGCGGTCGGTCTTCGACAAGCTGAGCAGGCGCCCCGGCCAGGAGTAGGGCCCGATCCTCACCCCTGACAGCTGGTCACGACCACGCCGAAGGTCTCGGCGGCCGCGCATTCCATGACGGCCAGTTGGGCAAGGACCTCCGCCGATGCGGGGACGGCCGATGGCACGGTGTCGCGGAAGATGAGCGTCTGGCTGTCCGCCTCGCGCCTGATCAGCGTGAACTCCACCTTCGCCGCGACGCCGTCCTCCGTCCGCGTCCCCGTGAACGCGCAGGACGCGCCGCTGGCCGCTCCGGTCATCGGCACATCGACCACGACCGACTCCGCGACCCCTGTGAAGGCCTGCTGCTGATCCGTCACCAGGTCCCGGCACGCCTGGGCGAGGTCGGCGCCGACGGTGGTGAGGGTGACTGCCTGCACCCGGGTGTCGGAGAGCGGTTCGCGCACCCGCACGAGTCGACGGCCGTCCTGGACCACCTCGTCGGCGTAGAGCTCCCACCCCTCGGGAACGACGAGCGTGACGTCTCCGAGGTCGAGGACCAGGGGTGATGCGGGGGCCGAAGGGGTGGGGGAGGGCGATTCGAGGGGGGTTGGCGTGCCGGACGTGGAGCCGTCCTGAGTCGCGGCGGGCGTGGCCGACTCCGCGGGCGCACTCGTGGACGCCGACGGGCTCGACGGCGCGGTGGTGGCGCCACGACCCCCGACCACGAGGTAGAGCGCGGCGATCGCCACCGCCATGACAATCCCCAGGAGCCCGATGGCCAGCCAGGCGCGGCGCGTGTCGGTGTCCGGTTCGGGATACTCAATGCCGTGCCTGGGACCCAGGGTGACGTGCTGGGAAGGGGCGGGGTCTGCCCCGCGCCGAGGCGCCGTCGAGTCGACGGGGTGGTGGACATCCTCAGGCAGGGCACGTCGACCGGTGGTCATGGTGCCTCCTCCCGCGGTGTGTGGGCGCAGAGGGACTCGAACCCCCGACTCCCTGCTTGTAAGGCAGGTGCTCTAACCAACTGAGCTATGCGCCCCGGCGGAACCCAACCCTAGCCAATGCCGCAGGGGTGGGCACACTCACGGTACAGCGACGGCGGGGAGGGCGTCAGCCCAGCCTCGCGCGCACGAGCGACGCGATGGTCTTGCCCTCGGCCCGACCCTCGGCCCGCGCGGTCACGGCCTTGACCAGTGACCCCATGTGCTTCATCGTCGGCGTCTCGCCGAGCCTGCCGACCTCTTCGTCGACCATCTGCTCCAACTGCTGGTGAGTCAGGGGCGTCGGGAGGTAGCCGGCGATGAACTCCGCCTCGGAGGTCTCCCTGCCCGCCAGATCCTCACGGCCCGCCTCGGCGTAGGTGGCGGCCGACTCCCTGCGCTTGCGCATCTCCCTGGCCACGACGGCCAACTCCTCGGCGTCGCTGAGCTCACGGGCGGTGGCGCCGGCCACCTCCTCCACACCGATAGCCGCCATGACCATGCGGATGGTGGTCTTCGCGGCCTCATCCTTCGCGCGCAGCGCGGCTGCGAGGTCCCGCTTCAGCCTGTCCTTGGTCGCACCCATGGCACCCTCTTCCTTCGTCGGGTCCATTGTGGCAGGCTCCGGCTCCTCAACTGACGGTAGGATGGTCGATCGTGGCTCACGATGACCTCTCCCAGCTCCTGTCAGACCTCGGTCGCTCACTCAGCTCGATCGAGGCGGTCGCGGACCTCGAGAAGCTGCGCGCCGAGATCGCGTCCCTCGAGGACGAGGTGGCCGCGCCCGACCTGTGGGACAACCAGGACAACGCCCAGCGTGTGACCTCTCAACTCTCCGCGAAGCAGGGGGAGGTGGACCGGCTGGTCAGCCTCCGGTCCCGGCTCGAGGACGCAGAGCTCATGGTGCAGATGGCCGAGGACGAGGGCGATGCCGAGGCGCGCGACGAGGTCGCCAGGGACCTGCGCAAGCTGGCGGGGGACATCGAGGCGCTCGAGGTGCGCACACTGCTCTCCGGCGACTACGACTCGCGCGAGGCCCTCGTCACCATCCGCGCGGAGGCCGGCGGCGTCGACGCCGCCGACTTCGCGGAGATGCTGATGCGCATGTACCTGAGGTGGGCGGACCGGCACGGCTATCCCACCGAGATCTACGACACCTCCTATGCGGAGGAGGCCGGCCTCAAGTCGGCCACCTTCGCGGTGAAGGCGCCCTTCGCCTACGGCACGCTCTCCGTCGAGCAGGGCACGCATCGTCTGGTCCGCATCTCGCCGTTCGACAACCAGGGCCGTCGCCAGACCTCCTTCGCCGGCGTCGAGGTCCTGCCCGTCACCGAGGAGACGGACCACATCGACATCCCCGAGGCCGAACTCCGGATCGACGTCTTCCGTTCCTCCGGTCCCGGCGGCCAGTCGGTCAACACCACGGACTCGGCCGTGCGCATCACGCACCTCCCCACCGGGATCGTCGTCAGCTGCCAGAACGAGAAGTCCCAGCTCCAGAACAAGGCGGCCGCCCTGCGCGTTCTGCAGTCGAGGCTCCTGGAGAGGGTCCGACAGGACCGCGAGAAGGAGCTCAACGCGTTGAAGAGCGACGGCGGGAACTCGTGGGGGGCGCAGATGCGCTCCTACGTGATGAACCCGTACCAGATGGTCAAGGACCTGCGCACGGAGCACGAGGTGGGCAACCCCGAGGCGGTCTTCGACGGCGACATCGACGGTTTCATCGACGCGGGGATCCGTTGGCGCATGAAGGCGGGCCTCGACGCCTGACCGGTCCGGTCGCGTGTCGCGTTAGGCGGGGCTTGTGGCGGTGATCTACACTCGCTGTGCAACTGAGAGTTTCTCAGGATCTTCCCCACACCGTCGGAGTATCGCGTGATCACGTTCGAGGACGTCACCAAGTTCTACCCAGGGCAGGAGCGCGCCGCTCTGCGCAACATCAACCTGGAGATCGGGCGCGGTGAGTTCGTGTTCCTCGTGGGTCAGTCGGGGTCCGGCAAGACCACCTTCATCCGGCTCATCCTGCGGGAGTACCGGCCCACCAAGGGGACGCTGTACGTGGCCGGCAAGAACCTCACCACGATGAACCAGTGGAAGGTCCCGGCGCTCAGGCGGCAGATCGGCACCGTGTTCCAGGACTTCCGCCTCCTCCCGGGCAAGACGGTGTTCGAGAACGTCGCCTTCGCGCTCCAGGTGATCGGGAGGCCGGCCCGCGAGATCCGCAGCATCGTGCCGGACACCCTCGAGCTGGTCGGGCTGGCCGGCAAGGCCGACCGCCCGTCGGAGGAGCTGTCGGGCGGCGAGCAGCAGCGCGTCGCCATCGCCCGGGCCTTCGTCAACCGCCCCAAGATCCTGATCGCCGACGAGCCCACCGGAAACCTGGATCCCGAGACCTCCGTGGGCATCATGAAGCTGCTCGACCGGATCAACAAGGCCGACACCACCGTGATCATGGCCACCCACGACTCGTCCATCGTCGACCAGATGCGCCGCCGGGTGCTCGAGCTCCGCGAAGGCGAGCTCGTGCGCGACCAGGCCAAGGGCATCTACGGCACGGCGTAGGGCAGGAGAGACAATGCGGCATTCACTACGCGAGACCTGGTCAGGGCTCAAGCGCAACCTTGCGATGACCATCGCGGTCATCGTCACGATGGGCGTCTCACTCTCGCTCCTCGGTGCGGGGCTGCTCACGTCCATGGAGGTGGACCTGGCCAAGCGGAGCCTCTACGACAAGATCGAGATCTCCGTGTTCCTGTGCACCGAGAACACGCAGGGTGGGCGGTGCGAAGCAGGAAAGGCCACCACCGAGGCCCAGCGGGACCAGATCCAGGAGACACTCGCGGCCAACCCCGAGGTCAGCGAGGTGGTCTACGAGAGCAAGGAGGCGGCGTTCGAGGAGTTCCAGCGTGTCTTCGCGGACTCGCCTGTCGTCGCCTCCCGCACCGCCGAGGACATGCAGGACTCGTTCCGCGTGAGCCTGGTCAACCCCGAGAACTACGCCGGGGTGGTGAGCGAAGCCCGGGGCCTCCAAGGGGTGCAGAACGTGCAGGACCTCCACACGGTTCTCGAGCCGATGTTCAAGTGGCTGGCCGCGCTCCAATGGGCCACCATCACGATGAGCCTGCTGCTGCTGCTGGCCGCATCCCTCCAGATCGCCAACACCATCAGGATGGCCGCCTTCACCCGCCGGCGTGAGATCGGGATCATGCGTCTGGTGGGAGCGTCCAATCTCTACATCCTCCTCCCATTCCTGCTCGAATCGCTGGTGGCAGGGGTCATCGGCATCGTGCTGGCGGCGGGGGCGCTCACTCTGGGGTACTGGGTGGTGATCGTGCAGAACGCGCAAACCTCAATCACCGCTTTACCGTGGATTGGTTGGGGTGACCTGGTCACTGCCATTCTTGCCATTGCGGCGGTGGGGATCGCCTTGTCGGTCATTCCCACACTGCTGGCAACCAGAAAGTACCTGCGCGTCTAGCAGCACGAAGGAGTGACAAGCGTGAAACGGGAGCTTCCCCCCCTTTCCACCGATCATCGCCCACTGACCACCCGCATCGCCCGAGGCATCGTCGCCTCGCTCGCCGCCCTCTGCCTGACCGCCTCCCTGACGACGTGGTCCGCGGCCGACGAACTCGACGACCGGAAGTCCGAGCTGCAGCAGCAGATGGCCCAGCAGTCCGAGGCCGTCGAGGACGCCAACGCAGCACTCGCGTCCGCCGTCCAGGCCCACGACACCGCACGTGGCGAGCTCGCCTCGGCAGAGGCGCGCCTCGCTGAGGCGGAGTCCGCGGAGCGTGAGGCCCACGCGCTCGACGAGCGGCGCGCTGCCGAACTGGCAGAGGCCGAGCACCGGCTCGAGCAGGCCAAGGCGGATGTCGCAGCCGCGATGGCGGCGCTCGATTCCGTCAACCGGCGCCTCGACGAGGAGATCCTCGTCACCACCCAACAGAACCACGGGCTGCTCAACCTCGCGATGCTGTTCTCCGACGTGACGGTGTCGAACCTCAACCAGCGCGCGCAGCTCGCGCACACGCTGTTCGACTCCTCCGCCCGTCAGCTCGACGAGCTGGAGATGCGCCGGCTCATGCTCGAGGACGCGCAGGCCGCCGCGGATGCCGCCGAGGATGAGGCGGCTGCAGCCCGGGCCGCGGCCGCGGCGCAGCTGCAGGCGAGCCAGGCCGCGACGGAGGCGGCAGCGGACCTTCGGGCCCAGGTGGAGAGGCTCGTGGCAGAGACCCGCGACGCGGAGCAGACGGCGGAGAGCCAGCTGGCGTCCGAGGAGCAGCGGCAGGCGGCGCTGGCGCAGGAGAGCGCCGCCGTCGAGAAGCGGATCCAGGCCAGGATCGCAGCCGAGAAGAAGGCAGCCGCAGAGAAGGCGGCGGCGGAGAAGGCCGCTGCGGCCAAGGCAGCGGCTGAGAAGGCTGCCCGGGAGGCCGCAGCCAAGACCCAGGCGTCCTCGGGATCGCCCGCCAAGACCTCCGCCCCGGCAGCGGCCCCCGCCAAGGCGAGCGCGGCCACGTCGACGAGCTTCATGTACCCCGTTCCGGCGAGGATCACGTCGCGGTACGGCATGCGGCTGCACCCCGTCCTCGGATACTGGAAGCTCCACGACGGTACCGACTTCGGTGCGGCCTGCGGCACGCCCATCCGTGCGGCAGCCGCCGGGACCGTCTCCGAGCGCTACTACAACTCCGGCTACGGCAACCGCCTCATGATCGACCATGGCCGCGTGGACGGTGACTACGTGACCACCGGCTACAACCATGCCTCGCGCTACATCGTAGGTGTCGGTCAGCGTGTGTCCCGGGGCCAGGTGATCGGCTACGTCGGCAACACCGGATACTCCACAGGCTGCCACCTGCACCTCATGGTGTGGGAGAACGGTTCGGTGGTGAACCCGATGGCACGGTGGTTCGGCTGACGCGTGACATACTGGTCGAATGCCCAGGGAGACCGGACGCAAGCTGATCGCGCAGAACAAGAAGGCCCGGCACGACTACCTCATCGGTGACGTGTACGAGGCCGGGCTCGTGTTGACCGGCACTGAGGTCAAGACGCTGCGCGCCGGGCGTGCCACCCTTCTCGATGCCTACGCCACGGTCGACGAGCACGGCGAGGCGTGGCTCATCAATGCCCACATCCCGGAGTACGAGTTCGGTACCTGGCGCAACCACTCCGCCCGCCGCACGCGCAAGCTCCTGCTGCACCGCAAGGAGATCGCCAAGATCGCCCGGGAGTTGGAGGGCTCGAGCAAGACCCTCGTCCCGCTGTCGATCTACTTCAACGACGGGTACGCGAAGGTCGAGATCGCCGTCGCCACCGGCAAGAAGGACTGGGACAAGCGCCACGCCCTCGCGGAGCGGGACGCCAAGCGGGAGGCCGAGCGCGCGCTCGCCAGCCGAAACCGCTACAACCGGGGGTGAATAGGGGTCGGCTCAGGGAGCTTCCCGGTGTGCTGAGCCGCGAGCGGGGAGGACACTGGAGCCATGAGCGCTTATCCCCAGCACCCGAACACCCAGATCAGCGAGGCGGCACGTGACCGCGCCGTGGCGCACCTCCAGGCGTGCTACGCGACCGGGCAGCTGAACGAGGCGGATCTGGACCGGCGGTTGGACCAGGCGCTGGGCGCTCGCGATCGGGCGGAACTGAACCGGGCCCTGGTGGGCCTGGCCCGGATCGCGCCGGCGGCGTTGCGGCCCCAGGCCCCAGGCCTCCCCGCGCCGGCCGACAACGTCGGAGCGGGCCTGACCCAGCTCTCCGGGCTTTTCACGTCCTTCGTCGGCCCGGCCGTGGTCAAGGCCGTCGCCACCCCCTGTTCCCGCGTCTGGTGGGAGGCGGCGCGCGCGCTCAGCCTTCAGGTCACGATGATCGTGGCCGGCTTCGCGGCCATGGTGGTGGGACTGATCTTCGGGCTCACCGAGCTCATGGGCCTGGTGTGGCTGGTGTGGTTCGCCGCGACGCTTACCGCCAGCGTCCGTGCGTTCAACGGGCAGTCGGGCACCGGGGGGTTCGAGAAGGTGCTGCTCGCGCGGCCCCGGCCGCCGCGCGGCCAGCTGCCGCAGACGCGCTATCATGGGTGAGTACAACTCAACAGGGGGGTGACTGGTTTCGACTTGGGACGGTAGTTCCAGGGGAAGCGGGTCGAGGATCCATGCTTATCTCGTAAACGCCGCATGGAAACCAATAAGTGCCGAAAACAACCGCGCACAGTTCGCTCTCGCTGCCTGATCAGTGATCGAACGGTCAGTCCGGACGTGCCTTCCGTCCGGTTCCTGGCCTCATTCAGAAGGCTTGCTGAGCCACCTGTGTTTCAGGGGTAGCTCGGGACTTTACTGGAGCTGGGCTCGTCTGCGACATGCTGACGTGAGTGCAGGAGCCGAGTAGAACGAGTAGTCAGCTGCACCCGGAGAAGCCCTGGTTCATCTCTCGAGGACGCGGGTTCAATTCCCGCCACCTCCACCCCCTGGGGCCGTCAGTTCGCTGACGGCCCCTTTTTCCTTGTCAGGGGCGTTCATCGGATCGGCCCTCGGGCAGAGAAGAGGGCGCACAGGGGCGGACTTGGGCCCAGAGGCGGTACCTAGGTTCCGCTGGTAGTGAGAGTGCGTTTCTGTCGTGTTCTCAACAGGGCTGCTAATGAGAGTAACGAGCTAGGGTTCTCTCATTTGCGTTCTGACATCTTCGATCTCCGCGACCGCATTTTCGCTACGGCTGACCGACGGACTGCGAACCTGATGAAGGTCGCGGATCTGTGTTCGGCCGAGCCGGCGTTCACCGCCGAGATGGTGGCCGAGCTTGGAGTAGCGGTGCCCAGCGTCTACCGGATACTCGACCGTCCGGCCGCGAACGGCGTGATACGCGTCGAGAAGCCGATCGGTGGTGTCAGGGTCTGGACCGTCCTGGACCGGCTCTCGGCGCTCGACCGGTTCGCTGAACGGGCAGGGCGACGAACGTTCAATAGTGGCTGACCCTTCGGACGCTCGAACAGAGTCTCGCGGGTGAGTCCTCGTAGCGCGCCGTGAGCTGGGGCAGGCCGCCAACCGGTCCGTGCCACGTGGCGGTACCTGGATTCGCTCGGCCCATGCCTTGTAGGAGCCCCGTGGGGGAGATCCATCACTTCCACCCCCTCCACGACGACGTGCCCGCCTGCCTCCCTCAGGTGGGCACGTCGTCGTTTCGCGGCGGATAGAGTGGTGGCCGTGATGCACACTGGAGCGGTCGCCGTCGGGCAGCTGCTGGTCGCCAACCAACCGGGGCGCGGCGGCTACTTCGATCGCACCGTCGTGCTGCTGCTCGAGCACAACAACGAGGGCAGCCTGGGCGTGTGCCTGAACCTGCTCTCGGATTTGCCCGCCGCAAGCATCCAGGAGAGCTTCCGGGACCATCTGAGCCACCCCGCACGCGTCTTCGAGGGCGGGCCGGTGAACCCGGATGTCGCCATCGCGCTGGGCGAGCCCGCCACACCGGACTCGCCCCCGCCCGGGTGGGAGCGGGTCGTCGGGGACATCGGCGTCGTCGATCTCAACTTCCCGCCCGAGCTGATGGCCGCGTCGTTCAACCAGCTGCGGCTCTTCGTGGGGTTGTCGGGGTGGGCTGCGGGGCAGCTGCAGAGCGAGCTGATCCGGGGATCCTGGTTCCGGGTCCCGGCGCGCACCGAAGACGTCTTCGGCCACCCGGACGGTCTCTGGCGGCGGGTGCTGCGCCGCGTGGGGGGAGCCACAGGCCGATGGTCCACGTGGACCGAGGATCCGAACCTCAACTAGCGCCGAGGGTCGCTGAGTTTCGGAGCGAAGCTAGCATGGGGTGTCCGTAAGCAAGGAGGCTGGGGTGACCGACGCCAGGGGCAAGCCCCGCATTCTCGTCGTCGACGACGACGCGGCGCTGTCTGAAATGCTGCAGATCGTGTTGCGGCAGGAGGGTTTCGACACCGTGCGCTGTGCCAGCGGCGAGGTGGCGCTCAACGAGTTCAGGCAGTGGCGCCCAGACCTCGTCCTGCTGGATCTCATGCTCCCGGGGCGCGACGGTGTCGCGGTCTGCCGGGACATTCGCGCGGAGTCCGGGGTCCCGATCATCATGCTGACGGCGAAGTCGGACACCGCGGACGTCGTCGGAGGGCTCGAGGCCGGTGCCGACGACTACGTTGCCAAGCCCTTCAAGTCGAAGGAGCTGATCGCCCGGATCAGGACCCGGTTGCGGAGGACGAACGGCGAGGCCGGCGCGGATACCCTCGCCATCGGGGACCTGACGATCTCCGTGTCGTCGCACGTGGTCCGACGGGGCGGCAGCCAGCTCTCGCTCACCCCACTCGAGTTCGACCTCCTCCTCGCCCTGGCGAAGCGTCCCACGCACGTCTTCACGAGGGAGGCGCTGCTGGACGAGGTGTGGGGATACCGGAACTCGGCGGACACCCGCCTGGTCAACGTGCATGTGCAGCGGCTACGCGCGAAGGTCGAGAAGGATCCGGAGAGCCCGGAGATCGTCATCACGGTCAGAGGGATCGGGTACAGGGCCGGTGAAGCAGCGCAGTAAGGGCACGCTCGGGCTCCGACGGCTGTGGTGGGGGTCGCTTCCCCTCCGCGTCCTCTTCTCCACGCTCGCGTTGTCCATCGTGCTCATGCTGCTGGCGGGCATGGTGCTCCTGCAGCAGGCCACCGCCGGCGTGGTCGCGGCCAAGAAGTCGGCGTCCCTCAACGAGGCGGCGGGCGTCTACGCCTTCATGCAGGCCCAGCTCCGGAGTCCGGAGAACCGGGGGGTGGCGGTGCACGAGTCGCTGAACCGCCTGGCGGACCTCGCTGACGCCCAGGCGGCCCAGTACAGGGTCGTCATCCAGGGGCCCGCCTCGAGGCTGGTCTCGGCCGGCATCCGAGCCGAGTCCGTCCCGGACGCGCTGATCGCGCAGGTGGAGGCGGGGGAGGGGATGTTCGTGACCCCCACCCAGGTGATCTTCACCGACACCGCCGCCCAGCCGGAACCTGGCTGGGCGATCGGGACCGCGCTCATCGGGTCGGCGGGCGAGCGGTTCCCGGTCTACTACATCTTCCCGATGACCACCGAGACCCAGACGCTGAGGGCGCTCCAGGGGGCCGTTGCGGGCACCGGGCTGGCGCTCGCGGCGGCCCTGGCACTCGTCGCCTACCTGGTCACGAACCAGGTGGTACGACCGGTGAGACGGGCCAGCCGCACCGCCCTGAGACTGGCGTCCGGCCAGCTGGGGGAGCGGATGGCGGTGCGCGGAACGGACGACCTGGCGAGCCTCGCCAAGTCGATGAACCGGATGGCGGCGCAGCTCCAGCAGCGGATCCGCGAACTGGAGACCCTCTCCACCCTGCAGCAGCGGTTCGTGAGCGATGTGTCCCACGAGCTGCGCACCCCCATGACCACCATCAAGATGGCGTCGGACATGATCTACGACTCCCGCTACGCGCTGGACCCGCTCACCGCCAGGTCGGCGGAGCTGATGAGTCACGAGATCGACCGGTTCGACGGCATGCTCGCCGACCTGCTCGAGATCTCCCGGTTCGACGCCGGGGCGGCCGTGCTGACCCTGGACGAGACGGACGTCACCTCGCTCGTCGAGGCGGAGATCTCGGCGGCCCGCCGCATGGCGGACAAGGTCGGCGTGGAGTTGTCGCTCGAGCGACGCAGCGCCGACACCACCGCCGCCGTGGACTCGAGACGCATCCGTCGCATCCTGCGCAACCTCATCACCAACGCCATCGAACACGCCGAGGGCAAGCCGGTCCACCTTGTTGTCGCGGCCAACGAGCACGCCGTCGCCGTGACGGTGCGGGACCA
This sequence comes from Tessaracoccus yangjingae, assembly GCF_054483935.1. The sequence continues at coordinate 2,693,258 of NZ_CM137014.1, read as the reverse complement.
CGGGGTGGGGTTCGAGGCGGAGGACGCGGCGCGCGTGTTCGACCGCTTCTGGCGGGCGGATCCCAGCCGCACCCGGATCGTCGGGGGCTCGGGCCTCGGCCTGGCCATCTCCATGGAGGACGCCCGCCTCCACCGCGGGTGGCTGACGGCATGGGGACGGCCGCATCGCGGCGCGCAGTTCAGGCTGACGCTTCCCCGGGATCCGGGCCACGAGCTCACGGCATCACCGCTGTCGGTCATCCCGGTCGACGACCAGCCGATGGAGGTCAGCCGATGAGAGGGATCGTCGCAGCGCTGGTCCTTGCACTGGTCGCCACCGGCTGCACCCAGATACCCACAGCGGGCCCCGTCGAGCAGGTTCCGGTGTCAGCGGAGCCGCGCGGCATCGACATCGCACCCCAGCCACCCGAGGCGGGCGTGTCGCCGGCGCGGCTGGTCGACGGCTACCTGCAGGCGATGGCGTCACCTGACGGGGGCTACGCCGTCGCACGCGAGTACCTCACCGAATCGGCCGGCCGCGACTGGAGGCCGGACGTCGCCGTCGTCTTCGACGGGGTCGTCGAAGGCGGTGCCGCGACAGCCTCGGTCGACGGGGTCCAGCTGGGGACACTCGACGAGTTCGGGCACTACACCGCCGCGCCACGTGCGCTGTTCCACGACTTCCAGGTCGTGATGGAGGACGGCGAATGGCGCATCGATGCGCCCCTGCCGGGCGTCATGCTGTCCCGCTACATCTTCCAGAGATACTACGACCGTGTGCCGCTGTACTTCATGAGCCGGGCGGGCAGCCATGTGGTCGCGGACCCGATCCACATGCCGGAGACCCAGGTCACGCCCACGGCGATAGTCGAGGCGGTCCTGAGCGGCCCGTCCGCGGGCATCGCGCAGGCGGTCAGCGATGCCGTCCCCAGCGGCGTCAGCCTCACCGACGAGGGGGCGACGATCGATCCGAACGGTGTGGTCACAGTGAACTTCGCCGGGCTCCACGACCGGCTGGGGGACGATGCCCGGCGCAGGCTCGGCGCCCAGCTGCTCTGGTCGCTCACCGCCATCCCCAGGGTCACCGGGCTCGTGGTGACCAGCAACGGGTTCCCCTTCACACTCCCCGGCGCGCGCGCCGACGGGGTGCTCGAACTCGCCGGCCAGCAGGGCTACCAGATACTCTCCCGTGCCTCCACCGTCGATCTCTTCGGGGTCCGTGACGGGGTCCCGGGACGCGTCACCGGTGACGGCGGCTTCGACCCGTGGGGCTCGGTGGAGGTCAACGCGGCGGACCTCGCGGTGTCGCTCGACGGCGACACGGCCGCGGTGATCGACGACACAGGAACAGTCCTTCTCATGGGCCCGATGCGTGGCGACCTGGCGGCGGTTCCCGTGCCGTACGCCAATCTCCGGGCCCCCCAGTTCGTGCTGGGCACGCTGTGGCTCATGGGCGACGACCTCGAGGGCGTGACCCGGCTGTTCACGGTGGACCGGGTGGGGTCCGTGGACGAGGTGGAACTGACGCTCCCGGCCGGGGCGACCCTGGAGGAGTTCGCCGTGTCCCCGGCCCGGGCCCGCATCGCGCTTCTGGTCTCGTCGGGCGATGTCAGGACCCTCGGCATCGGCACCGTCCTGTCGTCGGGGCGCATGTCAGTGGCGGACTGGCGCCCCCTTCCCATGGTCGGGGCGTCGGGGGTGACGCTGGGCGACGTGAGTGCGGTGGCCTGGCACGCGGAGACCGCGATCGCCGTGGCCGCCATGGATGCCGGGGTTCGTTCGATCTTCGCCACGGAGGTGGACGGTTCGCTCGTCGAGGAACTCGGCCCATTCTCCGGGGAGGTCGAGGAGTTGACTGCGGTGGCCCGGCTGGGCGGAGGGGCCATCGCGCTGCGCACCGACGCAGGCGTCACCTGGCGCTACGAAGCCAGGACCCGCTGGACCAGGCTGGGGGAGGGCATCAGCGCCATCGCCTACGCCGGCTGACCCTGTGGACAACGGGAGGAGGGTGGACCGGTTTCCGACCATGGGGCATGCGACCCATTCTCCACGCGGCGGCGGACCTTCTGCTGGGCGCAGCCTGCCCCGGCTGCGGGGCGCCAGGCTTCGGATTGTGTGACGCCTGTCAGGCGGCGTTGGACGCGCCGCCGCGGGTGGTTCAGGGGAGGCTGCCGGTGCCGCTGTACGCGGCCTGCGCCTACCGCCCCCTCCTCGCCCACGTGATCCCACGCTACAAGGATGACGGCGCCCTGCATCTGGACAAGGTCCTCGGCGGGCTGCTCGCCCGCGCGATCGCCGCGCACGACCCGTCACCCGACACGGTCCTCGTTCCGGTGCCCTCCCGGCCCGGCGCGGTGCGGGCGCGCGGCTACGACCACGCGTACCGCCTTGCCCGGGCCGCCGCCCGGGAGTCCGGGCTGCGGGCGGAGCGCCGGCTTCGGCGGCTGTCCGCCGGGGCGGACCAGGAGGGGCTGACCCGCGCGGAGCGGGCGGCGAACCTGTCCGGCAGCATGCGGGCGGTGGGAAGCTCTGCGCCGGTGCTTGTCGTGGACGACGTGGTGACGACAGGCGCATCCCTGGGTGAAGCAGTCCGCAGCCTGAGGGCGGGCGGCGTCACGGTTCTGGGCGCGGCGGTGGTCGCGGACGCGGACTACCTCTGAACACTTGCGGTTTGCCGATGACAGCCTTGCCCCGGAGGGGTAGCGTTGGTTCATGGACAAGCCGCGGGCCGGATCGAAAGATCACCCGCGGCTTTGGTCATCCGCTGCCGGGATGCTCCCGGCGGCCGTGTTCGAGTCGGGTCCGTAGCGGGCCCCACGACAGACGGAGGAATTATGGACATCGTCGTCACCGGTCGGCACTGTTCGATCAATCCCGAGCTGAAGGAACTGATCAACGAGCGATTGGCCAGCGTGGAGAGACTGCGAGACCGGGTCATTCGCGTCGAGGTCGAGTTCCATGCTTCGGAAGGCACGAAGGATCCCTCGGACGCCGTCGAGGTGCAGCTGACGTTGCGCAGCCGGGGTCCCGTGGTCCGAGCCGAAGCCCGCTCCAACGACAAGGTGGCCGCCTTCGAGATGGCGCTCGAGCGCCTCAAGACGCAGCTCCGCAAGGCCGGCGATCGTCGCAAGACGCACCGAGGGCTGCGGGCGAACAACATCGCCGAGATCGTCCAGCCGGCGGCACCGGTCAACGGCGCCTCGCACGACGATGTCGAGACCCACGAGGTCGCGGGACTCGTCGTGACGGGCGACGGCCCCCTGGTGGTGCGGGAGAAGGAGTTCAGCACCGCGCCGCTCACGTTGGCTCAGGCGCTGGACGAGATGGAGCTGGTCGGTCACGACTTCTTCCTCTACCAGGACGCCGACAGCGGCCGCCCATCCGTGGTCTACCGTCGCAAGGCCTACAACTACGGCGTCATCCACCTCAACCTCACCTGAGAGCCCCACACGGCGGCGCCCCGGCACACTGCCGGGGCGCCGCCGTGTCCGCGCGTTGGTGACGGGCGTTAGGATGGCTGGCGGTACTGCCGCGTGCTGTCGCGGTGTTCTCGAGATGAGTAGGAATCGACCTGTGGGTGTCATGGATTTTCTGAGCGGCCTCGGCTCCGGAGCCCAGCTCCGCAGGTTGCAGAAGGTGGCCGATCAGGTCAACTCCATCGAGGAGGAGTTCCAGGCCATGTCGGACGCGGAGCTCCGCGCCGAGACGGACACGTTCCGGGCCAGGATCGCCGACGGCGAGTCCCTCGACAGGCTGATGCCCGAGGCGTTCGCCACCGTCCGCGAGGCCTCTGTGCGGGTGCTGGGTAAACGGCACTTCGACGTTCAGCTCATGGGCGGCGCCGCTCTCCACTGGGGCAACATCGCCGAGATGAAGACCGGCGAGGGCAAGACCCTCGTCGGCACCCTGCCGGCCTACCTCAACGCACTGTCCGGCAAGGGCGTCCACGTCGTCACCACCAACGACTACCTGGCCAAGTACCAGTCGGAGCAGATGGGCCGCATCCACCACTTCCTCGGCCTGGAGGTTGGCGCCATCCTCGCGTCGATGACCCCGGAGGAGCGGCGGGTCGCGTACAGCTCGGACATCACCTACGGCACCAACAACGAGTTCGGTTTCGACTACCTCCGCGACAACATGGCCCTCCGCCGGGAGGACCTGGTCCAGCGTGGCCACCACTACGCCATCGTCGACGAGGTGGACTCCATCCTGATCGACGAGGCCCGCACCCCGCTGATCATCTCCGGCCCCGCCGAGGACACCCATGAGTGGTATCCGGTCTTCGCCAAGCTCGTCCGGACGCTGCGCCGCGATGTGGACTTCGAGGTGGACGAGAAGAAGCGCACCATCGCCGTACTCGCGCCGGGAATCGAGAAGGTCGAGGACAGGCTGGGCATCGACAACCTGTACGAGTCCGCCAACACGCCCCTGATCTCGTATCTCAACAACGCGATCAAGGCGCAGGAACTCTTCAAGCGCGACAAGGACTACGTCCTCGCCGGCGACGAGGTCCTCATCGTCGACGAGCACACGGGCCGCACGCTCGCGGGCCGCCGCTACAACGAGGGGCTCCACCAGGCCCTCGAGGCGAAGGAGGGCGTGCGGATCAAGGACGAGTACCAGACGCTGGCCACCGTCACGCTGCAGAACTACTTCCGTATGTACGACAAGCTCGCGGGCATGACCGGCACCGCGAAGACGGAGGAGTCCGAGTTCCAGAAGATCTACGGCCTGGGGGTCATCCAGATCCCCACCAACCGGCCGATGATCCGCAAGGATCAGCCGGACCTCATCTACCGCACCGAGGAAGCCAAGTACGAGGCCATCGTCAAGGACGTGGTCGAACGCCACGCGGAGGGTCAGCCGATCCTGCTCGGCACCGCATCGGTGGCCAAGTCGGAGCTGCTCTCGGGCCTCCTGAAGAAGGCCAACGTTCCCCACCAGGTCCTCAACGCCAAGCACCACGAACGAGAGGCCGCGATCGTCGCGGAGGCGGGGCGCCGTGGCGCGGTGACCGTGTCGACCAACATGGCGGGCCGCGGCACTGACATCATGCTGGGCGGCAACCCCGAGTTCCTCGCCGACCTGCAGCTGCGTAAGGCCGGCCTGGACCCGCACGAGACGCCCGAGGCCTACGAGGCGCAGTGGGCGGAGACCCTGGCTGCGCTCGAGGAGCAGGTGAAGTCCGAGCACGACGCCGTGGTGGAGACCGGTGGGCTGTACGTGATCGGTTCAGAGCGGCACGAGTCGCGCCGCATCGACAACCAGCTGCGAGGCCGTTCCGGCCGCCAGGGGGACCCGGGGGAGAGCCGCTTCTACCTCTCCCTCAGCGACGATCTGATGCGCCTCTTCCGGCCCGAGCTGCTCGAGCGCGCACTCCTCATGATGAAGGTGCCCGACGACGTGCCCATCGACATGAAGTCGGTGTCGAAGTCCATCGAGGGCGCGCAGAAGCAGGTCGAGGGCCAGAACTTCGAGATGCGCAAGAACGTGCTGAAGTACGACGACGTGCTCAACCGGCAGCGTCACGCGATCTACGGCGACCGCCGGCGGGTGCTGGACGGCGCCGACGTGTCCCAGCAGCTCCGTAACAGCGTGCGCAGGGTGGTCTCCGACGTGGTGCGCGGACACACGTCCGGGCTGCCCGAGGACTGGGATCTGGACACGATGCTCATCGAGCTCAAGACCCTCTACCCGGTGACCCTGACCGAGGAGGCGCTGCTCGACGACCTGCCTGAGCAGGACGAGCTGGTCGACATGGTCGTGGAGGACGCCCTCCGTGCCTATGACGCCCGCGAGGAGCAGCTGGGCGAGCGGACCATGCGCGAGCTGGAGCGCCAGGTCCTGTTGACGGTGCTCGACCGCAAGTGGCGCGAGCACCTCTACGAGATGGACTACCTGCGCGAGGGGATCGGGCTGCGGGCAATGGCCCAGCGCGACCCCCTGGTGGAGTATCAGCGTGAGGGCGGCGACATGTTCGTCGCGATGATGGACGCCTTCATGGAGGAGGTCGTCGGCTTCCTGTTCAACCTCGAGGTGACCGTCCGCCCCGCGGAACCTGAGCTGAAGGTGGGCCTGGTCACCGATGAGGACGGCGCCCCCGTCCAGGTGCCGGCCCAGCCGAGCGCGCCCGAACCGCTGGCCAAGGGACTCGAGCGGCGGGCGGAGGCCGCGCTCAGCTACTCCGCGCCGGATGAGACCGGTGAGGTCACTCAGACGTCGGGCACCCCGGCGGTGGCGGCGGAGAAGGTCGGCCGGAATCAGCCCTGCCCCTGCGGCTCCGGCAAGAAGTACAAGATGTGTCACGGCCGGCCCGGCGGCGCCCTCTAGGCGGCTACTGCCGCGCCCGCGGTGCGCGCGCCCATGGGCGCGATGATCGTCAGTTCGGTGCAGCGCCAGCCTGCCCTCGTGGCGTCCAGCCGTAGGGCGCAACTCACAACTCGCCCGGCCACCAGGAGGCTCACATTGGCCTCGACGGCCCTTGGGGTGGGCATCTGGGAGCGCACACGGCCCACCCGCACCCGGCGGAAGTCCCCCGCGTCGACGTAGCAGGCCAGGTTGTCGAACGCCTGCCACCGCAGGTGCGGACGCAGCTGATGGAGGGGCCGCCGCCCCATCAGCGCCTCGAGGACGGCATGGATGAGTTGAAGCGCACGCGGTGGGGCGGGGGTGTGCGGCACCTCCGCGACATGGGCCGGGTGGGCCAGCAGCGTGATCGGCAACGGGTAGCTCATGGGCGAGACGCTAGGCGGCGCTGACCCCCACGAGCCATGCCCGGCATGCCTACTGACAACACCTACGTCAGACGGACAACACCTGCGTCGGTTCGGACAACACTTCCCGGGATCGAGACAACACCTCAGCCCCCGAACATCAACAGCAGCCCACCCACCGTGAAGACCACCATGATGGAGAGCAGGGGGAGATGGACGGCCACCCGGTCCGGGTGGGTGCGCACCGCGATGTCGTGGGTGACAAGTACGCCGACCACATGCCCGCCCACGATCAGGAGGACCTGGGTCACGGCGATCAACGTCGGATAGGCGAAGAGGGCGGTGCCGGGCGAGGCCTCGGCGATTCCGAAGAGGTTCCAGCCCAGCCCGAGGGGATCGCTGAACCGGATGAGGGTCCGCTGGCCCTCCAGGTACAGCATCGTGCCGTAATGGGCCAGGGCGTACCCGGCCACGAGCGGGATGAGCCCGGGGGCGAGCGCATCGGCACCGGGGTGGCCGTACGGTCGGGTGCCGAGCCGGAAGAGGCCGTAGATGAACGCGACGCTACCCACCAGGGCGACCGTGGCCACGGGCCAGCCCCACGGTCCGAGATCCTGGGTGGCCCGCACCCATGCCGCCGTGTTGGTGAGCGCGTCGAACAGCGTGCCGCCCAACAGCACGGCGGCGAGCGCCGCCAGGTGCTTCGGAGCGCGCCACGAACCGAGATTGCGCAGGGGGTTCATCCAGATGAGCACCCCACGCCCGCTCCGCCCCCACGGCGAGAGCCGGGCGAGGGCCGAGGCGTAGGCCTCGAAGGGATCGGCCCGGGCGATCCAGCCCTGGCCCCGAAGCGCCACCCCCACGACCACCCACGCCACCCACGCCGCGGCGAAACCCCTCAGCACGGGCAGCGTGGCGCCGTCGGGCTGCACCAGTTCCAGGTACAGGAAGACCAGCAGCGCACCCGCCGCGGGCAGGCGCGACCCTGCGGGGGCTCCGACGGGCGGGGCGCTGGTGGCGCCGGTGAACCGCAGCAAAAGCCGCAGCGGGTTGGTCCGACGGTAGACCGCACCGAAGAGCAGCGAGACGGGCACCAGCCCCACCCACAGCAGGACGTAGACGAAACCGAACACCGGATTGTCGATGCGGTCCACCCCGAACGCGAGGGAGATCGCCGCCAGGAGCCAGACGAGCCCCACCGCGACCCTCAATGGCCGCGAGAACCACGGCGAGTCCACCACCCGGGTCAGCCTCGGCAGCTCAATCCCCGAGTGGTCGCGGAACCTCGGGGCTCTCCACGCGAACAGCACCACCCAGAACGTGACCACCAGGACGACGGCGGCGCCGCCGAGGACCAGGCCGAACGGCAGCGGAAGATCGCCCCGGGAGGCGATCCCGTGCATCGGGGTCACTTGACGACCAGATCCAGCCAGACGGCGTCGGTGACGTGGGACTCCACCTCGTAGGTCCCGGCCATCGTGGCGTCGAAGACGATGTCCGTCGGCACCCCGGCGGCGAGGTCCTGCTCGATCTCGTACCCGTGGACGTGCGCCCGGTCATCCGTGGGCGTGGTGATGCGCAGTGTGATCTCCGCGCCGAGCGCCACCTCGACCCTCCGCGTCGCCGCCGGCGGATCCGTCACGGTGAGTTCGATCGTGAGTGGTTCGGCGGTCGGCGCGGCGCAGGCGAGCAGGCCGAGGGCAGCGGCACCGGAGATGAGGTTCAGAAGGACGCGCACCATATCGCCGTCGAACCTACTCCCTTCTCGCGGCTGGTGCATCTAGGCTGGTCACGTGAAGCGTCAGCTGGTGTTCATCCCCGTCGCGGCCCATGAGTTGGGCGCCCTCGTGGGGGACCCGCCGATCGAGAACAGGCCCGCCTACACGGTCACGCCTGAGCTGCTGGCCGAACTGGGGTATGCGGAGGCCGAGTCGGAGGACGCGGAGTACGCGGCTCTGATCCTGGCCTCTGTCGCAGGTCTCGCCGCCCACGGCGTCCGCCTCGTCGTCGTCGCGGAGGTGGAGCCCTCGCTCATCGAGGCGTCGGAGGACCCCGCCAACGGGGAGGTGCGTCTCGTGTCCTGCCCGACGGGCTCCATGACGGCCTGGTTCGCCGAGGAGCCGGGCGTGGACGTCTCGGATGCCGCGGCCATGTCGCACGGGCTCACCATCGACCTGGCCTGGGACCTGCCCCAGGTGCAGGACCTGCTGCGGGAGCACGAGCTCCTGTGGAACGACGTCGTCGAGTACCGACGAGGAGCGTGAAGGGAAGGCTGCCATGCCTCGATCCATCTGGAAGGGCGCCGTGTCGTTCGGGCTCGTCTCCATTCCCGTCAAGGTCTACGGCGCCACGGAGGACCGCGACGTCTCGTTCCGCCAGGTGCACTCCACCGACGGAGGGCGCGTCCGTCAGCAGCGCGTCTGTGAGAAGTGCGGCGAGGTGGTGGCCTACGCGGACATCGCCAAGGGCTACGAGGCCGCCGACGGGCGGGTGGCCGTCCTCACCGACGAGGACTTCGCCAACCTGCCGCTCAGCACCTTGAAGACGGTCGAGGTGGTCCAGTTCGTCGACGAGGGCGAGGTGGATCCGACGTTCTTCCAGCGCACCTACTTCCTGGAGGCCGAGGCCGCCGGTCAGAAGCCGTACGTGCTCCTGAGGGAGGCGCTCGCCAAGGAGGACAAGGTGGCGGTGGTCAAGGTGGCGCTGCGCAGCCGGGAGTCGCTGGCGCTGATCAGGCCCAAGGACGACGTCCTGCTCCTGCACACCATGTATTGGCCAGACGAGTTGCGCGACGGAGGGTTCGCGTCGCCGTCGGCCGAGGTGAAGATCTCGGACGCGGAGATGGAGATGGCCAAGCTGCTCATCGGGCAGCTCGAGGGGACCTTCGACCCGGACGCCTACCAGGACTCCTACCGTGAGGCTCTGCTCGAGGTGGTCGAGGCAAAGCTGGCGGGCGCGCCGTCTCCGGCGGCGGCAGACACGTCCGCCCCCTCCGGAGACGTCGTCGACCTCATGGCCGCGCTCAAGGCCTCTGTGGAGGCGGCCAAGAAGCGCCGGGAGGCCGCCGCCAGCTGAGGTTGGCTCAGCGCGCGAGCCAGTCCGCCGCGCGGCGCTCCAGGCCGTCGAACGCGTCGCGGATGAACGGCTCGGTGAGCCCCTCCACCTTCTTGCCGACCAGCGGGATCTTCACGGTCAGGCTCCCGGTGTACCTGCCCTGCGTTCCGCCGTCGTGGGCCTTCAGCAGCGCCGCCGCGTCCACCTTGATCGGCATCCCCGGCACGTCGACGTCCACGGTGCCGCGCACCGACCCGTCGGCGGCGGGTGGCTGGAAGCGGAAGACCTGCGCGATGGTCACGGACTGACCGACGAACTTGCTGAGCGAACCGGGCACCGGGAGCTTCATCCTCAACCGGGTTGCATCGTCGTCGATGGAGACGGTGTGCTCGAGAGCCCCAGCGTGCCGGGCCACATCGGCGATGAACTCCTCGTTGCGCATCAGAGCGATCACGGCCGAGGGCTGGGCGGCGTACTGGTGGGTGTAGTCGAGATCCATGCCCGCCAGCGTAGCCGCCATGCCCGAACCCTAGGATTGCGTCATGAAGATCGACCTGCACACCCACTCAAGGGTCAGCGACGGTACAGACACCCCCACCACCCTTGTGATGAAGGCCTTCGAGGCCGGGCTCGACGTCATCGCCCTCACGGACCACGACACCTTCGCCGGAGTGGCGGAGGCCCAGGAGGCCGGCAAGAGGATCGGTGTGAAGGTGCTGGGCGGAATCGAGATGTCCGCGGAGCGCAACGGATCCTCGGTGCACCTTCTGGGCTACGGCTGTGATCCCTTCGACCGCGAGCTGAACGCCGAGCTGGCCCGCATCCGCTTCGGCCGCACCGACCGGCTCCCCGCAATGGTCGCCAAGCTCACCGAGGCCGGCCTCGAGCTCACCCTCGACGACGTGATGGCCGCCGCGAACGGGGCCCCCGCGCTCGGGCGCCCCCACGTGGCGGATGCGCTGGTGGCCAAGGGGTACGTCGCCGACCGCGACGAGGCCTTCGCGCTGTGGATCGGGGACGACAGGCCATGCTACGTCCACCGCTACGCCTGCCCGCTGGAACGCGCGATCGAGCTGGTGCACGCCGCCCGAGGCGTGGCCGTCATCGCGCACCCCTGGGGCCGCGGGGGGCAGCACGTCCTGCCCGCGCCGTACCTCGAGTCGTTGGTGCAGAGTCACGGGCTCGAGGGCATCGAGGTGGAGCACCCGGACCACGACGAGGAGACCCGCTCGCTGCTGTTCGAGATGGGGGGCCGCGTGGGCCTCATCCGGACAGGTTCCAGCGATTACCACGGACTGGGCAAGAAGCGGCACCCGCTGGCCGCCAACCTGACCCGCCCCTCCGCCTACCGCGACCTGCTGGCCCGGATCCGCCGACGGGGCGGCGTCGTCTAGGGCGCTACGCTGGGGCCTCGCACACCGTCGGACACCACACAGGCAGGTTGAGTTCATGTCGCTTTCCCCCGAGGACGCCTTCGACCCGGAGGCATCGCTTGCCCGATCGACGCAGCGGAGCGCGGAGATCGAGCGGCAGCTGACCCTGGACCCCTCCGGCTTCAGGATCCTGACGGGGGACCGCCCCACGGGCAACCTGCACATCGGCCACTACTTCGGTTCACTGCAGAACCGGGTGCGCCTCGCCGCGTTGGGCGTCGAGACGTACGTGGTCATCGCCGACTACCAGGTGATCACCGACCGCGACGGCGTGGGCCCCATCCGGGAGCGCGTCTACTCACTGCTGGCGGACTACCTGGCCGTCGGGCTCGACCCGCAGCAGGTGACGATCTTCACGCATTCGCAGATCCCGTCCCTCAACCAGCTGATGCTGCCGTTCCTCTCGATCGTCACCGACGCCGAGCTCCGCCGCAATCCCACGGTCAAGACCGAGCTCGACGACACGGGTGACCGCCCCATGTCGGGTCTGATGTTGACCTACCCCGTCCACCAGGCCGCGGACATCCTGTTCTGCAAGGCGAACCTGGTCCCGGTGGGGAAGGACCAGCTCCCGCACCTGGAGCAGGCGCGGGTGATCGCCCGGCGCTTCGACGAGCGCTACGGCCGGGTGGACGAGGCGCGCCCGGTGTTCCCGGCGCCGGAGGCGCTGCTGAGCAAGTCCGGCACCGTCCTGGGCCTGGACGGCACCAAGATGTCGAAGTCCAAGGGCAACACCATCGAGCTGGGCATGACCGCCGACGAGACGGCGAAGCTCCTCAAGCGCGCGGTCACCGACTCCGACCGGCACATCACCTACGACCCCGCGACCCGGCCGGAGGTGTCCAACCTGGTCAACCTGGCCGCCCTCTGCCTGGACCGCGACCCGGTCGCAGTGGCGGACGAGGTGGGCGACGGCGGGGGCGGTGGCCTGAAGAAGCTGGTCACCGAGGTCGTCAACGAGTACTTCGCGCCCATCCGCGCGCGCCGCGCCGAGCTGGTGGCGGACCCGGGTCACCTGGAAAGGGTGCTCGCGGACGGGAACCGGAGGGCCACCGCCGTCGCCGACCGGACACTCGACGAGGTCCGGCAGGCGATGCGGATGGTGTACTGAAGCGTTACTCGGCGGTGGGGGTCTCGGCCCCAACCTCGACGCCCCCACGGGTCCGGCGGCGCCGACGGCGGGGCTTGCGCTCCGCGTCGGCGTGCTTCTCCGGCGCGGGGTGGTCGCCTGCGGGCTCCGTCGACCGACGGCTCCGGTGCTTGCGGCCCTCGGTGGGGGAGTGCCTGGCCTCCGAGGCCTTCTCCCGCGCGGCGATGTGCCCCGGCACCCGGCCCTTCGTCCCCTCGGGGATGTCCAGGTCCGTGTAGAAGTGGGGCGACGACGAGTAGGTCTCCGGCGGATCCGCCAGGTCCAGGCCGAGGGACTGGTTGATCAGCTTCCAGCGGTTCACGTCCGCCCAGTCCACCAGGGTCACCGCGACACCGGAGTTGCCGGCGCGCCCGGTGCGGCCGATGCGGTGCACGTAGGTGGCGTCTGTGTCCGGGCACTCGTAGTTGATGACGTGGCTGACGCCGACGATGTCGATGCCGCGGGCCGCGACGTCCGTGGCCACCAGCACGGAGATGGTGTCCGCCCGGAACTTCTTGAGGGACCGCTCGCGGGCCTCCTGGTTGAGGTCGCCGTGGATGGCCGCTGCCGCGAAGCCGCGGTCCACCAGCTCGTCGGTCAGCCTCTGCGCCGCGCGCTTGGTGCGGCAGAAGATCATGACCTTCGTCGTCTTGGCGCCCTGGAGCAGCCGCCCCACCATCTCGGGCTTGTCCAGATCGTGGGCCTGGTAGACGTACTGATCGATGTCCGGGACGGTCATCTTGGCGTCGTGACCCTCGGCGCGGATGTTGACCGGCCTGTTGAGGGTGGCCCGTGCCAGGGTCAGGATGGGGGCGGGCATGGTGGCCGAGAACAGCATGGTCTGCCGGTCCGCCGGCGTCTTGCGCTGCAGGCGCTCGATGTCCGGGAGGAAGCCGAGGTCCAGCATCTCGTCAGCCTCGTCGAGGACCAGCACCTGCACGTGGGAGAGGTCCAGGGCTCCGCGGTCCGCGAGGTCGAGCAGACGCCCGGGGGTGCCCACCGCGATGTCGATGCCGGACTCGAGCGCGCGCAGCTGCTCGTCGTACCCGGTGCCGCCGTAAATGGTCAGCACGCGCATCTTGAGGTGCTTGCCCGCCACGTCCAGGTCCCGGCCCACCTGGAGCGCGAGCTCACGGGTGGGGCAGACGACCAGCGCGCGGGGCTTGCCGTGGGTGGGCTTCTCGCCGCCGGAGATGGTCACCAGGCGGTGCAGGAGGCTCACACCGAACGCCAGCGTCTTGCCGGTTCCGGTGCGCGCCTGCCCGATCAGGTCCGTGCCGCTCAGGGCCAGGGGGATCGCCAGCGTCTGGATGGCGAAGGGATGGACGATTCCGGCCTCGGCCAAGGCCGAGGTGATGGATTCGTGAATGCCGAGGTCGGCGAAGGTCTCGTCGACAGGAGTCTCGTTGTCGCTCAGGGCTCAAACCAATCTGGAAGAACTCACGGCACGGTTGGCGCGCCGGAGGCGGGGCATTGCTGCCCGCAGGCCCTCAGTCTAACCCAGGAGGGCTATACCGCGCCGAAGCCGACGGTGCGGCTGCTCGGGGAGCCGAGATCCAGGTAGGCGATGCGGTTGCCCGGGATGAGGATGCGCCGGCCCTTCTCGTCTGCCAGCTCCAGCAGCGTGGAGCCCTGGACGGCCTCGCGCAGCATGGCGGTGAGCTCCTCGGGGGTGGCGGTGGTATCGATGCTGACTTCCCGGGGGATGTCGGTGATCCCGATCTTTACTTCCATGCCGCCACTCTAGTCAGAACCTCCAACCTCCACGATCCGCGCCAGGACGACGGTCACGTTGTCCTTTCCGCCCTGCGCGTTCGCCCAGGCGGTCAGTGCCTCCGCGAGCGTCCCCGGCCCAGTGGCGCCCGGCGCCAGCTCGGCCACCAGGGAGGCCAGCGCCTCAGGCTCGCTCGCGTAGTTCCACAGCCCGTCGCTGCACAGCAGCAGCCAGCCGGCGCCGACGGGGCGGTAGCGCACGAGCGACGGGGTGGCGTCCGTGGACTGGCGGCCCAGCCACTTCGTCAGCGCGTGGGCCTGGATGGACCGCTCGGCCTCGTCGCGGGACATGCCGAGCAGGATCCTGGCCTGGGCCATCGAGTCGTCGGTGGAAAGCTGGTGGGCGGCGCCGTCGTCCCCCAGCCAGTACGCGCGGGAGTCCCCGACCGAGCCCACGGTGATCGACCCGTCGTCCACGGACGCGGCGATCAGGGTGCAGGCGGACGGCGACTCGCCGTCCGCCAGGACGGCCTGGTTGGCTGCCGCGAACGCACCGGCGAAGGCGTCCTCGACCTCGGCGTCCACCGTGCGCTGATCGAGGAGCGCGGCCACCACCGTGTCCGCGGCCACCATCGAGGCACGCTCCGACCCTCGGGCCGTGCTCACGCCGTCGGCCACCGCGATGACGGCCGCCGGGGTGGGTTGGGTCCGCACGGCGATGGCCAGGGCGTCCTGGTTGGTGTGGTGACGGCGGCCGATGTCGCTGCAGCCGCCCACCCACGGGGCGGGCTCGCGAACGTAGTGGGCGCGCGCGGCGGGCGGCGGCTGATCCATGGGTCCTCCGTCCCGGCCTGAAGTTGGCACCATCTTGTCAGAACTGCGCGTCCGGCAGGGCCGGGGACCCGGCGGTGGGGAGCGCGCCGGCGAACAGGTCACCGTGTTCGGCCACCCGTTCGAGCATCTGGGAGGGGCTCACCCTCACCGGCGTCTCGGGGGTCAGCGCGGCCACCTCCTCCCAGGTGAGGGGGGTGGCCACCGACGGTGACTCGAGGCCCCGCACGGAGTACGCCGTCACAGTGTTGCGCGCGGCCAGGTTCTGGCCGTAGTCCACGAAGAGCAGATCCGCCCTGGCCTGCTTGCTCATGATCGCGACGAACTGCTTCGGATAGCGCTGGGCGAGGTGCTGGGCGAGGCCGGCGGCGAACGCGTGCACCTGAGAGGCGGGCGTGGGCTGGATGGGCACGCTCAACTGGAGGCCCTTGTTGCCGGAGCTCTTGGGGTGGGCCTCGAGCCCGAGCTCCGCCAGAGCCGTCGCCGCGAGGATCGCACCCCTGGCCGAGTCCGCAGGGGTGACCCCCGGGCCCGGATCGAGATCGACCACCAGCGTGGTGGCCCGCGGCTCGTCGTCCCCGGACAGGATGAGCCCCTCCGGGGAGGCGGTCGCGTCCTGGACGCGCCATTGGGGGGTGTGCAGCTCCACGGAGGCGAGGTTGGCCAACCAGGCGAGATCCGCGCGATGCCGGGCGGTGACGTAGCTGACGGTGCCGGCCGACGTGGCCACGTCCACCGTCGCCACCCAGGAGGGGGCACCCGGGGGCAGATTCTTCTCGTAGAACGACCCTCCCGCGGTCCCGTCCGGGAACCGGACCCTGGTGATCGCGCGGTCCCGGAGGTGGGGCAGCATCGTCTCGGCGATGCCCACGTAGTAGGCGATGAGCTCGCCCTTGGTGAACCCGGATGGAAACAGCGGCTTGTCGAGGTTGCTCAGGGTCAGCACCAGGCCGTCGATCTCCGTGGCGATGCGCTCACTCATGCGGGCCTCCTCCCGGGCACGGGGCCAGCTTGCCACGGCGCGGTGTGGAATTGTCGCAGCCAGCTGGTTGCATAGGACCCATGCACTACCGGGTCCTCCAGTCACCGCCGGCCGAGACGTTCGCGCTGAGCAGCGAGCAGAGCGCGGCTGCCGCGCCCTCGCGCGGGGTCTCCGTGGTGATCGGGGGGCCGGGCACCGGCAAGACGGCCGTCCTCGCGGCCGCGGCCGCCAACCGCGTCGCGGCCGGCAGCAGCCTGGAGCGGATCATCGTCCTGTCGCACTCGCGCGCAGCGGCGCAGCTGGTCAGGCGCCAGATCAGCCGCCGGCTGGACCGGGCCCAGACCTCCCCCCAGGTGACCACCGTCCACGGCCTCTCGCTCGGCCTCCTCAGGCGCTACTGGCCGCACGAGTCCAGCCCCTGGCGGCTGCTGCGGGCCCCCGAGCAGGAGCGGCGTATCCGGGAGCTGCTCGCGGGCATGCCCCAGGAAGCCTGGCCGGAGGAGGTCAGGCCAGCACTCGGCACCAGGGCCTTCTCGCGCCAGCTGCGCGAGGTCCTCGCCCGCACCCGGCAGCTGTCGATGGATCCCGAGCTGCTCGCCGCGCACGCCTCCGCCGCGGGCGACGAGCTCTTCGCGGCCACGGCCCGCTTCGTCGAGGAGTACCTCACCGTCGGGGACTTCTCGGGCACCCTGGACTACGCCGAGTTGGTGTACCGCAGCCGCCTGCTGCTCACCGAGCCCGGTGTCGCGGCAGGGGTCACCGCCGCGTTCGACGCGGTGCTCGTCGACGACGTGCACGAGGCGGATCCGGCCCAGATCGGCCTCCTGGCGGATCTGGCCGCGCTTGGCCTCCCCCTGCTCGCGCTGGGGGACCCGAGGCAGCGGATCGGCGGATTCCGCGGGGCCAGCCCCACGGCGCTGGCAGACCTGGCCGCCCTGCCTGGAGCCCGGATCACGGCGCTGGAGCGGGGCTTCCGAGCGTCGGTCTCCGTCGGCGCTTCCCTGGAGCTGCTGAGCGGGAGGATCGAGGCAAGGATGGCGCCCCCGTCGCCTGAGCCGCGGTCAGGTCAGGGGGAGGTGCGTGCCAGGGTCTTCGACGACGTGACCGCCGAGCTCGCGCATGTCGCGGCAGAGCTGCGCCAGGCCGTCGCCGTCGACGGATGCGCCTGGTCGGACCTCGCGGTCGTGGCGCGGGCCGGGCGTGCCCAGCTCAGCGCCGTCGCGAGCGAACTGGTCAGGCTGGGGGTTCCGGTGGACGTGTCGGGGGACGAGATCGCGCTCTCGGAGTACCCCGCCGTCGCCACTGTGCTGCTCGCCCTTGCGGTCTCCGCCCGGGCCACCGGCCCGGAGGCGGATGAGGCGCGCCTGCTCATGTCATCGCCGCTGTGCGGGCTCGACGGCGTGGCGCAGCGGCGCCTGGGCCGGGCCCTGCTCGCCCGCCATCGGAGCATGGGCACCTCCGTCGCGCTGCTCGGTCGCTGCCTCGCAGAGCCGGCGCTGCTCGACGGCATCGCGACGGAGGAGGCGGACGCCGGGCGGGCCCTGGCGGCGCTGCTGGCGGAGGTCCGTGCCGCCCTGGCGCGCGGCGCCGAGGTTCAGGAGGCGTTGTGGGCGCTGTGGGACGGCACGCCATGGCCCGCCCGGCTCAGGGAGCGGGCCCTGCGCGGATCCAGAAGGGCCAACGCGGACCTGGACGCCATCGTCGAGATCTTCGACCTGGCGGCCAGGCATGAGGACCTCCGTGGGGCGGCCGGCGCCGAGACGTTTCTGCGGGAGGTGTCTGGGCAGGAGATCCCGGCAGACACCGGGCGGGAGCTCACGGTGGGCGGGCGAGGTGTCAGGGTCGTCACCGCCCACCGGACACGCGGACTGGAATGGGAGCGGGTCTGGGTGGTCGGCGCGCAGGAGGGCCTCTGGCCGCGGCTCACCCGCCCCGGGCTGCTGCTGGACGCGGAGCGCGTGCGGGCCGACGAGTTGGCCCCGGCGGGATCGGCTCCTCAGCTGGCGGCAGAGCGCCGGCTCTTCTACGTGGCCTGTTCCCGGGCACGCCGTTCACTCCACGTCAGCGGGGTGCAGGGGATCGAGGGCGAGGGGGGCCGGCCGTCGAGGTTCCTGGCCGAGCTCGGCGTCGAGGTGGAGCGGATCTACGGCCGGCCGGACAGGCTGCTCTCCGTCGCGGCGCTCGTCGGCGATCTGCGCCGGGCGCTGGAGGACGAGGCCACCTCTCCAGGGCTTCGTCGAGCCGCGGCGCTCCGTCTCGCGGACCTCGCGGCGGTCGTCCAGCCCGAGGGCGCCGCAGCCTTCCCCGCTGCGGACCCGTCGCGCTGGTGGGGGATCGCCGGCAGCAGCTCCGGCTCGGCGGCACCGTCCGGGCCGGTGGTCATCACCGGCTCGTCGCTGGAGACGCTCCTGCAGTGCCCGCGGCGGTGGTTCCTGTCCAGGCGGGCGAAGGCAGACACGGGCAGGGTCTCCAAGGCCTCCGTCGGCGATGTGGTGCACCTCCTCGCCAAGCATGCCGCCACCGAGCACCTCACGGCGGAACAGATGCGGGCCAAGCTCGACGACGTCTGGGCACGGATCCCGTTCGAGACCGAGTGGCTCTCGGCCACCGAGCGCACCGAGATCGACCAGGCCGTCGAGAGGTTCGCCGCCTACCACAGCCACAACCCCAACGTGCTGCTGGCGGTCGAGCGCCGGTTCCGGGTGCCGGTCGAGATCGCCGGCCGCGAGGTGGTCCTGGACGGCACGGTGGACCGGCTGGAGCGCCAACCGGACGGGCGCCTCCGCGTCGTCGACGTGAAGACGGGGCGCCGGATACTCCGGGAGGCGGAGGTCGCCGACCATGCGCAGCTCGGCATCTACCAGCTCGCCGCGTCCCTGGGCGCCTTCGACGACCTCGCCCCCGGCGCCCGGGCGGTGGCGCCTCCGGCCCTGTTGTTCCTCCGCGACGGGGAGGCGCTGCCCACCCTCGTCGCGCAGCCGTCCATCGACGACGTCCCGGCGCTCCCCGGCGAGGACCTCTCTGTGGGACCCACCTGGGTGCACGACAGGATCGCCACCGGCGTGGACATCATCACCGACGGCAGGTTCGATGCCATGGAGTGCGACGCCTGCCGGTTCTGCGCCTTCGCCACGTCCTGCCCGGCGATGGGCCCGCGGACCGGAGCGCAGCGGTGAGCGTCGTTCCCCTCCGCCGGCGGCTGCTGTCCTCTCCTGAGCAGCTCATCGACGCGCTGCAGATCCCCTTCTCGCCGGAGCAGCTGGACGCGATCACCGCTCCGCTCGAGCCGGCCGTCATCATCGCCGGAGCAGGCAGCGGCAAGACCACGGTCATGGCGGCGCGTGTCGTGTGGCTGGTGGGCACCGGCCAGGTCCGCCCCGAGGAGGTCCTCGGGCTCACCTTCACCCGGAAGGCGGCCGCCGAGCTGGGCACGCGTGTCGCGGCGGCCCTGGAGAGGGCGGGTGTGCTCGCCGGGCTGGAGGGCGAGGGGGCGGAGCTCGTGATGACCTACGACTCGTTCGCGGCCCGGCTGGTCAGCGAGTTCGGGTTGAGGATCGGCATCGACCGGGATCCCGTGATGGTCACCGGCGCGAGTCGCTTCCGGCTCGCCACCCGTGTGGTGGCCAACGCCCCGGGGCCGTTCCACAGCATCAGCCGGCTGAGCCACCACTCCATCCCGGAGCGCGTGCTCGCGCTGGACGCGGAGATGCAGTCGCACCTTGTGTCGCCGGAGGATGTGCTGGCCGAGTGCGAGCGCGCCGAGCGCCGCTTCGCGGAGGCTCCGCTGTACCGCGGCAAGACCATGCGTGACGTGGAGAAGGCGCTGGACGCCACCGCCGAGCGGAGGGAGCTCCTGCAGCTGGTCGGCGCGTATCAGGAGCTCAAGCAGGGTCTGGGCGTGGTGGAGTTCGCCGACCAGCTCCGGGAGGCCGTGCGCCTCGTCACGAGTGTCCGCTCCGTTGGCGAGGAGCTCCGCAGGCGGTTCAGGGTGGTGCTGCTCGACGAGTACCAGGACACCTCGTCGGCCCAGGCGCGCCTCCTCCGCGAGCTGTTCACGGGCTCCCCGTTCGGCGATGCGATGGGGTTTCCGGTGACGGCCGTCGGAGACCCGTATCAGGCCATCTACGGGTGGCGGGGTGCCGCCTCCGGCAACATCCTCGAGTTCCCGATGCAGTTCCGCCGCAGCGACGGCGCCCCCGCCGCCCGCTACACGCTGAGCGTCAACCGGCGCAGCGGGCAGCGGATCCTGGACGTCGGCAACGCGCTCGCGCGGGACCTCGCCGCCGCTCCCGGAGAGAGTGGCGTCTCGCTGCGCGCCCCGGAGGGCGCCCCGCCGGGGATGGTGGCCGCGGCCACGTTCGACACGTTCCGCGACGAGGTGGACTGGATCGCGGAATCGGTGGTGGCCAGGCACGAGACGGGCACAGGCTGGGCTGAGCTGGCCATCCTGGTGCGCCGGAACGCTCTGCTCGCGCCGCTGTTCGAGGCGCTGCGCGAGCGTGACGTCCCCGTCGAGATCGTCGGGCTCGGGGGCCTGCTCGCGCTGCCGGAGATCGCCCCGATCGTGTCCACGCTCCGGGTGATCGACGATGTCGCGGCCAACTCGGCTGTCGCGGCCCTCCTGTCGGGGCCCCGCTGGCAGCTGGGACTCGCTGACCTGGAGCTGCTGGGGGAGCGGGCGAGGCGGCTGGCTGGGTCCCCCACGCCGCCGTCGGACATGGGCGAGGCACTGGTCCACGCCGTGACCCAGGCGGATCCCGGCGAGGCGGTGTGCCTGCTCGACGCGGTCGCCGATCCTGGCGACCTGCCGTTCAGCGAGGGCGCACGCGATCGCCTCAGGCGGTTCCACCAGGAGGTGGCCGAACTGAGGCGGCACTCGGCGGAGCCGGTGGCGGACCTGGTCACCCGGGTGATCGCAACCCTGGGCCTGGAGCCGGAGCTGATCGCCTCCGGTGCGGAGACGAGCCAGGTGGCCCGGTTCGTGGCAGAGGTGGCGGGCTACACCGACGTCGACGGAGACGGCAGCCTCAGCGGCCTGCTGGCATATCTCGACGCCGAGGAGGACTTCGGGGAGGGCCTTCAGCAGGCGGTGCCCAGCGAGGCGGACTCGGTCAAGCTCCTCACCGTCCACCGGGCCAAGGGCCTCGAGTGGGACACCGTGTTCCTCCCGAGCCTGGTGGACAAGGTGTTCCCGTCCGAGCCGAGGTCCGGGATCTGGCCCACGCGGGCCGAGACCCTCCCCGCGACGCTGCGCGGGGACTCGTCGAGCATCCCGCAGCTGCGCGAGTACACCAGGAACGGCCTGGCCGCCTACCGGGAGGCCAGCCGTGCGGACCATCGGCTGGCGGAGGACCGCCTGGCCTACGTGGCGGTCACCAGGGCGAAGCTGCTGCTGGTGGCCTCCAGCCACGTCTGGACGCCGGGCAACATCCGGCCGAGAACCGAATCGCCCTACTTCACCGTGCTGCGCGAGGCGGCCGAATCCGCGCAGTGCTATCTCGACGAGGCCACGCGCGGGACCGACACCAACCCGATGCCGGCCGTGCCCGCGCGCGCCGCGTGGCCGGCGGCGCTCGACGCGGACGTCGTCGCGTCCCGGGCCGCCGCCGCCGAGCTGGTGGCGCAAGCGGGTGCCCTGGTCGGTGCCGGCGAGGAGGAACGCACCGGGTGGGTGTGGGAGTCCGGGCTCCTCACCCCGGACGAGGAGGCGCGCATCTCGTCCTGGGACGAGAGCGCGCGGCACCTGGCCGCACTCGCGGGCAGGCGCGGGGGCCGAGAGGTGGCCCTGCCGGAGGGGCTCTCCGCCACGGCGCTGATGTCGCTGCGGAGGGACCCGTCGGGGTTCGCCGCCTCACTCCTGCGGCCGATGCCGAGGCCCCCGTCGATGGCGGCCAGGGTGGGCGACCGGTTCCATGCCTGGGTGCAGCAACGGTTCGAGCTCCCGGCGGCGCTGGACGAGGTCGAGGCTGAGCCCGCGGCGGACCCGGCCCAGCTGGGGCCGCTCATCGCCGCCTTCGAGGCGGGGCGTTTCGCCGATCTCGCGCCCGTCGGCGTCGAGGTGCCGTTCGTCATGTCGTGGGGCACGCAGGTCCTCCGTGGCCGGATCGACGCCGTCTACGGCTGGGAGCGCGAGGGGATGGACTACCTCGTCGTGGACTGGAAGACCTCAGACCGCCGGGCGGACCCGCTTCAGCTGGCCGTCTACCGCCAGGCCTGGGCACAGGCCCGGGGCGTGGACCCGTCGAGGGTTGGCGCGGCGTTCTACCATGTGCTGGCAGACCAGTTGCGCCTCGTGGAGGCCCCGGCCTCCCTGATCGACGATGCGCTGAAGGCGGGAGTGGAGACATGACGAACCACTGGAGCGTGCCGTCCGGGCTGGACCGCGCACCCGTCGCCCGCGCAGACGCGGACGTGGACGCCTCGTGGGCCTCGGCTGTCGTGCTCGAGGTGGACCCGGACGGAAACGTGTCGTCACGTGACGGGCGTCCCCTCCCGGTGCCCCGGCCGGGGCTCCGTCGCGCTGAGGACATCCTGCTCGGCTGGTTCCAGGGCCGGCCGTGGTTCGCCCGGCCCGCCGCGGTCATCGACGGCGAGACGCTCGGCTGGCGGGACGTGGACCCGGCGGACTACGACCCCCTCGCGGCCGCCGTCGCCCTCACCAGGTGGCACCTCCAGGCCCCGGCCTGCGAGCGCTGCGGGGCCGCGACGCGCCCAGACCAGGCGGGAGCGCGGCGGGCGTGCGATGCGTGCGGTGCCCTGGCCTTCCCCCGCATCGACCCGTGCGTCATCGTGGCCATCACCGACCCGCATGACCGGCTGCTCCTGGCCAGGCAGCGGCAGTGGCAGGCGCGGCGGGTCTCCATCGTCGCCGGGTTCATCGAGGCCGGCGAGTCGGCCGAGCAGGCGTGCCACCGCGAGGCCGGGGAGGAGGTCGGCGTGGTGCTGGAGCGGTTGGAGTACGTGTCCAGCCAGCCCTGGCCGATGCCGCGCTCGCTCATGCTCGGTTTCAACGGGCGGGCGGCAGACTCCCGGATACGCGTCGACGGCGACGAGATCGCTGAGGGCGCGTACTACACCCGCGCGGATCTCGCCGCCGCCGTCGAGTCCGGTGACGTCATGCTCCCGGGGAGGGCGTCGATCGCCCGCCACCTGATCGAGCGGTGGTTGGCTACCGGCTGAGCCTGTCCGTCTCGTCCTGGATCCTGCTGGCCACTTCGGTCAGCTTCTCCCGGTGCTGCGTCGCGTGGTGCGCGCAGAACAGCAACTCGCCACCGGAACGCAGGAAGACGCGGAGATATGCCTGCGCCCCGCAGCGATCGCAACGGTCGATCGCGGTGAGCGTCGGGTCCATGGTTACTTCAGTCATCGTGGGCTCCTCACCTTTCTGCTTCTTGGTAGTCAAACGTAGCGGGGCGTCACAATGTTCCCTCAACTGCGTGGGTAATCTGGGCCGGTGCAGACCCCGAAGAGCAAGCAGCCGCATTCCCGAGACTACGAGGCCAAGAATCTGCTGGTCCTCGAAGGGCTCGAGGCCGTCCGCAAGCGCCCTGCCATGTACATCGGCTCGACGGACACCCGGGGGCTCATGCACTGCCTGTGGGAGATCATCGACAACGCGGTGGACGAGGCGCTGTCCGGGTTCGGGGAAGCGATCCAGGTCACGCTGGGCGCGGACGGGTCCGTGGCGGTCACGGACCATGCCCGCGGCATCCCCGTCGACACGGAGCCGCGCACAGGCCTGTCCGGCGTCGAGGTGGTGTTCACCAAGCTCCACGCCGGGGGCAAGTTCGGCAACTCGTCCTACAACGCCACCGGAGGCCTGCACGGGGTGGGGGCGTCGGTGGTGAACGCCCTCAGCTCCAGGCTCGATGTGGACGTCGACCGCAACGGCGCCACCTGGTCGATGAGCTTCCGCCGCGGTGTCCCCGGGGTCTTCGACGGCGACGGCCCGGACGCGCCGTTCACGCCCGGGGGAGGCCTCCGCAAGTCGGGACGGGTGGCGAAGGGCACCACCGGCACCCGGGTCCGCTACTGGCCGGACCGGCAGATCTTCCTCGCAGACGCGGAACTCTCGCTCGCGCACCTCCATGACCGCGCACGGCAGACGGCCTTCCTGGTGCCCGGGTTGCGCATCGACGTCGACGACTCGCGCGACGGCGAGCCTGCGCGGGAGTCCTTCGTGCACGTCGGCGGGATCACCGAGTTCGCCGACTTCCTGGCCACCGATGCCCCGCTGACCGAGGTGATCCGGCTCCAGGGGCGGGACTCGTTCGTCGAGACGGTACCGATGCTCGACGAAGCCGGGGCCATGACGCCCACCGACGTGGAGCGTGATCTCGACGTCGACATCGCCGTCCGGTGGGGCACCGGCTACGACGCCCACGTCAAGTCGTTCGTCAACATCATCGCCACCCCGAAGGGCGGCACGCACGTCACCGGATTCGAGCGGGGCCTCACGCGCGCGTTCGTGAAGTCACTCGACGGCACCCGCCTCCTCAAGGCGGGCGAGGAGGTCCTCAAGGACGACTGCCTCGAGGGCCTCACCGCCGTCGTGACGGTGCGCCTGGCCGAGCCCCAGTTCGAGGGGCAGACCAAGGAGGTGCTCGGGACCCCGCCCGTGCAGAAGCTCGTGGCCGGGATCGTGGAGCGGGAGATGGGCGAGTTCCTCACCAGCACGAAGGCCGCCATCCGTCCCATCGCGCGCACTCTGATGGAGAAGGTCGTCAACGCCTCGCGCACGCGGGTGCAGGCGAGGGCGCACAAGGACAACCAGCGGCGCAAGAACGCACTGGAGTCCTCGGCCCTCCCGACGAAGCTGAAGGACTGCCGCTCCAACGCCGTGGACGCCACCGAGTTGTTCATCGTCGAGGGCGATTCCGCCCTCGGCACGGCCAACGTGGCCCGGAACTCGGAGTTCCAGGCGCTGCTGCCCATCCGCGGCAAGATCCTCAACGTGCAGAAGGCCTCGGTGGGCGCCATGCTCGAGAACGCCGAGTGCGCCTCCATCATCCAGGTCGTCGGCGCCGGGTCCGGCCGGACCTTCGACGTGGAGGCGGCCCGCTACGGCAAGGTGGTGTTCATGGCCGACGCGGACTCCGACGGGGCCCACATCCGCTGCCTGCTCGCCACCCTGTTCTTCCGCTACATGCGTCCCCTGGTGGAGGCGGGCCGGGTGTACTCGGCGGTGCCCCCTCTGCACCGGTTCGAGCTGATCAACCCGAAGCGGGGCTACGAGAAGTACATCTACACCTATTCGGACGCCGAGTACCAACGCAAGGCCGCTGAGTTGACCAAGCGCGGGCAGGCCTTCAAGGAGCCGCAGCGGTACAAGGGCCTGGGCGAGATGGACGCGGACCAGTTGGCGGACACCACGATGAGCCCCAGGCACCGCACCCTCCGGCGCCTCACCGTCGACGACGCGGCGGGCGCCGAGCGGGTGTTCGAGATGCTCATGGGCAACGAGGTGGCGCCCCGCAAGGAGTTCATCATCCAGGGTGCCTACGCCGTGGAGGCCGACCGCATCGACGCGTGACGCCCGGGCTCAGTCGACCAGCACCACCGACAGGTGGCGCGGGCCGTGCACCCCTTCGACCCGGCTGAGTTCGATGTCGCTCGTGGCGGATCCCCCGCTCAGCCAGGTCACAGGCCGGCGCGCACGCAGGGCGGGGGTCAGCCGCGCGATCCCCTCCGGAACGTCGCTGACCACCTGATCCGCCCGCACCACGCAGATGTGACGGTCGGGGAGCAGCGTCAAGGCACGCCGGCCCTGGCCCTCGGAGTGGTCCAGGGCGATGGTTCCCGAGTCGGCCATGCCCACCGCGCAGGTCGTGACCACGGCGTCGATCGTGTTGAGCTCGGCGTGGGTGAGCTGGGGATCGTCGCGATGGAGGATCATGCCCGCCGCGACGAGCGCTTCAGCCCACGGTCGGGGGAGACCGTCCGGCCACACGACGCTGGTGGCCCCGAGGTCCCTGAGGGCAGAGACGAGAGACTGACCCACCTGGGGTTCGGCGCACCGCACGACGACGGCCTTGTAGTCCTCCACCTTCTCCACGAAGTCCGCCAGGACGTCCGCGGTGGCCAGGGGCCTGCCGTAGGTCCAGTCCACGGGAACGTCGACCTCGGGTCTGGCCTCCGTCACGTCCGCGGTGGCCCTCCGTACCCGGCCGAGTACCTCGTCGCGCGCGCTCACTGCTCGTCTCCTTCGCGGTTCTGCTTCCACCATCGGCGGAAGGTCTGTGTGGGTGGCGCCTCGGTGTCGCGGGCGTCCAGCCAGCGGGAGGCGATCGGGATCGGCATCGGCCCGAGCCACCGCCCGTTGAACACCCGCCCGGCCAGGCGGCTGCCGGCCTGCGCTGCGGCGAGGTGGGACCCGTCGGACATCACCCAGCCGGCGCCCTTCATGAGCGCCTGCTCACCCGTCGGGTGTTTGGCCGTCTTGTGTTCGACCGCACGCCGGCGGAGGTGGACGAGGATGTCGGTGAAGGGGATGCGCACGGGGCACACGTCGTTGCAGGCCCCGCAGAGGGTTGAGGCGAACGGAAGAGCGCGATCGTTGGCGCTGTCCATCCCGCGGAGCTGGGGGCCCAGGACGGCCCCGATCGGGCCAGGGTACGGGGACCCGTAGGCGTGGCCGCCCACCCGCTCGTAGACGGGGCAGATGTTGAGGCAGGCGGAGCAGCGGATGCACCGCAGTGCGGCCCGGCCGTCGGGATCAGCCAGGGCGTTGGTGCGGCCGTTGTCGAGCAGGATCACGTGCAGGTCCTGGGGGCCGTCGCCCGGGGTGACGCCCGTCCAGAAGGAGGTGTAGGGATTCATGCGCTCACCGGTGGAGGATCTGGGGAGGAGTTTGAGGAAGACCTCCAGGTCCTGCAGCGTCGGGAGGACCTTCTCGATGCCCACCACCGAGACGAACGTCTCGGGCAGCGTGAGGCACATGCGTCCGTTGCCCTCGGATTCGACGATGACCAGGGTGCCGGTGTCGGCGATGATGAAGTTGCCGCCGGAGACCCCCATCCTGGCGCGGAGGAACTTCTCCCGCAGGTGGGCTCGGGCGGCGTTGGTGAGTTCGGTCGGATCGTCCGAGATCCCCTCGGGCGCGGGGACGCCGTAGCGCCCCATCTCCTCGGTGAAGATCTCCCGGACCTCGGACCGGTTCCGGTGGATCGCGGGCACGAGGATGTGACTGGGAAGGTCGTGGCCGAGCTGGACGATCAGCTCGGCCAGATCGGTCTCCCATGCCGCGATGCCCTCCGCCTCGAGGTGCTCGTTGAGGTCGATCTCCTGGGTGACCATCGACTTGATCTTCACCACCTCGTCCACGCCCTTGGCCTTGGCGAGGTCCGAGATGATCCGGTTCGCGTCGGCGGCGTCCCGGGCCCAGTGCACGGTGATCCCAGCCGCCGTCATGGCGGCCTCGGCCTGGAGGAGGTACTGCTCGAGGTGCCTGGCGACGCGGTCCTTGATCTGCGCGCCGGCGGTGCGCAGCTGTTCCCAGTTCTCCACCTCGGCCGCACGCAACACGCGCTTGTCTCGGATGGTTCCGGTGGCGTGGCGCAGGTTCTTGCGCTGCTCGGCGTTCTCCAACCCGGCCTTCGCGGCCTTCGGGAACGGCGGGATGCCGAGCCAGGAGCCGGGCTCCGGGGTGCGACGGATGGTGGTCATCGCTCTTCCTCCTCGGTGGTGGCCAGGATCTCGGCCAGGTGGATGGTCCTGATGCCCGCGCGCTGCCGGTGCAGCACCCCGCCGATGTTCATCAGGCAGGCGTGATCCCCGGCCACCAGGTACTCGGCGTCTGTGGAGCGGACGTGCCGGGCCTTGTCGGAGGCCATCGCCACCGAGACCTCGGGGTTCTTGACCGAGAAGGTGCCGCCGAAGCCGCAACACTGGTCGGCCTTGGGCAGATCGACGAGGTCGATGCCGCGGACGTTGCGCAGCAGCCGGAGCGGCCTGTCGCCGACCCTGGCCACGCGCATGGAGTGGCAGGTGGGATGGTAGGTGACCCGGTGGGGGAAGTAGGCGCCCACGTCCGTGAGGCCCAGGACATCGACGATGAACTCAGACAGTTCGTAGGTGCGGGCGGCCACTGCTGACGCCTCCGCCTCGAGACCCTTGTCGCGGGCGTGGCGTGCCAGCATCGCGTGCTGTTCGCGCACGGACCCGACGCAGGAGCCGGAGGGCGCCACGATGTAGTCGTAGCCGCCGAAGCTTGCGGCGTAGTTGCGCACCGTCGGGAGTGCCTCCTTCCAGTACCCGGTGTTGGTCATGATCTGTCCGCAGCAGGTCTGCCTGTCGGGGTAGGAGACCGTGCAGCCGAGCCTCTCGAGGAGCTTCACGGTGGCGATCGGGATCGACGGCTTCATCGTGTCTGTGATGCAGGTGGCGAACAGCGCGACATGGGGTGAGGTGGTCATCGTTGGGCCTTTCGATCAGGGGAGCAGCCAGCTGAGCACCGGCGTGGACATCAGGCCTGAGATCAGGCACAGGAGGGCGAGGAGGACGAAGCTCCACTTGATGATCCGACGCAGGATCACGGATTCGGCCCCGGGGATGCCGATCGAGGTGGCGGCGACGGTGAGCGACTGCGGTGAGATCATCTTGCCCACCACACCGCCGGCGGCGCTGGATCCGACGAGAAGCGCACGCATGTCGTCGGTGCCGAGGTGACTGCCGGGCCCGATCTCGGCGCCGACGCCGGACTGGAGGCCGGAGAACAGGATGTTGGCCGAGGTGTCGGACCCGGTGACGTAGACGCCGATCCAACCCAGGACCGGGGCGACGAAGGGGTAGGCCATGCCCGCTCCGGCGAAGAAGAGCCCGAGGGCCAGCGTCTGGCCGGAGTCTCCCATGACGTAGGCGAGAGCGACGACGGAGCCGATGGTCAGCATCGCGAAGCGCAGCTTCTTCACCTGTGCGGACAGGACGCCGAAGATCTGCGGGAGCGGCATGCGGTAGATGATGCCTGTGGCGATCGCCACCAGTGCCAGCAGGATGCCGGGCGTGGAGGCCCAGGCGAGCGTGTAGGTCTGGTGAGAGGCCGGCTCGCCCGCGACGTCGAGCATCCCGGACAGGCCCGGCCAGGCGATCCTGACGTCGGTGGAGACGAGGGCGGCCTTGACGGCGGGGAGGGCTGCGACGGCGAACACGATGATGACCAGGATGTAGGGCACCAGGGCCATGAGGATCCGGCGACCGGTCAGCGGCGTGGCGCCCTCGTCGGTGGCCATGGTGTGCGCCGCGTGGCCCTCGATCTCGGGGGCGAGCGGGATCCCGATGCGGCCCGTGGCGCTCTCGCCGCCGGTGGGATGCCAGAAGCGGAGGAAGGCGATGGCCACGCCCACGCTGACGACGGCGGCGAACACCTCGGTGAGGTTGTAGAGCGGTGTGGCCGACACGATCCACTTCGTCACGCCGAAGCTGATCCCCACCACAAGCCCGAAGGGCCACACCTCCCTGAGGCCGCGCCGGCCGTCCATGACTGCGAGCAGGAGGAAGGGCACGACGAGGCACAGGATGGCGGTGAGGCGGCCGGTGATGGGGGAGATGGCCAGGACATCGTCGAAGCCGCCCGCCTTGGCGGCCATCAGGACCGGCAGGCCCACGGCGCCGAAGGCCACCGGAACGGTGTTGGCCAGCAGGGCGGTCAGCGCGGAGCGGATGGGGGAGAAGCCGATGGCCACCAGCATCGCGGCGGTGATGGCGACGGGGGCACCGAAGCCCGCGAGCGCTTCGAGGAGTCCCCCGAACGAGAAGGCGATCAGCAGAGCGAGCACGCGCGGATCGTCGCTGATGAGGAAGAAGGTGCGGCGGAGGTCGTCGAAGCGGCCCGAGGCCACGGTGACCTCGTACATCCAGATGGCGGTCAGCAGGATCCACACGATGGGGAAGATGCCGTAGACGAAGCCGTGTGCGCTGGTGGCCAGGGCGGTGGTGACAGGCATGCCGAAGGCGGTGACCGCGACCAGGAACGCCAGCGCCCAGGAGAACGGGCCCGCGTGGTGCGCCCTCCAGCGAAGCAGCCCGAGGGTGACCAGCATCCCCGCGATCGGGACGGCCGCGACCAGGGCGGAGACCCATTGGGCGCCGAGAGGGTTCGTGTCGGGTTGGAAGGATTCCAAGAGCATGGGGTGAACTCCGTCGTTCATTTTGGTCAGACCTATTCGCCTGGTCTGACCATATGGAGTCCCCGGGTAAATGTCAATACGTTTCCATGCGACACAATGGGCCCATGACCACCGGAGGTTTCGAGACCGTGCTGGACTTCCTCACCGGCGAGATCCTCGCCGGACGGGTGGCCCGAGATTCGCGGCTGCCCAACGAGCGCGAGCTCGCGGCCCAGCTGGGCGCCAGCCGCAGCGCCGTGCGGGAGGCCATCAAGGTCCTGCAGGCGCAGGGCGTCATCACGTCGAACACCGGTCCCGGGCGTGGCACCCGGGTGGCCGCCAGCCAGGGCGCGGCCCTCGGGCGGATGCTCAAGCTCCACGTGGCGCTGGACGCCATCTCGTTCGACGAGCTCACCGAGACCCGGGTGGTGCTGGAGCGCGCCGCCGCCGAGGCAGCGGCGATCCACGGTCAGGAGGCCGCGGTCGAGGAGCTGCGGCTCATGTCGGCAGGGATGGTCGAGGTGACCGATGCCGCACTGTTCAACGAGCTCGACACCGCGTTCCATGTGGCGATCGCCGGCCTGGGGGCGAACCGGCTGATCCGCGACATGACGATCGCGATCCGTGAGGCGGTGGCCGCCCCCATCCTGAGCGCGGAGGCCCGGCTGGCGGAGTGGGAGGTGTTGCGCCGACGGCTGGTCGACGAGCACGCGCGCATCCACCGGGCGATCGCTGACCACGACGGTCCGGGCGCCGCAGACCTTTGTGAGGCGCACATCCGCGGCGCGCACCGGGTGCTGCTCCCCTAGGGGTGAGCAGCCGATCACCCACGCTCTGCCGGCGACCGGGACTGATCGGTGCGGTCACCCGCGACGGCGGGTCAGATGACCTGGGTCAGCCTGCCGGTGTCCACGTCGTACATGAAGCCGCCGACCTCCGCGTAGCCCTTGATGAGGGGGTGGCTCGCCACCATGTCCACATCGGCCTGCAGCCGTGCCTGCTGGTCCGGGTGGGCGCCGAACGAGATCCACGACGTGTCGTGGCCGGTCCGCTCCGCGATGGTGCGGCGGATGTCCGCGTCGGTGCCGGAGGCCATGGCGCACCGGGTGTGGGGCACGATCATGATCCGGGTCACATTCAGGAGCTGAGCGCTCAGCACGCAGCCCGTGAGCACCGACGTCGAGACGCGACCCCCGGGGGAGCGCAGGATCTTCGCGTCACCCAGCCGCAGCCCCAGCATGGCCAGGGGCTCGATCCGGGAGTCCATGCAGGTCACCATGGCGATGCCCGCCTTGGCGATGCCGTCGAAGCCGCCGTCGGTGAACGCGTCGGCGTAACGCTTGTTGTTGGCCAGCAGATCCTCGAAGCTCATGGGGCCTCCCTTCCGTCGGCGATGCTACTAGCTGTCGGCGTCCGACCGGCCGCGTCCCGCCAGCGCGGACACCGGCTGCGTGAGCGGGGTGCCCGATCCGTCACGGCGGCCGTGCGCCGCCGGGAGCTCGACGGGGGACCCGCTCGCCGCGGCCGCGACCATGGGAGCGGGGCCGATGGCGGCCATCAGCAGCGTGTCCTCACCCCGGAGGAACCGGTGGGCGCGGACGCCCGCGGTGGCGCGTCCCTTGGCCGGGAACTCGCTCATGGCGGTCACCTTGGCCAGGCCCGTCTCGGTGCCCGGGAGGGAACTCGACGACCCGGAGATGGTGACCGCCTCGTCGGCGTCGGGATCCACGGCGCCGAACCAGATGACGCGCGCGCCGGGCGACAGCTTGATGCCCGCCATGCCTCCACCGGCTCGTCCCTGGGGCCGAACGCCGGAGGCGGGGAAGTGCAGCAGTTGGGCGTCGGAGGTGACGAACGCCAGGTGGGCATGATCGTCGCCCAACTCCACCGCGCCCACCACCTCGTCGCCCGGCTTCAGCGCGATCACGTCCCAGGCGTCCTTGGCGAGGTTCTCGGGGTTGACGCGCTTCACCACGCCCTGGGCGGTGCCCAGGGCAAGGCCCGGGGACCCGTCCGCGAGCGAGGTCAGCCCCAACGGCCGTTCCCCGGCCGCCAGCGGCCAGAGCTCGTGCGCAAGGCTGCCGCCCTGGAGGCTGGGTGCCGCGGCGGTGAGGGG
This sequence comes from Tessaracoccus yangjingae, assembly GCF_054483935.1. Next base: position 2,661,206 of record NZ_CM137014.1, on the reverse strand, counting down.
AACCGTCGGCAGCTCGATCGCGCGGCACCGGATCAGCCGGCCACGGTTGGTCAGCACGCCGAACTCGCCGTGGGCGGTGGTCCTCACCCGCGCCACCACCACGTCGTGCGCGGATCTGCCGTCGGCCGGCAGAGCGTGATCCGAATCGGTCCGGGCCACGAGCCCCGAGCCGCTCAGCAGCACCCAGCAGGGATCGTCGGCCATCTCCAGTGGGGCACGCGCCGCGGTGGGTACGCCGGACGAGGCCAGCAGCACCGTTCGACGGGGCGTGCCGAACTGGCGCCCCACCTCAGCCAGCTCGCCGCTCACGACACGGCGCAGGACGGCGTCGTCGTCGATGATCTCCCGCAGCCCGGCGATGGTCTCGGCCAGACCGGCCGCCTCCTTCTCCAGCTCGATGGTGGAGAACTTCGTCAGCCTGCGCAGCTGCATGTCGAGGATGTAGGTGGCCTGGGTCTCGGTGAGGTCGAACGCCCCGATCAGCCTGGCCCGAGCCTCCGCGGCGTCCTCGGACGAGCGGATGATCGCGATGACGTCGTCGATGTCGGCGATGGCCATCATCAGCCCGCGCACCAGGTGCAGGCGGTCCTCAGCCTTCCTGAGCTGGAACTGCGATCGCCGCAGCGTCACGGTGAGGCGATGATCCAGGAAGACCTCGAGCATCTGCTTGAGGCTCAGGGTGCTGGGCTGCCCCTCCACGAGCGCCACCGCGTTGATGGCGAAGGTGTCCTCCAGCTTGGTCACCTTGAACAGCTGCTCCAGCAGCGCCTCGGGGTTGATGCCGTTCTTGACCTCGATCACGAGCCGGGTGCCGTTGGCGAGGTCCGTCAGGTCCTTGACATCGGCGATCCCGGTGAGCTTCTTGTCGTCGACGCCCTTCTTGATCTGCTCGATGATCTTCTCGGGACCCACCATGTAGGGCAGTTCGGTGCACACGATGCCCATCCGACGGGGCGAGACCTTCTCGATCCGTGTGGTGGCCCTCAGTTTCAGGGTTCCTCTGCCGGTGGCGTAGGCGTCGCGGACGCCGTCGAGGCCGACGATCTTGCCGCCGGTGGGGAAGTCAGGGCCGGGGATGTGACGCATGAGGTCGTCGAGCCCGATGGCGGGGTTGCGGATCAGCTGCTGCAGCGCCGCGACCACCTCGACCAGGTTGTGGGGGGCGATGTTGGTGGCCATGCCCACCGCGATGCCGGCGGCGCCGTTGACCAGCAGGTTGGGGAACGCGGCGGGGAGGACCACCGGCTCCGACTCCTTGCCGTCGTAGTTGGGCTTGAAGTCGACGGTGTCCTCGTCGAGCCCCCTGGTCATGGCCACCGCCGGGGTGGCCATGCGGCACTCCGTGTAGCGCATGGCGGCGGGACCCGCGTCGAGCGAGCCGAAGTTGCCGTGCCCGTCGATGAGCGGCAGGCGCATCGACCACGGCTGCGCCACGCGCACCAGCGCGTCGTAGATGGCGGTGTCGCCGTGGGGGTGCAGCACGCCCATGACCTGCCCCACGACGCGGGCGCACTTGACGTGGCCACGGTCAGGACGGATGCCCATGTCGTCCATGGAGAACAGGATGCGCCGCTGGACGGGCTTCAGGCCGTCCCGGGCATCCGGGAGGGCCCTGGAGTAGATGACGGAGTAGGCGTACTCGAGGAAGCTGGTCTCCATCTCCTCGGTGACGTCGACGTCGAGGATGTGTTCCTCCTCGTTGACTTCGTCGTCGATCGTCGACCTGGCCATCCTGGCCGCCTCCTTGCTCGGGGTCCTTACAGCAACCCGCGCAGCTTATCGCCCAATCCGTCACCGTCAGGGGCACGCACCTCCACCGCCGTGTCCGGCTCCCACCGGTCCTCGGTGGCAGGTACCTCCATCGGCAGGCCGTGGGCAAGGGCGTGCTCGCCGGGCGTGAGCTGACGGATGGCCCGCGCCCGGACGTGCTCGGGCTGCAGGGAGGCGAACTCCGCGTAGAGGTCCGGGTCGTGCTGCCCGTCGTCGCCGACGAGCAGCCACTTGATGTGCGGGAGGTCGCGAGCCAGCTCGCGCAGGCAGCGCCGCTTGTGGTCGGTGCCGCTGCGGAACCAGCCGGTATTGGTCGGCCCCCAGTCGGTGAGAAGCATCGCGCCCTGGGGGACGCCGTGGCGTGCCGTGAAGCGCTGGATCATCGGGTAGGTGTTCCAGGCCCCCGTCGACACGAAGATGATGGGAGATCCCGGGTTGGCCGCCAGGAGCTGCTGGTAGAGCCGGGCCATTCCGGGCACGGCCTGGCGGGCCTGCTCGGTCAGGACGAACGAGTTCCACGCCGCCACGAGGGGCCGGGGCAGCCAGGTGGACAAGATGGTGTCGTCGATGTCGCTGACGATCCCGAAGTCCACGTCGTCGGCGATCACCTGGACGCTGGCGAGCGCGGACGATCCGCCCTCACCCTCCAGCGTCACCGAATGCCATCCGGGTGGGAGCCCCGGATTGCGGACCCGCACGTCGATGTAGCCTCCGCGATCGGCGCGCACCGGGATCCGGACGTCCCCGATGACCACCGACACGCTGGCACCCACCCTGGGCGCGTTGAGGAAGTTGCGCCACCCCCGGCGGTAGATCAGGGCTGAGGCTGCCTGGATGATCCCGAGGTCCGCCGACGGCCTCAGGACCACCCTGCCGAGGATCCGCAGCTGCTCCGATGTGCCGTAGCCGGTGAACGCCAGGATGGACTCCTGCCATCCCCGGCGCTGCAGCGCGCGGTTGACCAACCAGTTGATCCGATCCTCGATGCGGGCGGCGATGAAGGGGCGGGAGGGCATGAGCCCAAACGTAGTGCAACGTGCCAGAATGGGCAGGTGCCTGAGTCTGTCGAGAGTGTGAAGACCCTGCCGCCGCGGCTCATGGCCGAGATCGCCGAATGCAGCTTCTATCCGAGCCTGGTGGCGGAGACCGTCGGCCTGGGGCTGGGGGAGCGGGAGGTGCTGGACCATCTGGTGCAGCACGAGGCCACCTTCGCCGGCCACGAGCTGCATCGGCACATGACGGTGCTGGTCCGCACCGAGCGGCAACTCCTCATCTGTCACATCGACGAAGGTGAGGGCAACCGCACCGAGGCCGTCGCCACCACCGAGATCGTGGCCCTCCGCGCGATCGACTCGGTGGTCCTGACGCGGGCCCTGCAGGATCCCGAGAACCGCTCGGGACTCAGCGAGGCCTGGCTGACGATCGTCTGGGGTGCGGCCCGCCGTGTCGATCTCGGCCCCGCCGGCTGCGACGACCCGGCCTGCGAGGCCGACCACGGCTACACGGGTGTCATCCAGCCCGACGACCTCACGGTGCGCATGAGCCCTCAGGCGGACGGCGACAACGCCAGGCGGCTCGTCGCCTTCGGCACGCGCCTCCAGGCGGTCGTCGGTTGATGCGGTCGGACTTCGTCGAGCCCCGGTACGAGGATCTCGCGCTGGCCAACCTCCTCCCCAGCGTCATGGCCGCGCTGGACGGCGGTGTGCCGGTGATCGGCCTGCCGCGCGCCGCGAAGTACGTCGTGCTGCTGGTCGACGGCCTGGGCTGGCATCAGCTCCTCGAGCACGCGGACCACGCCGACACCATGGGCGGGCTCACGCGCGGCGCGTCCCGGCTCACCTGCTCGGTGCCGTCCACCACGGCCACCTCGCTCACCTCCCTCGGCTGCGGCGTGCCCACCGGCGAGCACGGCATCACCGGCTACACCTTCTTCGAGCCCACCGTCTCCCGGGTCATCAATGCCCTCACCTGGGAGGGCGGCCCCGAGGATCTCGGCACCTTCGCGCAGACCCCGACGCTCTTCCAGAGGCTGGCCACGGCCGGTCGCCCCTCGGCCGCGGTCACGCTCGGCCGGTTCGCCGGGAGCGCGCTGACCAACCTGGCCTTCAGCGGCAGCACCCTGTACCCGGTCGGCAGGGAGGGGGACCCCGACGAGTTCGCCGGCCTGGTGGTGGAGGCGCTCGGGCAGGCCGACGTCGTCTACTGCTACGAGCGGATGCTCGATCACGACGGGCACGGGCACGGCGTGGGGTCCTGGCAGTGGCTGGACCGCCTCGCCATGGTCGACGATCTCGTCGCGCACCTCGTCGAGCAGCTCCCGCGGGACACGTGCCTGATCGTCACGGGTGACCACGGCATGATCAACGTTCCGGGCGCGTCGCGCATCGTCGCGGAGGACGAGCCGCGCCTCTCGGGGTACTCGTTCCTGGGCGGGGAGCCCCGATTCCGGCACGTCTACGGCGACGACGCGCGAGCGTTGGCCTGGGCGTGGGAGAGCGTCCTGGGGGAGAGGGCGCACGTGCTGCGGCGCGAGGAGGCCGTCGAGGCCGGCTGGTTCGGGCCGCAGGTCACCGGGTTGAGCGCGGCCAGGATCGGCGACGTCGTGGCCGCGATGACCGCCGACTTCGCGGTGATGAGCCAGCGCACGCCCGGCGAGTTCTCGCTGGTCGGCATGCACGGATCCCTCACGGCGGCCGAGATGGAGGTCCCGCTCCTCATCCACGGCGGTGAGCGGTGAGGCTGCGGATCGCGATCCTCATCGACGACTTCTACCCCGCCTCCGGCGGCATCGGGCGCTCGGTTGAGACCCAGCTCGAGGAGCTCACCGCGCTGGGTCACGAGGTCACCCTGATCGCGCCGGACCGCCACCTCCAGAAGCCGCGCCGTGGCCGCATCATCGAGTGCCCCACCGTCTACATGGAGGGACTGCCCGCTCATCTGAGCGTGCTCCACTGGTCGCTGCGGCGTGCTCGGTTGATCAGCGACATCGCCACGTTCGACGTCGTGCACACGCAGACCGAGCGCGGCGCGCTGATTCTGGGGGCCAAGATCGCCCGGCTGCAGGGGGTGCCGCACCTGCACACGTTCCACGCCAACATCGCCGGCACCCACCAGACGGTGCGCGGCTCGGTCTTCGGCACCCTCGGCTACCAGGCGCTGATCCTGCCGGCGCTGCGCCGCGTCCGTGGCGGGCCCCCCACCTCGGCCAGGCTCCCTGCCGCAGTGCGGGAGACCGGTGGGCTGGCTGCCCGGACGGACTGGATGTCCTTCGCGACGATCGCCCAGATGGTCGACGGATACGTGGTGCCGTCGCCGTTCATGAGCGAGCTGATCGACGAGGCGGCCGGCCGTCACCTCAACGGGTACGTGGTGCCCACCGGATACAACCGACGGATGAAGCGCGCCATCGACGAGACGCCGCGTGAGCGCGACGACGACGCCGTCCGCTTCCTGTCGGTGGGCCGGCTGGCGAAGGAGAAGCGCCTCGACGTGCTCATCAAGGCGTTCCGTCGCGCCAACATCCCCAACGGGGAGCTGGTGATCGTCGGCGACGGTGATCAGAGGGACCAGCTTCGGGCCTTGGCGAAGGGCTGCGACGCGATCGACTTCCGCTGGCACCTCGCCTCCACGAGTGCGCTGGCCTACGAGTTCCGCAACGCCGACGCCCTGGTGCTGAGCTCCTACCGGTTCGACTCGCAGGCGCTGGTGATCGCGGAGGCGGTGTCGGCGGGCCTGCCGGTCATGTACTGCGACGACCGGCTCACCGTGGGGCTGTCCCCGCAGAGCTCGCTGCTGACCGGCCCGGACGTCGCGTCGATGGCGGCGGGCCTGCGCACCCTGACGGATCCTCAGACCAGGGCCTCCATGGCTGCCGCGACGGCAGATCTCATGGCGGACCTGGCCCCGGAGCGCACAGCCGAGCGGTACGTGGCCGCCTATACCGACCTCATCGAGCGAAAGGCGGGGCGGCGTGGCTGAACTCGTGTTCCACACCGGGCCCATGGATTGTGGGAAGTCGACGCTGGCCCTGCAGCTGGACTACACCCAGTCCACGCACGGCAGGCAGGGGCGGGTGTTCACCTCCCAGGACCGCGCAGGGGAGGGCGTCATCGCCTCTCGCCTGGGGCTGAGCGCCCCGGCACTGGAGGTGGATGAGGGCTTCGACTTCTGGCGCTACATCATCGCCGAGCTCACCAGCGGCAAGCGTGTGGACTACATCATCTGCGACGAGGCCCAGTTCTACAGCTCCGGCCATATCGACCAGCTCGCCCGGATCGTCGACGAGCTGCAGCTCGACGTCTACGCCTTCGGGATCCTGTCGGACTTCCGCACCAGGCTCTTCCCGGGGTCGCAGCGGCTCATCGAGCTGGCCGACCGGGTGGAGTCGCTCCCTCTCGGGCCGCTCTGCTGGTGCGGGGCACGCGGAACCCACAACGCCCGCACGGTGGACGGCCTGATGGTCACCGAGGGATCGCAGGTGGTGGTCGGTGACACCGCGGAGGGTGGAGAGGTGCGCTACGAGGTGCTGTGCCGGGCGCACCACCGCCGCAGGGTGACCGCGCGGAAGGCCAAGGCGACCCTCTCCCCGGATCCCCTCCCCTTCGATCCGGCCGACTTCTAGCGCCGGTCTAGGGCGTGGGGGTGGGGCCGCCGAACATGATCTCGTCCCAGGTGGGGATCTTGGCCCGGCGCCTGCGTGGCCGCGGCTTCTTCGGCTCGTCCCCGGCCTCGACCAGGGGCTCCTGCGTGGGCTCGGCCACCTCGTCAGGGGTGGCGGCGACGCCGTCGGCCTGTTCCGCGGACACCGGGATCGCGGCGTCCTCCAGCTCCTCGTCCGCCGACTCGCTGCCCTGCGGCTCCGGCACCGCGTCCTCGTCGAGGATTCCGGTGTAGATCCGCACCGAGTCCTCGCTGATGCCGCTCAGCATGTCGTAGAGCCGGTCCAGTTGAGAGGTGTCCTCGTTGCCGTCGTGCATGAGCTCGGAGGCGGGGACGTCGTCGCCGGGGGCGCCCGGCTCGGGGGCGGAGATGGCCCGCACCAGCGCCATCTCGTCCTTGAAGTCGACGGTGTTCTCCTCGTCCGCGCGGCCGTCCGGCGACTCCTCGCCGATCATCCAGCGGGCGTCGGCGTTGTGGGCGACGGAGAAGCGCGCCTTCGGGTCGAAGATGAACTCGGCGGAACGGGTCTCGGCCTCGAGGGCGAGCAGGCCCAGGACCCGCCACTTGAGGTCCGGCTGACGCCAGGCGTCCCACTCGATCGAGTCGGCGTCGATCCCGCGGGACCGCAGCCGCTGCCCGATGAGGTCCCCCAGCCGGCGGTGGGTCCCGGCTTCACCACGCCGCCGGACCGTGGCGGTCTGGGCTGACTGCGCCATGTGTTCGCGCTCTGCCAGCACCGGCCCGGCGAACGCCTCGATGCGCTCGAGATCCATGCCCGTCTCCTCGGCGACCTCGGCGACGGAGGCGCCCGAGCGTATCCGTAGCTGGATCTCGCGGGGGGTCAGAGCATTCACGTTGTTCCTCGTCCGGTCGGGTTCCTTCGGGCAAACTTACCAGCGCGCCACCGCCGGGGGGTCCGTGACTTGCGTGGGCACGCACAATGGGGCCGAGAAGGGCGCAGGCCGGTGTACCGCCGCGGCCGATCATGTGATACACATAGGGCCGTTCGCGGCACAGGAAGGGACACTGACGGATGGCAACCGATTACGACGCACCCCGCAAGACCGACGAAGAGATGAGCGAGGACTCCATTGAGGAGTTGAAGACGCGTCGCAACGACAAGAACTCGGGCAAGGTCGACGAGGACGAGGTGGAGGCCGCGGAGTCCTTCGAACTCCCGGGCGCGGACCTGTCCCACGAGGAACTGACCGTTCGCGTGCTGCCGCGTCAGGCCAACGAGTTCACCTGTGCGTCGTGCTTCCTCGTGAAGTCCCAGAGCCAGCTGGCCGAGGTCAGGGGCGGGCAGAGCTACTGCGTCGACTGCGTCTGAGGCCGGCGGGCCTCAGAGGTCCAGGCGGCTGCGCAGCTTGCTCGGCCCCACGTGCGAGAACGTCGAGACCCAACGCCGCTGGATGAAGCGGTTGATGACGATCTGCGACATCCCCACGCCCAGGCCGCTGGCCGCCGCCCAGATGAAGGCCCGGGCCATCGGCGTCTCGGGGTCGTTGATGTCGGGGACGGGCTCGCCGGTGGAGGCCTCCCACACCTTGGTCACCAGCTTCTGGGCGATGAGCGTGGTCAGGGCGCCGAGCACCCCGGCATAGATCTTCCACATCAGCTTCTCGGTCAGGGCCATGGGGTTCCTTTCGCTGGGACCATCACAGCCACCTTAGGTGCTTCGGAGTAGTGTGGAAAGGTGACCTACCGCGAACGTCTGTACATCCCCTGGTGGTGGGTGGTGATCGCTCTGCTGTTCTGGCTCAGCCTCGCAGTGGCCGTCCTTGCCTACATCCCCGCCGGCCCTGCCATCGCGTTCTCGGCGCTGGCGGCGCTCGGGATCGGCCTGGCGCTGGTGGCCTACAGCCTCACGCTGGTCGGTGTGGACAACGGCACCCTCATCGCCGGGCGCTGCAAGGTTGAGGGGGAGTACATCGCGGGGGCGGTACCGCTGAGCGGGGAGGACGCACGCGTCGCGGCCGGCCCGGGGGCAGATCACCGGGCGTTCCTCTTCACGCGCCCCTTCGTATCAGGGCTCGTCCGGGTGGATCTGGCGGATCCGGCCGATCCTCATCCGTACTGGCTCGTCAGCACGCGCAGGCCCCACGAGTTGGCGGCGGCGCTCGACTCGGTCAAGGGTCGCCCGTGATCATTCCCACCATCGCGGATGCAGCGCAGTTGCCCACGTACGCCCACCCGGGGGACGCGGGCGCGGATCTGCGCACCACGCACGACGTCACCCTGCAGCCGGGCCAGCGCGCCCTCGTCGCCACCGGCGTGCGCGTTGCCCTGCCGGAGGGCCACGTCGGACTCATCACCCCACGCTCCGGCCTGGCCGCACGCCACGGGCTCAGCGTCGTCAACTCGCCCGGCATCATCGACTCGGGCTACCGGGGAGAGATCAAGGTGAGCCTGATCAACCTGGACCCGGCCGAGCCGCTCACCCTCCTCGCCGGGGACCGCATCGCCCAACTTGTGGTCCTGCCGTTCGTCTCGGCCACCTTCACACAGGTGGACACCCTCGATGACACCTCGAGGGGCGCGGGTGGCTATGGTTCTACGGGCGGATTCACCACTTCCTCCTAGCCAGTTAGTTAAGGACACACACCAGTGATCTTCGGACGCAAGAAGCGCAACGAGAACGTCGACGACGACATCGAGGGCGGGGAGGCCGTCGTCGAGGTCGACGAGCAGGGCCCCGCCGTCGGTGAGGCGGAGCGCTGGGACGCGGAGTTCAGCCGCGACGAGGGCCCCTTCGACATCTCGGAGGTGGACCTGGAGGCAGACGAGCACGAGGTCAACAGGCTGGACCTGGGCACCCTGATCATCACGCCCTTCCAGGACATGACCATGCAGCTGCAGGTCAACCGCGAGAGCAACCAGGTCCAGTCCATCCTCGTCGGCGACGGCCAGTCGGCGCTCGAGGTGGCCGTCTTCGCGGGGCCCGCGAAGTCGTCGATGACGGGCGAGATCCGCGATGAGGTGCTCGAGTCCACCCGGCAGCAGGGCGGGCGGTGCCAGGCAGTCAAGGGCCCGTTCGGCACCGAGCTGCGCCGGGCGCTGCCCGTGAAGGATCCGAACGGGAACCCGGCGATGCATCTGTCGCGGACCTGGCTCGTGCCCGGGCCCGGCTGGGTGCTGCGCGGAGTCCTCCTCGGGAAGGCCACCTTCTCTCCGGAGGACGAGGACGCGCAGCTGCACCTCTTCGAGTTCTTCAGCAACCTGGTGGTCCGTCGCGGGTCGACGCCCGCGGCCCCGGGCAGCCTCCTGCCCATGAAGGTCCCCGAGGCGAAGGGCTGACCGATGGGCAAGCGTTCGGTTGCGGAGCGGCTGAGGCGCTACTTCCTCTCCCACGAGGAGCTGGAGGCCACGGAGCTGCGCGAGCAGGCGGAGGTCAGCGGCGCCCAGCCCCTGACGTCGTGCCAGATGCGGTCGAGGGTCATCCTCCAGGGCACCATCACGGCGGTCACCTCTGACGCCGCGCACGGGTGGCTGGAGGCGGAGGTCACGGACGGCTCCGGGACGGTCAAGCTGGTGTGGATGGGCCGAAGCCGCCTCGAGTGCCTGCTGCCCGGCCGCCACATCCGCGTCGAGGGCCGCCTGGCGCAGGCCGACGGGGACTGCGTGATGTTCAACCCCGACTTCGAGATCGTGCCTCAGTCGTCGTAGTCGTCGGCGTCGAAGAGCGCCGCGAGGTCGGCCTCGGACTCCTGCGTGACCAGGAAGAGCAGCTCGTCGCCGCCTTCGAACGCGCGGTCCCGCTCGGGGGTGAGCGGCGCACCGTCGCGGATGATGGCCACCAGCACAGTGTCGCCGGGCAGCTCAACGTCGCGGAGCCTGCGTCCGGCCAGGTGGGAGGACTGGGGGAGGGTCACCTCGGACAGGTGCGTGGTGGACTTGTTGAAGGTCAACAGGCGCACGAGGTCGCCGGTCGAGACGGCCTCCTCCACCAGCGCCGACATGAGGCGGGGCGTCGACACCGACACGTCCACGCCCCACTGTGCGTCGAAGAGCCACTCGTTGCCCGGGTGGTTGACGCGGCCCACCGTGCGCGGCACGCCGAACTCGGTCTTGGCCAGCAGTGAGTGGACGAGGTTGACCTTGTCGTCGCCGGTGGCGGCGATGGCCACGTCGCAGTTCTCCAGCTCGGCCTCCTCCAGAGACTGGAGCTCGCAGGCGTCGGCCTGGAACCAGTCGGCCCCTGGCACCGAATCGGGCTTGATGGCGGCCGGGTCCCGCTCGATGAGGAGCACCTGGTGCCCGTTGGCGATGAGCTCGCGGGCGATGGACCGGCCCACATTGCCGGCCCCGGCGATGGCGACGCGCATGATTCTCCTAGTGCTTGGCCGGGGGGTTTGCGAACAGGGTCTCGAGCTCGTCGGTGCGGTCCGTGTGGCACGCGATGTAGACGAGGTCTCCGTCCTGGAAGATGGTGTCGCGGTCCGGGACGATGCCGCGTCCCACGCGCTGGATGAACGGGATGGGGGTGCCCGCGGCCGCCTGGAGTTCGCTGATCCGGCGCCCCACCCAGCCGTTGTGGACCTTGATCTGCAGGAGCCGCGCGGTTCCCGTCGGGTCCCTCCACACCGGCTCGCTGCCCTCTGGCAGCAGCCTGCGCAACACCTGGGTGACCGTCCACTTCACCGTCGCGACGGTGGGGATGCCCAGCCGTTCGTACACGGCGGCGCGGCCCTGGTCGTAGATGCGCGCGACGACGTTGTCGACGTGGTAGTTCTCGCGCACCACTCGAGCGGCCAGGATGTTGGAGTTGTCGCCCGACGAGACGGCCGCGAAGGCGTCCGCCTTGCGGATCCCTGCGGCCTCGAGCACTTCGCGGTCGAACCCGACGCCCTTGATGGTCAGGCCCTTGAAGTCCTGCCCCAGCCGGCGGAACGCGTCGACGCTGACGTCGATGATGGCGACACTGTGGCCGCGCTTCTCGAGGCCCGTGGCGAGCATCGAGCCGACCCGGCCGCAGCCCATGATGACGATGTGCACCCTTGACTCCTTCGGAGACTGTCGTCACAGAACCTACACCCCGACGGCAGGGGGCGCGCGATGACATTGGGGGACAAGAGGTCTACCGTAACCCCGTGAACGTGATGTCGGCGCTCAAGCGCATGGTGGTGGGGCGGCGACTCACCAACGCCCAGATGGGTGAGACGCTTCTGCCGAAACGGCTGGCCCTCCCGGTCTTCGCCTCCGACGCGCTCAGCTCCGTCGCGTACGCCCCGGACGAGATTCTCATCACCCTGTCCCTGGCGGGCATGGCAGGGTTCATGTTCTCCTGGCAGATCGGCGTGGCGGTCGCGGTCGTCGTCGCCGTGGTGGTGATGTCCTACCGGCAGACCGTGCACGCCTACCCCAACGGCGGCGGTGACTACGAGGTGGCCCGAGAGAACCTCGGACACGCCGCCGGGCTGACGGTGGCCGCGTCGCTGCTGGTGGACTACGTGCTGACCGTGGCGGTGTCCGTGTCTGCCGGCGTGATCAACGCCAAGGCGATGGCGCCGTTCCTGGACGGCTACGAGGCGTGGACCGCGGTCGGCGTCATCGTGTTCCTCACCCTTGTCAACCTCCGCGGCGTGCGCGAGTCCGGAACGGCTTTCGCCATCCCCACCTATGTATTCATGACCTCGATGCTGCTGATGATCGCCATCGGCCTGTTCCGCATCTTCGTCCTGGGCGAGACGCTCAACGCCGAGACCGCGGACCTCATCGTCATCCCGCCGGAGGGCAGCCCAGAGTTCGCGGGGTGGGCCATGATCGCCATCCTGGCGCGATCGTTCTCCTCCGGTGCCGCCGCGCTGACCGGGGTCGAGGCCATCAGCAACGGCGTGCCCGCGTTCCGCAAGCCCAAGAGCAGGAACGCCGCCACCGTCCTGACCATGCTGGGCGCCCTGGCCATCACGATGCTGCTCGGCATCGTGGCGCTGGCCAACCTCACCAGGGTCCACCTCATCGACGAGCTCAACGGCACGCACTACGTCAACGCCGCCGGCGAGACCATCCACAGCGCCGCCCACACCGTCACGGGCCAGCTCGCCCGCGTCGTGTTCATGGACTGGTTCGAGCCCGGCTTCTACATCGTGATCACGGCCACGATGCTCATCCTCTTCCTGGCCGCCAACACGGCCTTCAACGGCTTCCCGTCGCTCGCCTCGATCCTGGCCAAGGACGGCTTCCTGCCCCGCCAACTGCACACCCGCGGAGACCGCCTCGCCTATTCCAACGGCATCGTGATGCTGGCGATCGCCGCGATCGTGCTCGTGATCGCGTTCGACGCGTCGGTGACCGCGCTCATCCAGCTGTACGTCGTCGGCGTCTTCCTGTCCTTCACCTTGGGCCAGATCGGCATGATCATCCACTGGACCCGCGCCCTGGCGACGGAGCAGGACCCTGCGGTCCGTCGTCGCATGGCACGGTCGCGGGTGATCAACACCATCGGGGCCACGGCCACGGGGGCTGTGCTCATCGTCGTGCTGATCTCGAAGTTCGTGCACGGCGCCTACCTGGCCGTGGTGGCCATGGCGGTGCTGTTCGGGCTCATGATGGCCATCTCCAAGCACTACCGTGCGGTCGAGCAGGAGGTCGCGCTCAAGCCGGAGTCCGACCGCGCGCTACCGAGCCGCGTGCGTGGCGTGGTGCTGGTGCAGCGGGTGAACCTGCCCACGCTGCGCGCCATCGCCTTCGCCCGTGCCGCCCGGTCCACCACGCTGACCGCGGTCACCGTCGCCGTCGACGACGACGAGGTGGAGCGGATCCTCGACGAGTGGGAGGCCGAGGACTTCGGCATCCCGCTGAAGGTGATCGCCTCCCCCTACCGGGAGATCACGAGCCCGTTCATCAAGTACGTCAACGAGCTGCGCAGCGAGAACCCCCGCGACGTGGTGATCGTCTACATCCCGGAGTTCGTCGTGGGCCACTGGTGGGAGCAGATCCTGCACAACCAGACGGCCCTGCTGATCCGCACGCGCCTGCACTTCATGCCGGGCGTCATGGTCACGAGCGTGCCGTACCAGCTGAAGTCGTCGTCGAAGGCGAAGGCGGCGGCGAACAAGGCGTCCGAGCCGCGCCGCCGATGACCGTCGAGGTGACGCTCGAGCGCGTGGCGCACGGCGGGTACGTGGTGGGCCGTGCCGACGGGAAGGTGCTGTTCGTCACCGGTGGGCTGCCGGGCGAGCGCGTGGTCGCGGAGATCACGGAGACCGGCAGCCGGTTCGACCGCGCGAGGGTGGTGGAGGTGCTGGAGCCCGCCGCGGGGCGGGTGACGCCGCCGTGCCCGGTCGCGGCCCGCTGCGGCGGTTGCGACTGGCAGCACGCAGACCACCCCACGCAGCTGGCGCTGAAGGGGGCGGTGGTGGCGGAGCAGCTCCAGCGGCTGGCCGGGATCGCCTGGGAGGGGTCGGTCGAGGCCGCCCCCGGGGGGCTGACCGGCTGGCGCACCCGCGTGCGCTATGCGGTCGACGAGTCTGGTCGGGTGGGCTTGCGGGGGCGCCGCTCCCACGAGGTGGTGCCTCTCCCCGAGCAGGGGTGCCTCATCGCCGCGCCTGGGCCCACCGTCGGCGAGCTCGTGCGTGCCGGGCGGCCGGGGACCGACCTCGAGGTGACGGTCGCCGACGACCGCACCGTCCTGGCCGTCGCCGGCGCATCCCGCGGGGAGCCCCCGGTCCTGCAGCACGTGGGTGGCCGGACGTTCGAGGTGGACCCGGGCGGGTTCTGGCAGGTCCATCCGGACAGCGCGGCGATCCTGACCGGCGCGGTGCTCGAGGGGCTTCGTCCCGAGCCGGGGGAGCGGGCGCTGGACCTCTACTGCGGGGTGGGGTTGTTCGCCGGTGCCCTCGTCGACGCCGGCTGCGTGGTGATGGGGGCGGAACTGTCCAGGGACGCCGTGCGGCTGGCCCGGCGCAACGTGCCCGAGGCCGACTTCGTGGCCGGGGCCCTCGAGCGGGGGCACCGTGACCTCCCGGAGTGGGCCGATCTCGTGGTGCTCGACCCGCCGCGCAAGGGGGCGGGTGCCGCAGTGGTCCGCGCCATCGCGGAGCGCCGGCCACGCGCGGTCGCCTACGTTGCCTGTGACCCGGCCGCCCTCGCCCGAGACCTCGCCACCTTCGCGGACCTCGGATACGCGGCCACGTCGATCAGGGCGTTCGATCTGTTCCCGATGACCCATCATGTCGAGTGTGTGGCGATCCTGCACCCTCGTCCTGACACCGGCGTTCACCCCCTAGACTGAACCCGACCGGCGATGCCGCCGTGCGTGCACCTGCATGGTATCTTGATATCAAGACAGTTTGGCGAGCGCCAAGTGAAGGAGAAGGATGAGCGTCAACAGTTTCGGGGCCAGGACCAGCCTCGACGTCAACGGCACCACGTACGAGATCTTCAGGCTCGATGCGGTCCCGGGCTCCGAGAAGCTGCCCTTCAGCCTCAAGGTTCTGCTCGAGAACCTCCTGCGCACGGAGGACGGCGCCAACATCACGCGCGCGGACATCGAGTTCCTCGGCAACTGGGACCCCACCGCTGAGCCGGATCATGAGATCCAGTTCACCCCGGCCCGCGTCATCATGCAGGACTTCACAGGCGTGCCCTGCGTGGTGGACCTCGCCACCATGCGTGAGGCCGTCGTCGCCCTCGGTGGGGACGCGGCCAAGGTCAACCCGTTGTCGCCCGCGGAGATGGTCATCGACCACTCCGTCATCGCCGAGGTGTTCGGCACCCCGCAGGCCTTCCAGCAGAACACCGACATCGAGTACCAGCGCAACCGCGAGCGCTACCAGTTCCTGCGCTGGGGCCAGACCGCGTTCGACAACTTCAAGGTGGTGCCCCCGGGCACCGGCATCGTGCACCAGGTCAACATCGAGCATCTTGCGCGCGTGATCTTCCCGCGCGTCGTCGACGGCGTGCTGCAGGCCTACCCGGACACCTGCGTGGGCACCGATTCGCACACCACGATGGTCAACGGCCTGGGCGTCGTCGGCTGGGGCGTGGGCGGCATCGAGGCGGAGGCCGCGATGCTCGGTCAGCCGGTCTCCATGCTCATCCCGCGCGTCGTCGGCTTCAAGCTCTCCGGCAAGCTGCAGGAGGGCACCACGGCCACCGATCTCGTGCTGACCATCACCGAGATGCTGCGCGCGCACAAGGTGGTGGGCAAGTTCGTCGAGTTCTACGGCGAGGGCGTCTCCGAGGTGCCGCTGTCCAACCGCGCCACCATCGGCAACATGAGCCCCGAGTACGGCTCCACCATCGCCGTGTTCCCGATCGACGACAAGACCACGGACTACATGCGCCTCACCGGCCGCGACGAGCAGCAGATCGCGCTCGTCGAGGCCTACGCCAAGGCGCAGGGTCTGTGGCACGAGGCGTCGCACGAGCCCGTGTTCTCGGAGTACATCGAGCTCGACCTGTCGACGGTGGTGCCGTCCATCGCCGGCCCGAAGCGCCCCCAGGACCGCATCCAGCTGATCGACGCGAAGGCCAACTTCGAGGCCGCCGTCGGGTCCTACACCCCGGACCCGGCCAAGGTGGTCCCGATCACGCTGGCCGACGGCACGTCGTTCGAGCTGGCCAACGGCGCCGTCACGGTCGCCTCGATCACCTCCTGCACCAACACCTCGAACCCGAGCGTGATGATCGGCGCGGCCCTGCTGGCGAAGAAGGCCGTCGAGCGCGGACTCACCCGCAAGCCGTGGGTGAAGACCTCGCTGGCTCCCGGATCGCAGGTGGTCACCGACTACTACGAGAAGGCCGGCCTGACGAAGTACCTCGACGCCATCGGGTTCAACCTCGTGGGCTACGGGTGCGTCACCTGCATCGGCAACACCGGTCCCCTCATCCCCGAGGTCTCGCACGCGGTCAACTCCGAGGACCTGGCGGTCACCGCCGTCCTCTCGGGCAACCGCAACTTCGAGGGCCGCATCAGCCCCGACGTCAAGATGAACTACCTGGCCAGCCCGATGCTCGTCATCGCCTACGCCCTGGCCGGCACCATGGACGTGGACCTCCTCACTGATCCGATCGCCCAGGGCGCCGACGGCAGCGACGTGTACCTCAAGGACCTCTGGCCCTCCCAGGCCGAGATCGAGGAGGTCGTCGGCTCGTCGATCTCCGCGGACATGTTCGCCTCCCGCTACGCGGACGTGTTCACCGGTGACGAGAGGTGGCGGTCGCTGCCCACCCCGGAGGGCAACACCTTCGAGTGGGACGAGGACTCCACCTACGTCCGCAAGGGCCCGTACTTCGATGGCATGCCTGCGGAGCCGAACCCCGTCGAGGACATCTCAGGGGCCAGGGTGCTGCTCAAGCTGGGAGACTCGGTCACCACCGACCACATCTCCCCGGCCGGCAACATCAAGGCGGACTCGCCCGCCGGGCACTACCTGTCGGAGCACGGCGTGGAGCGCCGCGACTTCAACTCCTACGGCTCACGGCGCGGCAACCACGAGGTCATGATCCGTGGCACCTTCGCCAACATCCGGCTGCGCAACCAGATCGCACCCGGCACCGAGGGCGGTTTCACGCGCGACTTCACCCAGGCCGACGCGCCGGTCACCACCGTCTACGACGCCTCCGTCAACTACGCGGCGGCCGGCGTCCCGCTGGTGGTGCTCGCGGGCAAGGAGTACGGCTCGGGCTCCTCGCGTGACTGGGCGGCCAAGGGCACGGCCCTGCTGGGCGTGCGCGTCGTCATCGCCGAGAGCTACGAGCGCATCCACCGCTCCAACCTGATCGGGATGGGCGTCCTTCCGCTCCAGTTCCCGGAGGGGCAGTCGGCGCACTCGCTCGGCCTGTCCGGCGAGGAGACGTTCTCCGTCCGTGGCGTCACGGCGCTCAACGACGGGGTGACGCCCAGGACCATGACGGTGACCGCGGCGAAGGCCGACGGCAGCGTCGTCGAGTTCGAGGCGCTCGTGCGGATCGACACGCCGGGGGAGCGCGGCTACTACGTCAACGGCGGCATCATGCAGTACGTGCTGCGGAACCTGGCCAAGAGCTGACACCAGCACTCAGAGAGGCGGCCCCGCTGAGGGGCCGCCTCTCGTGCTTTCCCGTTGCTTTTGTCCGCGCGGTGGGATTCAATAGAACACATGTTCGACGATGATGACACCATCCGCGTGTACGTGCCCCCTGGCTGGCCCGGCTCGGTCCGGCCGCCCGGCTCGCAGGGCTGGTTGTCCTCAGCCGAGGTCTTCCTCCTGGACTGCTGTCCCGCCGAGTACCGGGGCTATCCGGTGGTGCGCCGCCATCCGGTCGTGCTGGCGCGCCTGGCGCAGGAGTTCGTCGCCTCGCAACTGGTCGCCACGCGCAGTGGGCTCACGGGGCTCAGGGCCTCCCTGTCGGGAGTGGTGGACGCGGACACCGCAGACCAGGCGGCCGGGGTCCTCCAGCAGGAGGAGGCGCGGCTCACGCGGGTGGCCAGAGGGGTGGATCTGGTGGAGCAGGCGCTGCGGGACGCCAGGTTCAAGCCGCGGCTCTAGCGGTTCGCCCCCGGGATCGCCCTGGGAATGGCCCTACTATTGAGCGCATGCCCTTGATGGAATCGATCCAGAGCCCACGCGACCTCCGTGCGCTCTCGAGGCGGCAACTCGTGCAACTCGCCGCCGAGATCCGATCGTTCCTCATCACCAAGGTGAGCCGCACCGGGGGGCATCTCGGGCCCAACCTGGGCGTCGTGGAGCTGACCATCGCCATCCACCGGGTGTTCGATTCGCCGTCGGATCCCATCATCTTCGACACGGGCCATCAGAGCTACGTGCACAAGATCCTCACGGGTCGCGCCCCCGGCTTCGACACCCTGCGCCAGCGTGGCGGGCTCTCCGGCTATCCCGAGCCGGCCGAGTCCGTCCACGACTGGGTGGCCAACTCGCACGCCTCCACGGCCCTGTCCTGGGCTGAGGGGCTGGCCAAGGGCTACCGCCTGCGCGGCGAGCAGCGCACCGTGGTGGCCGTCGTCGGCGACGGCGCCCTCACGGGCGGCATGGCATGGGAGGCGCTCAACAACATCGCGGCCGCACCCGGTCTCAGGCTGGTGGTGGTGGTCAACGACAACGGCCGCTCCTACACGCCCACCGTCGGAGGGCTGGCCAATCACCTGGCGGGGCTGCGCACCGACCAGAGGTACGAGAAGACCCTCAGCCTGATCAAGCGCACCGTCAAGCGGATGCCGGTGGTGGGGCGCCCCCTGTACGACCTGATGCACGGGGTCAAGACCGGGGTCAAGGACGTGCTCGCGCCCCAGTCGATGTTCTCGGACCTCGGGATCAAGTACATGGGGCCGCTCGACGGGCACGACATCACATCGCTGACCAACCACCTGGAGCAGGCCCGCCATTTCGGTGGCCCCGTTCTGGTGCACTGCGTCACCCGGAAGGGTCGCGGCTTCCAGGCGGCCGAGGAGCACGAGGAGGACCGCTTCCACGCCGTCGGCAGGATCAACGAGATCACCGGTGAGCCCCTCTCCGCCTCGGTGCAGGCCACCTGGACCGACGCGTTCGCCGAGGCCATGGTGCAGATCGGCCAGCGGCGGCCGGAGGTGGTGGCCGTCACGGCCGCGATGCTCCATCCCACGGGCCTTGGCCGCTTCGCCGCCGCCTTCCCTGAGCGCACGTTCGACGTCGGCATCGCCGAACAGCACGCCGTCGTGTCGGCGGCCGGGCTCGCCCGGTCCGGGCTGCACCCAGTGGTGGCGCTGTACGCCACGTTCCTGAACAGGGCCTTCGATCAGGTGCTGATGGACGCGTCACTGCACGGCGTCGGCCTCACCATCGCGCTGGACCGGGCCGGGATCACGGGCACCGACGGTCCCAGCCACAACGGGATGTGGGACATGAGCCTGCTCGGTGTGGTGCCGGGCGTGCAGCTGGCCGCGCCCCGGGATCAGGCGAGGCTCGTCGCCGCGCTGGACCGGGCCGTCTCCGTGGACGACGCGGTCACCGTGGTGCGCTACTCCAAGGAGCGGCTCCCGGACGAACTGCCCGAGGTGGCCCACCTGGGCGACGGCCTGTCCCGGGTGGACGTGCTCCGCCGGGCGGAGGGTGCGCGGCTCCTGATTGTGGCCTATGGCCAGTTCGCGGGCATGGGCCTGGCGGTGGCCGACCGCCTGGAGGACCAGGGCGTGGCTGCCTCCGTGGTGGATCCCTTGTGGGCGCTGCCGGTCAGCGCGGAGCTGGTTCGCCTGGCGGGGGAGTACGACCTCGTGGTGACGCTGGAGGACAACCTGGTCGAGGGCGGGGTCGGGCAGAAGCTCCGCGCCCGGCTCGCGGAGGCCGGCGCGGAGGCGAGGGTGCTGACGTTCGGTATCCCGCAGCGGTTCCTGGCCCACGGGTCGCGCGAGGAGGTGCTCGACGAGATCGGGTTGACCGCAGCCAAGGCCTCCCTGGAGGTGCTGGGCGTCGTCCTCAGCGGCGCTGACGTCGACGAGGAGGAGGCCGCGCGCCCGGCCTAGGTCTCCAACGCTTCTGCGATCAGGGGTTCCAGGAACTCCGCCTGCCAGGGCCTGGCCCCCAACGAGATCAGGTCGTTGCGGGTGATCGCGCTGTGCTCGAAGAGCGCGGCGTGCAGGGCGGCCGGCGGCGCCACCAGGCTGGGCTGCAGGCCGCCCAGATCGCAGGCAAGGGCGTCGACGGCTGGGCGCACCTTCGCCCACCGTTCGGCCGCCTCGGGGTTGATGCGGTCCCACGTGCGGGGGTGCGGGACCCCGGAGTGGGGCCCGCGCCTGGAGGGGTAGTCGCTCTCCGGCATGGCACGCACGGTGTCCAGGGCGGTCAGCCAGTTGGTGAGGAACCGCTGCCCGGGTGGCGCGCCGAACCCCTTGAGCGCCTGAAGCTGGCCTCGGGTGGGCACGGCATCCTTGGCGCGGGTGGCGATGTCGATGATCGCCGAGTCGTGGAGGATCCATCCCGGAGGGCGGTCCCGACGCTGCGCGATGGCATCGCGTTCGAGCCACAGCGCGCGGGCCACCGCGTACTGGCGCGGCGTCCGCAGGGAGGTGACCCCGGAGAGGCGTCGCCAGGGATCCACTTTGGGCTCCGGCTCCGCCGTGTGGCGCGAGAGGGTGTCGGCGAACTCCTGTTGGGCCCACTCGTCCCTGCCGACCTGGGAGAGTTCCTCCTCGAGGACGGCAGCCAGTTCGAGCAGGTAGTCCACGTCCAGCGCCGCGTAGGTCAACCACGCCTCGGGCAGCGGCCGCTTCGACCAGTTGTCGGCGGAGTGAGCCTTGCGCAGCCGGACATCCAGCTCCGCGAGGAGGAGGGCGCCCAGGCTGGCTCCGGGCTTGCCGAGGAGCCGGGCCGCCAGTTCGGTGTCGAAGATGCGTGGCGGGATCACGCCGATGCCGCGCATGCAGGGGAGGTCCTGGCTGGCGGCGTGGATGATCCAGGTGGCGTCGCCGCAGGCCTCGACCAGCGAGCTGAGGTCGGCAGCGCCACCAGACTCGAAGGCGACGGGGTCGATCAGCCAGGTGCCCGCGCCCTCGCGCCGGATCTGGAGCAGGTAGGCCTTCGGCCAGTAGCGGTGGCCGTGCGCACGCTCCGTGTCGAACGCCACAGGGCCCTCGGCCCCGTGGAGGGCGGAGAGGCATTCATCAAGGGCGGCGCTGTCCGCGACCACTGGGCGCAGCGGCTCTCGGCTGTCTTCGACGTAGGTCACGAGCGACGCCCGAGGGGGAGAGGGGCCACGCCCGGGGGGAGTGGGGGTTGACCGGCGACCTGCCCCATGAGGTCCTCCCAGGCGGCCAGGTGCGCAGTGAGGGCGTGCCGGGCGTCCAGGGTGGGGGTCCAGGAGCAGCGCAGCTCCACCTCGGCGCGATCCTCGTGGGCCATCTCCCCGAATCCCTTGCCGTAGGAGGCGGTGACGGTGCCGGCAAGCGCATGGGCGACGCAGCCCCGGCTGTCCAGTGCCTCGGTGAACCAGGACCATGCGACATCGGGCAGGAAGGGATCGGTCACCATGTCCATGTCGACGTCGGCCCGGACGTAGGTGACGAGCCGGAACGTGCCCGCCCAGGAGTCGTTGCCTGCCGGGTCGTGCAGGAGAATGAGGCGCCCGGAGGCCAGCGGCTCGTCGGGCCCGGCCAACTCTGCCTCGATGGCGACCGAATGGGGGGCGATCCGCTGGGGGGAGCCGATCTCATCGGTGCTGAATCCGCGGCGCCAGGTCATGGCATCGAGCTCGCGCAGGGCCCTGGCGAAGGGCTCAGGTGGCGCGGGGGTCACGTTCGCTGGCACGCACCCACACTAGGCCGGGAGCGTGCACTCCCGACGGTGACGCGCCGCAGGGGGCTCACGGGCGCCGAAGGCGCAGGCTCACCGAGTTGATGCAGTAGCGCAGGTCCGTGGGAGTGTCGTAGCCCTCGCCCTCGAAGACGTGCCCCAGGTGCCCGTCACAGGCGGCGCAGCGGACCTCCACGCGGGCCCGTCCGGGGATGGACTCGTCCCGGAGATAGCGCACCCGTTCTTCGGCGAGGGGGGAGAAGAAGCTGGGCCACCCGCAGTGGGAGTGGAACTTCTCGGTGCTGCGGAACAGCTCGGCGCCGCAGCCGCGGCACTCGTAGACGCCCTCGTCCTCGGTGTCGGTGTACTCGCCCGTGAACGGCAGCTCCGTGCCGGCGAGGCGGAGAACCTTGAACTCCATCGGCGAGAGCTCGGCGCGCCACTCATCGTCGGTCTTGGTCACGGGGGCGACGTACGGCTCGGTCATGCCACCGATCTTAGGAGGGCGTGACAAGCCTCAGGAGTCGTCGCCGTCGAGATCGTCCGGCAAACGGGTGGGCGTGCCGTCCAGCAGCTCCATGGCGCCGAAGGCGTACCGGGCCAGGATGAGCTGGCACAGGTGCGGATTGTCCCCGATGGGTGCCGTCACCGCGACAGCACCAGCCCGCATGGCCGCCTGGGCATGCGCCTGATAGGCGGGCGTGGGAGTCAGGTGGAGGCTCCCGACGGCGATGTGTCGACGCCCCTGCATGCGCAGGGACTGCACTGCTGCCGCGGTGGCCCGGCCGTCGCCGTCCTCGACCGCGAGCTGCACAGGGAGGCGATGATGCGCCGACCACTGCCTCGCGCGTCTGGCCAGCAGCGACCCGCCGCGGACGTCGCCTCCTCCGGGCGCGGTCAGGACGAGGCCGTCGATCTCGAGGGCGCCACCGCGGTGCAAAGCCTCCCGCACGCGCTCGTCGAGGATGTTGAGCACCTCTCCCGCCGGCCCGACGGGGCGGCTGATGGCCAGACGGATGTCCTTGGAGTGGGAGAAGCTGTCCAGTTCGGCGGCGTGTCCGGCCGCTGACACCAGGTCCAGGGGGATGATGACGGCCTCGGCCACGTCGTCGGCGGCGAGGGCCCCGATGACCTCCTCGACGCTGGGGAAGAGTCCTCCCAGGCGGGCTAGGTGGACCCGGAGGTCAGGGCGAGTCAGTTGGAGTGCGCGTGCAATGCCCCGCAGTGCGTCCGTCACCGGCGCTTCGTCCGGGCCATCAGCCACGAGCACGATTGCCGGCGCGGTCATTGACTCTCTCTCATCGGGCCACCAGGGTGGCGGTTCGGAGATCTAGAGTGGGCGATGGCGGTTTCGAACCGCCGACCTCTTCGGTGTGAACGAAGCGCGCTACCACTGCGCCAATCGCCCCTAGCGAAAACGGAGTCTAGTGGAATCTGTGGGAGATTGCGAACCGGCTGTGCTGGACATGCAGACGCCGAAGGGTCAGGCCCGCGCCCACCTGGCATGCCCCGACGGCCCCGACCGTGGACTGCTCGTCCTGGGGCACGGGGCGGGCGGGGGCGTGGACACGGCAGACCTCAGGGCGGCTCGGAGCGCCGGCCTGGGCGCTGGATACGTGGTGGCCCTCGTCGAGCAGCCCTACCGCGTTGCCGGCCGCAAGGCGCCCCCGCCCATCGCAGCGGCCGACGCGGCGTGGGTCGCGGCGGTCGGTGAGTTGAGGGCCCTGCACCCAGCCGGTCCTCTCGTCGTGGGAGGACGGTCCTTCGGTGGACGCGTCGCCTGCCGCACCTCCATGGAGGTCGGCGCCGACGCGGTCCTCTGCCTGGCCTTCCCCCTCGTCGCCCCCTCCGGCAGTGACCGTTCGGGGGAGTTGGAGAGCGTTGAAGTTCCGGTGCTCATCGTCCAGGGCCGGAGCGATCCGTTCGGCATGCCGGGCCGGGCGCCGGGGAGGGAGGTCGTGGAGGTGGAGGGCAACCACTCGCTCCGGAAGGACGGCGCGGTCATCGAAGGTGCCATCGCGGCGTGGCTTCGGGGGCTGGGAGGTGCCCGCTGAGCGTGGAACCGGCGCCCCACGGCGTGATTTGTGTTCCCCGAGAATCGTGCGCTAATGTTCTCTACGCGCCGAGCGGCAGCCCACAAGGGCAGATGCAGACAGCGCATGCGGACGTGGCTCAGTTGGTAGAGCATCACCTTGCCAAGGTGAGGGTCGCGAGTTCGAATCTCGTCGTCCGCTCGGAGAACAAGACTCTCCCAACCCGCTTGGGGAGCGTGAAACTCCATCCAGGTGGAGTGGCCGAGAGGCGAGGCAACGGACTGCAAATCCGTGTACACGGGTTCAAATCCCGTCTCCACCTCGGGCGGTTGGCGCAGTGGTAGCGCGCTTCCTTGACACGGAAGAGGTCGCCGGTTCAAACCCGGCATCGCCCACCAGACATGACGAGCGCAGGCTCCCGAGATCTACGGATCCGGGAGCCTCTGTCATTCGGGGCGCATGTCTAGTCCGCCCCCTGGCTGGCAGCGATCGCCCACGTGCGGTGGAGCGGCGACGGGTCCCCTGCTCTGGAGAGAGCGGGGGACCCGTCACTGGGGTTAGGGGTGGGTCAGCTGATTGTCCATCCGCCGTCGGCGTCAATGACGACGAGCGACGGCCCGGCCAGAAGTGCAGCCTGTGCGGTGGTGGCGCCGATCTTGTTCGCGAGCAGCTTCCACTCGTCACCGTACTGTTCGACGATGAAGTTGCTAGCGCCGGTGTGGGTGAGGGTCGCGGTGCGCGGGCTGCCCATGTACCACAGCACGTCGGGTCCTTGGCCGGTGGCGTCGGTGGTGAACTGCCGGGCCACGGACAGGGGCTTGATCACGATTTGCCAGGCGCCATCCGCGTCGATCTGGAGTTGCCTGATGTCGTCGTAGAGGCCGAAGGCCCCGGTGCCCTGGACGACTGACGTGTCGAGCCAGAGGGGGTAGTCGGCTTCGGCGTTGGCGCTGTCGAGGCCGGTGATGCTGAGGTAGTCGTACTCGTCGGCGGGGGTGAAGGTCGCGGTGACGGTGCCGTTGTCGACGCCGGCGGGGAGTGTGACGATGCTGGTGCCGGTGCCGCTGTATTCGGCGAAGTAGTCGGTGGAGAACCGGACGATGTTGTTGAACACCCAGTCGCTCTTGGTCACGTACTTGGTGGCGCCGGTGGAGGTCTTCGTGGCGGCGATGAAGGTGGACCAGATGTAGGAGCGGCAGGCGTTACGGCCGGTGGTGGGGGTGTCGCATTCGGTGTACCAGTCGCGGCCGCCCTGGGTGAATTCTCCGCTGTTGCCGAGGGGGTTCCCGGTCCACTGGGCTCGGGGCGAGGGAAGGTAGGTGAGGTTGTTGAACACCCAGCCGTTGGTCTGCACGTAGCGGCCGCTGACCAGCTTGACCTGGGTGGCCCAGATCTCGGTGCGGCATCGGGTGACGCTGCTGCTGTACTGGGAACATTCGGTGCGCCATTGACGTCCGTTGACGGTGTGGGTACCCGGCGTGGTGTAGACGTCGACGGCTGAGGCGGTGGTGGGCGACGTTGCCCAGGAGCCGAGACCGAGCAGCGCGGCCAGGACTCCCACGATTAGTTTCTTCATAACCCGAACGATAGGGGGTGCCCTGGTCCAGGGGCTCAGCGGGGCTGTCTGTCCCGGGGAGGGGGGCCGTGGTGCCCCTGTCGGCTGGGGCGATTCGCTGTGACCTGGGGGTTTCTTGGTTGTTTGAGCCTCACGTGACCTGTCGTCTCTGTGATACTACGGTTTGTCGTTCTCGTTGGGGGTGCGGTGTGGTCGGCGCGAGGGTGTGTCGGGTTGGGGGAGTGTCGCGGTGGCTGCTGTCGGGTGGGTGCGCGGGTTGTGGCTGGCTGTGTCGGTGGCTTTGATCGTCGGGTTGGGTGTCGCGTCGCCGGCTCAGGCGGATGACCCGGAGGACACTCCGCCCGCGGATGTGGTGGTGCGGCCGGATTGGGTCTCAGCGTCGCCAGGGATGGGGCCGTGATGGCTGACCTCTTGGAAGAGCTCGCCGGTGTCGGCTATCCGGTGGCGTCCGTGGCGGACTTGCGATCGTCGGGGACGCGGTATCGGGCGGCCGTGCCCGTGCTCTTGCGCTGGCTGGACCGCAGCGAGGACACCTTCGAGAAGGAGGAGATCATCCGGGCGCTGTCGGTTCCGTGGGCACGAGACGATGCCCTCGATCCGCTCGTCGCGCTCTTTCGATCGGCGGCGCTCACCGGTCAGGAGAACGAGCTTCTGCGATGGGCGATCGGCAACGCGCTCGAGGTCCTGTGGGCCGACTCGCGCTTCGATGAACTCGTGGCGCTCGCCCGCGACGCGTCCTTCGGCAAAGCCCGAGAGATGATCGTCTTGGGACTGGGTCGATCCAAGAGGTCGGAGGCCAGCGAAGCGCTCATCGAGCTCCTCGATGACGCCGTCGTCAGTGGTCATGCGGTCATGGCCCTTCGAAAGCTCAAGGTGCCAGAGGCCCGCCCGGCCTTGCAGCGGATGTTGGACGACGACCGGGCGTGGGTGCGCAAGGAGGCGCAGCGCGCGCTGGCAGCGCTGGACTAACCATGAATCGCCCCGGAGTGTCGGGAGACTCATTGTGTTGTGAGCTCTGCTGGTTGCAGGGCTGATTCTGCATCGTAGTAGAGGGCTTCGAGGTCGGCTGGTGGGATGTCGCCGCAGTGTTGGTAGAGGCGGCGACGAACTCGCTAGGGCCTCGGGGTTTGGTCCTGGGTTCCCTGGGGTCAAGTCCCTTTGCGTGTTTTTCTAGGCGGTCAGGGGTAGGGGTCGGGTGGTGCGGTCGAAAAGGTTGTCGACGAGGCGGCGCATGGAGGGTTCGGAGAGGTAGCGGCGTTCGCCGTAGTGCCATTCTTCGTGTTGTTCGAGGAGGATGGCGCCGACGAGGCGGGTGACGGAGCCGCGGTCGGGGAAGATCCGGATGACATCGGAGTATCCAGAGAATCCGATGCAATATACGGGAGGACCATTTGAGAGAACTCGTCGAGCCGCGGTAGGTCGACGATCGACGAGACCGACGTCACAGAGTCGCCGTTCGCCAGGTTCTGACGCTCAGTCGCCGGACCTACCTGGCGGCGCCCTTCAGGGATCCTGAGGTCTGGCCGGCGGGGTCGTACACGGTGCAGATGATCTCGCGGTCGGCGAGTTCGTCCCAGCCCTGCTCGGTAGGTGTGAGGGGGAAGATGTCGAGGGTCGATACGTCGTAGGCCATGCCCACGAATGACTCGAACTCGCTCAGGCACGTCTCCTCGATTGCGGCATCGATCGCCGCCTGGCCGGGGAATTCGCCGTCGGGCATGACGAATGAGTGGTAGACCTCGTTGTCGTGGGCCTCAGCGCACGGCACGGCCGGGACGTCGGAGATCTCCTCATCGGTGGTGTCGTTGAAGCAGTCACCGACCCGCAGCGAGAAGACGTCGGCGGTGCCGGCTTCCGTGACCTCCTGGGAGTCGCCGTCGCGGGTCGCAGTTCCGGAGCAGCCGGCAAGGCCGGTCACGACGATGGCTACGGCGAGGAGCGCGGGCAGTCGGCGGGTGATCGAGCGGGAGATGGCCATGGTTTCGATTCCTTCAGGCGGCGTGGGTGCGGACAAGGCGCGATGCCAGAGGCAGGGTACAACGTAGAGCTGGACATGAGTTCGGCACGCGATAGTGACCGGCGCTACCGGAATTGTGTGTCATCCAGTCGCCGGCGTCCCACTCGACGAATGACCGATAAGCAGCATTATGTCATCTTGCAGCGCGCCGACCGTCCCCCGATCTCTGGTCTGCCGCCCTCGAGCCTTGACACCGGGAACCCACGCGGTGACAGTGGGTCGATGGCTGATGACAGCGTGACCCGTCCCACCGCAGTGCCTGTCGAGGACTTCCTCGCCACGATCCCGGATCGTCGCCGTCCCGAGGCGGATGAACTCATCGCCGTGATGCGCGAGATCACCGGCGAGCCCGCTGTCATGTGGGGGCCGAGCATCATCGGCTTCGGCTCACTGCACTACCGCTACGACACCGGCCGTGAGGGCGACATGCCCCGGCTGGCGTTCAGCCCCCGGAAGGCGACGCTGACGATCTACTTCGAGGGCTTCGACGGCTACGGGGAGCAACTGGCGAAGCTGGGCAGGCACAAGACCGGCGCCTCCTGCCTCTACCTGAACAAGCTGTCCGATGCCGACCCGGCGGTCCTGCGGGAGATGCTCGCCACGTCGTACGCCCGCTCGGGGGCCCCGGCGTCGAAGGTGTCCACCGTCGACGAGTACGTGACGAACGTCCCGGCGGTGGCGCGGCCCATGTTCGACGAGCTGCGCTCGCTCGTGCGCGACGCTCTCCCCCGCGCCGACGAGGTGTTCAGCTACGGGATCGTCGGCTACAAGCCTGTCAAGGGCCGCGCACGGGTCTTCATCTCGGGTTGGAAGGACCACGTCGCCGTCTACCCCATCCCGGCCGATCCTCAGCTCGCCGACGAGCTGAAGGCCTACACACGCGGCAAGGGCACGCTGTGGTTCCCGTTGTCCGACCCACTCCCCCGTGACCTGATCCGCCGTGTCGTCGCCGCGCTGGTGGCAGACGTCGACCCTGCGGGCGACGGGCCCCGGTCATGAGTGACGGTGCTCGGCCTCCCCTGCCGGTCCTCCCCGACGGGGACTTCCGCCGGGTCCTGTGCGTGGTCGCGCACCCCGATGACGTCGAGTACGGGCTGTCCGCCTGCGTGCACCGATGGGTCGGTCAAGGCGCTGAGGTGGCCTATCTCCTCCTCACGTCCGGCGAGGCCGGGATGCAGCGCCCACCGTCGGAGGTGGGCCCCCTGAGGGCGGCCGAGCAGCGGGCCGCCTGTGACGAGGTGGGCGTGACGGACCTGGAGATCTTGCAGCATCCCGACGGGATGCTCGTCTATTCGCTCGATCTTCGCCGCGACGTGGCTCGGAAGATCCGGCAGTTCAGGCCGGATGTTGTGGTGACGGGCGCCTGGGACGTCGAGGTGGGCTGGGGGCTGAACCAGGCCGACCACCGGGTGGCGGGCATGGTCACCCTCGACGCCGTCCGAGACGCGGACAACACCTGGGTCCATCCGGAACTGGCCGCCGATGAAGGGCTCGCGAAGTGGGCCACCACCTGGCTGCTGGTGGCGGCGGACAATGCCCCCACGCACGGTGCGGTGCTGAGTGGGGCCGACGTCGACGCAGGAGTGCGCTCCCTGGAGGCGCACGGGGCATACCTGGCCGACATCCCCGGGCATCCGGCCCCGCGGGACTTCATCCCCGGGATGCTCGGCGCGCAGGGCCGGGCGATGGGTGCCGAGTTCGCCTGTCTGTTCCGGGCACACCGGCTCGTCGGGCAGGACGCATGACGAGACCCCCCTCGGACGCGAGGCACGGGTGTTGGCCGATTCGGTCACGCCATCAGGCGTCGTCGCCTAGTTTTGATACGGGCGTGTATCTCACCGCCGATCTCTGACAGGAGTTGCCGATGTTTGACTACGACGAGTTGCTGTCCACTCTCCCGATCGACCAGCTGGCGCAGCGCGTCGGGGCGAGTCCGGAGGATGTCGAGGCCGCCACCCGCAACGCGCTGCCCGCCCTACTGATGGGCATGGGCGCCAACACCCAGGACCCGGCCGGCGAGGCATCGCTGGCCTCAGCGGTCGGCCAGCACGACCCACGGCTCGTCCAGGGGGGCATCAACCTCGACGACGTGGATCAGCAGGACGGCGCCAAGATCGCCCACCACATCTTCGGCGACAACGAGGACCAGGTGGTCAACCAGCTCGGCGGACTCGGCGGCGGCAACGCGCTGATCCAGAAGCTTCTCCCCATCCTCGCCCCCATCGTGATGTCGTGGCTGGCGGGCAAGCTGATGGGCGCCGACGAGGCCCAGGGCCAGCCCCGCCAGGCGCCCTCATCCGGGGGCGGCGGCCTGGGCGACATCCTGGGTCAGATCCTCGGCGGAGGTGCCTCGGCACCTCAGGCGCAGCCGCAGCAGCCCAGTGAACAGCCGCAGTTCCGGGTGCCCACGGGCCAGGCCGACGACGGCACGCTCAGGATGCCGGAACCCGAGGCGCAACAGCGCCAGAGCCAGCCCCAGCAGCAGACGATGCCGGGTGGGCTCGGCGGTGGGATCCTGGGCGACATTCTGGGCGGGCTGCTCGGGGGCGGCCGCCGCTAGATCGGCCTCGAACGTCACAGGGCCCCGGGGTTCTCCCGGGGCCCTGCGACGTTCAACGACGACGGCGGGTCGCCCCCCCCCGGCTCGGGCGCTGGGGTGGGTCACTCGAACGGCGACGGGTCTCCTGCCCCCACCCGGGCGATCACGGGCTCGTCGCCGCTCAGGTCCACCACCGTCGTGGGCTCCACGCCGCAGTCACCGGAGTCCAGCACCGCGTCGATCTGGTGATCCAGAAGCTCCTTGATGGTCCACCCATCCGTCAGCGACTCCTCGTGACCCGGCAGCATCAGCGTGGACGAGACCAGCGGCGCCCCGACGGCATCGAGGAGAGCCAGCGTGGTGCGGTGGTCGGGGATGCGTACCCCAACCGTGCGCTTCTTCGGGTGCAGCATCATCTTCGGCACCTCGCGGGATGCTTTGAGGATGAACGTGTACGGGCCCGGCGTGGCCGCCTTCACCGCGCGGAAGACCCAGTTGTCCATCTCGACGTAGGCGCCGAGCTTGGCGAACGAATCAACCACCAGGGTGAAATGGTGCTTGTCATCGAGGTGGCGGATCCTGCGGATCCGTTCGATGCCCTCGGCGTTGCCGAGCGTGCATCCCAGGGCGAAGCAGGAGTCCGTGGGGTAGGCGATCAGCCCGCCGTCGCCCAGGATCCTGGCCACCTGCGCCAGCGACCTGGGCTGCGGGTTGTCCGGGTGAACGTGGAAGTACTGGGCCATGGGCCCAGGCTACCCATCCTCAGAGCACCGCCGCCGAAATGGCCGCCACCTCGTCGTTGCTGAGTTTCAGGTCCATGGCCGCCGCCGAATCCGTGATGGACTCCGGCCGCGACGCGCCCGGGATGACGATCACGTGATCGCCGAGCGCCAGCTCCCAGGCGAGGGTGACCTGCTGCGGAGACACCCCGTGGGCGGAGGCGATCTCTGCCAGGACCGGATAGCGGTTCCCCACGGCCGTGGCTCCGCCGCCGGTGCCGCCGAGCGGCGACCAGGGGAGGAAGGCGATCCCCCGCTCTGCACAGAAGTCCAGCTCCACCTTGCTCGTGTGGTTGAACTTCGGCGAGAACTCGTTCTGCACCGCCGCCAGTTCCCCGAGGCCCAGCACATCGACGGCGATCTGGATCTCCTCGACGTTGGCGTTGGAGATGCCGATCTCGGAGATCAGCCCCTCCTCTTTGAACCCCGCGAAGGTCTCCATGACGGAGGCGTAGACGCGGCTGCGGTCGGGCCGGTGGAGGTAGAAGAGGTCCAGCTTGTCCACGCCGAGCACCAGGAGCGCGGCCTCGAGGCGCCCGCGCAGGTAGTCCGGCGCGGAGTCCCTGCCCCAGCGCTCCCCCACGGACCGGGTGATGCCGGCCTTGGTGGCCACGACGACGTTGCTCACGTCTCCGTCGTAGCTGCGCAGGGCCTTGGCCACGATCCGCTCGTTGTGACCCATCGAGTCCCAGGTGGGGGCGTAGATGTCCGCCGTGTCGATGAGCGTCACGCCGGCGTCGAGGGCGGCGTGGACGGTGGCGATGGCCTGCTCCTCCGCCGGCTTCTCCGGCTTGTCGCTCATGGAGAAGGGCATGGCACCCAGACCCACCGAGGACACTGTGAACTGGCCGATGCGGCGCTGCTTGGTAGTCATGGCTGCCACTCTACCGACCACGCAACGGGTCCACCGGCGAGGTCCTGGCGGCCGTCACCGACACCGAACCGGGGACGAACGGCAGGCTCACGTCCCTCAACTCGACGAGGCACCGGACCTCGACCTCGACGGTGGCGCGCTGCCCCAGCGCACGTCCCACTCCGGCGGCGTCGACGGCAACATCGGTTGTCCGGCAGGCAACATGACGCTGAGCCAGCGACAGACGGGCCGCCTCCAGCGCCGCGCTCTGGGCGCTGGAGCTGCTGCGCTCGAGCGAGGCCGACCTGGCCGCGGCGGCGGCCGCCGCGCCCACGCTCTGCTCGGCGATCGCGATCCTGGCGAGCGAGATCACCAGGCCGATGAACAGCACCAGAACGGGGAGGATCACCACCGCCTCCACGGACATGGCCAGGCCGCGCTCACCACCGTTCCCTGTCACGAGCCGGTCACCCGCTCCGTCGCCGCGGTGACCGTCTTGCGGATCTCGCGGGGCCACATGATGACGACGGCGCGCCCGCTGACGGTGGCGGTGGTGGTGCGGGCTCCCCTGCTGACGCTCACGCGCACCTGGCTGAGCGAGCCGTTGCCCGCCACCTCGGCCGCGGCCGCCTCCCCGTCGCCCGGCCGCCCGTCGTAGGCCGCTGCGACGGCGACCCCCTGCTGGGCGGCGGCCAGCGCCGTCGACTCCGCCCAGTACTGCAACGACCACTGCATCAGGCTGAGCAGGATCCCGATGGACAACGGCAGCAGCACCACAGCCTGGACCGATCCGCTGAGTCCGCGCTGGTCTGTTGGTCGTCTCATGCGCCCATCCTGCCAAGCGGGAGGGTCACCGCTTCCCGGCTGTGGACAACTACGGTGCCCGCCCGCCCTCGCCGCCCCTGGCCCCCGCGGCAACGGCGGGGTGCAATAGGCTGGAGCCGACAACCCAAGCGTCATGCATTCCTATGAAAGGACCCTCATGGTCAAGAAGGTAGCCATCCTCACGGCCGGCGGTTTCGCTCCCTGCCTCTCCTCCGCGATCGGTGGACTGATCGAGCGCTACACGCAGGTGGCCCCCGAGATCGAGATCATCGCCTACCGCCACGGGTACCAGGGCCTCCTCAAGGGTGACTACCTCGTCGTCGACGACAAGGTCCGCGCCAACGCCGCTCTGCTGCACAAGTTCGGCGGCTCCCCCGTCGGCAACTCCCGCGTCAAGCTGACCAACGCCAAGGACCTCGTCAAGCGCGGGCTCGTCGCCGAGGGCGCCAACCCGCTCCAGGTGGCGGCGGACCGTCTCGTGGCCGACGGAGTCGACGTCCTGCACACCATCGGCGGCGACGACACCAACACCACCGCCGCGGACCTCGCCGCCTACCTCGCCGAGCACGACTACGGCCTGACCGTGGTGGGCCTCCCCAAGACCATCGACAACGACGTCATCCCGATCAAGCAGTCGCTGGGCGCGTGGACCGCGGCCGAGCAGGGCGCGATCTTCGCCAAGAACATCGTGGCTGAGCACAACTCGGGCTCGCGCATGCTCATCGTGCACGAGGTCATGGGGCGGCACTGCGGCTGGTTGACGGCCGCCACCGCGCAGGAGTACCGCGCCTGGCTCGACACCCAGGAGTGGCTGCCCGAGATCGGCCTGTCGCGCGCCGCGTGGGACGTGCACGGCGTGTACGTGCCCGAGGGCGTCATCGACATCGCCAAGGAGGCCGAGCGCCTCGGCACCATCATGGACGAGGTGGGCAACGTCACCATCTTCCTGTCGGAGGGCGCCGGCCTCGACGCCATCGTCGCCGAGATGGAGGGTGCCGGCGAGGAGGTGCCGCGGGACCCGTTCGGCCACGTGAAGCTGGACAAGATCAACCCCGGGGCGTGGTTCGCCTCGAAGTTCGCCGAGAAGCTGGACGCAGAGAAGGTCATGATCCAGAAGTCGGGCTACTTCTCCCGCTCCGCCGCCGCCAACGACGCGGACCTGGCCCTCATCAGGCAGTGCACCGACCTCGCCGTCGACTGCGCGCTCCGCGGTGAGCCCGGCGTCATCGGCCATGACGAGGAGAACGGCGATGTGCTGAGCGCCATCGCGTTCGACCGGATCAAGGGCGGCAAGCCGTTCGACCTGAACCAGGACTGGTACAAGGCGATGCTGGCCGACATCGGCCAGGACTTCCCCGTCATCACCGCCGCGCACTGACCCACCGACGCGGGTCTCCCGCGTCACGCAGAGGCTCGTCGCCCCACTCCACACGAGTTGGGACGGCGGGCCTCTGCCGCATGTAGAGTGGACGGGTGAGCATCGAACCGTTTCGACAAGTGCACTCCCCCGGCGTTTGGTTCGGTGGGGACTACAACCCCGAGCAGTGGTCCAGGACCGTACTGGACGAGGACCTCCGCCTCATGCGCGAGGCGCACGTCAACACCGCCACCGTCGGCGTGTTCTCGTGGTCCTCTCTCGAGCCGGAGCCCGGACGCTACGAGTTCGGCTGGCTCGACGACGCGATGGACCGGCTTCACTCGTCGGGTGTCAGGGTGATCCTGGCCACGCCGACGGCCTCTCCCCCGCCGTGGTTCTCCCGCCTCCATCCGGAGGCCCTCCCTGTCACGGCCGACGGCGTGCGCCTCATGCACGGCAGCCGCGACACCTACAACCCCGCGGCCCCCGCCTACCGCGACGCCGCTGTGCGCATCACGCGCGCGCTGGCCGAGCGCTACGGCACCCACCCGGGCCTGGCGATGTGGCACCTGCACAACGAGTACGGCACGGTGTCCTACGGTCCGGTGACCGACGCGGCCTTCCGCACGTGGCTGGCTGGACGCTACGGCGACCTCACGGCCCTCAACGCGGCCTGGAACACGGCCTTCTGGTCCCAGGGGTACTCCGACTGGCGAGACGTCCACGCGCCGCAGGCCACGCAGTACCTGCCCAACCCCGCACACGTCCTCGACTTCAAGCGTTTCAGCGCGGACCTCCTCCTCGACTGCCTCCGGGACCAGGCGACGGTGGTCCGCGAGCTCACCCCGCACGTGCCCACCACCACCAACTTCATGCTGCCCACGTGGAACCACTACGACCAGTGGGCGTTCGCCCGCGAGATCGACGTGGTCTCGATCGACCACTACCTCGACGACGCCGGCCCGGCCGGGGAGACCCACGTGGCCTTCGGCGCGGACCTGGCCCGCTCCTTCGCCGGTGGGCGGCCGTGGCTCCTCATGGAGCAGTCCACGAGCCTGGTCTACGACTACGCCGGCGGCCGGATGCTGCCCAAGGAGCCGGGGCGGATGCGCCGCAACACCTACCAGTACCTGGCCCGCGGCGCCATGGGATCGCTCTTCTTCCAGTGGCGCTCACCGCTCGTGGGCGCCGAGTTCTTCCACTCGGCGATGGTGCCGCACGCCGGCCCGGACTCGTGGATCTTCCGCGAGCTGGCCGCGCTGGGGGCGGAGCTGGAGGCCGTTGCCGAGGCAGTGGCGGACCCCGCCGCCGGTCCCGTGGTCGAGGCCCGGGTGGGCATCGTCTGGAGCGCCGACGCCTGGTGGGCGGCGCAGACCCCCGCGATGCCCTCGAACGACGTCGACTTCCTCCCCGCCGTCCGCGCCGTGCACACGGCCCTCTGGGAACTCGGCGTGGTGGCCGACGTGGTGTCCCCCGACGACGACCTCGGGCGCTACGACGTGATCCTCGTGCCCAGCCTCCTGGCGGTCAGCGACCACCAGGCGGAGGCGTTCGCCCGTTTCGTGGACGGTGGCGGCCATCTCGCGGTCTGGCACTTCGCCGGCTCCACCGACGAACACCTGCGGGTGCGGCACGGAAGCTACTCGGCAGCCTTCGCGTCCCTGGCCGGGATCCGCGTCGAGGAGCACGTGCCGCTGGCCCCCGGCGGCTGCGTGACACTGTCCGACGGGGCCTCGGGGAGCTCGTGGACCGAGCTCCTCCAGCTCCATGGGGCCGAGGCCGCGGCCACCTACACGGGCGACGCCCACCCCGTCATCGGGACCGGATCCCCCGCGGTCACGCGCCGGATCCTCCTGGGCGGGGGCCGCGTGCATTACCTGTCGACGCGGCTGACGGGCGCGGACCTCCGCTCCTTCGTGGGACGGGTGCTGGCCGAGGCAGACCTCCCGACGCCGGGCTATGAGGGGGTGGAGGTGGTCCGCCGTCGAGCCGGCTCCTCCAGCTACCTGTTCGTGATCAACCACGGCACGGTTCCCGCCACCGTCCCCGCCGGGGGCACGAACCTGCTCGACGACGAGCCGGTGACCGGCATCCTCACGCTCGCGGCCGGCGACGTCGCCGTCGTCCGCGAGGACCGGGGGGACGCGTCATGACCAGCCTCACGTATCACCGCCCGTCGCGCTCCTGGCTGGACCGCCTCCCGCTTGGCAACGGGCGCCTGGGCGCCATGGTCGGGGTCGAGGACGGCGCGGTGCGGATCGGCCTGAACGAGTCCACGGCCTGGTCCGGTGGGGTGGGCTCGGCCGTGCGGAACCTGGTCCACCCGGCTGTGGCGGCTGAGGCCCTCGCGGACGCGCGCGCGCTCATCGAGGGCGACGACCCCGTCGGGGCCGAGGAGGCCCTGCGTCCGCTGCAGCACGGCTACGCGCAGGCGTTCCTGCCCGTGGGCGAGCTGGAGGTCCGCCTCGAGGGGGCCGGCGGCGCCGGCGTCGTCCGGTCCCTCGACCTTTCCACCGGCGTCCACACCGCGACACTCTCCGACGGCGCGCGCACCTGGCAGATGCGCACCGCCGCCTGCCTGCGCGACGACGTCCTCGCCCACACGGTGCGGTCGGTTGAGCCGGGCGATCTCCGCATCAGTGTGGCCACGCCGCTGCGGGTCGAATCGCTCGAGGCGACCGACGGCGCGGTCACGCTGATCGCGGCGCTGCCGGCCGACGTCGCCCCCGGCCACGAGCCCGACTCCCCACCCCTCACCTGGGAGGTGCCCGGAGTCGATCCAGTCCGCGTGGCCCTGCGGCTGCGCGTGACCACCGACGGCGAGGTGGGCGCGGACGACGGGGCCATTCTCGTGCGCTCAGCGACCTCAACGGAGATCGTGCTCGCGATCGAGACCACCTACACCTCCCCTACCCTGCCCCCAGGCCCCGTCGAGGACGCCCTCGGGCGGGCGATCCGTCGCGCGGAGGCACACGCCGAGTCCGCACTCGCCCGGCACGCGGCCGCGCACTCCGAGCGGGCGGGGACCTTCTCCGTCCGCCTCGGAGGCACCAGTCCCCTGGCCGATCCCGACGAGCGGGTCAGGTCCGTGGCGCTCACGGACGTGGCCGCCACGGACCCGTCGCTGGTGGCGCTGCTCCTCGAGTACTGCCGCTACCTGCTGCTCAGCTCCAGCCGCGACGGCGGCCTCCCGGCCAACCTCCAGGGGATCTGGAACGCCGAGCTGCAGCCGCCCTGGTCGTCGGCGTACACGCTCAACATCAACCTGCCGATGAATTACTGGGGAGCCGAGACCACCGGCGCATCAGGCTGCCACCGCTCGCTGCTGCCGCTGCTGGAGTCGCTGGCCGAGCGGGGCGGGGACACCGCGCACCGCCTGTACGGCGCGCGGGGATGGGTGGCCCACCACAACACCGATGCCTGGGCCTTCACGCTCCCCACCAACGGGGACGCGTCCTGGTCCCAGTGGGCGATGGGCGGGGCGTGGCTGGTGCGCCAGTTCGACGAGCAGCGGCGCTTCGGCGCGATGGACGAGGAGATGCTCAGCCGGTTCTGGCCCGTCGTCCGGGGCGCGGCCCGCTTCCTCCTGGACTTCCTGCGGCCCGATGCCGACGGGATCCCGCAGACGATTCCCTCCACCTCCCCCGAGAACCGGTTCCTGCACAGAGGGGTCCCGGCGTCGCTGACCAGCTCCTCCGCGATGGACCGCGCCCTGGTCCGCGACGTGCTGCTCCTCGCGGCGGAGCTTGCCTCGACCTTCGCCCCGGAGGACCCGATCGCCGCCGAGGCGTCGGCGACGGCGGCCCGGATCCCCGGGCCGCGCGTCTCGTCGGACGGCACGATCGCGGAGTGGGGCGAGGACCGCGTGCAGGAGGAGCCGTTGCACCGCCATCTCTCCCACCTCCTCCCGTGGTTCCCGGGTGACCTGGACCCGGCCAGCCACGCCGCCGCCGTGGCCGCGACACTCGACGCCCGAGGCGACGACTCCACCGGCTGGTCCCTGGCCTGGAAGATCGCGCTCAGGGCCAGGCTCGGCGACGGCCAGGCCGTGGGGCGGCTGCTGACCCTGGTGGTGCGCCCGGCGGACGACGGCCCCGGCTTCGCCCAGCGCGGCGGGCTCTACGCCAACCTCTTCGCCGCCCACCCGCCCTTCCAGATCGACGGCAACCTCGGATTCCTCGGAGCCTTCGTCGAGGCGCTGCTCCAGAGTCACCGCCCCGGCCGGATCGACCTGCTGCCGGCGCTCCCCCCGCACCTGGACGACGGCGAGGTCACCGGGCTGGTGGCCAGGCCCGGCGTCGCCGTGGACCTCGAGTGGCGCGACCGGCGCCCGCACAGGCTGACTCTCCGAGCCCTCGCACCGGCGGCCGCAGGCACCTATGCCCTCGTCCACGACGGCGTGTCGCGGCCGGTGACCGTGCCGCCGGAGGGCTCGCTGGTGGTGGGGTTCAGCGACGCCTGAGCCCGCGGACCACCCCGGCCAGCAACGCGCCGAGACCGAGCCCCGTGGCCGCGCCGACGCCGTAGCCCAGCCGGGTCCCGATCCGGACGCTCCGTGCCGCCACGTCCTGCCGGACCGGCCGCGCCGGATCCGGTGGCGGCAGGGTGACCGGATCCGCCCGGCGTAGATCGTCGAGGCTCCTGGTGGCCGCCCACCTGCGTGAGGCCTGATGCGACGCCGCCACGGTCTCCTCCGCCAGGTCGATCCCGGCGTGGTCGGTCACCTCGGAGGTCCGCCCGGCGTGGCTCGTGGCAAGCTCTGCCGCCCACACCTCGTCTGTGCCGATCCAGGCGGCGGACATGAGGATGATGGTGGCGAGCAGATTCAACACCAGCATCAGGACGATGACGGGGCCGAAGATGGCCGAGGCGGGATTGTTGGAGAACAGGCCCACGAGACGGCCCGCCACCTGCTGGAGCGCCGTGATGAGGACCGCGCCGATCAGGGTCCCGATCAGCCAGACGCGGGGCCTCGCCCGCTTCCGGGGCATCGCCACGAACAGGAAGGCGATGAGGATCCAGCTGGCCAGGAGCGTGAGCACGACGCTCACGGCCTGGAAGAGGAACTCGATCCCGGGAAGATGGCTCCAGCCCAGCCACTCGATGACCTGCCTGGAGAACCCGCCCCCCACGGAGGCCACGCCGAGGCTCACCCCCACGCACACGAGGAGCCCGAGGAAGATCACCAGATTGAACGCGATCTCGACGAAGAAGTTGCCCCTCCGGGCCGCGTCGGCGAACTTCTCCGACCACATCACCCGGACGGCGCGCTTGAGGTTGCCCACCCAGTTCGAGCCGGAGTAGGCCGCCGTGACGACGGCCACGCTCGCCACCGAAGCCCAGTTCCTGAAGGCGTGATCCACGACCTTCCCGAGGCTCTCCGACAGGTTGGTGGCCCCCAGCTCGGCGTCCAGGAGGTCCTTCACTTGGTCGAGCAGGTCCGGGCGCAGCACGGTGAGCGTCATGCCCAGCATCGAGAAGGCGAACATCAGGATCGGCACCATGGAGAGCACGGAGAAGTAGGTGATGCCGGCCGCGAACTGCGGCCCCAGACGCTTGTTGTAGCGGTTCATCGCGGCCATGGCGTGGGCCACCACAGGCCGCTTCCTCACCCTGTCGATCCAGTCCTTCACGGACGAGACCTTACCGGCGGCTCCGCTGCGCCGGGAGGCTTCAGACGGCCCGCGTCCGCCGTCGGGCCGCGAGCTCATCAGAGGGGTCCAGGGTCTCGGCCGCGGTATCGGCCGTGCGCTCGCCAGGGAGCGCGGCCAGGGTGCCCTCCAGCTCCCGCCAGACGCTGCTGACGGAGATCATGAACATGCCCTGACCACCGCGGCTCAGGTCGAACAGCTCGTTGGCCGAGGTCACCTCGTAGACGCTGAACCCGTCGCTGACGAGCGTCAGCTCGGTCAGGTCGTCGACGCCGCGGGCATGCAGGTGATCGATGGCCACCCGGATCTGCTGCAGGGAGATGCCGATGTCCAGGAACCGCTTGACCACGCGCAGCAGCAGAATGTCGCGGAAGGAGTACAGGCGCTGGGTCCCGGAGCCCTCCGCATTGCGGATGGACGGGACCACCAGCCCGGTGCGGGCCCAGTAGTCGAGCTGCCGGTAGGTGATGCCGGCCACGCGATGGGCGATCGGGCCGCGGTAGCCGGTGTCGCTGGGCACGGGCGCGAAGTCGCCGTCGAAGAGCAGGGCTTGAAGCGGCTCAGCCTCTGGCGTCTCAGTCACGTTCCCTCACTTCTTCCGCGGCGTTGGTGCACCGGCAGACCCGACGCTAATCGGGTGCGCGTCGAGAGCGGGACGACACGCCCGAGCATGCCGGAGAAAGTTCGCGGGCGCGGCCGGCCGTGGCCCGCTCCGGGGCCGGTGCCGAATCCCTCGAATGGGGCCTGACCAGGCATTATTCGTCTTCGAAGTCGTCGGCGTTGACGCTGTCGAGGAACGCCCGGAAGGCCTCAACCTCGTCGGTCTGGGCGGCCTCAACCTCAACCCCTACTTCATCCATGAGGGCGGCCGGGCACTGGATGGTCCACCCCAGGCGTACCGCCACGGCGACGCAGTCGCTCGGCCTGGCGTCGACGACGTGCTCACCGAGTCGCAGCTCTGCCCGGTAGACCCCCTCCTCCATGCCGGTCACGACGACCACGCCCCCGTCGGGCGCGATCATCGGGAGCAGGGTTGCGAGGAGGTCGTGGGTGAGGGGCCGGGCGGCAGCCGTGCCGTCAAGGCCGCTGGCGATCGCCGCGGCCTCGATGTTGCCGACCCAGATGGGCAGGCACCGCGACCCGCCCTGCTCCTGCAGCAGGAGCACCGCCGGCTCGTCCGGCGAGATGAGGCGGATGCCGAGGACGTCGAGACCGATCATGGGCTCAGCCTACTCAGTGGATCTGCCCGTGGAGGAGGGCTGCGTGGGCCTGCATGACAACCCGGTAGAGG
The DNA here is from genome assembly GCF_054483935.1 of Tessaracoccus yangjingae. Next base: position 2,620,650 of record NZ_CM137014.1, on the reverse strand, counting down.
TCGACGACCACCTCCTGAGGGGGCCCCGACCGGCGCCGGTACTGGTCGAGCGCCTGTTCGACGACGGCCGCCTCCATCGCCGCCGCCTGCTGCATCACCCTGAGTTGCCGGAGGTCCACGCCGTAGCTGACCAGCTTCTTCGCCGAGACAGCCAGTGCCACCGCCTCGCGGCCGTAGAGCTGGGACCCTCGGCGCGGCTGAATGATCTTGAGGCGCTCGAGATGGATCAGCGACGCCTCGCCGAGTCCCGATTCGGCCAGGACCTGACGACGCGTCAACAGCCCCTGCGCGGCGGAGACACGGGCCGCCTGGCGCGGTTCGGAGGCCGGCTCGTCGTCGGTGGAGGACGGGGTGGCGAGCGATGCGGGCTGTTCCCCGCGGTCGAGTGCGTCGAGTTCCTCGCGGATGACCTTGAGCGGGAGGTAGCGGTCACGCTGCGCGCGCAGCACGTAGAGCAGCCGGTCGACGTCCTCCTGGCTGAACCGCCGGTAACCCGAGGGCTGCTGACGGTCCGGAGAAATCAGACCCTCCGTCTCGAGATACCTCAGCTTGGATACGGAGATGTCCGGGAACTCCGCCCGGATCATCTCCAGTACGCGGCCGATGGTGCGCGCCGCGCCAGGCATCAGCTCAGACCGGGCTCACTCAGCGAGATCGTGGCGCGGTACTTCCCGATCTGGATCTCGTCGCCCTCGCGGAGCACCGTCCGCCCGTCGAGCAGAGTGCGGTTGACGTAGGTGCCGTTGAGGCTGCCCAGGTCCTCCAGATAGAGCTTGCCGGCGCTGCGCACGAACTTCGCGTGATGCCGCGACACGGTGATGTCGTCGAGGAAGATGTCCGACTCCGGATGCCTGCCCACGTTGGTGATGTCGTTGTCGATGAGGAACCTGCTCGAATCCCCCGGGCCGCGGTTGACCACCAGAAGGGCGTTACCCGCGGCGAGCGTCTTGGCCTCCGCCCGCTCCTGGTCCGTCAGCTCGACCACGGGCCGGTCGTCTGCGGTGACCGGGATCATCGTCGTGGTGTCACCCGTCGGGTCTGCCAGGGGGGCCCCGCACACACTGCAGAACCGCGCCTCCGATGAGCTGTCAGATCCACACTGTCGGCACTTCATGAGTCAACACTCCTGGTTCGTCATCGACGGGGCGCTTGGGACTTCTACGCTACCTGAGGAACTTATCACCCGCTATCAACTGCGTTACCGCGGTCTGGCGAACTCGTTCTCCCCCGGGGTGGCCACGGAGTCGATCGCGACGGACTCCTCCTGGGTGATGGTGACCCGCCCACCCACGCGCTCGCCCTCCACCTCGCTGACGAGGCCGCCACGGAAGCGCGCGCCCGCCTCGAGGGTGGCGGGGTCCCCGATGGCCTCGATGAGGTAGGGGGCCTCAAGGGTGACCCCGTCGGCGGTGAGCATGCCCGCCTGATCGGTGCCGAACCAGGACCGCATCACCAGACGCACGGTGTCGTTGAGCTCGATGACCTCTGCGCCCGCATCGCGCAGCTCCTCGACGGCGTCGAGCAGCAGCTCGGCGCTGACCCGGCCCTGCGGGTCGTCGAGCTCGATGCGCACTCCCGGGCCGCTGACCGGCACCGTGCCGGCGATGATCTGTGCCTCCTCCAGCCGCCGGGCCGCCTCGGCCCGCGCGGCCTCGTCGCGGTCCGCCCCGCTCAGGAGTTCGGAGCGTGCCTGCTCGAGGTCGCGCACCTCGTCCTCGAGCCGTCGGGTCTCCGCGGTCACGTTGTCCAGCAGCTGGATGAGATCCGCCTGGCGCACGTTGGCGAACTCGGGCTGGTTCGCCTGGGAGCGCAGCGTCACCACCACGATCAGCGCGGTGAGGAACAGCGCCACGCCGACGGCGAACTGGCCCCGGCTGGGCCGGAAGAAGGCCTTCAGCAGGGCCCCCGGGGGGCGACGGGGGGTGGCGCGCCTCGGCTCAGGCATGGAGCAGCGCCCGTCGGATGGCGGCGGCGTTGGTGAAGATGCGGATCCCGAGGACGACGACGACGCCGGTCGACAGCTGCGACCCGACCCCGATCTGGTCCCCGACGAAGACGATGAGTCCCGCGATCACCACGTTCGACAGGAAGGACACCAGGAACACCCGGTCCGAGAAGATCCCGTCCAGGTAGGCACGGGTGGCACCGAGGATGGCGTCGAACGCGGCCACGATGGCGATGGGGAGGTACGGGACCAGGACGGGAGGCAGGGTGGGCTGCAGGAGCAGTCCCACCACGACGCCGGCCACCAGGCCCAGGATTGCGAACACGTCAGTTCTCCTCGTCGCTGGTCGTGGCGTGGCGGATGGCCATGCCGGGATCCGCCGGGAGGTCGAGATCACCGTCGGACGCCTCGATCTCCATGGTGAGCCCGTAGTTCATGGTGAGGAACTGCCACCAGGCGGCGGCCGGGGTCTCGTTGAACCGGGCCGGGAGCGTGCCCGGGTCCCCGATGACCTCAAGGCGGTAGGGAGGGCTGAGGGAGACGAAGTCCACAGTGATGGCCGCCCCGGCCGCCCGGATCGGGGTCAAGGCGCTCAGCCGCCTCCCGTTGATGGACACGGCTTCGGCGCCGGCCTGCCACAGCCCGTTGACGAGGCGGCTCAGGTCACTGTCGAGCACGAGGCCCTTGGCCTGTGTCGCGGCGGGCGCGTCGTCCACCGTGACGACGATCCCGGGACCTGTCACGGGCAGGGTGCCGGCGGCCAGTTCCGCCTCCGCGAGCCGCTGGCGGTCCTCGGGGGAGCCGAGCGCGCCCCCTGCAAGCTCGCGGACCTCCGCCTCGAGCTGCGCCGACTGGCTGGTCAGCTCGTCCTGGCGGGCCCTGGCGGCGGCCACCCGGTCCAGGAGTTCGGAGCGCTGGGTGGCGGCGGCCCCGGCACCCCGGGTGGTCTGGAGAACGGCGACGGTGAGGAGAACGGCGACGAGCGCGACGCCGACCAGGAGCCGCCCGCGTCCCACCTGGGGGCTGGTCTGCAGCCGGTATTCGGGCTCGAGCGCACCCTCCTGGAGGTCGGTGAGCAGGCTCATGCTGGCGTCGGGACGCCTCACTGAGCGCTCCGTTGTAGCCGCACGGTCTCGCGGACGTAGAGGAGGCCGGCCGCCCAGTAGACGAGGGCACCGAGCGAGCCGAGGACCCAGCCTGCGTAGTGGGCCCAGGCCAGGTCGAGGGAGGTGGGAGAGCCCAGCAGGATCAACGGGAGCGCCAGCAGGAGCAGCATGGTGCCGGCCTTGCCCACGATGTTGACCGGCAGGGCCAGCATCCCGTGGCGCCGCAGAGCCGGAATCAGCGCCGCGAGCATGACGTCGCGGGCCACCAGGATGACCACGAACCACCACGGGACGATCCCGCGGACGAGGAGGACCACCACCGCGGCCAGGATGTAGAGCCGGTCGGCGATGGGGTCCAGGCGGGTGCCCAGCCGGCTGCGCTGCTTCAGCCTGCGGGCGAGGTAGCCGTCGAACCAGTCGGTCACGCCGAACACGGCCAGCATGATGACCGCCGCCACGTCCTGCCCGTCCAGGATCAGCCAGCAGAACACCGGGATGCCGAGGAGACGGATGAACGACAGGACGTTGGGCACCGTGAGGACGGCGTCGGTGTCCCAATCGGGGACCACGGGCGAACTGGTCACGCACTCAGCCTACGTCAGCCCCGTTGCGCCGCGCCGCCACGCGCCGGTAGGCGGCGGCGATCTGCGGCCCGACGACCGGCCACGTGTAGCGCTCGACGAGGCGGCGCGCCGCGAGCGGATCGACGGGGTCGGCGAGCCTGCGGAGCAGGGCGGCACGGGCGGAGGCCTCGTCGTCGACCGGGAACCAGGACACGAACCCCGGGTGGTCCACGACGTCGCGGAAGGCGGGGAGGTCCGAGGCGACGACGGCGCACCCGTGGGCGAGCCCCTCGACCAGGATCATCCCGAAGCTCTCCCCGTACCGGTTGGGGGCTACCAGGACGCTGGCGGAGTGGAGCATGCGGGCCTTGTCGTCGTCGTCGAGCTGGCCGAACTCGTGGACGACAGGGTCGCCGTGGCCGCCGGGACCGACGGCCACGAAGTCCGCCTCCGGCACGCGGCGCGCCAACGCCTGGAAGAGCGGGTACCCCTTGCGGGGTTCGTCGAGGCGACCGAGGAATGCGACGGTCGGCCTGCCGACCCGCCGGCCCGACGCATCGGGGGCCGCGATGGCGTTGGGGATGACGACGGCGTCGACGCCAGTCAGGGCCCGCGCCGTGGCGGCGGCGGCCTTCGAGACGGCGATGGAGAACCGGTCCGGGAGCAGCGCGGCCCGCGGCCGGACGAGCGCGGCGAGGGGCCAGGGGTCGAAGGATGCGTGGTGCGTGACCACCAGGGCGCGCGCGGCGCGCGCCGCGGCGAAGGCGGCCCCGGGTGTCAGGGGCTCGTGGACGTGGACCACGTCGGCCCCCTCCACTGCTGCGGCCGCCCGGCGGGACTGCCTGGGACCGACCGCCAGCTGCGCCACCGAGCCGTTGAAGCGGACATCCCGCGGCGCTCCGAGCAGCGTGACCGGCACACCCCGATCCTGGTCGAGGGTTCCGGGGGCCACCACCACGGGGCGGTGGCCCTCATCCTGGAGCCAGCGGGCAAGGCCGAGGACGTGAGTCGCCACTCCCCCGGGCCGGTCGAGCGAGTAGGGGCACACCAGGGCCACCTTCAGCGTCACAGGAACACCCGGCGAAGCATCAGCCAGTCCTCGGGGCTGCGCCGCACGGCGGCCGCGAACCGGTCCACCACGCCGCGCATCATCGCCTCGGGATCCTCCCCCGCGACCGGGTCGGACACCTCCAGCCGCAGCCGGTTCCCGTGGAAGGCCGTGGTGACCACACGGAGGTCGGCGCCGGTCCGGCGGGCCAGCAGCGCGGGCCCGGCGGGCACGCTGACCAGCCCCGAGCCCGGCCAGGGCACCTTCACGCCGCGCGAGGAGAGGTCCCGGTCGCTCAACAGGCACACCAGCCGCCCGGCACGCACGTCCTCGGCGAGCGCCGCCATGAGCTCGGGCCGGTCCACGGCGTAGATCTCCATCCCCATGCCGCGACGGGCGTCGCGGAACCGCTCGAAGAGCCCGTCGGGCAGGCGTTCGGCGACGCTGACCACCCGGATGCCCACGCGGGCGGCCCACGCCCCGGCGAAGTCCCACGAGCCCATGTGCGGGAGAGCGACCACCAGGCCGGGGCCAGCCAGCGACGAGTGCAGCTTCGCCTCGTCCTCGGCGCTCACGTCGATGGTGGCGAGCACCTCGCCGTCCGACCATCGGGCCAGGCGGAGGGACCACAGGGTGTTGCGGAGCCAGTTCTCGACGAGCAGGCGCCGCTGCCTCCCGGTCGGCCGGCGCCCTGTCGCACGTTCGATCGTGGTCTCCCAGGCCGCAACGCCCTTCAGCGGCAGGAGCGCCGCCACCGGCGCGACGCCACGGGCCAGCGCGTCGCCCCAGGGGCGCGGGAGCCGTCCCCCGACGGCCCAGAGGGCGCCGCTCATCCCCACTTCAGGCGCGCCAGGCCTCGGCCAGCAACGACCTGGCCTCGCCGATCAGCTGGGGCAACGCACGGGTCTGGGCCACGATCGGCAGGAAGTTCATGTCGCCCGACCACCTCGGGACGATGTGCTGGTGCAGGTGCATCCCGATGCCGGCGCCCGCCACCGCCCCCTGGTTGATGCCGATGTTGAACCCGTCCGGCCGCGACACCTGACGCACCACCGTCATCGCCCTCTGCGTGAGCGCGGCCACGTCCGTGGCCTCCTCCCGCGTCAGGTCTGCGTAGTCGGCCACGTGCCGGTACGGGCAGACGAGCAGGTGCCCGGGCGCGTAGGGGAACAGGTTCATCACCACGTAGGCGTGCTCGCCGCGCGCGACGATGAGCCCGTCGGCGTCGTCGCGGCGCGGCGAGGCGCAGAACGGGCACTCGTGGTCGTGCCTGGGCTTGCCGTCGCCCTTGATGTAGACCATCCGGTGCGGGGTCCAGAGCCGTTGGAAGGCATCTGGGACCCCGGCGAAGTCGTCGCTCGTCTCCGCCTCAGGCATCGGCCGTCGGGGACGCGTTCGAGCGTGAGGCGATGAACTCGACGATGGTGGCCACCGCCTCGGCGGCCGGCACCCCGTTGCGCTGGGAGCCGTCGCGGAAGCGGAAGGACACGGATCCGGAGTCCCGGTCGTCGCCGCCGGCGATCAGGACGAAGGGCGCCTTCTCCTTCGAGGCATTGCGGATCTTCTTCCCGAAGCGGTCGTCGGAATCGTCGAAGTCCACCCGCACGCCCTTCGAGCGCAGCTGCGCGACGATGTCAGCCAGGTAGGCGTCGAACTCGGCCGCCACCGGGATGGCGATGACCTGCACGGGCGAGAGCCAGGCAGGGAAGGCGCCGGCGTAGTGCTCGATGAGCACGCCCATGAACCGCTCGATCGAGCCGAACTTCGCCGAGTGGATCATCACCGGCTGCTGACGGCTGCCGTCGGGCGCCGTGTACTCCAGCTCGAAGCGCTCGGGCTGGTTGAAGTCGTACTGGATGGTCGACATCTGCCAGGTCCGGCCGATGGCGTCCTTGGCCTGGATCGAGATCTTGGGTCCGTAGTAGGCGGCGCCGCCGGGATCGGCGACCACGGGCAGCCCGGACTCCAGCGCGATTGCATCCAGGATGGCGGTGGCCTCTGCCCACTGCTCGTCAGAGCCGATGAACTTGTCCTTCTTCTTGCCGTCCTCGTCGCGGGTGGAGACCTCGAGCACCACATCGGTCAGGCCGAAGTCGTTGAGCAGGGACAGCACGAACCGGAGGAGGTGGCGCACCTCGTCGGGCGCCTGCTCCTTGGCGCAGTAGCTGTGGGAGTCGTCCTGCGTGATGGACCGCACCCGGGTCAGACCCTGGACCACGCCTGACTTCTCGTCTCGGTAGACGGTCCCGAACTCGAAGAAGCGCAACGGGAGGTCGCGGTAGGAGCGCCCACGGGAGGCGAAGATGAGGTTATGCATGGGGCAGTTCATCGCCTTGAGGCGGTAGGCCTGTCCACCGCGGACGACGTTGCCGTGCTCGTCGCGCTCGGCGTCCTCCAGAAGGGGCGGGAACATGCCCTCGGCGTAGTACGGCAGGTGCCCGGAGGTGTAGAAGAGCTCCTCCTTGGCGATGTGGGGGGTGCCGACGTAGTCGAAGCCCTCCTCGATGTGACGGGCGCGGACGTAGTCCTCCATCTCGCGCTTGATGACGCCTCCGCGGGGATGGAACAGCGGAAGCCCGGAGCCGACGATCTCGTGGAAGCTGAACAGGTCCAGCTCGACGCCCAGCTTGCGGTGGTCCCGCTTCGCCGCCTCCTCGAGGCGCATCCGGTACGCCTGAAGGGCGTCCTTGGTGGGCCAGGCGGTGCCGTAGACCCGTTGCAGTCCCGCGTTGCGCTGGTCCCCGCGCCAGTAGGCGGCGGATGTGCGGGTCAGCGCCCACCCGTTGCCGAGGTAGCCGGTGTGGGGGACGTGCGGGCCGCGGCAGAGGTCCTTCCAGGCCACGGTGCCGTCGCGCCGCACGTTGTCGTAGATGGTGAGCTCGCCGGCCCCCACCTCCACGCTGGAACCGTCATCGGCCGATGACGACCCCTTGTCCGCGACGAGTTCGAGCTTGAACGGCTCGGCGGCGAGCTCGGCGCGGGCCTCGTCGTCGGTGACCACCCTGCGCACGAAACGCTGCCGCTCCTTGACGATCTGGCCCATGGCCTTCTCGACGGACTTCAGGTCCTCAGGGGTGAGCGGCGCCGTCGCGAAATCGTAGTAGAAACCGTCGGTGATCGGCGGGCCGATGCCCAGCCTGGCCTCGGAGAAGAGCCCCTGGATGGCCTGCGCCGTGACGTGCCCGGCCGAGTGACGCAGGATGCTGAGACCGTCGGGGCTGTCGATGAGGACGGGCTCGACCTCGTCCCCGGCGGCGAGTTCGCGGGCGAGGTCGCGCAGTTCGCCCCCCACCCGCATGGCGACGACGCTGCGATCCTCACCGAACAGGTCAAGGCCCGTCATGGTGGTGGTCGGCGTCACCTGTTCCGCGTCATTGTTGCGGCGGACGGTGATGGCTCCACTCATCGGGGCTCCCTGGGGTGTGTCGGTGCGGTTGGCTGACGCCCATTCTGCCCCTCCGCGCCGTGGCCGTCATCTCAGGGCACGCTCAGGCGCGAAGATCCCAGAAGTCCTCATGCCGGTGGATGTACTTCGCGATGAAGGGACAGGTGGGGCGGACCTTGAGACCCGCCTCGCGGGCGTCGGAGAGCGCGAACTCGACGATGCGGTTGCCGTGCCCGTTGCCGCCGTGGGCCGGGTCGACCTCTGTGTGGTACATGTCCACGACGCCGCCGTCGGTGCGGTAGTCGATCAGGCCGATGAGCTCATGGCCCTGAAAGAGCTCGTAGCGGTTGGCGGCGGCGTTCTTCGTCAACGTGAGGTTCTCGGTCATGCCGCGAGACTACCCGGCGGCGATGGGGCCGACGGTGGCCCGGGTGAGCCTGACCAGGTCGTGCGCGGCGAGCTCGACGTCCAGGCCCCGGCGGCCGCCCGAGACCAGCACCGTGTCGTGACCCATCGCGGACTCGTCGAGCACCGTGGGCAGGGCTCGCTTCTGGCCGACGGGGCTGATCCCGCCCACGACCATCCCCGTGCTGCGCTCCGCCGCGGCGGGCTCGGCCATGACCAGGCGCTTCACCCCGACGTGGGTGGCGAGGGCCTTGAGGTCGAGTGTCCGGTCCACTGGCACGATGCCCACCACCAGGGCGCGGCCGTCGGAGGCCAGCAGGGTCTTGAAGACCCGCGCCGCCGGGACGCCGAGGGCGGCGGCGGCCTCCATCCCGAAGTTGGTGGATCGCGGATCGTGCTCGTACTCGTGGACGCGGTACGTCACCCCCGCCGCGTCAAGCGCCTTCAGCGCCGGGGTGGCTCCGTGCGTCCTGGCCATGGGTCTCCCTTCGGGCGGTGCGGATGGCCCCGATCGACGCGGCGATGACGGCCGTCATCGCCAGCCACTCGACCGGATGGAGCAATTCTCCCAGCACCACCCAGGCGAACAGGGCGGCCGCGGCCGGCTCGAGGCTCATCAGGATGCCGAACGTTCCGGCGGCGATGCTGCGCCGGGCCCGCAGCTCGAGGCCGTACGGGATGACCGTGCTCAGGAGGGCCACCAGAGAGATGACACCGAGCACCCTCGGGTCTGCCAGCGCACCGTCGGCCAGGGCGAGGCCGGGTCCGGCGAGCGTGACCGCTCCGATCAGTGAGCCCACCGTCAGGCCGCTGGTCCCCTCCCATCGCCGGCCGAGCGGCCCCGCCAGCACGATGTAGCAGGCCCACAGGGCGCCCGCCCCCAGCGCCAGGGCCATGCCGATCAGGTCCGGGACCGTGGGGCCGGCCCCCAGTAGCACGACGCCGACGGCGGCCAACGCCACCCAGATCAGGTCCACCGCCCTGCGCGAGCCCAGCACCGCCAAGGCCAGGGGGCCGACGAACTCGAGGGTGACGGCGAGGCCGATGGGGATCCGGGCGAAGCTGAGGTAGATGAGCAGGTTCATCCCGGAGAGGCACAGCCCGTAGCCGGCCGCGACCAGCCAGTCTCCACGTGACCGGCCCCCGAGGCGGGGGCGGGCGATGAGCAGGAAGATCAGGCTGGCGACGGAGCCGCGGAGGAAGGCCAGCGTGGCCGGATGGGCGGCGTCGAACACGCCCTTGGCCAGTGCCGCCCCGAACTGGACCGATGCGATGGCGATCAGCACCAGGACGACGGGATGGGGGCGGCTCACTCCGGCGAGCCTATCGACCCGCGCCCATCGCCGCCGTCGGCGGGCCCGGCACGAGGCGGCGGCCACTCACCTTCGGGTGCGGGCTGCATTCACCATCGGCCAGACCTCCGATGAGGGTCGGGGTAGACGGCTCGGGGTCCCTCGCCTCAGGTCTACCTTGAGGGCTCGTGAACAGGAAATCCGCGACCGCCCCAGCACTGGTTCTGGCGGCCCTGCTGCTGGCCCTGGGCTCTCTCCCCGCCCCGGCGGGTGCCGAGACGGTGGGCATCCCCAGCGGCCTCGACGAAGCCCGGGGCTGCGTCTACAACGGTTTCCCCTACGCCCCCACCGCGGGAGTGATCGCGGCGGGGCCGCACTGCTTCTCCACTCCTGACGATTCGGGCCGTCCCGTGGTGGCGGGGGTCGACCCCTCGAAGACCGCGGCGGACCTCGCCTCGATTCAGGGGTGGTCCCCGCTGCATCCTGATCACTACGTCGCGCGGGGGACCTTCGCCACCAGGTTGATCGGGGACGCGCCTCGGGCCGCGAACTCGGCGGCGATCGCGACGTTCGTCTCCGACGCCCTTCCCCGGATGTACCTGCCCGACACGTTCGATCCGTGGCTGAGGATGGGCGCCAACGTGGGCGACGGTGTCCACGCTCACGACAACATCCCGATCTACACCGTGGACTCCTCCAATCCGTACCAGGAGTTCGCCGTGTTCGCCTCGACCGATGCGCGCGTGGTGAACTTCCCCCGTCTCAAGGCGGTGACCACCGGGCGGCTGCCGATCCCCTCATGGGCCCGCGCCTCGGACGGCGGGGACCGGGCGTTCGCCACCTTCGACGTGGCGACCGGCATCATGCGCGGCTACTACAACGCCGTCAAGGCGGGGCCGGACCTGAGTGAGTGGCATTTCGCCGCCTCCGGCTACTGGTACGGGGACCCCGAGACCCGCTCGGCAGGGGCCGACAACTACTGGTTGGGCTATCTCACAGGCTCCAACTCGGTCATCGGCATCAGCAACGAACTCACGCAGATCGGCGCGGAGGAGGTTCGCCGTGGTGAGATCGGCCACATGGTCTCGTTGACGTTCCCGGACTACCAGCGCGGCGTCATCTCGTTCCCCGCCAAGCAGACCGACGGCGGGCTGGACCCCGCGGCGTATCCCGACGCCCCGGCCGCGGGCCAGGTGTTCACCTTTCCCAAGGCCTTCGACGTCGAGGCCTACGTCAAGGCCAACGGCATCGACCCCACGATGGCCGCGGTCATGCGCGCCGTCCAGAAGTACGGCGGCATCGTCTCCGACAAGAACACCTTCGTGATGGCGCTCAACTTCGAGAGCCCCTACGGGATGGGCAATGGGGTCAATCCCTGGAAGTCCGACCCCGAGCTGGCGTCCAGGATCAACAACCTGACCAAGGACAAGTTCCCGTGGGCGCTGACCGAATGGCTGCCGATCGGCTATGCGGCCCACCTCACCAACGCGGCCGATCAGCCGGCTCCTGCTCCCCCGGCGGTTCCGGAGACATCCACGGCGCCGAGGCCGGAGGGCGTCTACTACAACCCTGGCTACGCCACCTCGGGTGGACGACGGTGGTTCACGCGGTGCGAGGAGTACACCGCCGAGCTCGAGCGCTGCTTCGCCTACATCTGGGCCACCGAGGCCGTGCAGTCCGGCCGGGGCTGGACCACTCGCGACGCGTGGGTGTTCAACAACCTGTCCTACCTGCCCGCTCCGCGGGCGGCCTGGGGAGGCAATCCCCTGGCCGTCAGCGGGTCGTTCACGTCAGGCGGCCGTCAGTGGAGGACGTCCTGCGCCGACGACTGGACGGGACCCAACGGGTGCAGATCGTTCATCTGGGCGCGCGTCCCCGTGTTCCGGGACGGCTCGTATCGTCTCGAGTGGATGTGGGTGTTCAACAACGTCGTTGCGTTCACCGGCTGACCCAAGCCCTCAGCAGGTGAAGAGCGCCTCGCCCGCGGCGACGGCGCGTCCCACGGCGTCGGTGCTGACGGAGTCTGGCGCGCCGTCCATGACGACCACCACGACGGTCCGCTTCATCCCCGGGGCCGTCACCGTGTCCGGGTCCCAGGCGACGATCGGCGTCCCGGCCGTCACGTCGCCGCCCTGGGCCGCGAGCACCTCGAAGCCCTCGCCCGCCAGCTTGACCGTGTTGATGCCGATGTGCACCAGGATCCCGGTCTCGCCGTCGACGAGGAGGATGAAGGCGTGGGGGCTCACCTTCAGCAGGTGGCCGTCCGCGGGCGCGACGACGACCTGCCGCCCACCGTCGGGCTCGATCCCGACGCCCGGACCGACGGTCTGGGCGCTGAACACCGGGTCTGGGACGTCGACCATGTCGATGACCCGGCCTGCGCACGGGGCGAGAATCTGCATCACACATGCTCCTTCGGATGTCGATGTGCTCCGCACACTAGCGCCGCGGGGAGGGCTCCGGGTCGTCGGGTGCCAACTCCCCTATCCTGGGCCCGAGCGGCTTGTCAGGGCCGGAGACACGATCAAGGACGATGGCGATGTATTACGGCGGCGACTACAACCCGGAACAGTGGCCCGAGGAGGTGTGGGCGGAGGATGCCCGCCTGATGCGGGAGGCCGGCGTGAACCTGGTCAGCGTCGGGATCTTCGCCTGGGCGAGGATCCAGCCGGCGGAGGGCGTCTTCGACTTCGACTGGCTTGACACGGTCCTGGACCTCCTGCACGACAACGGGATCGGCGCGTGCCTGGCCACCGCGACCGCCTCGCCGCCGCCGTGGGCGGGGATGCGTTACCCGGGGATGTTCCCGGAGGACCGCGACGGCAGCCGGTTCTGGCACGGCAGCCGCCAGGCCTACTCCCCCACCTCCCCGGACTACCGCCGCCTGGCGGGCGAGCTGGTGACCGCGATCGCCGGCCGCTACGCGTCGCATCCGGCGGTGCGGATGTGGCACGTGAACAACGAGTTCGGCTGCCATCTGCCGGCGGACTACTCCGACAACGCGGCGCGGGCCTTCCGGGTCTGGCTCGCGGAGCGCTATGGGCACATCGGCGCGCTCAACGAGGCCTGGGGCACCCAGTTCTGGTCCCAGCGCTACGGCGGCTTCGACGAGATCGTCCCGCCGCGCAAGGCGCCCTACAGCCTCAACCCCGCCGGGGTGCTGGACTTCAAGCGGTTCACCTCCGACGCGCTGCTCGACCTGTTCCTCATGGAGAAGCGGATCATCCGCGAGGCGGGCGCCGAACAGAGCGTGACGACCAACTTCATGGGCGCCTTCGAGCCGCTCGACTACCACCGCTGGGCGCCGCACCTCGACGTGATCGCCGACGACAGCTACCCGGACCCCAACGATCCGCGCGCCTGGCAGGCGGCGGCGTTCACCAGGGACCTGATCCGCTCCCTCAAGCCCGACACCCCGTGGCTCCTGATGGAACAGGCCACCAACGCCGTCAACTGGCGGCCGAGCAACGCACCGAAGGCGCCAGGTCAGATGGCGGCCCTCAGCATGCAGGCCGTCGCCCGCGGCGCGGACGCGGTGATGTTCTTCCAATGGCGGCAGTCCCGCGCGGGGTCGGAGAAGTTCCACTCCGCGATGCTCCCGCACGCCGGGACGGGAACCGACACCTGGCGATCGGTGGTCCGGCTGGGCGCCGACCTGAGTGCGCTCCCGCCGCTGGGACGGGTCACCGCCCGGGTCGCGGTGGTCTACGACTGGGAGAACCGGTGGGCCGTCGAGCAGCCCGACCATCCGGTCGTGCTGGACTACCTCGCCCAGGTGCAGCGCTGGCACGCGGCCCTGCTGGAGGAGGGCGTCCTCGTCGACGTCGTGGACGCCGAGGCTGATCTGAGCGGGTACGACGCCGTCTTCGCCCCGCTGCTCTACCTGTTGACCGAGCGGGCGGCCGGCGGGCTGAGGTCCGTCGTGGCCAGGGGCGGAACCGTGCTGACGGGTCCCTTCAGCGACGTCGTGGACGAGCACGACCGGTTCCGCGACGGCGGGTTCACCACCCAGCTCGGCGACCTGCTCGGAGTGCGGGTCGTCGAGTTCGGCGCGCTGGCACTCACCCCCCCGGGACAGCAGCGCGCCTGCGTCGACGGTGGTGGTCTCGGATCATTCGAGGGCACCCACTTCGCGGAGGAGCTCGTCACGGACGCGGCGGAGGTAGTCGCGCGGTTCCAGGGTGGGCGCACCGACGCGATGCCCGCGGTGACGATGCGGGCCCACGGTGAGGGGAGGGCGTTCTACGTGGCGACGATCCCTGACGACGCCGGCATGCGGGCACTGGTGCGCCTGGTCGCCCGTCCGTCGGGACCGGCACCCCGCCCGGGCACGGAGAAGGTGCGCCGGGGCGACGTGACGTTCGAGATCGACCACGAGGCGCACACGGTCACCGTGGCCGGGCGCTGAGCGGCGGGTCAGGCGAACAACTCGTCGACGGCGTCGAGCACGTCGTCGGGCACCTTCGTGGACCCGGCGGCGGCGTTCTGGGTGACCTGGGTCACCTGCGTCGCGCCCGCGATCACCGAGGAGATGTTGGGCTGGCCGAGCAGCCACTGGAAGGTCACCTCGAGCATCGTGTGACCGGCATGCTCGCAGATCAGCCGGTAGCGCTCGAGCAGATCCCAGTCCACGCCCGCCAGTTGCGCGGCCTTGATGGAGCGCATCCGGCCCTCGCCACCACCGTCGGCGGTGTACTTGCCGGTCAGCAGCCCGTTGGCCAGGGGGAAGTACGGGAGGACGCCGAGCCCGAGCTCGACGGCGACGGGGAGAAGGTCGTACTCGATGTCCCGGGCAAGCAGCGAGTACTCGTTCTGGGCCGAGATGAACGACTCGTACTCCTCGGCGAGGGCGACGTCGGCCGCCTCCCGCGCAAGGTCCCCGGTGAAGTTCGAGTGCCCGATGTAGCGCACCTTCCCCTCCCCGACCAGTTCGGTGAGGATGCCCAGCGTCTCCTCGATCGGGGTCTCGGGATCGGGGGTGTGCATCTGGAGCAGATCGATCCGATCGGTCTTGAGCCGCACGAGCGACGCCTCGACGGCGGACCGGACGTACCGCCTGGCCCCCTTCGGGCCCCATGCCTCGGAACCGGGCATCTCGAAGTCCTGATGACCGAACTTCGTGGCGAGCACCACCTCGTCTCGCCGCCCCTTCAGCGCCTCGCCCAGGAACTCCTCGCTCCGGCCGGGGACGCCGCCGTAGATGTCGGCACCGTCGAAGAACGTGATCCCCTGGTCGATGGCCGCGTGGATCACCTGGATGCTCTGTTCCAGGGACTGCGTCGCCGTCCGCGGGCGGGAGAAGTTGTTGCACCCCATCCCCACGACGCTCACCCGGAGGTCCGACGTTCCGATGTTGCGCTGCTCCATGCCACCACCTTAGGCAACGCGGTGCCCGGATGGGCACCGCGTCGCCGACCGGTCAGTAGTTGATCATGTGGCCGGCGATCCCCTCGACGGCCTCCTTGAGCGCCTCCGACAACGTGGGATGTGCGTGGATGTTGCGGGCGACGTCGTCGGCCGTGAGGTCGTAGGCCTGCGCCAGCGTCAGTTCGGGCAGCAACTCGGTGACGTCGGGGCCGATCATGTGGGCGCCCAGCAGCTCGTTGTAGCGCGCGTCCGCCACGACCTTCACGAACCCGGTCCCCTCGCCGAGGCCCCAGGCCTTGCCGTTGGCGGCGAACGGGAACTTCGCCACCTTCACGTCGTAGCCCTTGTCGCGGGCCTGCTGCTCCGTGTAGCCGAACGACGCGATCTGCGGCTGGCAGTAGGTGGCGCGCGGGATCATGTCGTAGTTGATCGGGTGGGTCTCCACGCCGGCGATCGTCTCGGCCGCCACGACCCCCTGGGCCTCGGCGGTGTGGGCGAGCATCATCTTGCCGGTGCAGTCCCCGATGGCGTAGATGTGCGGCACCGACGTGCGCATGTACTCGTCGATGCCGATCGCCTTGCGGTCGGTCAGCGCTACGCCGGTGTTCTCGAGTCCGAAGCCGTCGACGCGGGGCGCGAAGCCGATGGCGGACAGGAACCGGTCCGCCTCGAGGACCCGCTGCTCACCACCCGCGGCAGGGCTGACCGTGACCTTGACCCCCGAGCCGGTGTCCTCGATGCCCTCGACCTTCGTGGAGGTCAGGACCGTGACGCCGAGCTTCTTGTAGGCCTTGGCGAGCTCGGCCGAGATCTCGGCGTCCTCGGTGGGCACCATCCGGTCCAGGTACTCCACGATGGTGACCTTGGTCCCGAACTGGCTGAGCACGAACGCGAACTCGGTGCCGATGGCGCCGGAGCCGCCGATGATGATCGAATCGGGGACGTTGTCGGCGAGGATCTGCTCCTCGTACGTGACCACGTTCTCGGAAAGCTGCGTTCCGGGCAGAAGCCGGGTGGTGGCGCCCGCCGCGATGATCGCGTTGGTGAACGTGACCGTCGACTTCTGGCCGTCGTTGCCCGCCACCTCGATGGTGTGGGCATCGAGGAACGTGCCCCAGCCGTCGATCTCGGTGATCTTGTTCTTCTTCATCAGGTAGTGGATGCCCTTGGTCATCCGCTCGGACACCTGACGGCTGCGCTTGAACGCCTTGCCGTAGTTGAAACTCACCTCGCCCTCGATGCCGAACGTGTCGGCCTCGTGGGTGAAGATGTGGGCCAGCTCGGCGTTGCGCAGGAGGGACTTGGTGGGGATGCAGCCGATGTTCAGGCACACCCCGCCCCAGTACTGCTTCTCGATCACGGCCACCTTGAGTCCCAGCTGGGCGGCACGGATGGCGGACACGTAGCCGCCGGGGCCGGCACCGAGGACGACGACGTCATATTCAGAGCTCATGTGAGCCACTCTAGTGCCCGGTCGACGGGGCGCCGATGCCCTGCCTACGAATCCAGGGACGTTATCTCACACATGAGATACCCTGGCCGGATGAGCGCAACGAGCGAGTCAATCGGACGGATGATCCGCGAGGCCAGGCTGGCCCGCGGCTGGTCGCAGCAGCGGCTGGCAGACGAGCTGGGCACGGTCCAGAGTGCCGTCCACCGCATCGAGAACGGGCAGCAGAACCTGTCGCTCAGTATGATCAACCGGCTGGCCGAGGCGTTGGAGATGCCGCTGATCCAGACCGCCACGCAGGGCAGCGTCAACTTCGAGATCCAGGGGCCCTCCCGGCTCTCCGGGGACATCGACGTGCGCACCAGCAAGAACGCCGCCATGGCCATCCTGTGTGCGAGCCTGCTCAACCAGGGACGCACGGTCCTCCGCGGGATCGCCCGGATCGAGGAGGTGGACCGCATCAGCGAGGTGCTGACCTCCATCGGGGTGAACCTCACCTGGATCGGGGACAACGACCTCGAGATCGTCCGCCCCGCGGAGCTGACTCCCCACACCATCGACGCCCGCGCCGCCAAGCGGACCCGCAGCATCCTCATGCTGCTCGGCCCGCTGATGCACGATTTCGACCAGTTCCTCCTCCCCTATGCCGGCGGCTGCGACCTGGGCGCGCGCACGGTCCACCCGCACATGTCGGCCCTGCACAAGATGGGCCTCACGGTGGAGGCCACCGAGGGCAACTACCACGCGGTCGTGGAGAAGATCCCGGCGGGGCACCGCTCCATCACCCTGATCGAACGCGGCGACACCGTCACGGAGAACGCGATCATGGCCGCGGCCCGCACCCCCGGGGTCACGACGCTGCGCAACGCCTCAGGCAACTACATGGTGCAGGACCTGTGCTTCTACCTGCAGCAACTGGGGGTGAAGATCGACGGGGTGGGCACCACCACGCTGACGGTCACCGGCCAGGAGCACATCGAGGCAGACGTGGAGTACTGCATCTCGGAGGACCCCATCGAGGCGATGAGCCTCCTCACAGCGGGGATCGTCACCAGGTCCGAGATCACCGTGCGGCGCTGTCCGATCGAGTTCCTCGAGGTGGAGTTCGCCATCCTCGACGAGATGGGCCAGGTGCTTGAGATGTCCGAGGAGTACCACAGCCGCAACGGCAAGACCCGCCTCGTGGACGTCACCGTCAAGCCGTCGGAGCTGGTGGCGCCGCTGGACAAGATCCATCCCATGCCGTTCCCCGGCCTCAACATCGACAACCTGCCGTTCTTCGCAGTCATCTGCGCCACCGCCACGGGCCAGAGCGTGATCTACGACTGGGTCTACGACAACCGGGCGATCCACCTGAAGAAGCTCTCGGATCTCGGCGCCAACATCCAGTTGATGGACGCTCACCGCCTGCTCATCCTGGGGCCCACCAGGTGGCGGGCCCGCGAGATCGAGTCGCCGCCGGCGCTCAGGCCGGCCGTGTGCCTGCTGCTGGCCGCGCTCGCGGCCCGTGGCACCACCAATCTGATGGACGTCTACGTGATCAACCGCGGGTACGAGGACCTGCCCCAGCGGTTGAACAAGCTCGGCGCCAGCATCAACGTGTTCTGGGGCACGCCCGACACGGACGCCTGAGGCGGCTCAGCGCAGCGGTTCGGCCTGGAAGACGAAGCGCGGGTCGACGATGTCGGACTGCGCATCGACCAGGCGCAGCTCGGGATGGCCGGAGCGTGTGGTGGCCTCCAGCACCGAATAGACCACGGATGCCGTCACGCCCAACGCCGCGCCGACGTCGCGGCCGCGCAGCCAGTTGGCCAGGAACATGGCGGTGGTCAGGTCCCCGGATCCGGTGAACTTCCGATCGAGGACGGGCGTCTCCACCTGCCACGCACCCTCGGGGCCGACGCCGATCATCCGCATCACGTCATCGGCGGCGTCCGATCCCACCACCGATGTGACCACCACCACCTCCGGACCGCGGCCGCGGAGCTCCTCGACCGCCGCGAGCACGTCGCCGGTGGTCCGGGTGGGGTGCCCGGTGAGGAACTCGAGCTCGAACAGGTTGGGGGTCATGATGTCGGCGTGCTCGACGACATGGTCGCGCCAGAACTCGGGGATGCCGGGGCGGGCGTAGAAGCCGCGGTCGACGTCGCCCATGACGGGATCGGCGCAGAACACCGCGCCGGGGTTGCGCTCCTTGATGAGCCGCGCGGTGTCGAGGATCACCCGCCCCACCTCCGGCGTGCCCTGATACCCGCACAGCAGCGCGTCGACGGCGCCGAGCACGCCGCGGTCGTCGATGCCCTGGACAACCTCCCAGACGTCCGCCGAGGGGATGAGCGGGCCGCGCCAGGCGCCGTATCCGGTGTGGTTGGAGAAGTTGACGGTGTAGACCGGCCACACGTCGATGCCGGAGCGCTGGAGCGGGAAGACGGCGGACGAGTTGCCCGCATGGCCGTACGCGACGGCGGACTGGATGGAGACGACCGTGGTCATGGGGACATCCTTGCATCCGGGAGCCGGTTCGCCGATCTCGACGGTCGCCGGTGGAGAGTAGTAACTATTGGCGAAACAGGCAGTCAGACCGTTATGCTGCGGACCTATGGCCGGAGCGCACGAGGACTACCTGTCCCCTGAGTTCATCCCGATGGCCCACCGCGGAGGCGCGCTCATGACCGCCAACCTGGGCATCGAGAACACTGTGCGCGCCTTCTCCAACGCCGTGGCCCTGGGGTTCCGGTACCTGGAGACCGATGTGCACGCCACCAGCGACGGACGGCTCGTGGCCTTCCACGACGACGACGTCTCCCGGGTGACCGACGTGACCGCCTCGCTGCGAGAGGTGCCCCTGCGCGAGGTGCAGAAGCTGCGGGTGGGCGGGCGCGAGCCCATCCCGACGCTCGACGAACTGTTGGAGACGTTCCCCACGTGCAGCTTCAACATCGACATCAAGCACTTCTCGGCGGTGGAGCCCCTGGCGCTGAGCATCCGCAAGCATCGCGCCCAACGGCGGGTGTGCGTCGGCTCCTTCTCCCGCGCGAGCATCAGGCGGTTCCGGGCACTTGTCCCCGAGGTTCCCACCGCGGTCTCGACGGCCGGGGTGGCCGCGATGTCGGCTGGCGCGGTGGTGGCGGGCGGGCAAGTTTTCCAGGTGCCGCTCAGCCACCCCGTCGGTCCGGTGATGATGGACATCGTCACGCCGAAGAACATTGCCCGCATTCATCGTGCCGGCAGGAAGATCCACGTGTGGACCATCGACGAGCCCACCACCATGCATCGGCTCATCGACTGGGGCGTGGACGGGATCGTCACGGATCGGCCCGATTTGCTCAAAGAGGTTCTCCGCGCCCGGGGTATGTGGTCTACTCGATAGCGGCTGGGGAACGAATCGGCGCCCCGATTCGTTGGGCTGGCAGACGAAGGAGGCAACATGGCTGATCGTGCATTGCGCGGTATGGGGCTGGGCTCCAAGACGTTTGAGGACGAGCAGGGAATCGAGTTCGCCGAACGACGGCAGCTCGGGTTCGACTGCCCGAAGGGCCACCACTTCTCGGTGACGTTCGCCCTCGAGGCGGATCTCCCCACGGAGTGGGAGTGCAAGAAGTGTGGATCCACGGCGGTTCGTTCCGACGGTGTCGTGGGCGAGGAGAAGGAATCCAAGCCGGCACGTACCCACTGGGACATGCTGCGTGAACGACGCTCCATCCCCGAGCTCGAGGACATCCTGAACGAGCAGCTGACCAAGCTGCGCGAGTCTGACAGGATCTACTGACCAGTACCACCCTCACGGTCCGCGGACCGGTCGTCCTCGACGACCTCTCCGCGGATCGTGGCATGTCCGGACCCTGCAGGGTCGATCCGAGGGATCAGCGTCTCGGTGTCTGGCACCACGTCACCCTTGACGACGGTGGGGGTCACGCCTGAGCGCTGCAGCGCCTTGGACGCCCACCACGCGCTGCCGGACCGGATGAACGGCCTGGTGAACGGCAGGAGCAGCAGCAGGCCCAGCACGTCGGTGAGGAGGCCGGGCATGACGAGCAACACTCCACCCACCAGCACGAGCGAGGCATCGGCCAGGCGCCCCGACGGCAGCTGACCGGAGCTGAGGGCCTCGGCCAGCGCCCCCCACGCCTTGCGCCATTCGCGCTGGAGCAGGAAGAGGCCGAGCAGGGTGGTGGCCAGGAGGATGGCGAGGGTCCACCAGCCGATCTCCCCCGCCACCCAGAGGATGGCGGCGATCTCGGCGAAGACGAGGACGAAGACGGTGAGGATGACCAGGCCCAGTTGAACGGCCCCCGCACGAGCGGCCATCGGGCGCGTCACCCGGCCTTGCGTCCGCCGAGGGCGGACTTGGCGAGGCCTGCGAGCTGGTGGAGCCGGTGGTCGACACCCCACAGGGTGGTGCGGATGAGCGCCTCGACGACGATGTTGCGGCTCATCTTGGAGTCACCGAACTCCCGTTCGACGAACTCGATCGGCACCTCGACGACGGTGAAGCCGTTCTTCAGCGCGCGCCAGACCAGGTCGATCTGGAAGCAGTAGCCGGCCGAGGCCACCTCGTCGAGGCTGATGCCCCGCAGGGTGGAGGCCCGGTAGGCGTTGAATCCTCCCGTGGCGTCCTTGACCGGGATCCCGAGCCACAGCCGCGTCCACAGCGACCCACCCTTCGAGATGAACTCCCGTGACTTGGGCCAGTTGACCACGGAGCCGCCCTTCACCCAGCGTGAGCCCTTCACCATGTCCGCGCCGTCGTCGATGGCCCGCAGGAGCTTGGGCAGTTCCTCGGGCTGGTGCGAGCCGTCCGCGTCGTGGGAGACCAGCACGTCGTAGCCCTGGTCCAGACCCCAGTGGAAGCCGGCCAGGTAGGCGGCCCCCAGCCCCTCCTTGCCCTTCCGGTGCATGACTTGGATGTGATCATCTGCCGAGGCGAGCCTGTCGGCGATGGCCCCGGTGCCGTCGGGTGAGTTGTCGTCGGCGATGAGAATGTGCGCCTCCGGGACCGCCCGGCGCAGCCTGGTGACGATGCTCTCGACGTTCTGGGACTCGTTGTACGTCGGGATGATCACGAGCACCCGGCGGGGCGCGTCCTGGCTGGTCATGGCACTTCTCTCTGGTGGGTCTCTGTCGTCGCCATGCTACCGGGCGCCGCGCTGCGGCGGCCGGAAGCGGCGGCCAGGCCCACGAGGGTGGCGGCGAACGCCGCCCAGGCGAGCCAGGGGTTGAGGGTCACGGACAGGTTGACGTTGGACCTGAGCGGGAGGGTGGTGATCAGGCTCCCAGCGTCGTACTCCGTCGTGACGGCCTCGACGCGGCCGCGGGTGTCGATCACCGCGGACAACGAGTTGAGGGTGGAGGCGGCCACCTCGCGGCCCAGCTCCATGGCGCGGACCCGGTTGATGACCAGCTGCTGGTGGGGCTCGAACGTGCCGGCGTAGGTGTTGGTGTTGGACTGCGACACCACCACCTGGGCGCCCCCGCGGACCACGTCGTAGCTCGTGTCGTCGTAGGCCAGTTCGAAGCAGATGATGGTGCCCACCGCGAGGTCCTGGAACGTCTGCGTGGGGGCGTCGACCACGCCGGGCCCTTCACCGGGGATGGACTGCCGGCCGATCTGCTCGAGGATCGGGAGCCGGGGCAGGAGCACGTCCCGGAACGGGATCCACTCGCCGAACGGGACCAGGTCCCGCTTGTGGTAGATGTCCCCCGGCCCGTCCTCCGGGTCCCACCAGATGCTCGACGTCTGGCGGGAGTCGGGCACCGGCCCGTCGGTGACCGCGCCCACGAACACCGGAACGCCGGCCAGTCGGGCGGAGAGTTCGACGAGGCCGCGGGTGGTGGCGTCGGCCATCGGGTCCACGTCGGTGGCGTTCTCGGGCCACAGCACGAAATCGAGCTGCTCTCCGTCGCTGCGTGCCGAGGCCAGAGCGAAGACGGTCTCGCTCAGCGCGTTGTTGGTGACGGACCTGGCATAGGTTCCGGTGCCCTTCTCGGCCCGGTTGACGCCCGGTTGCACCATCGCGATCGTGACGCTGTCCGTGGGCTGCTCGTGCGGGCTGAGGTGCGCGAGCGCGCCGATGGCGAAGACGGCGATCGCCCCCGCTGCCGCGGCGATCCGGTGGGACCTCGACACGGCTGCGAGCAGGAGCAGCTGGCCCACCGCGGCCACGAGGTAGCTCACCCCGGCCACGCCCACCCACGCGAACAGACCGGACATCGGTTGATCGACCGTGGTGTAGCCGAGCCGGGCCCAGGAGAACCCGCCGAAGGGGATCCTGCCGGAGAGGTACTCCATGGCCACCCAGGCGGCGGGGACCAGGAGCGGCCAGGCCCGGAGCCGCATCAGCCGCGACACCGCCACTCCCAGCACACCCCACCACAGCGACAGGAAGGCCACAAGCGCGACCCCCACACCGACGCCGAGGACGGAGATCCAGGACACCGTGAGCGTGTTCATGGCCAGACCGGCCACGTAGCCCAGGCCGAACACCGCCCTGGGCCGCTGCCCCGCCATCAGCCAGCTGAAGAGCGCCACCCCCACCAGCGTCGCGGGCCAGAGGCCCATCGGGGCCTGGCCTGCGCCGATGAGCAGACCGGCCGCGACAGCCAGGGCCAGCGAGGCCGGCACCGGCAGCGGGGGGCGGGAGATCACGAGGCCCAAGAGTACCCGCCGCCCGGCTGCGGGGCTGTGCGAGGATGAGCCGATGAGCACGCTGATGGCCTTCGACACCTCATACCTGTACTTCCGGGCGTTCTTCGGCGTGCCCGCCACGTTCAGGGCCCTCGACGGCCGGCCGGTCAACGCGGTGCGCGGCACTCTGGACTTCATCTCCCGGCTCACCGCCCAGTACACCCCGGACGCGCTCGTGTGCGCATGGGACGACGACTGGAGGCCGGACTGGCGCGTGGATCTCCTCCCCAGCTACAAGGCCCACCGGGTCGTCGAGGTGGCCGGGGCCGAGGCCGAACTCGTCGACGACGACCTCACGGTGCAGGTGCCCCTCATCCGGGAGTGCCTGGACGCGCTTGGCATTCCCGTCGTCGGGGTTGCCCAACACGAGGCCGACGATGTGCTGGCCTCCCTCGCGCGGCAGCACGACGGCACGTCGCTGGTCGTCACCGGTGACCGCGACCTGTTCCAGCTCGTCGACGACGACACCAGCATCGTCTACGTGGCCCGTGGCGTGGCCAAGCATGAGCTGGTCACCCGCGAGTGGCTCGCGGCCAGGTACGGGCTCAGCCCGGAGCGCTATGTCGACTTCGCGGTGCTCCGCGGCGACCCTTCGGACGGCCTGCCGGGGGTCAAGGGCATCGGCGAGAAGAGCGCCGCGACCCTGGTGATGGCCTACCCCACGCTCGAGGCGATGATCGAGGCCGCCGTGGACCCGTCGTCGGGGATGTCACCGTCGGTGCGGGGGAAGCTGCTGGCCGACGTCGACTACCTGGGGCGCGCCCGCGAGGTGGTGACGTGCGTGGACACGCTTCCGCTGCCCGGCCTGCAGCGCGCCCCGCTCGATTCCGCCCGGCTGGACGAGCTGACGGAGGCGCTGGCCCTCGGCGGGGCGGCCACCAGGCTGCGCGCCCTCATCTCCTAGCGTGCAGCACGTACAGGGAGGAACTGGCCAGAAGATTGGCCGCCACGTTGCCCAGCGGGTGGGCCCGCCCCGTTGCGTCCAGGGCGACGCGTGAGTCGATCTCCATGCCCAACCCGCCGAACAGCGGCTCGAGGTCCGGGATGGACGAGTGGTGCAGGTTCGGGGTGTCGTACCACTTGAACGGCAGGTCCTTCGACATCGGCATCCTGCCCGACAGCAGCCTTACCCGGTTGCGCCAGTGGGCGAAGTTCGGCATGGACACCACCGAGTGCACGGCGATCCGGCCGATCTCCGCCAGCACCTGGCGGGGGCGGCGCACCGTCTGCAGCGTGCGGGAGAGGACCACGAAGTCGTAGCTGTCGTCGGCGAACTCCCCCAGCTGGGTGTCGAGGTCCAGCTCGATGACGTCGACTCCGCTGCGCATCGCCGCCACCAGGTTCCCAGGGTCCATGTCCACCCCGGTGCCGGAGCAGCCCTTGAGCATGAGCAGGCGCAGGAGTTCCCCGTCGCCGCAGCCGAGGTCCAGGACGCGGGACCCCTCCGGGATGAGCTTGGTGATCAGCCACAGGTCCCGTCGCAGTGTGTCGCTCATGCCATCTCCTCCGCAGCGCGCTCCAGGTAGGCGCGGACGCTGGCGTGGTAGTCCGCGACGTCGAGGAGGAACGAGTCGTGTCCCCAGGGGGAGCGGATCTCGCGGAAGGAGGTGGGCAGCCGGGCCCCCTCGAGGTGCCGGACGATGCGCCGGGAGTGCGCCGTCGAGAAGCGCCAGTCGGTGTCGAAGCTCACGATGAGGAACCGGACGGGGTCGTCGATGAGCGCGGCCAGGGCGTGGTCGTCGGCGAAGGGGTCGAAGTAGTCCATGACCCGGGTCAGGTACAGGTAGCTGAGGGCGTCGAAGCGTGACAGGAACCGTTCGCCCTGATGCTCGAGGTAGCTCTCGACGGCGAAGTCGACGCCGAAGTTCTTGGCCAGTTCACCCCGCTGGGCGGTGCGGCCGAACTTCTCCTCGAACGCGGCCTCGGACAGGTAGGTGATGTGCGCCATCATGCGCGCCACGGAGAGACCGCGCCGAGG
This sequence comes from Tessaracoccus yangjingae, assembly GCF_054483935.1. The sequence continues at coordinate 2,595,426 of NZ_CM137014.1, read as the reverse complement.
CGAGGTGCCGGCGGTGAGGAACCTGCCGTCCATGAAGTGGGAGTCGCGCATGATCGCCTGGCGGCCGACGGCCGAGAAGGCGATGTTCTGGGCAGTGAGCCGCGACGACGCCGCGAAGATCAGCGCCCGGCCCACCTCGGTCGGGTGGCTGATCGCCCATTGCAGCACCTGCATCCCGCCCAGGGACCCACCGACGACGGCCGCCCAGCGGTCGATCCCGAGGTGCCGCGCGAGCCCGCGGTGCACCTCGACGAAGTCGGCCATATCCAGAAGGGGGAAGTCCAGGCCGTACGGCTCCCCCGTGGCCGGGTTGACCGACGAGGGCCCGGTGGTGCCCTGGCACCCGCCGAGGAGGTTGGCGCACACGACGTACCAGACGGTGGTGTCGATGGGTTTGCCGGGGCCGATCATCGTGTCCCACCAGCCGGGCCGGGTCTCACCGGCGTGCAGCCCGGCGGCGTGCGCGTCCCCGGTGAGGGCGTGGCAGATGAACACCGCGTTGCTGCGCTCCGCGTTCAGGGTGCCATAGGTCTCGTAGGCCACGTCGACGCGCTGCAGGGTGGCGCCGCTGCGCAGAACGAGGGGGTGTTCGGCGTCGAAGACACGAGCCGACAGCGTCTCCACGACGCCGACGCTGGATTCGAGGGGGCCGTTCACGCCCCCCATTGTTGCAGGAGCCGGACCAGGCCGGTCGACGGCGGCGGGCGCGGCCCTCACGCGTCCTGGATCCGCGGGCTGAGCCTGCGGAAGATCCAGGTCTCCGGGACGACGGTGCCTGTGGCGAGATACTCCACCGCTCCCGCGTGGAACAGCGTGTGTTCCAGCGTCACCATCGCCTCGTCGTGTCCGGCCACCACGATCTCGTCGCCCAGGAGCACCTCGATGTCATCGCCGGGCACGAACTCGTCGCGCTCCCCTCGGGTGAGGATCAGCGGCACCACACCCAGGTCGTGGTCGCGGTCGTGCGGATCGCGCAGCAGGTCGCCCAGTGTGAGCCGGTGGTGGATCAGCCAGGTCGCGACGCCCGGTGCCGCCGTCGGGTCGATGCTGATCCGGCGGCTGGTCGGCGAGCCGGTGCCCTGGCGTCCGACGAGGCGGTCCAGGAGCGCCGCCGACCATGCCTCGTCCTGGTTGAAGGCGAACTGGAAGAACGTCCAGAAGTCGGGAGTGATCACCCTGGCGATCGCCTCCTCCGCCGTCAGGCGGGAGGGGATGAACACGCTGTCCGGGTCGAATGCCGTCAGCAGCGGGGTCAGCGCCTCGGAGCCGGCACGCACGGAGATGAAGATCCGGGGGTCGGCGAGGCGGGCGTGGGCGGCGAGGGCGAGGTTGCGGTTCTCGTCGGTCGAGCCGGCCACGAGCCCGACGACGCCCGCCAGCGGGGGCAGTTCCTGGGTCGGGTCGACGGTCTCGACCTCGGCGCCGGTCCTGGCCAGGTCCTCGGCGATCTCGGGGCCGAAGTGGTCGTCGGCCGCCACGAGCCACCGCCCAGGCGGCAGCGGGGCCTCGCGCTCACCCAGGGGCGCGTCGTAGGGGGCGAGCAGCCAGGAGACCAGCTGATAGGTGGCGGGACGTTCCAGGCGGAGGGCGAGGTACTCGCCGTAGCGGTCGAAGGGGTTGATGATGCCGTCGACCTGGAAGTCGCGCATCGCGGCCACCACTGTCCGGTCGTTGGCGCGCGCGTACACCGGCACCTGGGGGTGGAGCAGCTGCACCGCCATCGCCACCGCGAGGTTGACCGAGTCGTCGTGCGTGGTGGCCACCACACCCTCGCAGTGGGGGTGGTTGAGCCCGGCGAGGGCCAGGATGCCGGGATCCCTGGCGTCGCCGTCGATACCGGGAACGTCGATCGACAGCCTCCCGCCCTCCAGCTGGTCGAGGGCGTGGGTGTCGGAATCGACCACCACCAGACGTCGGCCCTGGGCGTCCAGGGCGTCGGCGATCCGCCTGCCCATCTGCCCGTAGCCGGCGATGATGAGGAAGGGCTCGCGGAGGCGGCGGACCTGCCGGCCGATCCGCTGGGCGCGTACGGCTTCTGTGAAGGCCCGGTCCTGGAACAGGCTGAACAGGGAGCCGAGGGCGTAGGCCCAGCCCACCACCGAGCTGTAGATGGCGAAGGTGACCCACATCCGCTGAGCGGTGGAGAACGGGAGGGGCAGCTCCCCGAAGCCGATGGTGGTGGCCGTGTAGCTCATGACGTAGAAGGCGTCGAAGATGGTCAGGCGATGAGGCTCGCCCGCCGCGTCGGTGCCCGGCATCAGGGTGAGCCCGAAGACGTCGACGGCGAAGATGCTGATGAGCACCACCAGCGGGCCGCGCATGCGCCGCATGAGGATGAACAGGGCGTCGGTCGACGCAGACGCCGGCGGCGGGGCGACGACGACGCGGCGCACCTCGGTGCCGGGCAGCCGCGACCCGGGGGACGCGCCGACGGGCACGGTCAGGCCCGTCGCCGGAAGTTGGCGGTCTCGATCACCATGAGCACCACGGAGACGACGTTGGCGAGCAGCGCGCCCAGGGCAAGCGACACCACCACGCTCATCGCCTGTTCTGACAGCTCGTGCGGGTCGACGCCGAGGCCCTGGGTCTGCCAGATCCAGGTGCCGGCCGCGAGCAGCAGCTGGATGGAGGCCACCAGACTGGACGCCAGGTGAACCGCGCCCATCTGGGTGCGGTCCCCCAGCTTGAGCACGGTGGCGATGAGGTTCACCACGACGGCGGCGTACAGCTCGATGGCGTTGTGGTGCAGCGGGTTGCCGATGTCGCCGGTGACGTACCCGAAGTTGAGGGTGGCGGCGAGGAGGACGAAGAAGCCGAAGACCACCTTCTCGGAGTTCATGACGCCACCCTAGGCTCTTCCGGCGCCGCCCGGACGGGCTGCGCGTCAGATGCCGGAGACGCCCAGCATGAGGCCGATGGCGTAGGTGGTGCCGAGAGCGAGCAACCCACCCGTGACCACCCGCAGCACCGCGCGGCCGACGGGGGCGCCTCCCAGCCGGGCCCCGACGCCACCTGTGATCGCCAACGCGACCAGGACGGCGACCACCGTCACCGGGATCCGCATCGGGATGGGGGTGAGCAGGATGGTGAGGAACGGAAGGATGGCGCCGGCGAGGAACGCCACCGCCGACGCGATCGCCGCGTGCCAGGGGTTGACGATCTCGTCCTCGGCCAGGTGGAAGCGCTGGGACAGGTGCGCCTTGACGGCGTGCCCCTCCCCGATCTCCGCGACGACCTGCTCGGCCGTGGCCCGGGTCAGCCCCTGGCGCTGGTAGGCGGCGACGAGTTCGTCGTCGGCGGCCCGCCGGTCCGTGGTCAGCAGTGCCCTGAGGGATGTGATGAGGGAGCGTTGCGAGTCTGCCGCGCTGGACACCGAGACGTACTCCCCCAGGGCCATCGAGATGGCGCCCGCCACGACGGCCGCGACACCGGCGAGGAGGACCGGGGTGACCGTGTTGGTAGCGGCCGCGACACCCACCACCGTCGCCGAGATGGACACGATCCCGTCGTTGGCGCCGAGCACGCCGGCGCGCAACCAGTTCAGCCGACCGGACAGCTCGGCCGACTCGACAGCCTTCTGGGCAACAGCGGCGCTCATGGCACCATTCGACACCCGTTTCCGCGGCGAGTCCACGCAGGAAAGGCTACCCTGACAAGCACGTTCTGTACGTCAAGGAGGACCCATGAGCGATCAGAATCCCAGGCCCGCCGATGAGGCGGCCGTCGACGACGCCGAGCTGCGGCCCACCGGTACCGAGGGGCCCGACGAGGGCGAGCACCTGCACTCGTCGGACCACGCGGTCCCCGAGGAGGACATCGAGGCGGACCGGCGCCATCAGGAGACGACGCCGACCCAGCCGTAGACCTCGCTAGATCCGGTCCAGCGCCTGGGCCAGATCGGCCAGGATGTCGTCGATGTGCTCGATGCCCACCGAGAGGCGCACCATCTCGACGGGGACTCCGGCAGACCGGAGTTCCTCGTCGGACAGCTGGGAGTGAGTGGTGGACGCGTTGTGGATGGCCAAGGACTTGGCGTCACCGATGTTGGCCAGGTGGCTGAACAACTCCAGCGCCTCGACCAGGCGCGTTCCCGCCTCGCGACCGCCTTCCACCCCGAACGAGACCAGGCCGCCGAAGCCGCCCTTGAGGATGCGCGTGGCGATCTCGTGGGTGGGGCTCGACTCCAGGCCGGGGTAGTTGACCCAGGACACCTTCGGGTGATCGGTGAGGTATTCGGCCACCTTCATGGCGTTCTCGCTGTGGCGCTCCATCCGCAGGTGGAGCGTCTCGAGGCCCTGCAGCAGCAGGAAGGAGTTCATGGGGGCGATCGCGGCGCCGGTGTTGCGCAGCAGCACGGTCCTCGCGCGGATCACATAGGCCGCGGGGCCGGCGGCGTCGGTCCACACCACCCCGTGGTACGCGGCATCGGGCTGTGTGAGGCCGGGGAACCTGTCCGCGTGCGCCGCCCAGTCGAATCGACCCGAGTCCACCAGCACGCCACCCAGCGACGTGCCGTGCCCGCCCATGTACTTGGTGGCCGAGTGCACCGCGATGTCGACGCCGTGGTCGAACACCTTGGTGAGGTGCGGCGTGGGGACGGTGTTGTCGACGATGAACGGCAGGCCGAGCTCGTGCGCGGCGGCCGACCAGGCGTCCAGGTCCACGACGTTCAGGGCCGGGTTGCCCACCGTCTCACCGAACACCAGCTTGGTTCGCTCGTCGACGTGCTGCGCCAGCTCCTCCGGCTTGGCCGGGTCGACGAACCGGGCCTCGATGCCGAACTGCTTGAGGGTGTGCGCGAACAGCGCGTAGGTGCCGCCGTAGAGGGTGGACAGGGCCACGATGTTGTCGCCGGTGTAGGTGAGGTTGAGCACCGCGTAGGTGATGGCCGAGGCGCCCGAGGCGGTCGCCAGCGCTCCAATGCCGCCCTCCAGCGCGTTGACCCGCGCCTCGAACACCGACTGGGTCGGGTTCATCAGGCGGGTGTAGATGTTGCCCGGGCGCGCGAGCGCGAAGAGGTCCGCGGCGTGCTGTGCGTCGTCGAAGACGTAGCTGGTGGTCTGGTAGATGGGCACGGCCCGCGAGTTGGTGGCGGAGTCCGGGGCCTCCTGGCCGGCGTGGACGGCGAGCGTTTCGGGGCGGTAGGTCATCGGTGACTCCTCTGGGGCCTGGGGTTCTCGCCCCAAGGTATCGGCCGCGGGGGGTGCCGGGAAGGGCGTCCGGTTTCGCCGTCGGCGGACGCGGGGGCTGCCTTGCGCCGGGTCGGGCCCCTCCGGCGCCCTGTTACACCACCGTCGCGGCGCGGAGGATGACCTCGGCCAGGTCCTCCGCCCTCGAGATCTGGGGCCAGTGCCCCGACTCGAGGTCCGCGTAACCGGCGTGCCGGAGCTTGCGCAGCTCGCTGACAGGGGGGAACCCCTTCTCCACCCAGCCCCGGAGTTCGTCCGCGCTGTACTCGGTGCAGACGTTGACCACAGGCAGCCCGTAGCGGCGGTCGTCGCCGAGCTCCTGGATCCCGACGGCGTACTCCCCTGGGGCGGGGGTCATGTGGCTCTCCAGCTCCGCCTTCGCGGCGTCGTCGAGATCGGCCGAGTCCGGGCCCTCGAAGGCGGCCCACCCCGGGAAGGGGATGACGCCGTCGACCGGCTCGAAGCCGTCGAGGATCGGGGAGCCGCTGGGGATCGGGAAGCCCCCGACGAGCACGACGCACGCCACCTTGTCCGCGCGGCGATCGGCGGCGGCCCAGGCCGCCGCGCAGCCGGCCGAGTGCCCGACCAGCATGACGTGACCCGCCGACTGGTCGATCTCGGTGACCACGGCGCCCACCAGGTCACCGTAGGTGACCGTCGAGGGGTCCTGGCCGTCGTGGCCCGGCGGTGTGAGCGCCACCACGCGATGATCCGCCCGCTCCAGGAACGGCACAACCTTGTCCCACGACGAGCCGTCGAGCCAGAGCCCGGGGATCAGAATGATGTCCACCGCCGCCACCTCCTGACCGACACGCTAGCCCGGTGGCCGATGACGCGCCAGGTGTGTCCCGAAGCCGGCTAGCACTCCACCACGTTGACCGCGAGGCCGCCGGTGCTCGTCTCCTTGTACTTGCTGTGCATGTCCAGCCCGGTCTGGCGCATCGTCGCGATGACCGCGTCGAGCGAGACGATGTGCCGGCCGTCGCCGTGCAACGCGAGCCGCGCCGCCGTCACGGCCGTGCTGGCCGCGATGGCGTTGCGCTCGATGCACGGCACCTGGACGAGGCCGCCGATGGGGTCACAGGTGAGGCCCAGGTGATGCTCCATGGCGATCTCGGCGGCGTTCTCCACCTGCGCCGGGGTGCCGCCCAGCACCGCGCACAGCCCGGCGGCCGCCATGGCGCACGCCGAACCGACCTCCGCCTGGCACCCACCCTCCGCCCCGGAGATGGAGGCGTTGGCCTTGATCAGGCTGCCGATCGCCGTCGCGGTGAGAAGGAATTCGCGCACCTCCGGAAGGCCGGCGTCCGGGTGGGAGTCCAGGTAGTACTGCGCGACGGCGGGGATGATCCCCGCGGCGCCGTTGGTGGGTGCGGTCACCACCCGCTCGCCCGACGCGTTGGCCTCGTTGACGGCCAGGGCGTAGACCTGCAGCCACTCGGCGCCGCGCCGGCGCCCCTGCTCCTCCGCCTCCAGCTGCCTCATCACACCGGCCGCCCGCCGGGGAACGTGGAGCGGGCCGGGCAATGTCCCCCGGGCCGAGAGGCCGGCGGCGATGCAGGCGCACATCGCGCCCCAGATGGCGTCCAGTCCGGCGTGGGTCTCCCTGTCCGGGCGGTGGGCGCGCTCGCAGCGCAGCGCGACGTCGGCCACGCTCAGCGAGAACTCGCTGCAGATCCGCAACAGGTCTGCGGCAGTGTCGAACGTCACTCCCCCGCCGGGGCCGCGACCCGCCGCGGGGGTGGCCCCACCCTCGCGGCTGATGAACCCTCCACCGATCGAGTAGTAGGTCTCCTCGGCCACCGGGGCGCCGTCGGGTCCCGTGGCGCTGAGGCTCAACGCGTTGGGGTGACCCGGCCGGCGGGTCAGCGGCGCGAGCCGCACGTCGTCGCGGGTGAAGGGCACGGTGCCGACGCCGGGCACGTCGAGGGTGTCCGCGTCGCCCAGGTGGGACCACGCCCCCCGCACCCGCGCCGGATCGCACGTCTCCGGCCGCATCCCGCGCAGCCCGGCCACCACGGCGTCCGGGGTGCCGTGCCCGATCCCGGTGGCGCCGAGCGAGCCGAACAGCACCACCTTGATGCGCCCCACCGCGGCCTTGGAGGTGGCCAGCCGGTCCGCGAAGTCCGCCGCCGCCCGCATCGGGCCGACGGTGTGCGACGAGGACGGGCCGACACCGATCGAGAACATGCTCAGCGCGGAGACGTAACAGCCTTGTCCTCCCACAGGTGGGCCTCCCTTCCAGGGCCGCTTCGCCCGGAAACCAGCCTAGCCGTCGCCGGTCTCCTACATTTGGTCGTACTAAATGTGGGGTCGGTCCACACGTATACCCCGACGGGTATAGGCTATTTCCACCAACACTTCGGAGGAGCCTCAATGAGGAGACTTGTCATCCTGGGCGGTGGGACCGCGGGCACGATGGTGGCCAACAAGCTGCGATCCGCCTACCCCGCCTCGGACCTTGAGATCACGGTCGTGGACCGCGACGACGAGCACCACTACCAACCCGGCTACCTGTTCCTGCCCTTCGGGATCTACGACGAGGGCAAGATCGTGCGGTCGCGCCACCACTTCATCCCGGACGGGGTGCAACTGGTGCTCGCTGAGATCGACCGCGTCGACGCGGCCGCCAAGGCCGTCCACCTCACCGACGGTCGCGAGCTCGGGTACGACACGCTGGTCATCGCCACCGGCGTCGAACCCAGGCCCGACCTGACCCCCGGGCAGGACGGCGACGGCGTGCACCACTTCTACGATCTCCCTGCCTCGATCGCCCTGGCGGAGGCGTTCAAGGAGTTCCGCGGCGGCCGGCTGGTCGTGCACCTCACCGACATGCCGATCAAGTGCCCGGTCGCGCCGCTGGAGTTCACCTTCCTCGCCGACGCCTACTTCCGGGAGCGCAAGACGAGGAAGAAGGTGGAGATCGTCTACGTCACGCCGCTCGACGGCGCGTTCACCAAGCCGATCGCCTCGCGCGAGCTGGGCACAATGTTCCACGACCGCGACATCCACCTCGAGGCGGACTTCGCCGTCGAGCGGGTCGACACGGAGAACAAGGAGCTCGTGTCCTTCGACGACCGGCACGTGCCCTACGACCTCCTGGTCTCCATCCCGCTGAACTACGGCCCGGAGTACGTGGCCCGGTCGGGGCTCGGGGACGAGGCCAACCTGGTGCCCTGCGACCAGCACACGATGCGGTCGCTGGAGCACCCGGACATCTTCGTCCTGGGCGACGGCGGCACCCTGCAGACATCCAAGGCCGGATCGGTGGCTCACTTCTCGGTGGACGTGTTCATGGAGAACTGGCCCTACTATCTCGCCGGTCAGGAGCTGCCGCACAGCTTCGACGGGCACGCCAACTGCTTCATCGAGACCGGCCACGGCAAGGGGATGCTCCTCGACTTCAACTACGGCACGCAGCCGTACACCGGCGGGTTCCCCCTCCCGCTGGTGGGGCCCATGACGCTGCTCGGCGAGTCGCGGTCCAACCACCTGGCCAAGCTCGCGTTCCGGTTCGTGTACTGGGAGTTCCTGCTGCGCGGACGACCCCTCCCCTTCACCACGGACATGCACCTGCTGGGGAAGAACGTGGAGGGCGAGGCGTCGGGGACGTCGAACAAGGACCTGTTCCTGAGGGCGCTCGGCAGGCGTGGTCATGCCGCGCCGGCCTCGAAGGCGCCCGCGCTGCACCGCCCGCGCCCACAGGCCTCCGCACCACGGGCGGCCAAGCCCAAGCCCAGGCCGGCACCCGCGCAGCGCGAGGCCGCGCCCGTGCCGGAGTACGTCGCGGCGGCGGGCGTGGACTCCACGGCCGACGCCGCATCCGTCCTGCCCGATCCGATCATCCCCAAGTTCTAAGGAGACTCCACGTGCCCACCACCCGCATCGGGGACCGCGCCATCGACGTCAACGACGAGGGCTTCCTCACCGAGTACAACCAATGGGACGAGAGTCTCGCCCCGATCCTCGCCGGATACGCCGGCATCGAGGAGTTGACCGACGAGCACTGGCAGGTGCTGAAGTTCCTCCGCGCCGACTACCCGGCGCGCAAGGAGACCGCGACGCTGCGTCGCGTGTCGAGCGTCGGCGGCTTCGACATGAAGCAGCTGTTCCGGCTGTTCCCCGGGAAACCGGCCAAGAAGATGTCCTACATCGCCGGGCTGCCCAAGCCCAAGGGCTGCGTCTAGGAAGGGACTGCGCCATGACCACCATCTCCGACACCCCGATCATCCCCGACTTCGGCGGCACGCCCCGCGCCACGCCCGCCCCCGCCGATCCGGGCGCCCCCCGCGCCAAGGCCAAGCCGTCCGACTTCGCGGCCCCCGCCACCGGCGAGGACCGTCCGCGCAAGATCTGCTTCATCGCGTCCAAGGGCAACCTCGACATGGCCTATCCCGCGCTCATCATGGCCAACGCCGCGCTGGGCGAGGGCATCGAGACCCACATCTTCTTCACGTTCTGGGGCTTCGACCTGGTCACTGAGCGCACGATGGACGACCTGAAGTTCACGATGCTGGGCAACACCGCCATGCACCTGCCCATGGCGCCGAGCATGCCGCTGTGGGCGGGGATGGGCGCCATTCCCGGCATGACGAAGATGGCCACGAAGATGATGCGCAAGCAGCTCGACGACCTGGAGATACCTGGCGTCCGGGAGATGCTTGACATCATCGTGGCCTCCGGCGGTCACCTGTGGGGCTGCAAGCTCAGCTTCGACATGAACGGGCTCACCCTGTCTGACCTCTACGAGGGGGTGGAGGACGTGATCAGCGCCGCCGACTTCATCGAGTTGTCCGAGGGCGCCCAGGTCATCTTCGTCTGAGCAGACGCCGAGGCGCCCTCCCCTGATGGGAAGGGCGCCTCGGCGCGTGTCGGATCGTCAGGTGAAGAGGCTCACTCCGCCCGGGCCGACGAGGAGGCCCAGGATGATGAGGACGATGCCCCACACGAGCTGGCTGCGGACGATGGCGAGGATGCCGGCGATGACGAGCACGGCGGCGATGATCCAGAGGATTGTTCCCATGATGTTCTCCTGATGTGGTTGTGGTGGTCAGATGTGATCGCGACGCGGGGTGGCGTGGCCGTGGAGGCCTTGTCCCATGTCGTCTCGGAGGTTGTCGCGGAGGGTGCCGTCGTCGCCCGGCGTGCCGGGCGTGGGGTCGCCCGCAACGGAGTCGGGGCCCTGCCCCATGTCGTCACGGAGGGCGTCGCGCAGGCTGCCGTCGTCGCCGACGTTGGGCCTGAGGTCGTCGCCGACCCCGTCGTTGCGGCGATCGAGGCGGGTCTCATCAACCCCGTCGTCCCTGAAGCGCTCGTTGGCGATGCGGTCGTCGTCCGCCGAGGTGTGCTGAGCCCGGCCCTCCGCCTCGAGGCGCTCGTTGTCGGTGAGGTCACCCCACACCTGCTTGGCGCGCCCGGCGACCTCGTCGCCTGCCCTGCGCATGCTGTCTTCGATCCCCATGGTTCCTCCTTGGATTCGAATCGGCCCCATCCGCTGGTGCGAATGGCGTCTCTCCCTCTACGTACCCGGTACGGCGGGTTTCAAACAGCGGGCCTCGAACACGGCCGCTGGTGGCCGTCGGCTCACGCGGCCGCGGGCTCCATCTCCTCGCGGAGACCGGCGAGCACCCGGCTGAGAATGCGCGAGACCTGCATCTGGCTCACGCCCAGCCGGCGACCGATCTCGGCCTGGGCGAGGTCGTCGACGAATCGCAGCCGAAGAACCTCGCGCTCCACCTCGTCGAGGCGATCGACGGCGGAGTGGAGCGTGAGCAGATCGGGAAGCAGCTCCATGTCGTGGTCGGTCACCGGCAGCTCGACGGCATGCCCCTCGTCTCCGACGGGGGAGCTGTCGAGGGACACGGGGCGGAACGCGCTCAGTGCGTCTGTTTCGCGCTGGTGATGCGCCGCGTCGTCGCTGCGCTGCTCCTGGAGGCGCCGCGGGGGACGCACCATCCAGCTGGAGCGGAAGTGCCGCTTGATCTCTCCGGTGATGGTGGCGACGGCGTACGGCACGAATGCGCCGGCCTCCGGGCGGAACCGCTGCGCCGCGCAGACGAGGCCCACGCGGGCAACCTGAACGAGGTCGTCGAGGTCGATGCCCCGGTTCGCGTAGCGCCGTGCGAGGGCCTCGCACAGGTCCAGGTGGTCCAGGACCAGGCTCTCGAGCTCGGGGGTGGGGGACGGGATGGTGGTCAGGGCACGTGACATGACTTGACTCACTTTCGGACAGTTGAGTCGGAGTCGGCACGTGGTTTGAACCGCTTCGTCTGACGCTAGCTTCGCACGGGCCGCGGCGATTGACAACCATTCCCGTGCGAAAAGTGGCAAGGTCTGCTGCATGGCAGGAACCGGCTCGACGGCGCAGAGAGTGATTGTCGCGGGGGCCTCCGGGCTCATCGGGCGGGGGCTGGTGGCTTCCCTCAGGGGCGACGGGGTGAACGTGGTGACCCTGGTCCGGCGGCCTCCCCGCGGCCCTGACGAGGTCCGATGGGACCCTGGATCCGAGGCTCTGGACCCCGAGATCCTGCGGGGAGCGCTCGCGGTGGTGGTGCTCAACGGCGCGAGCATCGGGCGCCTCCCCTGGACCCGCCGGTACCGGCGCATGCTGTGGGAGTCGCGCCTGGTCCCCACCCGGTCGGTCGCGACGGCGGTGCGCAGTCTGGGCGCCGACGCCCCTGCCCTGATCTCGGGCTCAGCGGTGGGGTACTACGGCTCGGCGCCGGGACGCGTCCTCACCGAGGCCTCTCCAGCCGGGGACACGTTTCTCGCCCGGCTGTGCGTGGCCTGGGAGGCGGAGGCGTCGCTCGCGGGCCCGCACGCCAGGGTGGCGACGCTGCGCACGGCCCCCGTCGTCCACCCAGAGGCGGTGCTCAAGCCGCTGATCCTCCTGACACGATTCGGGCTGGGGGGTCGCATCGGCGCCGGTAACCAGGTCTGGCCCTGGATCTCCCTGGACGACGAGGTCCGCGCCATCCGGCACGTCATCGATCACGACGTCTCGGGGCCGTTCAACCTGTCAGGTCCGAGCCCGGCCACGGCAGAGGAGCTGGGCCGGGCCGTCGCTCGTGCGCTGCACAGGCCGTTCTGGCTCCCGGTGCCGGGCTTCGCGCTCCGGCTGGTCCTGGGGCGGGACGCGGCGGACTCGCTGCTGACCGCCGACGCGGACGTCCGGCCGGCGGCGCTTCAGGCGGCCGGATTCACCTTCCGCCACCCCACCGTCGGTGAGGCGGTGACCGGCGCTCTGGTGAGCCATTGAGGGTGGGGGGTCACAGGCCCGCTGGTCAGGGCGACACGGCCACGAGCGCGGTCTGCGCCTCGCCCAGTCGCTGTTCGGCGAGGGCGTCGAGGCCCGCCAGCAGCGTCGCCTGGTCGGAGGAGCCGTCCGGGGTTGCCGGCGCCATCTCGGCGATCAGTTCCCTGGCGATCGCGAGGTCCTGGAACCGGCCCAGCGCGTCGGTGACCTCCTTCCACGCATCGGCACGCTCCCGCTCGGACCTGCCGGCGCCGGGCAGGTCGGCCGTCACCTCCCGCGCGTAGCGTGCCGCCTTCGCCGCCTTGCGGGCCGTGTGCCAGAGGACGGGGTTCGCCGGATCGAGGACGGCACGCGTCCGCCGACGTTCGACGCGCCTCTCCGCGCGACCGGCCAGCAGTCCCAGTTGTCGAGGCGCCCGGTCCTTCCCTGCGCGGGCCGGCTTGGAGGTCACGAGTAGGCAGACGATGCGTTCGTGCAGCGCGTCCCAGCGTGGCGTGGCCATAGCGGTCAGCAGCCGGCCCCGGGCCTCGTCGTGCCGGGCGGCGAGGTGGGCCGCGACACGTTCGTGGATCGCGGCGGTCAGGGCGGTGTCGGTGTCAGCGGCCAGCTCGTCGACGAGCTCGAGGAGGACCTCGGTGTCCCGCGGCCCACCGAGGAGGGCCCCCGCCCAGCGCAGCTCGTCGAGCAACGCGGTGGCGTCGGCCGCCTTCAGCGTGCTCCCGAAGACCATCAGGACGCTGCGCATCCGACGCAACGCGACCCTCGCGCGATGCACGGCGTCCGGCTCGTCGGACGCGATCAGCGCCTCGAGCGCCTGGAACCGGCCGTACTCGCCGCGGAGAACGTGCAACACCGCAGCGGCTGCTGAGTGGCCGCGAGCCGGCCCGAGAGCGACGGCCGGTCCGAGGGCCTCCAGCACAACCGGCGCGCGCGTGGCGGGACGCAGACCAGCGCCCGCCAGCAGGCGTGCGGCGTCCTCCAGCGTGCTCGGGGGTTCTCCGGGGGACAGGCTCAACCCGAGCTCGCACCAGTGGGCCGTCCCTCCACCGGGGCGCGCCGTGATCCGGTCCACGGCCACCGCCAGCCGCATCCGGCCGGCGTCCGAGAAGTGATACACGAGGCGACGACGCGCCCTGAGCCGAAGTACCGGGAGGAGGGGCTCCATTCCCACGATGTCGGCGACTGGCGCGCGGAGCGCCGCGGGAATCCGGCGCAGGGGGCCGGCCGGGAGGTTGTGTTCCAGCACTCCCCCGTCGCTCATCGTCGTGGTCAGGCGCCACCCGTCCTCGGCCCCGCCGGTGCGGCGCCTGAGGGCTGCGCCTGCGCGCGCGAGGGCACCGTCCGGCGTATCGAAGTACTCGGCCGTGAGGCGCAGCCTCTGGGCTGGGCCTGTGGCGCCGAACTGCTCGAGGCTGGGCGGTGACGCGCCGTCGGGCACCACGAATCTGCGCTCCCGCCCGAGCGCCGGATCCGCCTCGTCGCTTCCGGTCATCGTCCCGCCAGTCTACGGGCGGGGCCCTGAACAGGGCTGGTGCGGGCGCAATCAGTTCGTATGCTGGCCACGTGATCGAGTTCGAGCGAGTCGCCAAGCAGTACCCCGACGGCACCGCCGCCGTGCGCGAGTTCTCGCTCACCGTCGAGTCGCACCGGTCGGTGGTGCTGTTGGGTTCCTCGGGCAGCGGCAAGACCACGTTGCTCCGGATGGTCAACCGCATGGTGGACCCGACGGCGGGCCGGGTGCTGATCGACGGGAGCGACGTGCGCGAGGCGGACCCCGTCAGGTTGCGCCGCTCGATCGGCTACGTCCTGCAGAGCGGTGGGCTCCTCCCCCATCGCACAGTGGCGGACAACGTGGCCGCCGTGCCGATGCTGAGCGGGGTGACACGCCGCGTGGCCCAGGCCCGGGCGGCGGAGCTCCTCGAGCGCGTGGGGTTGGACCCGGTGGTGGCGCGCCGCTATCCCTCCCAGCTTTCAGGCGGTCAGCAGCAGCGCGTGGGGGTGGCCCGCGCGCTGGCCTCGGACCCCAACATCCTGTTGATGGACGAGCCGTTCGGGGCCGTGGACCCCATCGTCCGCAGGGAGCTGCAGGATGAGCTGCTCCGGCTCCAGGCGGAGTTGGGCAAGACCATCGTCTTCGTCACCCACGACGTCGATGAGGCCTTCCGCCTCGGCGACGAGGTGGTGGTGCTGCGCCGCCATGCCCAGGTGGCCCAACGCGGGACCCCGGCGGAGATCCTTGCCCGGCCCGCCGACGACTTCGTGCGTGACTTCATCGGCGTCACCCGCGGCCAGCGCAGCCTCAGGGTCGAGATGGTCGACGGCCGGAGGATCGCGGTGGATCCCGACGGCCGCCCGGTCGGGGTGCTCGAGTGACCTGGTTGACCAACAACTGGGAGCAGGTGGTCGAACTCTCGTTCGGGCACCTGCTTCTCACGGTGCCGGCAGTGGCCGTCAGCCTCCTCGTGGCCCTCCCTCTTGGCTGGCTCGCCCACCGTCGGCCACGCGTGGGCGGCCCCGTGCTCGCCACCGCCACGCTGCTCTACGCGGTGCCGGCGCTCCCGCTGCTGATCGTGATCCCGGTGGTCTTCGGCACCCCCCTGCGCTCGTCCGCGACCATGATCGTGGCCCTGAGCATCTACGGCGTGGCGCTGCTGGTGAGGAGCGTGACCGACGGCTTCGGGTCCGTGGACCGGCAGGTGCGCGACGCCGCCGTGGCCATCGGACACTCGCCCTCGGGCGTCCTGTGGCGCGTGGACCTGCCGCTGGCCACGCCGGTGATCCTCGCCGGCCTGCGCGTCGCGACCGTCTCGACGGTGGGGCTGGTCACGATCGGTGCCCTCATCGGGGTGCCGAGTCTCGGCACGCTTCTCACCGACGGGTTCCAGCGGGGCATCGTCGCCGAGGTGGCCACCGGCGTGGTCATGACCGTGGCGTTGGCGCTGGCCCTGGACGGCCTGCTCATCCTCGCGGGCCGTGCGCTCACACCATGGACCCGGGCGACTTCCCACTCCCGCGACCCGGTGCTGCTTGAGGTGCGGCGATGAACCTCCTCGCCGAGGCGCTCGCCTGGCTGGCCGATCCCGCGCACTGGAGCGGCGCGGCGGGCATCCCGACGCGCGTGGGCCAGCACATGGCCATGACCGCCGCGGCGGTGCTGCTGGCCGCGGCCGTCGCCGTTCCCGCCGGGATCGCGGTCGGCCACACCCGGCGGGGGTCCGGGGCAGTGGCTGCCGCGACCGGCGCGGCCAGGGCCATCCCCTCCCTCGGCCTGCTCACGCTGTTCGGGCTGTGGCTGGGGATCGGGCTGGAGGCTCCCCTCCTCACGCTGGTGGTGCTCGCCGTCCCGTCGCTGCTGGCCGGCGTCTACTCGGGGTTCATGGCCGTCGACCCGGCGATCCCCCAGGCCGCGCGGGCCGTCGGCTTCTCCGGCGCGCAGGTGGTGTGGCTCGTCGAGACGCCCTTGGCCCTGCCGGTCATGCTGGGGGGGCTTCGGGCGGCCACGCTGCAGGTCGTGGCGACGGCCACCCTGGCCGCCTACACCGCCGATTTCGGCCTCGGCCGCTACCTGTTCGCGGGCTTGAAAACCCGCGACTATGCCCAGATGCTGGGAGGGTCGATGGTGGTCATCGCCCTCGCGCTCCTGCTGGAGGTGGCGCTCGCCACCTGCCAGCGACTGTCCTACCGCATCGCCGATCCCGCCGGTGCCCGCCTGACCACCCCGTCGACCACGTGAGAACCCAGCAAAGGACCATGCCATGCCCCGTCGCCCGTTGAACCTGCTCCTGCCGCTCGCCGCGTCAGCTCTCCTCCTGGCCGGCTGCGCCGGCAGCGATCCGCTCGCCAGCGGCTCCGCACCCGGGTCGGCCTCAACGCCGGGCTCGGCGTCCGCGCCGTCGGCCGGCCCCATCGTCGTGGGCTCGCAGGACTACTACTCCAACGAGATCATCGCCGAGATCTACGCCCAGGCCCTGGAGGCCGAGGGATACGAGGTGGATCGTCAGTTCCGCATCGGGCAGCGCGAGGCCTACCTTCCCGAGATCGAGGCCGGCGCGATCGACCTGTTCCCCGAGTACACGGGCCCGCTCCTGCAGTTCTGGCAGCCTGACACGGAGGCGCGACTGTCGGACGACGTGTACGCGGAGCTGGAGGGCGCGGTCCCCGAGGGCCTGCGGGTGCTGGCCCAGTCCGATGCCACGGACCAGGACTCCTACGTGGTGACCCGCGCGTTCGCGGACGAATGGGACCTGGTCACGGTGGCCGACCTCGAGAAGGTGACCGAGCCTCTGACGCTCGGGGCCAACTCGGAGGCCGAGACGCGCCCGAACGGGCCGATGGGCCTGGCCGACAAGTACGGCATCGAGGTGGGCTTCACCCCCATCGAGGACGGCGGCGGCCCGCTGACGGTCAAGGCGCTCCAGGACGGCGACATCCAGTTGGCCATCATCTACACCGCTGACCCGACGATCGCGCAGAACGATCTCGTCTCGCTGGAGGACAACGAGGGCCTGTTCCTCGCCTCGCACGTCGTGCCCCTGGCAAGCGACGACGTTGACGACACCGCCGAGGGGATCATCGACGCCGTCAGCGCCGCCATGGGCGCAGACGACCTGATCGCGCTGAACGACCGCAGCGTCACCGAGCAGCTTCCTGCGGCCGACATCGCGGCCGACTGGCTCGCGGAGGAGGGCCTCGCGTGAGCCGGCGACGCCGTCCGGCCGCGATCGCCCCGGACGTTCCTTTTCTGTAACAGGTCGGTAAACAGGCCCGTCCGGCTATGTCGGCACCCGCATGATGCTCGTAGGGTGCTGACATGGCCACACCGGAGACACCACCGCCCATGTCGCAGATGAACGTGGGTCGCGGCGGACCGCTGGTGGTGATCGATCACGTCGACAAGCACTTCGGCGACCTCCACGTCCTGCGGGACATCACCACCACGGTCAGCCGCGGCGAGGTCGTCGTCGTCATCGGTCCCTCCGGATCCGGCAAGTCGACGCTGTGCCGGGCCATCAACCGGCTGGAGACCATCGACTCGGGCACCATCAGCATCGACGGCAGCGCGCTGCCCGAGGAGGGCAAGGACCTGGCACGGCTGCGCGCCGACGTCGGGATGGTTTTCCAGTCCTTCAACCTCTTCGCCCACAAGACGGTGCTCGAGAACGTCACCCTCGGGCCCATCCGCGTGCGCGGAATGAAGAAGCAGGACGCCGACGAGAAGGCGATGCGCCTCCTCGAACGCGTGGGCGTGGCCAACCAGGCACGGAAGATGCCCAGCCAACTCTCTGGCGGCCAGCAGCAGCGCGTGGCGATCGCGCGGTCCCTGGCGATGGACCCGAAGCTGATCCTCATGGACGAGCCCACGAGCGCGCTCGACCCGGAGATGATCAACGAAGTGCTCGACGTCATGGTCGGCCTTGCCGCCGAGGGCATGACCATGGTCGTCGTCACGCACGAGATGGGCTTCGCCCGCAAGGCCGCGGATCGGGTCCTGTTCATGGCCGACGGCGCCATCGTCGAGGAGGCCACGCCGGAGGAGTTCTTCACGCACCCCCGCAGCGAGAGGGCGAAGGACTTCCTGTCCAAGATCCTGCAGCACTGACCAGACCCCTCTGCCCCCGGGCGGAGGCCCTAGAGCGGCCGTCACCTTGGCGGCCGCACACCAGGAAGGAAAGGAAGAGGCATGACGAGAATGAGGAACTCCCTGATCGCGCTGAGCGCCGCCGGCGCGTTCGCGCTGGCCGGCTGCGCGGGAGAGACCGCGACCGAGACCACTCCCCCGGCCGCCGAGGGGGTGTCGTTCGAGGAGGGCACGACCATGGCCACCCTGAACGAGGCTGGCAAGGTCACGATCGGCACCAAGTTCGACCAGCCGCTGTTCGGCCTCATGGGCCCCTCGGGCGTCCCGGAGGGCTTCGATGTGGAGATCGGCAAGATCATCGCGTCCAACCTGGGCATCGCCGAGGAGAACATCGAGTGGGTCGAGACCGTCTCGGCCAACCGCGAGCCGTTCATCGAGAACGGGCAGGTCGACTTCGTCGTGGCCACGTACACGATCAACGACAAGCGCAAGGAGGTCGTGTCCTTCGCGGGCCCGTACTACATGGCTGGACAGTCGATCCTGGTGCTCGCCGACAACGAGGACATCACCAGTGAGGCCGATCTGGTTGGTCAGCCCGTCTGCTCGGTGACCGGATCCACTCCGGCCGCGAAGCTCGAGGAGATCGGGGCGGAGCCCGTTCTCACGGACACCTACTCCAACTGCCTGGAGCCTCTGCGCAACGGCACGGTGGTCGCGGTGTCGACGGACAACGTGATCCTCGCGGGGCTCGCCGCCCAGAACGAGGGTGAGTTCAAGGTGGTCGGCGAGCCGTTCACCTCCGAGCCCTACGGCATCGGACTCGCGCTGGAGGACACGGACTTCCGCATGTGGATCAACGACGTGCTCGAGGCGAGCTACGCCGACGGCACCTACGAAGCAGCCTGGAACGAGACGGCGGGGACGGTCCTGCCGTTCGTCGAGCCGCCCGCACCTGACCGTTACTGATCCCCTCTGGTGGGCCCGGCCCGGCAGAGCCGGCCGGGCCCACCAGCCCAATCCGAAAGGGGCAGTCCATTGACGCAGCTGTGGTCACTCATGCCGCAGTTCTGGGAGGGGCTCCGCACCACCCTGCTGCTGCTGGCGGTCTCGGGCGGGCTCGCGCTCGTCCTCGGCACCGTCATCACCGCCATGCGGATCTCGCCGATCCCGGTCCTGCGCTGGTTCGCGGCGGTCTGGACCGAGGTCGCGCGCAACACTCCCCTGACCCTGGTGTTCTTCTTCACGGCCTTCGTCCTGCCGATGCTGGGCTTCCGCGCTCCGTTCCTGCTGCTGGCCTTCGTCGCGCTGACGTACTACACCTCACCGTTCGTGGCCGAGGCCCTGCGCTCGGGCATCAACGGTGTGCCGGTCGGGCAGGCTGAGGCGGCCCGCAGCATCGGCCTGGGCTTCGGCCAGACGGTGTCGCTGGTGGTCCTGCCTCAGGCGTTCCGCATGACGATTCCGCCGCTGATCAACGTCTACATCGCCTTGACGAAGAACACCTCCGTCGCGGGCGGGTTCTTCGTCGTCGAGCTGTTCGCCTCGACACGCCAACTCGTCAACGACAACGGCAACATCGTCATCCCGATCCTGGTGCTGGCGGCTGCCCTCTACCTGGTCATCACCGTTCCGCTCGGCCTGGCAGCCGTGCAACTCGAGAAGAGATGGGTGGTGTCGCGATGAGCGCCAACAGCGTCCTGTTCGACGCGCCGGGCCCCCGGGCCCGTCGCGCCTCACTCGTCGGGTCGATCGTGTCGATCGTCGCAATCCTGGCGGGCG
Source organism: Tessaracoccus yangjingae (assembly GCF_054483935.1). The sequence goes on along the minus strand of NZ_CM137014.1, from coordinate 2,575,625 downwards.
CGTCCTGGATCGTGTCCCTGCTCGCCGCACCGCGCCAGTCGGCGGGGATCACGCTGCCGGGGATGTTCGACGAATCGCGGTGGGACATCTTCCTGGACCCGGAGGTGTGGAGCTTCATCGGGGCGGGCGTCGTCGCCACCCTCCAGGCCGCGGCCGTCGCGGCCGTCGGCGCCATCGCGCTGGGCGTCGTGTTCTCGCTGATGCGCAGTTCGCGCCTGCCGTGGGTGCGTGTCCCCACCGCCGTGATGCTGGAGTTCTTCCGCGGGATGCCGGTGCTGCTGATGATGCTGTTCATCCTGCTCGTGGCCTCGACGGGCGCCTTCTGGGCCGTCGTCATCGCCCTGATCATCTACAACGGCACCCTCATCGGCGACGCCCTCCGCGCGGGCCTCGCCGCCCTGCCGCGGGGGCAGAGGGAGGCGGCCCTGAGCTTGGGGATGCGCGAGTTCCAGTCGAAGCTTCTCGTTGAGTTCCCGCAGGCGTTCAGGCAGATGCTGCCGATCATCGTCGCCCAGCTGGTGGTGCTCCTCAAGGACACGTCGCTGGGCTACATCGTGGGGTACAACGAGATCATCCGCAGCAACATGAACAACCTCGCGAGCTTTTTCGGCAACCGGTACCTGTTCTCGCTGTTCATCGTCACCCTGGTGATCTACCTCACCATCAACCTGCTGGTCTCGTGGTTCGCCCGGTGGTTGTCCTGGCGGACGGGAAGCGGCGGTCACCTGGCCAAGGACGGCGGGGCCGCCCCTGGTACGGCGGATCCGACGTCGACGATCCGCCTCATGCAGGCGAGCGCCGCGGCGCGCCAGTCGGAGGACAACCGGCACGCCTGATCCAGCCGAAGGGGCGCACCACGCCCAGCGTCAGCGGAGGCGACAGAAGGCGTCCACGTGCTCGACGCGGCCCGACACGATGAGCACGTCCCCCGCCTCGATGACCATCTCCGGGACGGCGTAGATGAAGTCCTGCCCAGGACGTTTGGCGCCCACCACCGTCACCTTGTTCTGCGTCCGCACCAGGGCCTCGCGCAGGGTCTTGTCCCAGATGATCTTCGGGGCCCGGGTCCGCGCCATGGCGAAGCCGTCCTCGAACTCGAAGTAGTCGATCATGTAGCCCGACACGGCATGGGCGACACGCTTGCCGGTCGAGGCTTCCGAATAGACCACGTGGTGCGCCCCGATGCGTTCGAGGATGGCGCCGTGTTCCCGTGTGGCGGCGCGCGCCCAGATCTCCTTGACCCCCAGCTCCGAGAGCGCCAGCACGGTCATGATGGACAGCTCCACCTTGCTCAGCGCCACCACGGCCTTGTGGATCTGCTCGATGCCGATCTGCTCGAGCGCCTCGCGGTCAGACGGGTCCATCTCGATGACGTGGGTGAACTCGTCGGCGTGCCTGGTGGCCTGGGCGTGGTCGTCGGTGACGGCGATGAAGGGGACATCCATGTCGCGGAGGGCGTGCGCGGTGGCCGTGCCGAAGAGACCCAAGCCCACCACCAGCACGGTGTCGTCGCTGATCCGACGCTCTGATCTACCCAACAATTGGCTGCTCCTCCGGTAGGACGTAGTGACGGTGACGCGCACGGAGGGCGAGCGCCGCGGCGACCGAGACGGTTCCGACCCTCCCCAGATACATCAACAGCATAAGGACCACCAGCGATTCGGGCCTCAGCTGCGGGGTGATGCCCGTCGACAGGCCGACGGTGCCGAAGGCCGAGATGGTCTCGAACAGCACCTGTTGGAGCGTGAAGCGGTCGTCGACGAGGATGAAGAACGTCGCAAGCGCCACCGTCGCCGAGCCGAGCATCACCACAGCCAGGGCGGCGCGCTGCACCGTCGCCGGGATGGCGCGGCTTCCCACCACCACCTGACTCTCGCCTCGGAGTTCGGCGACGACCGTGGCCAGGATGATGCCGACGGTGCCCACCTTGATCCCGCCCGCCGTTCCGGCCGAGCCTCCCCCGATGAACATGAGCACGTAGTACAGGGCCAGCGTCATCTCGTTGGCGTCGCCGTAGTCGATGTGGTTGAAGCCCGCGGTGCGAGGGAAGACCGCCCCGGCGAGCACGGCGAGGGCGCGGTCGTCGAGTGGCATGGCGCCGAGGGTGCGCGGGTTGTTCCATTCGGCGAGGGCGAAGATCACGGCCCCCAGCACGAGCAGCGAGACGGTCCCGGCGATGGTCAGGCGCGTGTTGGCGCTCCAGCGGGCCTGCCGCCGGCCACGGCGGAACATCCTGCGGCCCACCTCGAACAGCACCGGGAACCCGAGCCCACCCAGCACCACGGCCAGGCAGATCGGAACGATGACGGCGGGATCCCCGACGAAGCCGATCAGGTTGTCGCTGTAGAGGGCGAAGCCCGCGTTGTTGAAGGCGGATACCGCGTGGAAGGCTCCCTGCCAGGCGGCGGACGCCCAGCCGTCGGTGTACGGGCGGAAGGCCAGCGTGAGCACGGCGGCGGTCACGGCCTCGGCCGACAGCATCACGACGGCGATCAGCTTCGGCACGCGCAGCACCGACCCGAACCCGGTCCGGAGCTCCTGCCCGGCGATGAGCGAGCCCTGCAGGGAGATGCGTCCCGTGGCGACGAGGGTGAGCAGGCTCGCCAGCGTCACGATCCCGAATCCGCCCACCTGGATCAGGGCCATGATGATGAACTGCCCGAATGGGCTCCAGAACGTGGCGGTGTCGACGGTGGTCAGGCCCGTGATGCAGATCGCCGACACCGCCGTGAAGGCGGCGTGGATCAGGGGCGCCGATTCGCCGCCTGTGGTGGCGGCCGGAAGAAGCAGCAGGCCCGTGCCGACGGCGATGCCCACCAGGTACACCGCCGGGATCACCCTCGCCGGGTGGCCCAACCACCGTGTGAGGCGCATGGCGCAGATCATATTCCCAGGCGCCCGGGTTGTGCTCATATCGGCTCTGATGGGCCCTTTCGCCGGGCCTTGGGCGGAAAAGTGCGTCGGATTCCGACTCGCTCATCGCAATGGATCGCCTACTTGGCGCTCAATGGCCTAGGATTGTCTGAGTGACCACGCCCGTGGTCCAGGCAAGAAGGAATGACGTTATGGCCACTGGCACCGTCAAATGGTTCAACTCCGACAAGGGCTACGGCTTCATCGCTCCCGATGATGGCTCAGCCGACGTGTTCGCGCACTTCAGCGCGATCGCGGGTAGCGGGCACCGCAACCTCGAGGAGAATCAGAAGGTTGAGTACGAAACTGAGCGTGGGCCCAAGGGCCTCCAGGCTGCGAACATCCGCGCTCTCTGAGGTTGGCGTCCGGAGGTAGACCTCCAGGGCACCAAGGCTGCGACCCCCACCGGTTCCGGTGGGGGTCGCAGTGTTTTTCCCCGCAGACCCACCGCGGCCTCCCCGTCGCGGGCCCTCTGTCACTCTGGGATCACCCACTGCGGGTGAACCGGGCGGGGACGCACCGTCGCGATACTGGTGCCACCACGTGAGAGAGGATCGCGCATGTCCACCCTTGAATCCGCACCGAAGAGGACGGCCTGGGACATCATCCTGGGCATCATCCTGGTTGTCGCCGGCTTCTTCCTGCTCGGCAACGCGGTGTTCGCCACGGCGATGTCGGTGTTCGTCATCGGTTGGACCACGCTCTTCTCCGGGGTCGTGCTCCTCGTCGGGTCGTTCTTCCGGATCAAGTCGGGCGGCTTCCTCTCCGCAGTGCTCGGCGGCGCGATCCTGGCGGTGATCGGTCTGTTCGTCCTCCGCAACCCCGTGGTCGGCGCCGTGGCCCTCACCCTGGGGGCGGGCGTGACGTTCTTCGTCAGCGGCCTCACCCGCATGGCGTGGGCGTTCAGCGCCGACAAGGGCCGCCTCCTTCTCATCATCAGCGGCCTGATCTCGCTCGGACTGGGGTTCTACGTCCTCTTCAACCTCAGCACCGCCACCCTCGTGCTGCTGGGGGTACTGCTGGGCATCCAGACGGTGCTCGAGGGGCTCAGCCTGATGCTGATCGGCCGGGTCCGGCCCGTGAAGGGCGACTGACCGCCAACCTGTAGGAGCCCGGGAGCGCGTCCCTCCCGACACGCCGCATCGGCCCACCGACTCACGACGCGGTGTCGTCATACGAGGGCCACGCAGCCGGTCGGGGCGTAGGCTGATTCACGCAGAGCCCTTCCTGGAGGCGTGATGAACTCTCCGGCCAGTGGCCCGCGGCCTCGTCGCCCGGGTGCCTGGGCCACCGTCCTCGCCGTAGGTGCAGCAGTGGTGCTGGTGCTTCCCGTCGTCCTGCTTCCGCTGTCGACGGCCGTGCCGGCCGTGGTCTGGCTTCCCCTGCTGGCGGCCGACCTTGCGCTGCTGGTCTGGCTGATCGGCTGGCGGCGGCGTCGCGGGGTCCGCGCACTCGCAGTGGGCCGTCGGCCGCGACGACGTCAACGCGATGGCCTCACTCGTCGAGAAGTATTTCGCGACGCTGACCACACCCCACAAGGAGCTCATCTGGCTCGACGGGGGGCACGGCCTCTCGGGTGAGACCCCCGATCAGTTCGTCGAGGTGATGGTCGAGCGGGTGGCGCACGCCTCTGGCCGTTGAACACCCCGCACGCCTGAGGCGATACTTGAGCATGCGGGAACGGACGCCCGGCGATTCCTTCGACGACCTCTTCGACGAGGACCTGCACGCCGCACTTGATGCTGCGGCGGCGGAGCACCGTGCCGACCTGGCCAGCCACCTGCTCGCCGCCCTCTCCCGCGTCCAGAACCGGGGCACTCCGCTGCGCGGCGCCGAGGGCTACGGCAGCGGCGGCGTGGTCAGGCTGCGTTTCGCCGACGGGACGAGCGTGCTGGCGAGGGGCGATGGGAGGGGCGGCCTCGGGTTCGCCGCGGTGGCCGTGCTCCGAGGCTCAGCCGTCCTGCTGAAGGACGTCCGCAACGACGGCGCCCACGTGCACGCGCTGCTGGTGTGGGATCGGCGCCATCACGTCGAGATCGACGTCCTGGGCAGCGATCAGCCGGACTGAATCGGCCGTGACCGCGCGGGTCCGCCACGCCGGTGAGCGTCATTGGACAACGCCCCGATACCGGGGTTGACTGGGGCGGTGTTCCGCCTGCGCTCCAACCCAATGATCGTGACCCTGCTCGGGCTACGCGGCAACGGCCGCGCCTCCGTCTACACCGAGCCCCTCTGGGGGCTGTCCATGATGCTGGTGCTCCCCTACGCCTCGGTGTTCATGCTGGCATTGGGGGTCCAGGACACGCAGATCGGCCTGCTCGCGACCATCTCGATGCTGTCCCAGGTGGTCTTCGGGCTGCTCAGCGGCGTCATCACCGACAAGCTCGGCCGACGCATGACCACCGCCGTCTTCGACATCGTCGCCTGGGCGATCCCCTGCCTCATCTGGGCCTTCGCGCAGAACTTCTGGTGGTTCCTCGTGGCGTCCGTCATCAACGGTGCCTGGCAGGTCACGCAGAACTCGTGGGACTGCCTCCTGGTCGAGGATGTGGACCGCGCGGAGATCCCGAAGGTGTACTCGCTGATCAAGGTCGCGGCTGAGTTCTCCGCGCTCTTCGCGCCCATCGCGGCAGTGCTGGTGTCCAACCTGGGGCTCGAGCTGGCGGTGCGGATCCTCTACCTCAACGCCTTCTTCATCATGTCGGTCAAGATCTGGATCCTCTACCGCTACACCACGGAGACCGCCACCGGCGTGGTCCGGATGGAGCAGACGCGTGGCGTCAGCATCTGGACGTCGCTGAAGGAGTACCGGGGGGTCCTCGGGCTCATCGTCCGGTCCAAGGGCACGCTCTTCTCGCTCGCCATCGCCGCCGTCGTGGGCGCCGTCGCGCTGGTCAACGCCACGTTCTGGCAGGTGGTGATCAACCAGCGGCTGGGCGTGCCGGACGCGCTGCTGCCGTTCTTCCCGATGGTCCGCTCGCTGCTGTCGGTGCTGTTCTTCTTCACCCTCATCCCGCTCCTCACGCACGCCAAGCACCTGAAGGCGCCCACGCTGATCGGCTTCGGGGTCTACCTGGCGGGCCAGCTGCTCCTGGTGGGGATCCCCTCCCCCGACGGCGGGGCCACCCTGTCCACGTACGCGCTCCTCGGCGTCTGCCTGGTCCTCGACGCGTTCGGTGGCGGAATCCTGTTCATGCTGGCCGAGTCCTTGGTGGCGCTGCATGTCGACGTCAACGAGCGCTCGCGCGTGATGGCCATCCAGCGCACCGTCGTGATGCTGGCCACGGCGCCCTTCGGGTGGATCAGCGGCTGGCTGTCGAGCATGGACCGCAGCTGGCCGTTCCTGCTCACCTCGGCCCTGCTCGTCCTTGGGCTGCTCGTCGCAGGCCTCTTCTGGGTGACGACGCACGACGAGATCCACGACGATGCCGCCACGCCCGCCTGAGGCGCCGGGCCCGCGGGGCATCAGGTGAGACCATGCGCCGCGTCTCTGTCGACCACGCCGACGCCTGCCACTGAACCGCCACCCACCCGGGAAGGACAACCATCGTGACGAACCCTGCCGGACAGGATCGCCCCACGGAGAGGAGTTGGTGGGGACAGCGCGGTGCCCTCAACCGGGCGCAGCTCGTCGGGCTGGCGGCCCTCGTCGCGGTGGCCGGTGGCGCCATCGGGGCGGCCGCCGTCCGCGTCATCCCGGCTTCGGGGCCGTGTGACATCGTCCGGGTGGCCAACGGCGCTCTGCCCTCAGTGGTGACCGTCTACGCCGAGGGCCCTGGCGGATCGGGCTCGGGGAGCGGCGCGATCATCAGCGCCGAGGGGCTGATCCTCACCAACGACCACGTGATCGCCGCAGCCGCCTCCACCGGCACCCTCGAGGTCCTCCTCGACAGCGGCGCCCGGCTTCCCGCGGATCTGATCGGCACGGACCCCGTCACCGACCTCGCCGTCCTGCGGATCGACGACGCCGACCTGCCGGTGCTGCGCATCGCCCCACGCGCGCAGCTCAGCGTCGGCCAGCCGGTGGTCGCGCTCGGCGCTCCGCTCGGACTCTCCGGCACGGTGACCAGCGGGATCATCAGCGCGCTCGGGCGCAACGTTCCCGCGCCCACGGCCGGAGGGGGCACAACGGTGCTGGTGGGATCCATCCAGACCGACGCGTCGATCAACCCCGGGAACTCCGGCGGCCCGCTGGTGACCTGCGACGGGGATCTCGTGGGCGTCAACACCGCCATCTCGACGGCTCCGAACGTCGAGGGGGTACAGGGGGGCGGCAGCGTCGGCATCGGGTTCGCCGTGCCGGCCAGCACAGCCCAGCGCATCGTGGACCAGCTGGTGGCCGACGGCCGCGCGACCCACCCGTGGATCGGCGCGCAGACCGCGGAGATCACCGAGGAGTCGGCCGAACGCTTCGGCACCCAGGCGGGCCTGTTCGTCCAGGCCATCGCGCAGGGTGGGCCCGCCGCGGCCGCCGGACTGAGGCCGGGCGATGTGATCACCGAGCTCGACGGCGGGCCGGCCACCAGCTTCGCGCTGGCGTGGCTCCTGGCCACGGCCCAGGTGGGTGACGAGGTGCCGGTGACGCATCTGCGGGACCAGTCGGTGCAACAGACCACGATCACGCTGGCCGAGCAGCCCTGATCCGAGCCGTCCACCCGCGCTTGCGCTCACGCAGGCCTATCCCGAATTGTGGGACGCCGTGGCTCCTGGGAGAGGACAATCCTGTGCATGCGCACATCCCGGCGGGCGGCTGAACCGGCCGAGGCCAGCGGGCGGCACTACGACATGGACTGGCTCCGGGTCGCCGCGATCCTGGTGATCTTCGCGTACCACGTGGGCCGGCTCTTCGACGGATGGTCGACGATGGGGCCCGCGCTCGGGCACGACATGCAGGCCTGGCACGTCAAGTACCACGAACTGACGCCCTGGCCGATCTACCCGATGGCCGTGGGGGCCCAGTTCACGATGCCCCTCTTCTGGGTCCTCTCGGGCATGGCGACCTGGTTCGGGTTACGCAGCCACGCGGTGGGCGCCTACATGCGCCGCCGCGCCTTCAGGTTGCTCGTCCCGGTGGTGACCCTGGGCTGGTGGGTGTTCGGGCCGATCCAGGTCTACATCGAGGCCACGACGGGCCAGCACTACATCGCTCCGCCGTTCGAGGGCTCCTTCTGGGAGTTCCTGCCCCACTACGTGAGCGACGGGGTCTACGGCTTCGGCGGCTACTTCCCGTGGGACGGTCTGCACCTGTGGTACCTCACCCACCTGTTCCTGTTGACGCTGCTCTCCCTGCCTCTGTTCCTGTGGTTGCGCACCCCTCGCGGGCAGCGGGCGTCGGCGGCTGCCGCGGGCTTCCTGTGCCGGCCCGCCGCGATCTACCTGCTGGCCGTACCGTTGGCGGTGGTGGAGACCTTCCTGCCGCGCGGCGTCCCCCTGCTCACCACGGAGGAGGGCGGTTGGCTTCTCGTCTCGTACTGGGTGTTCCTGGTGCTGGGCTTCTTTCTCGTCAGCGACCCCCGGCTGCGGGCGACGGTCCAGCGGCACAGGTGGCCCTCGCTCATCGTCGCCGCGGTGACGACCGTCCCGTTGCTGGTCCTCGCCTCGGGGATCGCGTCCTTCGTCGTCGGCTCCCCCGGGTTCATCGGTTTCATGGTTCTGCGCAGCCTCAACGGCTGGCTCTGGATCGTGGCCATCCTGGGCTTCGGCTCCGCCCACCTCAACAGGTCGCGGCCGGTCCTCGGCTACATCGGGGCTGCGGTGCTGCCCTTCTACATCCTCCACCAGCCGCTCATCGTCGTTCTCGGCTACCTGACCGCCGACTGGGGGCTGCCGATCCCCCTCATGTACGTGCTGGTGGCACTCACCGTCATGGCCGTGAGCCTCTGCCTGTACGAGTTCGCCATCCGGCGGGTGGCGCTCCTCCGGCTGTTGTTCGGCATGGGTGGGGCACCGCCGACCTCGCCGACCGGGCCGACGATCGCGGCCGTCGACGCGGCAGGTCGCTGAGCCTTTGCCCGGCTGGGACACTGGCCACATGTCTCTGCTGCAGGAGCTGTGGCGTCGCGCCTCGGCCACGACCCCCGTCCCGGAGACGTCCACGCTCCTGGTGATCGCGTTGGCCGCGCTGGCCTGCGTGATCCTCGCCTGGCCGGCGGTCCGGATGTCGGTCACGGTCTGTCACGAAGCCGGACACGCCGTCGCGGCCACCCTCACCGGCCGATCGCTGCAGGGCATTCGGCTGCACTCCGACACTTCGGGGGTGACCCTCACGCGCGGCAAGCCGACCGGTGCGGGCATGGTGATCACGCTGCTCGCCGGCTACCCCGCAGCCTCGCTCGTCGGCCTCGTCGCCGCCACGGTCGCGGGTGCCGGGTACGCGGTGGCCATGCTGTGGCTCCTCGTGGCGCTGCTCGCCCTGATGCTGCTCAAGATCCGCAACGTCCACGGCGCACTCGTCGTCCTCGGTCTCGGCGCCGCTCTGGCGCTGGCCACCTGGTACGCCCCCACCCACATCCTCGGGTGGCTCGCCTACGGGCTCGCCTGGCTCCTGCTCCTGGCCGGCCCGCGTCCCGTGATCGAGCTGGCGCTCAGCCCCCGCCGAACCACCGAGGGCTCAGACGCCGCCCAGCTGGCCCGACTGACCCACCTGCCCCGAGTCCTCTGGATCACGCTCTGGCTCGGAGGCACGGTGGGGGCCCTTGCGCTCGGCACCGCCCTGATGCTGCCGGGCGTCCTGCCCGGCTGGGCCTGACCCGTTTCCACGATTGCGGGAGTTGGAGGCTGCGAGTGACTGCAGCGTCGCCAGGTGCCCCTTTCCGCCTGCCTCGTGGGGTGCCACAGTGGGTCCATGACGACTACGTGGGTGCCGGTCGCCGGAGGGGTGCTGGCGGCCGGCGTCGAGGGCTCCGGTGATGCGGTCCTGGTGGTACAGACCGCACTCTCCGTGGACGAACTCGTCCCGCTGATCCGCAGGCTTGGCGACCGGTACCGGGTCATCACATTCGACCGCCGTGGGTACGGGTCGAGCGCCGGTGTCGGAGGCGCCGCGTCGGTCGACACCGACGCGCAGGACTGCCTCGCCGTCCTCGGTGCGCTCGAGGACGGGCCCGTCCACGTGGTCGGAGTGAGCTACTCGGCGGCGGTCGCCCTCGGGCTGGCCGAGCTGGCCCCGGCCGCGGTCCGTTCTCTCACGCTCGTCGAACCACCGCCCAGGCACGTTCCCGCGTCGGCGGAGTTCCTCGCTGCAACTCGGCACCTCATGGGCCTTCACCAACGTCAGGGCGTCGCCGTCGCGCTGGACGCCTTCATGGGCATGCTCGTGGGCCCGGACTGGCGTCCCCGGCAGGAGGTCTTGGCGCCGGGTTCCGTCGCCCGGATCGAGCGCGATGCCGACGCCTTCTTCAGCCGGGACATCCCCGCTCTCGTGTCCTGGGCGTACGGCCCCGAGCAGGCAGCGCGCGTGAACGTCCCCGTGCTGTACGTGGGAGGGACGGAGAGCGGGCCGTGGTTCCGCCAGACCCAGGCCTGGGTGTCAGACCTCTTCCCCGCAGCCCAGAGCGTCACCATCGAGGGAGCGGGCCACGACCTGGCCCTCACCCACCCCGGTGAACTCGCCAACGTTGTAGCCCGGTTCCTGGACACCCAGAGATGACTCCCGTCCAGACCGCCCAGCAACCAGCCGCTGCGTCCACCGCGGAAACAGTCCCCCAGTGCAGCCCCGCACGCTCAGCCGCGTCGTTGGTCACCCCCACTACCGGCACCACTCCGCGGCCAGGGCCACACCCCGGCGCCAGCTGACACCCCTCCCCCCGCGGAAACGTGTCCACAGTGGCATCCGCTGCTCCAAACCCTGAGCGTGGACCCCGGCACTGGAGTCCCGTTCCCGCGGGGTTTGCTCCTGCCCGGGGACACCGAGGGTGCCAGCTCGCCGCGCGGGCGCATGGGGCGTCAAGCCCCGATGACGACGGAAGAGGCGGCCCCCGTCTCCAGGAACCGCCTCTGACTACCTATTTAACCGTCGGGCTGACAGGATTTGAACCTGCGACCCCTTGACCCCCAGGTGGTAGGAGTAGGGCTCATAGCCCACCTGACCTGGGGTTTTGTGTTTCAGGAGCGTGCTCTGGGCGTCACGTTTTGCAGGGTTTGCAGGCTGTTGGTCACCTAATTGGTCCACTTGCCGATGTCACCGCATACATGGCCTTCCGGGGAGCCGGTTCCGGTTCAGACCTCCAGTGGGTAGCCGCTCCTGGCTAAGGCGTCATTCCAAGCTCGCCGCGCGTGCTGTGCATACTCACGCTCCACACCTGCCGCGAACGCAATCAACCCGTCGACGTGGTTCACGAACGACAGAACCGACTCAAACCCACGGTGAGAAGCATGCTCTACCAGGCCGAACTTCCCCACGCCGCGAACGTGAACCTGAAGGCGGCGCTTGTACTCGGGTAGAAGCCGGACCCCCTGTGAGTCCACCAGCAGGCCGAGAACGACAGTCCTTGCACCTGGCGGGACCACGTGGGTCTTCTTCTCGTGCAGTACAAAATGTTGGTCCCGTACGATGTTTCGGACCTGGGCGATGAGAGCCGTAGCTTGCTTTCGATCGTAATCTGGGCCAGCTGAAAAGGTGAGATCGTCCGAGTACCTTGTGTAGCCCAACCCTCTTGACGCGGCCAGATCATGGAGCTTCGCGTCAAGATTGCTCGCCACAGTATTCGCTAGGGCACCGCTTGTTGGCGCGCCCTGCGGTAACACGCCTTGGCTGCCTACCACATAGGACGGGATCGCGTTGTACGCCCAGAAGTTCTGATACCCCTCGTACCGGGGGCCGCGAAGTCGAGTGCAAATGCGGGCGATCTCCAAGCTCACGAGCTTCGAATAGCCCAGCCGCAGAAGAAGATCAAATATGCGCTTCTCTTGGATGCTTCCAAAAAAGTCATGGAGGTCAAGCTTCACCAACCAGCGCGCTCCCACATGTTGCTCAGCGCATTGAACAATTGAACGGTCACGCTGATACGCGAAACTGGCGGGGTGCATCGGAACCGACGAGAACACGTTGTGGAGGAGCCAGCGCTGCACGTCCATGAGCACGGGCTCGGGGCTCGATATCTCGCGGATTCCGCCATCTCGCTTCCGCCGGTTGATATCAAGGTACGGGTCCCTGACTCTTCCGACTATTTCACGGAGATACCCATAGGAAACTCCGGTCAGTTGGGCTAGATGTCGCAAGCTCAAGATTGGAGGGACGCCATTTGCAAGCAATCGAGAGCGAACAATGCTCGCACGGGAGACGACCTCCGCAGCGTGTCCCTGCGCGAGGCCCTGTGCGATGTAGAGATGAGGGGAAGCGTCAGCCACTTACTTTGACCCCCGGTCCCGAAGGGTGGGGCGAACGCCTCCCCAGGCTCCGTAGGTAGGTGGCGTTTGCCCCACCACGCGTAGCCTGAGCTCGTCCGGTGAACGCGGTCAGCCGCGTCCTGGAGCCAGTCGACTCCACGAGCCGACACAACGTGCCGGCTGCATCACTAAGCAGACCAGTTCTTCCCCTCATCTCATACTCTCAGGATAGTACGGGGCGTCTGACCCCTCGATGCCCGCGGAGACATGGCGAGGAGCCCGCTTGCCCGTCGTCAGTTCCTTCTTGCCTGTCGAGGTGACGTTGCCCTGGTCATCGACCAGTCCAAGCGAGCGCAGAGCGCGCAGGAGCACGTCGACAGTCGCGACGGGTTTGCCGAGTTCCCGAGCAAGCTCGGAAGCAGAACGAGAACGATCGAGCAGCAAGGCCAACACGAGAAACATCTCGTCAGTGGCAGTCCTCATGTACTTCACACCCAGATTGCTCGACAGCCTGGGCTGGCCGATGCGCGTGGCAACATCCTTGAGGACCACATCCGGCGCATAGCTTCCTAGCTCCGTGAACAGATCGGGGGGCACAGTACGTCGTTCGAAGAATGGATGCCACCCGGAGTGTGCCTGCCTCAGAATTAGCGGGAGATTGTTAGGCACACTTGCATCAGTTGCGAAGAGCCCCGCACTTTCCTTGAATCCGAGCGCTCTCTTCCGATCCTTCCTGCGCACGTAGCGGGCGCATATGCCCTTGATCGCATCGCGCTGGTTCGCAGTCCAAGGCGCATCCTGAAACGAGGGAGCTGTTTCGACCGTCCACACCCCATCGAAGGGACCGTCTTCCCTCTGCAGGGTGGCGAGCGCTTGAGAAGAGCCTGCATACGAGAGCGCGTGTATGCGGAGAAGGCCGTATGATCGCCAGCTCCTTAGCGTCGGATGGCGGACGAGCGCCATCGCATAGTCTCGGAGTTGTGTGCCTGAGCCCGCGTAATCGGTGATGACCACGATCGACCGACATCGCTTGCCACGAAGCTCATTCAACTTCGTAGATGGCGCAAGTAGTGCATCTGCCCCAACTAGAGCCGGCGACACAAGGTCGCGAATCAAGTTGCCAACGAAACCTTCGCTGCCTGGAACGACGTTGATTGGGTCATCGAGCTGAAAACTCTCGAAAGCCACCGGAGGGACCGTCCGACCTTCGCCGAGGCGGAGATCTTCAATGGACAGTGCGGAGACCAGGAGTGCTGGGGCCTGAATCTTCCCTTGCGCGATCAGAGAGTGGAGCCGAACTTGCAGTCCAGCTCGAACGTCGCTGAGAGATACGAAACGCAGTGAGTCGAGCAGCTGACGAGCCGGACCTTCGTCTTCGGGAGAAAAGTTCGTCAACCATCCAAGACCTCTCCGGGTCTCACTTGGTCGAACTGCGCGATAGGTACTGGCCATTGAGTACTGCCGATCAAATCTCGATGATGTGATCGCGCTTCGTGAACCACACCTGACGGATCGGCGAATCATCGCTCTTCGGCTTGGGTGATGCGTCTCGCACTCGGAAGGTCGTGGGGATGCTAACGGAGTTGCCGAAAATGAGGGCATGCTGTTTCGGAAGAGACGGAAGTCGGCTCAGCACCGATTCGGAGATGAACGGCGTCATACGTCGAACGTGCTGCAAGTCTTCTGGGTTCTGGATTCTGTGTACAACAAAGTTCGAGCATTGTGACAGTACGGTTCGCGATAGTTCGCTGGGTCGTTGCGAGGCGAGAAGGATGAAGAGGCCGTATTTCCTTCCCTCTTTTGCGACTCGTTCGAATATCTTGGTCGCGTCAATCGCAAAGTCAGAAGGGCGCTCGGCGACGTAGCGATGCGCCTCCTCAAGAACGAGATTCACCGGGAAGGTGTTTCGAGCGTGTGAGCGTCGGAGCCGCTCGAAGATCATTCGAGTCACGACGGCTGAGACTACCTCGACCACCTCGTCCTCAACCTCGTTCATGTCAAAGATGGTGATTTGTGAGCGCTTCCGAAGTCCGCCACTCGGTTGCTCTTCGATGAGGCCGAGCCATTTGTCCACGAAGACCTTCGAGTCAGTCTCGTGGGGAGCCAGCGTGGTCGTATCCGGCCGCAAGAACGCGAACTCCGCACGATCGCGAATCGATTTGTATCTTGTCAGCATTGATGAGCTGTAGTCGCGGACGTGTCGGTTGCCGTGCGCCTCCTCGTAGAGAATGGCGAGATCGAGAGCTTGCTCCAGCAGGCCAAACTCGAATGGAGCGTACTTATAGTCCGGGAGCACAACGTCGTCTTGAATGTGCGGCCGCAATAAGTTGGGAAGTCCATTGGGAGCCACGAAGGCGCCAAAGTTGATAGCAAGGTGCGGGTGCACAGTCTGCCGATTGAGTTCCGGCGTGCTGAAAGAGAGCAATAGTCCCTGAATTCGGCCGACACTCGCCGTCGCGCTTTCAGAACTGGCCAGGATGGCGAGTATCGCGGACGCAAGAACATGGTTCTTAAGCGGCGCGAGAGTTGCGTCATTCGTCGCGAACAAGCTCGTCAGCCCTAACGCATTTCTCAAGATCGGCCGCTGCGCTCGGTCGCTAGCCCGGAGTAGCAGTTCCCACTCTTCCGGGGACAAGAACCAATGAGGCAGTCGGAACCCGACTACATCCTCCCTCTTGTCAGCGCTTGGCGGCGCCTGGGCCTCGCGCCCTGGAACAAGCGCATAGAGCCTTCTGATTGGCTTCGGCAAGTCGGCAAAAGCTTGCCTGTACTCGCCGTTTGTGTCGAAGAATACGAACGTCGCGCCGACGGCAGCGTGGGCATCATGTTTGGTGAAGATGGATTGAACCACTGATGCGACGGTGCAGGACTTTCCGCTTCCTGTGTTACCGAGGATCGCTGCGTGGCCACCGAAGAACTCGTCGACGGATACTTTAACGTCGTAGTCATCAAAGACGACCGATGTACCGATACTGAATGCGCGCAAACGGGTGGGTACTGGTTCAATCTCAGATGATTCGTCGGCCTCGATCGCGTTAGTCGAGTCGAAGATTCGATCGAGGTCCTGCGATTCGGCATACAGGACCTCGGTGTACAGCGCAGGAAAGACTGAGACGCCGAATCGGAACCGCTCCTCGGTGCGAAAGGAGAGAGTGCCGATGGGGACGACATCTAGGAACTTCAATGCTCGAAGTGCGTGTGTGTCTTGAAGCTCTGACTGGAGTTGCTCGCTAGCTGACAGCTCGCGTTCGCGGAGACCGACTACTTCGCCTACGACGTGCTCGGTCTGCAACGGGATCAGGACGAATGACCCGATTCGTGCGACATAGTGTTGGGCGTCGAACCCGACAAGCGTGAAGCTGTCGGAGCCCGCGTTGAGCTCTACGGTAAACCTCTCGGCGTTGACTGCGATGACTTTGCCGAGGGAGCGTCGGCGCTCGATGGCGCTCAACGGCGTGCACCGCTGTCAGGAGTCTTGTGCCCGCGCCCAAGAAGGTTCGTCAGAACGGAGTTGATTGCTTCTTCAGCGTTGTCGGAACCACCTGTCGCCAATATGTCCTCGACGAGCGTAGAGAAGTAGTGCGCCTTCCAGGTAGCTTGCTTGTCTTCCGTGCCGACTATCCAGATTCGCGGGTCATCGAGCTCTCTGAGCTTCGTCACCGTCTCATTGGCGAAAGGGTCGACGAATGCGACAAGTCGGAAGGTGGGGATCGTAAGAGCTTGGAAGATGATGTTGTTCACATGTTCATCTCCGAAGCTGTATCCCACGGTGACGAGGACGCTTTGGTCTCGGACGACTCGGGTTTGGAACTCACGGAACAGATCCGAGTACGGTGCGGCAAAGCTGGCGTTCTGTTTCGCTGGACTGGGATAGATGAGTAGTTGCTCACTCGATATCAGAGAGGGTGCCGTCTCGACGACCGGAAATAATCCGTCGCCACGAGACTCCCAGCTCACCGAACCGTGGAGCTTGGCAAAGTACATCAGGCTGTCGACGGAACTCCACTTCCGATTGCTGATGTCGAGTTGCTCGGAAAGGGCGTATCTGAACACCGACGGGTTGAAACGACGCTCGATTGATCCCAGGAAGCCGTTGATGTACGGGATGCCGAGCCGATCCATTGCGGTCTCGTTGAAGAGGTCGTAGTTCGTTGTGAAGACCCAAGGGCGCGGGAGTGCCCGGTCTCTCTGTGCCAGGCGACGATAAAACTGCATGTAGGTTCTGAGGACGGTTTCATCACCGCGAGAAAACTCACCGTCCGTGCAGGCGGAACGAACATACGCAGTCACTGAGCGAATGACTCGCTGAACGACGGCATGCACCTTTTGCATCGCCGGCCGCGTGCTCGCCCGAAGGGCAATTTCTTGCGCGAACAAGACTTCCAAGAGGCGCTCAAGATTGTTCCCGTAGTCCTTGTCATCGAGATTCAGTCCCAGGCTCGATTTCAGCCGCTGCCGATCCGTTGCTGTGATTCGATGCTTGCCTGTGGTGGCGTTCATGAACTTCTTTGCCATTGGTCCCATTGTGGGAATGCCAAGCTCTCGGCCGTCCTGCTGGAACGACGAACACCCTGACCCAAGCAGGAAAGCAAGATTCTTTGAGTTGAGCGCGTCCGCAATATCGCGACGTACAGTTGCGATGGTCTCGGATGACTCCGAGTCAACCGTGTTGGTCTTCCCCTTGTAGAACGCAACTGAGCGCTGGGGATCGTTCGTCGTCATCCTGTTTAGTCCCTCAGCCCTTGGACGAGCGTGGGTCGTTCCCACGAGGGATCGTGTCCTGCTCGCGGATAGTGCCCTTGAGTGAGCGCACCTGCAGTTCGCCCCCGCCGTCGTTGCGGAGGATGTCACGAGCTCGATTGATGCCCTCAGCCTGTGTGGGGGTGACGGCGCTCGCTCGGTCGGAGCCGGGTTTGCGTACTTCCCAGTTCCCGTCGTCTCGGCGCTGGACGACGCGCTTGTTCGGTTCAGTCATGGGTCTCTCCTTGTGTGAGTTGGGAGTCTTGTGCATCGTTCTCGTTCTCGTTCTCGGCGCGCGCGCTCAGTCGCGGCAGCAGAGATACAACTTTCTTGCTCTCGGGTAGCGAGTGGTCAGCATCAGCCTGATCCGGTTCTGGGGCATGAGGGGTGCGTGCTGTGACGAGGCGGAAGAGTTCTGCCGGTACACGGCATTGCTCGATGAGGCTGAGTTCTTCGATGCCTTCGTTTTCAAGTAGCTCGATCGCTCGTGGCAGCAGGGATGGCTGTTCGATAGCCGTGATGAGGCCGGGTTCGTTGCGTCGCCAGCCTCGCGTGGACAGGGTGACCATCGCATTGCGATAGGAGACGTCGCCGAGTCGTCCGAGGCGCCGTGCCCGGTAGAGGAGCGCCTGGATGCTCACTCCCCACTGTTCTTTGAGTTTGGCGAGGGTGACCCAAGCGCTCCGGTTCATTGCCGTTGGTAACAGGTCGGCTATCTCGGCTTCTGGCATCAGCAGCTCTGAGGCGAACCTGTGAGCCTGTTCCTCAACGATTCGTCCGCCGGGTTCTGCGTCGCTGTGCATAATGAGGTGGCCCAGCTCGTGGGCGACGTCGAAACGCTGTCGGTAGTAGTCGCGCTTCACGGGGTTGAGGATCACTACCGGACGCAGGTGGCTGTCGAAGGAGTAGGCGTCTACTGAGGCAGTCTGGTTCGGGCTGAAGACAACGAGGACTCCGTGGTTCTCCAAGGCGCGCACCAGGTGCCCGGCTGGTCCTGTACCGAGCGCCCATGCATCGCGTAGCTCCTGCGCGGCCCGCTCGGGACCGTCGCCTTCAAGGTCATCCAGTTCGACAGGCATGGATGGCAGGTCGACGTCTGGTAGCTCGACGTGACGCTCTAGGGATTCGGCGATGTCGAGGGCGATCTGTCCGTAGGCGAAGGCTTGGTCGCGTGCGAGCTGGCTCGTTGATCGCAGCGACCGGAAGTGTGGGAGGGCGCTGGCCTTGGCGACATCATTCGGGCGTGCGGCGAAGAACCCTGGATCGACTGAGAGTCCAAGAGCGAGCTGGGCGACGGTGGAGGGAGTCGGCGTTTTTGCGCCTGTCTCCCATGCCGATACTGCGGTTGGGCTTTTCTTGATCAGTGCCGCAAGATCGCTCTTGCGAAGCCCTGCCAGGTGACGCGCCATGGTCAGGCGCGCACCGTCGAAGAAGGCTGCTGCGGTCGCTGTCCGGTCGGTTCTGTTCACTGACCAACCTGTCCGTGGTTTGGCTGCTCAGCCGCCGGACGGCGGAGCTTGACCGGGGCGTCAGGCGTCGTGTCGGGACTGACAGGCATGGGCGCGCTCGGACGCAGGCGTCCACCATCCGCCGGAGGTGTCTGCAGAAGGTCGTGCTTCCAGTACCAGGCGGAGCCACCCCCGGAGTTCAGGCGAGGCTGGCCGATAACAAGTTCGCGACCGCCGCGCTCGGCATCCAGGGAGTGCCCTACGACCAGGGTGTGCAGGTCGAGCTTCGAGCCAGCCATCAGGGTTGCCAGGCCAGCCTGTTCGTCGCTTGTGAAGTGGTCGAACAACGTCGGCGGGTCAGGTTCGTCCGTCGGCTGCTGCGCGACGCGCTGCTTCGTGGTGCTCTTTTGCGGCCACGGCACCTCATCAAGTTTGCCGAACGCAGACGAGGCGAGGAGCCAACGAGTTCCCTCGTGCGACCAACCAGGACTTCCGCTGAGATCAGCGCGCCCAACGAGCTCAGGATCAAGTGCGGGAAGGGTCGTGATGTCGCGCTCGGTCAGTTCCGCGTGGAGAAGGTCGAGGCTCGTCTGCCCGTCCGTTCCTTCCGCGACGGCGTAGCGGCGGCATGAAAACACGCGATCGAGGCGATCGCGGAAGAGAGTGAACCGAGTCACGCCGACCCACGTCGCGTCGTGGCCCGCGGCCTCCGAATAGTCTTCCAGCACACGGTCCGCAGCCGACAGGAAGGCCCAGCGGATGCCCGCCAGCACACCAGCACGATCCAGCGCGCCTACCAGGTCATCTCGTTCACTCATATGACGAGAGTACACCCGGAGGTAGTAAATTACGCATCAAAGCAAACCGCGTGTCGTGCCGAGTGCCCAAAACTGTTCACCTTTGCCTTCTCCCCACACCATCCTGGGGCGACGAGCCGCTCGTCTTCCCTGTGGGCGGGCCGAACGCCACCTCTTCCAGGCCGCCTCGGGTACACTTATTGCGACTGCTTCGATTGTTTCGATTAGGAGGATGGGCTGATGAGCGACATCGCGACGCTGGTTCCTGAGCCGGCCGACACTGAGCTGGCGGTATCTGCTCTGCGCGGGCTCGACGCAGTGCTCGGCGCTGAGGGTCCGGTGCGATTGCATCTGGCTGGGCAGGTCGGCGATGTGGAGGTGCCCCGGTCTGCGCTGGCCGCACTGGCGCAGGTACTCGACAGCTTTGCGCACGGCGAGGGCGTGACTGTTCTTCCCTCGCAGGCAGAGCTGACGACCCAGCAAGCTGCCGATGCGCTGCGTGTATCGCGACCGTTCCTGATTGGGCTGCTCGACGACGGACAGATCGAGTACCGCACGGTAGGTACGCACCGTCGTGTCAAGGCGGCGTCGCTGATCCGCTACCTGCGTGAAGACGACGAGCGCCGCCAGTCTGCTGCTGACGCGCTGACCGCGGAGACCCGCGAGCTCGGATTCGCCTGATGCAGGTCGTCGTCTACGACGCCAACGTGCTCTACCCCTCCACCCTGCGGGATGTACTGATCCGGGCAGGGCTCGCAGGCCTGGTGCGGCCGAAGTGGACGGAGCAGATTCTCGATGAGGTGTTCCGAAACCTGCGCGTGAACCGCTCTGACCTCGACCCCACGCGACTGGATCGCACTCGCCGCCTGATGAATGAGGCGATCCGTGACGTAACGGTCACCGGCTACGAGCACCTGATCGACCAGCTCGATCTTCCCGATGCCGACGACCGGCATGTCCTGGCCGCTGCAATCCACGCTGGCGCTCAAGTGATCGTCACCCACAACCTCCGCGACTTCCCCGCCGACCGGTTGAGCTCGTGGGATGTGGAAGCGCAGCATCCCGACGGCTTCCTCACCGGTCTGTTTCAGGACCACCCGGACGCCCTCGGCAGGATCGTCGCCGCTATCACAGCGGTGTGGGGCGGCGAGACCAACTACGGGGATGTCCTTGACAGTCTCTCCATCGATGGGCCGGGCACCGCTGATCTCTTGCGCGAAACGTTTGGTGATCG
Source organism: Tessaracoccus yangjingae (assembly GCF_054483935.1). Next base: position 2,555,166 of record NZ_CM137014.1, on the reverse strand, counting down.
CGGGTAGATCCCGGCCCGCCAGCGTCAATACCTTCACGCGACGCGAAGGTATTGACCGCTCCCAAAGAAGACAATCCTCGGTTCCGAGCAGGGGGCTGACGGCTGCGAGCGCACGGTCACGAGTGGAACTCGACGGATTCATGCGTCTCCACACGATCGATCTGAGACCCGCTCCGTCGGGCGGCAGCCTCTTGGATGCGGGCACGGATCAGGAGGATCAGGCTGACCGGCCCAATGATGGTCAGCTTCATCGCGTTCCAGATGAACAGGATGACCAGGAGGTGGAGCCATCCGGGGCCACCGTCTTCGATGAGTTCGCGGCACACGGCTGCGGCGAGGAGGTATGGGATGGCGAGGAGCATCGCAGGGATGCCCCACTTGAGGCCGCGCCGGGTGCGGATCGCGTCGAGGAGCCGGCTGGTTGGCATGTAGCGGCGCAAGTAGGTGCGGGTATGGACGCTGAGGGTCCAGAGGAGTCGGAGCATGGCGGAGTCCTGTCGTGGTCTCGGCGACAAGAACCTTGAAGGACTCACCCGCGAAGGTGGAGCCATACTGTCGCGACGAGCGACAGCGCATATTTAGAGGCCGCCTCGCCTTCCACTCTACGACGGACCCCGGACAGCCGGAAGGCCCCGCCGATCAGAGCGTGCGGCCTGTGCTCTCGCGCTCGGTCGTCCGACGCCCACGTTCCGGCTTCGGCTTTGTGATGCATTGTGCCTGCGCGAGTGCAGCTTGTGCACGCGCCTGGTCGATCCTCTGCGCCACCGACTCAGCAGAGACTGTGCCGAGTGGTGTCGCAGTGGTGATGGCGTATCGGTCGCGGTAGGCGGCAACCACTCTGGCCTGCTGCCTCCACACTCTCTCAGCGCGTGGATCTTTCGGGATCGGCCCGAGCGCTCGCACCCACGGCTGTCTGCCGTGGAAGGCAGCGTCGAGAATCGCATCTGCTCTGGTCTCGATGAGATCGCGTCGCTCGTCGAGGGCCTGCCGCATCTCCGGAGCCATCTGACCGTTTGCTTCGGGGATGAGGCCGGCGATCAACCGTGGAGCCTTACGGACTCGGCCAGACCCAGCAGGCCGCGCGCTGGCTCGTTCGATCCGGTGGTGGAGGACGGATGCGAGGTCATCGGCGTCGCCGAGCGGCCTGGCGTTGACGAGGCGCGGAAGCAGAGCGTCAACGTCGTGGTGGTTGGCTTCGGCGCGGCGAAGTTCAGCGGAGAGCGCACCGTAAGCGTCGGAGTTCACGATGTCGTCGACCTGCTCGTCGCTGAGGCCGGATGTGCGCATGAGCCTCGCCCAGCGGTCGTGTTGTGCTGCTTGGGCGATGGTTTCGTACTCGGCTGCGAGCTGCGCGATCGACCCCCACCGCTCCTGCTCGGCGGTGATGGCTTCGTGGGCGGAGGGTTCGGCTCCGACGTGTTGCAGGACTCCGTAGAGCACGGACCTCGCGGTGGCGTCGGTGTTGTCGCTGGGGTGCGGGTGGTGATGGTCGTGGTCGGGCTGGTCGGTGACGACGTAGGCGTGGTTGGCGTGGCGTCCGCGGGTCATGGCGACGTAGAAGTTCTCCCGCGTCGTCGTCACCGTCACCACGGTGTGGGCGGTGTCGGTGGTGACGCCTTGCGCCCTATGAGCGGTGACAGCGTAACCAAGATCAACGAATTCTGAGACGTAGGCGGCGGGCAGGATGATCGCTCCGCCGAACCGCTTACCGTGGGGTCGGATGGTGATGGAGCCGTCGTCACGGACGTTGGTGATCTGCCACCGGTCGCCGTTGCGAACCCAAGTGTGCCGGTTCCGCAGGCGCCGGTCATTGCGGCGGGTGATGATCGTGTCTCCGGCTGAGGCAGTGCTGCCGTCGTGCAGCTCGATCTCCTTTATCGGGGTGATGGTGCCGTCGATGATGAGGTCGGCGCGAGCCCGGTTGTTCAGGGCAGTGACATTCTCGTTCGTCTCTGCGATCAGGATCGACGCACGGCCTGCCTGGGTGTCGGCACGCCACGCGGCATAGGCGGCATCGGTCGAGGTGTCGGTGTCTCCGTCGTGGATGCGCTGGTGGGTGAGGTAGGTGTCGATGATCTCGGTGCGGCCGTGACGCAAGGACAGCGAGGCGGTCTTCTCCCACTCGTTCGTGAACCGGTGAATATCGACCAACTCGGGCGCATCGTCACGATCAGAGACCAGGAGGCTGAACGCGCCACCGGCATCAACGGATTGGAGCTGCGCGTAATCGCCGACCAGCAGCACCTTCGCCCCCGCCTGATCCGCGGCGTGCGTGATGCGATCGAGGGAGATCGTTCCGGCGAGTGAGGCTTCGTCCACGATGACGAGCTGCCCGGCGGTGAAGGTGGTGCCGTGGAGGGTGTGGTTGCTCCACCACTTCGCCGTGTTCTCCGTTGTGATCCCGAGGTCTTCGGCCAGCACCGCAGCAGCGACAGCGGAGGGTGCGAGGCCGACGACAGAACCCCTGCCGTGTTCGGCCTCCCATGCTTGCCGTAGCGCGGACATGGCGGTGGTCTTCCCCGCCCCAGCAGCGCCGACGAGAACGTCAATCTGGCGGCCGGAGACGGCGACAGCGGTGAGCGCCGCGGCCTGGTCATCGCTGAGCATCCTCCCCTGCCGATCAGGCCGGTTGGTGATCTTCTCCACCGTCTCCAACGCCACAGTCGGTGCTGAACCGCACTGAGTTTGTTGGAGACTCCTGACCTTGGAAACGAGGATGGGGTTATGCCGAAAGAGCAGACAGCAGGGAAGCCGACGACGCGTCGGTACTCGCCGGAGGAGAAGGCCGCCGCGGTCCGGATGGTGCGAACGTTGCGGGCCGAGCTGGGGACCGAGCATGGGACGGTGCAGCGCGTCGCGGCGCAACTCGGATACGGCGTCGAGTCGGTGCGGTCGTGGGTCAAGCAGGCCGACATCGATGAGGGTCACGTCGCCGGCGTGACGACCGTCGAGGCCCGGCGCGTGCGGGAGCTCGAGCAGGAGGTCCGCGAGCTTCGCCGAGCTAACGAAATACTCAAGCGCGCAGCGAGTTTCTTCGGGGCGGAGCTCGACCGCCAACACCGGAAGTAGTCGCATTCATCGACGCGAACAAGGACGACATGGTTGAGGGTCGCCCGCTCGGAGTCGAGCCCATCTGCAGCGTGTTGCAGGTGGCTCCGAGCACCTACTACGCCGCCAGGGATCGTGTCCCGTCGGCGCGGTCGATAAGCGACGCTGTCCTGGTCCCGGAGCTGGTGAGGCTGTGGGAGGACAACTATCGCGTCTACGGTGTCCGCAAGCTGTGGAAAGCCGCCCGTCGTGCCGGGATCGACATCGGCCGTGACCAGACCGGCCGGTTGATGCGTGCCGCCGGTATCGAGGGCGCCACGCGTTCTAGGCGAGTCACGACCACCAAGGCCGATCCAGCCGCCCCCAGGCACCCGGACCTGGTGCAGCGGGAGTTCACCGCGCCGGCACCGAACCGGCTCTGGGTGACCGATCTGACGTTCGTGGCGACGTGGGCCGGGGTGGCCTACGTGTGCTTCATCATCGACGCGTTCTCCCGGATGATCGTCGGCTGGCGATGCGCTTCACACATGCGCACCGAGATGATCCTCGACGCGATCGAGATGGCCCGCTGGGGTCGCGGCACCCACCACGACGACCTGCGCTGTCACAGCGACGCGGGCAGCCAATTCACATCGATCCGCTACGGCGAACGGCTCGCCGAGATCGGCGCCACCCCCTCGATCGGGACCGTCGGCGACAGCTACGATAACGCCCTCGCCGAGACCGTGAACGGCTACTACAAGGCCGAACTCGTCCGCGGACCCGCCCGACCAGGCCCCTGGAAGACCGCGGAGGACCTCGAACTCGCAACCCTGGGCTGGGTGCACTGGCACAACACGCAGCGCCTCCACGGCTACCTCGGCGACATCCCGCCCGCCGAGTTCGAGCAGGCGTTCTATGCTGGCCAAACCGACCGCAAACAGCTGGTAGGAATCAAATAGCACGAGTCTCCATCAGACCCAGTGCGGTTCAGTGCAGTGGTGGCGCGGGAGCGTTCCAAGAGGCGGTCTTCTGCTTCGAGGATAGTTTTTGATGAGTAAACGTTGGCGTGCGCTGGCCTAAACCTGCTCGACCCATCCGCCCGCCGAAACAGCACCGGACTCGACGCCAGATCCAGCGGCGACAACCGCAGAGAAGCTTGTTCAGCGGCGTCGGCGACCATGCCGGTGATCGCCTCCCGATCCTGCATCGAGGCGAACCGCCACCCCATCAACTGCCGAGACGCCTCCGCGTGCAGATTCCACCGCTGCCACGTCGAACGCTTCTCACCGACCGTCTCCATCACCGCCTGCCCGATCTCGCCGATCAGATCGAGCGGTACATCGTCGGCACGCAGCACCAGCACGGGCGGATTCGCGGTGAGAGCACGAGCCCAGGCGGTTGCATCCTGTCCGAGGACCCGCCCCGCGCGGTCACGCCAATCGGCGGTGAGCTCGGCCAGAGAGTGGATCTCTTTCTCGGGGCGAGTGGCAAGAGTTGCTTGGGCTCGGAGCTTCAGGACGGTCCTGGCGGTGGGTTGCTTGCCGTGCTGGGCGACGTACTCGGCGATGAGGCGTTCCTTCTCCGCCTCAATGTGTCGGGTTCGGGTGGAGAACTCGTCCATCAGCTCTTGCGGAACTCCTGTGATCTCCCACCCGGGGCTCCGGTCGCGTCCGCGGTCTCGGGCTTCCCAGGTCAGGCCGAGGACGCGGGTGAGCTGGTCGGCGAGGACCGCGTTGTACATCTCCGAGATCGCCACCACCGCCTGATGCATCGGCCGCCCTGCCAGCGTCCGCCACTTCCCGTCCTGCACAGTGAAGACCTTGTTGCTCACCACGACATGGGTATGCAACTGCGGATCACCAGCCCGCGAGTCGTAGTGATCAAACGCTGCGGCGGCGACGCCTGCGACATCGACGTGTGCAACCGCTCCGTCGGGTCCGGTTGCGCCCACCCTGGTCGATGCAACCTCACGCTCCATAAACGCAACCAACTCCGCAACCGCCGCGTGATGAGCGTCTGCGATCAGCGCCTGCGTGCCCGCATCGGCGACAGCCCAGAGCGTTGAGACGGACTTCGGCACGCTGAACGTGTAATCAAACCCCGCCACCGCACGCCGCGTGCCACGCTCGGCCTCTTCGGCTTCGATCTGGACGATCTGCTCCGCCCGTGTGGACGGCCCCAGATCAGTAGGCAAGGCGTTGGTTCGGGCTTCGATGCGCTCGGTGACCGACGCGAACTGCTGATACGCCCGCCCCAACGGAGCCTTCGTGATGGGGTCGTGGCCCATCCCGATCAGAAGCTGAAGCTGCGCCTCACTCACCTGGGCACCGTCGGTGAGCTCCCCGTTCCCAAGCGTCGAGAGTCCGGCGCCGAGCCAGTGACCGGGCGGGTTCCCGGCCTCAGCGTAATACCGCGTCAACGGCGTCGAGAGGGAACGATCGCCATCACCGGCAGCGACGGATCGCAGGAGGTATTTGTAACCGTCGCCGGCGGACATGACACGCATCGAGACCGTCACCCGGCACCTCCTTCTGGACAAGAGGTGAGCGTCCGATGACCGCCAGCGATCGCGGCGCTCGCGGGGCGGCGCGCCTCTTCTGAAAGACGTGTGGCAGCTCAAAACGAGGGTCGGAAGCAGGAGTCCGAATCGTGGCTCTCGGGAGGTGATCCGCGCCAGCGGAGGCGGCGACGTGAGCGCACCTGGCAGGTGACCTGAACGGCGACAGAACTCCGACGTGGAGCCCGGCCAAGGTCATCGACCAGGCGGAGCCACGCTGCACGAGGAGCAGGCGACCAACCCGGACCGGCTGATGCGTGTCGGTTCGCTGTTCTCCGGGTACGGGGGTCTCGATCTCGCGGTCGAACACGTCTTTGGTGCTGAGACGGTCTGGTTTTCCGAGATCAATGAACCCGTCGCCCGCGTCTTCGCCCACCACTGGACAGACGCCCCCAACCTCGGCGACATCACATCGATCAACTGGCATGACGTGCCATCGGTGGACATTCTCTGCGGAGGTTTTCCTTGTCAGGACGTGAGCACGGTAGGCAAGCGTGCTGGCCTCGCACCTGGCACTCGCTCCGGCTTGTGGGCGCAGATGGCGACAGCGATCGAGATCCTGCAACCACAGTTCGTCGTGATCGAGAATGTCCGCGGCCTGCTCTCTACCAAAGCGATCCGCCCCACCCAGCAAGGAGCATCCCCCGATGCACGCAACCCCAACGACGCAACCGGCACCGATGCCACCGCAGCCCTTCGCGACCTCGAACCCGACCCGTGGGGTCTGGGAGACCAGCCAGCCCGACCTCTACGGGCGCTTGGTGCCGTACTCGGAGACCTGGCCGACCTCCGGTATGACGCGCGGTGGCTCGGCATACCCGCTTCCCTCGTCGGCGCGCCGCATCCACGGTTTCGCATCTTCGTCCTCGCGCGACGCGCTGTTCCGAACCCCTCTGGCCTCGGACTCGGCCAGGGGTGGGGAGACGCTAGATCAGGTGAAAGCGCGCCGCGGGACGATCGCTCTCAGCCATCAGGTGATCGACCTGATGACCCGGCGTGGTCGGCACCCGATATCGGACACAACGTTCGCGCTGATCGAGGAGTTCTTCGACGCTGGGGACGTTACGCCCCCGCCATTTCCCGATGGGAACGCATCATCGGACGGCCAGCGCCATCCCCGGCGATTCTGAACCAAGCTGGCGTCTGGCGTCCTGCACCCGATTTCGTGGAATGGCTTATGGGGCTACCCGATGGATGGGTCACCGCTCCGCACCTCGGCCTGACCAGTGCACAGCAGCTTGCTGCGCTTGGCAACGGCGTAGCACCGCGACAGGCGTCGATAGCTCTTCAAACCCTGCTTCGCTGTGAGGGGCAGCCGAGCGTGCACTGCCATTCGGGGACGTCGGCGAACTGAGCGATTGGACGGCGCGATACAGGCGGGATCCGACCGCGTGCGACCCGCGAGATACCAGCCATTACAGGAGAGAGATCTGCCTGAACTGAGCACTGTCGGTTCCCAAGGCCCGCGCTCCTACTCAGCGGTGAGGGATGCGAGCAGGTCAAGTTTCTCGGCGTCTGCGCTGTGCTCAGCCGGGTAGTAGACGACAAGGACAAGGTCGTCGATCGGCATCTTCTCGCGGTGGAGGCGCAGCGCGCCGAGACTCGGATGATTGACAACCGCGGTGCCACCCGCGAGCTGCCGGATATCATGCCGAGCCCACAGTGTGCGGAAACGTGCGCTGGCGAGCGAGAGCTCGCCGACGAGTTCGATGGCGCGCGGGTCATCGGTCTCGTCGCCGAGAGAACGACGGAAAGCAGCGATGAAATCGTCGACGGCCGTCTCCCAGTCCTCGTGGAAGTCGCGCTCGGCGGGGTCCAGCATCAACGAGCGCAGTCGGTTGTTCCCTGGCTCCAGGCGGGGGTTGAAGGCGATCGCGAACGGATTGGCAGCGAGGACGTCGAAGTAGCGGTTCTCGATGAACGCGGGCATGTTCAGCGCTGCGAGCATGTCGCGCAGCCGGGCAGGCACCCGCTCAGCGCGCCCGGAGGCTTTCGCGCGGCGGACACGGGGGCGCGGGCCGCCGAGGCTCATCAGGTGGTCGGCTTCGATCTCGTCGAGGCGCAGCACCCGGGCGAGCGATTCCAGTACCTGGCGCGAGGGGTTCTTGTCGCGGCCACGTTCGAGCCTGAAGTAGTAGTCAGCGCTAATACCGGCGAGGAGCGCAACCTCCTCACGCCGAAGACCGGGGACTCTGCGCCCCGATCCAGCAGGGATGCCCGCCTGCTCGGGAGTGACCAGCGCACGGCGTGCGCTCAGGTACTCCCCGAGCCGGTTGTCGTTGTTGCCGTCCATGCGATCAACGGTAGCCATTCCCCACCGATCGAAAGGTGCCCTGTCAGGACGCGGATCAGCGGGGTCCTTCCTCGGCTTCGACCATCGGCCGAGCATGGATGCATGCCGGCGATCGAGCCGGGGAGACCATCCGGCCCATAGTCGGAGACGGACAAGTGAGGAAGCACATGGATATCAGCGGACGTACCGTCCTGATCGTCGGAGGTACCACGGGAATCGGACGTGCCCTCGCCCAGCGATTCGTTGACGCGGGCAGCACGGTCGTTGTCGGCGGGCGCAACATCGAGCAGGTCGACGGCGTCGAGACGGTGCGCATCGACGTCACCGATGCGGCGTCGGTCGCTCAGGCGCGCGATGAGGTGCTGGCGAAGCACCCCGAGCTCGACGTCGTCGTGACGATGTCGGGGGTCATGCTCACTGAGGACCTGCGCGACCCGGACCACATCGCCCAGGCCGAGACCACGATCTCGGTGAACCTGCTCGGCACGATCCGCGTGATCGATGCGTTCACCCCGCACCTGCTCGGCCGTGGCGCCGGTGACATCATCACCGTTTCCTCGGGCATCGGCTTCCTGCCGTTCCCGCTCATGGCGACGTACGGCGCCTCGAAGGCGGCCGTGCACTCGTACACCGAATCGCTACGCGCGCACCTCGCTGGAACTGGTATCGCTGTGACCGAGCTGATCCCGCCGGCCGTCGCTAACGCCGGCCAGGAGAAGCTCAACCCGAATGCTCTGCCTATGGGCGACTTCCTCGACGAGATCATCGGGCTGCTCACCCAGAACCCGACTCCGAAGGAGATCGTCGTCGAGCGCGCCAAGCCCCTCCGCTGGGCTGAGCACGACGACACCTACGAGGAGCTCCTCGCCGCTCGGTCCCAGTCGCTCAGTAATCTCTCCGGACGCTGAGCCGGAGCAGCAGCGTCCCGGGTCATCCGGGGCCGTCGCTTGTGGCGGCGAGGAGCGCAGTGATGGCGTCGCTGATCGGCGTGTGGATGTCGTGTCTGCGCGCGAGACGCGAGATGACGCCGTTGCGGATACCCCATTCGAGCGGCCGGCCGGCTTCTCGGTCGGTGAGGATCGACGTGCTCATATCAGCCGGGAAGGCCTGGAAGCGGGCCAGGATGGCAGCGGGCACGTCATCGCTCAGGGTTACTCCTTCCGCATGCGAAACGGCCAGGCACTCTTTCAGATAGTCGAGAGTGAGATCCGCGAAGTCAGGGCGGGTGAACACGCCGGCACGCCGACCGGTGAGCGCCATCAGCCCGGCAGCGGCATTCTGGAGAAGCTTGCGCCAGGCGAGAGCGGTGAAGTCGCCCGCGAGTTCGACCTGGCAGCGCGTGTCGCGCAGGACATCCGCGATGCGCTCCGCCTCCGGTGATGCGGGAAGCGTCAGCCAGGGCTCGCCCCGCAGGAGGATGGTGCCGTCTTCCTGCGACTGCGCCGGGAACCAGACGACCGCGGGGACGACCTCTACTCCCTCAGGAACATGGGGTCGAACGGCAGCGATCTGCTCGACGCCGTTCTGCAACACGCAGACCACGGTCCCGGGGGCGCACAAAGCACGCAGCCAGGGGGCTGCCGCCGCGGTCTGGGTGGCCTTGACCGCCAAGAAGAGCACATCCGCCTTCTCAGGCTGCGCAGCAGGATCGGTGCGCACGGGGCCGGGAACGACGATCCGGCGGTCGCCGTCGATCAGGGTGAGCTCTGTTCGCGGCGTGCGACCGTAGAGCGTCGGTGTGTTGCCTGCCTCATGGAGCAGTGCGGACACCGTCGTCCCTATGGCTCCCGGGCCCACGACTCCAACGCGCTTGCGCTCCCTGAAAGAACTCGGTTGCTGCTCTGTCACCATGCCCCAATGTTACGCTATTACCTATGGCAAGATCATCAAGTAACTCCGTTTCTGCCGCCGAGGATCCGCTGCGCCGCTGGCTCGGAACGGTTCAGGCGCGGAGTGCGGGGCTGGTGGCAAGCGAGGCAAAGGTTGTCGACCTCGTGCTGGAGGACCCGTTGTTCGTGGGAAGGAGCACGACGGCGCAAGTCGCCGAGCGAGCAGGGGTCTCGGCGCCGAGCGTGGTCCGTGCCGCCCGCGCAATCGGTTTCTCAGGCTTCGCCGAACTGAAGCTGGAGATCGCCCGCGCTCGCGGAACAGCGGAGTTCTTCGCCCCGCCACACACGCTCACGAGCACCGATTCGACACGCACGATCATCGACACGACAGCGCGCACAGGGATCGACGCGCTCACCGCCCTCAGCGGCGCGATCGACCCGGACGCTCTCGACCAAGCGGTCTCCGCGATTTGTGGCGCGGGGCAGCTCCTCGCCTATGGTGCGGGCCCATCGGCGACGGTCGCGGCCGATGTCGTGTTCCGGCTGCGGTCGCTGGGCGTGCGGACATCGGGCGTCGTCGATCACGAGTCCGCGATGATCGCGGCACGCCTGCTCGACCCCGGCGACGTCGTCGTCGCCGTCAGCTCGACCGGTCGCACCGACATGACCGTCGCGATCGCCGACGCCGCCGCGACCGCCGACGCGACCGTCATCGCCATCACCAACCAGTACGGCACACCACTCACCGATGTCTCCGCCGTCGCACTCGTCGTGGGCGGCGCGCCGCTGACGACGCAGATGGCTGCTGCCGGGAGCCGTCTGGCGCAGCTTGTCGTCGTCGACGCTCTCGCGGCAGCACTGGCACTGCGCGATCCCGACCGTGTCTCGCGCGCCGAGCGGGCCGGGATCGACCTGCCCGACATCACCTGATGCCACCAGTCACCGTTGCGATCGTCCTCATCGCCGCAGTCGCCCACGCTGGCTGGAACCTCGTATCGAAGTACAAGAAGGGCGACACGCTGCTGTTCGTGGGCGCCTACACGACCGCTTCCGCGATCCTGTGTCTCCCTCTCGCGATCGGTGCCGCCGCCACCGGTTCGCAACCGATCACCTGGACCCTGGTCGCCGCTGCGGCCGTGTCCGCCGCCCTGCACCTGACGTACTCGCTCACCCTGCAGGCGGGCTACGACCGAGCCGACCTCGGAGTCGTCTACCCGATCGCTCGCGGCGTCGGACCGCTGCTCACCATCGTGATCGCTATCTTCCTGCTCGGAGAACGCCCCACGGCACTGGCGATCATCGGAGCGCTCGTCATCCTCGCAGGCATCCTCGTCGTCACGGGCAACCCCTTCCAGAGAACGGGCAACCGCCCCCTCCGCGGCATCGCATGGGGTACTACCACCGGAGCCACGATCGCCGCCTACACGCTGTGGGACGCGTTCGCGATCGGCTCCATCGGGCTCGCACCCGTCAGCTACTACGCCGGCACGCTCGTCGTCCAGGTCGCATTCCTGGCCCCAGCCATCATCAGACGCCGCACAGCGTTCGCGAACACCCTCCGCGTCAATCGCGCGCCTATCGCCGCGGTCGCCGTGCTGTCCCCGCTCGCGTACATCCTTGTGCTGACCGCAATGCAAACCTCACCCGTGGCACTCGTCGCGCCACTGCGGGAGGCATCCATCGTGATCGGCGCGCTCCTCGCCTGGCGTCTCTTCGGCGAAGGACACCTCGCCCGGCGTCTGATCGGCGCCGTGATCGTACTTGCCGGCATTGCCGGCATCAGCCTGTAGTCGCAATGCCAGACCAGGTACGACTCAGCGACTTTCTCCGCGTTTGATCGCCTTTTCGCCGCTCTCAGCACCCGGTGCTGCGGCCTGAGCTCCAACGTCGCGTCTCCAGCCTATGAGCGTGATTCGCGCGCGCTGCCGGATGTCGCCGTTCTGGTTCAGAGTTTGGTAGCCCACGGTGATCGATCCGCGACCGGGCCGGCTCTTCGACGGCGTGATCGTGTCGATTCGGGCAACAACCCCGAGTTCGTCATTCGGTCGTGTCGGGCTTGGCCACTCGATCTCCACGCCTTTGCCGATGATTCCTGTAGCCAAGGGCAAAGCCTGCGCGAGCAGTTTCATCGACAACGCAGCAGTATGCCATCCGCTCGCAGCGAGTCCTGCGAAGAAGCTGTCTCGGGCCGCCGTGACAGAGAGATGGAATGTCTGCGGGTCAAACTGTTCGGCGAAGGCAATGATGTCTTCCTCGCGCAGGAGCACAACTGGCGAATGGAACCGCATTCCGACTGCGAGGTCGTCAAGCCAGAAGCCGTCCGGATTCGCAACATGCAAGCCGGGTGAAGTCATCTTCCCAATTCCTTGATCGAGCGATCGTCCGTCACGTCAACGTCGGCGGTGTGCTCTCTCGGTTGGCGCGAACGTGCGCGGTGCGCGGCGGCTTTCGCTCGGTTACCGCACTGGCTCATTGAGCACCAGCGACGCTCTCTCGAACCGGACGGGAGCACGTAGATCATGCGGCATTCCTCGCTCGCGCACTCCCGGAGTCGATGACGCACGTCAGGGCTTGCGAGGATGTCCAGCAGGTCCCGAGCCGCGCGGGCGCACATCGCGCTTTGGCTGAGTGCCACCATCCGAGCTTGCGGTCCATGCAATGTGTTCGCCAAGCGGGGCGGGGGAACATCGGCGCTGGCCCACCGCTCTATCCGCTGCACGGCGAACGATGACACGGGTCGCTCGTGTACGACCCCAGACAGCACTTCCCAGGCATCCTCGCGAAGCTCACGCAACTCCGTCAGCAGCGCTCCCCGATCCACGCTCGCATCGACCTCGATACCTACACCGACGAGCCACTGTTCCAGGGCCCCCTCGCCGTCGAGGCGCTCGACGCGATGCTCTTCGCCAGCGCCCCGCCGCCCGACGGTTGCGGTGAGATTGAGAACGAGGGAACCACCGTCGAAACGAAGCTTCCGCAGTGCCGTGCTGGTTCGAAGGTCGGTAGCCATGCTACTATAGTAACCGATAGAACGGTTACTTAGGAGAGTACATGGGAACTCGATTGCCTGGTTGGGCACGCGTCGCGACCGGTATCACCGTCGTGGGGTGGGGAGCGAACCAGTTCGCTGCTCTGCTACCGGTGTACCGGGAGACCGCCGGCCTGCCGGACTCGTTCATCGCCCTCGCGTTCGCTACCTACATCGTGGGTCTCATCCCGGTGCTCTTCGTCGCCGCCGAGATCGCGGACCGAGTTGACCGACGGTGGCCGGTCCGGGTTGCGGTCATCCTGTCCGCTGTCGCCTCTATCGTGCTGTGCCTCGGCTCGCAGGAGGCCTGGCTTCTCCTTCTGGGCAGGTTCTTCTCCGGTGCGGCCGCTGGCGCGGTTCTCGGTCCAGGCACGGCATGGGTAACCGACCTGTCTGCGGATGACCGCTCCGCTGCTCCGAAGCGGGTGGCGGTCGCGCTCTCCGTCGGATTTGGTGGCGGCCCGCTCGCAGCAGGACTCGTCGCGCAATGGGCACCCCTGCCGGAAGTCCTGCCCTACGCCCTCCATCTGCTCATCTCGGCCATCGCGGCTGCGCTGCTGTGGCGGGCCCCAGATACTTCCCTCGACAACGAAGAACTCGTCGAGCAGGCTGAGGTCTCCGCCACAGAACTCGTATCGAGACGCCGAGCGAGTTTCTGGAGCGCGATCACGACACGGCCCTTCCTCTGGACCATTCCGCTCACGGCACCGTGGGTCTTTAGCGCTGCGACGATGAGCTTCGCCGTGATCCCGTCGGTCATCCATGTCCAAGGATTCGAGGCCGCCACAGCGGGGATCATCACGGGACTCACCATGGGCACCGGAGCACTCATCCAGCCTTTGGCGCAACGCATCGAGCGTGGGAGGGCCGGACGAGCCTTCCCTCTAGGAATGGGAATCGCCGCTCTAGGGATGCTCCTGGCCGCAGGAACCTTCGCGGCTCGGCTCACCGTCCTGATGCTCCCCAGCGCTATCGCCCTCGGCGCCGCATACGGCTTAGTGCTCGTCGCAGGTCTTCGTCGCATGGAGGAGATCGGTCACCCGAAAGATCGCGCACGGCTCAACGCCGCGTTCTACTCGCTCTCCTATATCGGCTTCGCCCAGCCACTCGTCTTTGCACTCGTCGCAGTGACGCCGAACGCCCAAACTCTCTCCGCGGTCCTCGGTGCCATCGTGGCCACGGTAACCACGATCGGCATCGCGATCAGATCCAGAGAGTCCCATGCATAGTGGCGACCACACCATATGTGTTCGACGTCGAGCAGGCCGATATCACCTTTGCTCGCGCATCGACCTGCTCTGTGAACCGGCAGCCTCTCGGTCGTCGGATCATGGACATACGCGCAATCTCCTTCTCGCTGTTACAACGAGTCCGGCCAGCCCACGCCACCAATTGGGCTGAGGAAGCGGATGGGACGTGTCCGCCGAACCGGCCGGCGAGAGCAGACTTCGTGAGGCGAGCGACCCTGCGATAGACGCGTCGCCCGGAGAACAGTTCGGGCTCATGTCAGCGATCGAGATACTGCGCTGCGTCCCGACGCAGGAGTTGACGTTTCCGGTCGTCACGCTCATCCACGTACTGTCCGGAAAGATCGATCTTTGTACGGATGTGGCGATACAGCGCTTGGCGCCCGGGTCAGCGGTGGCGCTCGGCTCGCACAAGCGGCATCAACTGTTGCCACTGTCGCCATCACGGTTGTGGGTGATCTATGCGGACGAACCCTTCATTAGGGCGCAGATGCGCTGGCTCTTGCGGTCACGGCAGCGCGTTCGTCGAGGCGTGCATCCTGATGACTGGGACGGCAACTCCCTTGTACTTACCCCAGGAATCGAGTCCTTTCGGCGGCTGGAACCGATCTGGCGACAGCTGAGCATGCTTCCAGATACGTGTTCATCGCCCGAAGAGACATCGATTCGCACAATCGAGCTTCTAGCGAGGTGGGTTGGCACAGTCGCACCGGTCTTCCTTACCGAAGACAGCCGCTCTCTCCACGTGCCCACCCGGAATCAAGTGCCGGCTTCGAGGCGGCAGGCAGATCCGGCAATGATTGGGCACGTCGGGCGGGCTGCGCGGCTGCTTCGGGAGCGCATGGGCGAGCCGTGGACTGTTACTTCACTGGCCCAAGAACTCGCGCTGTCTCGTACGCACTTAACACGGCTGTTCTCGACGCACATGGGGGCCAGCCCAATGCGATTTCTTACCGAAGTTCGCTTGACCGAGTTCAGCCGCCTGATTGATGAGACTGATCTCTCAGTTCATCAAGCGTCACAAGCCGTCGGCTGGGCCGATCCGCGTGTCGCCTCCGCATGGTTCTCACGACGATTCGGAGTAACGCCGACACGCTACCGACATCGTCTGCCCGCGACCCGCAGCGAAACTGCGTAGCGGCGAGTTCCCTCGCGCTCGACGGGCGTGAGGCCCACTCGAACTCGTCGTATGAACCGCGTTACTCATCACGTGACCCGGACAGGCCCCAAAGGCTCGACATCGCTGCGAGCCAGGAGATAGACCAGATCGAACTCGTCGGGTCTGGTCAGATCCCTGGCGGTCACGCACCTCGTTTCGTTCCTGCCAGTGCTCGCGCACGTCCCGGCGCACCTCATGGTCGCAAGGGCTCTCGGCTGTCATGTCATGGGCCTCGCCGAAAGGAGGTCCGATGATGGCGACGAAAGAGGAAATCCGAGCGGCACGGGATGCGAAGCTCGACGAACTCCACGAGCGCCTGACCGGTGCCGTCGAGACGCTGGTCTCCGGTAAGGACTGGGGGCGCGCTCTAGCGTTCGCGGCCAGGTTCAGGTCACGGAGCTTCAACAACACGCTGCTGATCTGGTTCCAACACGAAGCGAACTACTCGGCGGGGCGGGTGCCTGAGCCGTTTCCGTCGTTGGTGGCTGGGTATCGGCAGTGGCAGCAGCTCGGCCGCCAAGTTCAGAAGGGCCAGCCGGGGTTGCAGATTTTCGCCCCTGTCACGGGCCGGTTCGCTTCGGCGACGCCGGCAGTTGCGGATTCGTGGCGGCGGTTGGAGCGGGGTGAGAAGCCTCGTCCGGGTGAGGTGGTGCGATCCCGGATGATCGCCGCCCGCCCTGCGTACGTCTGGGATGCCTCCCAAACCGATGGCGATCCGATACCGGAACCTCCGGCACCGAAACTCCTCGAAGGTGAAGCACCAACCGGGCTCTGGGAGGGCCTGTCGGCGCAGGTCGTCGCTGCGGGGTTCCGTGTGCTGCGGGTGCCGCATGAGGGTATGATCCACGGCGCCAACGGCATGACCGACTGGGATGCCAAGTCGGTGGCGGTGCGGGAGAACATGGACCCCGCTGCCCAAGTAAAAACCCTCGCGCACGAACTCGGGCACGTGCTGCTGCACAACCCCGATGACGAGGACGCTCGGCACCATCGCGGGATCGGTGAGGTCGAGGCGGAATCCGTCGCCCTCATGGTGGGTGCGGCGCACGGGATGGACACCAGCGGGTACACGATCCCGTACGTCTCGACCTGGGCCGCCCGTGTCGATGGGAAGGAGCCTGTTGAGGTGGTGAAGGCCACCGGCGAACGCGTCCGCAAGGCCGCGCTCGGGATTCTCGATCAGCTCGACACAGTGGTGGTCGCCGACGGCACCCCACCAGGTCTGGAACGCGACGCTGCGCAGCAGGAGAAGCCGCAACGTGCGGCGGCCCGGCCGGTGAAGCCAGTGTCGGAGCGTAGTGAGCCCGTGCGGGCTGCGGCAACGGTGGGGCGGGGGCTGTGATGGCTACTCACGATGCGTTCTCGGAGGTGTTGTTGCGGCTGAATGGGCGCTGGCCGGTCTCGGCTGCTGCTCGCGAGTTCGCCACGGCCGGGGTGCCGGTGTTTCCGTGTGTGTCGGGGGCGAAGCGTCCGCTGACCGAGCACGGCTTCTACGACGCCAGCACCGACCCGGCCTTGGTGGATGCGTGGTGGCGGCAGCATCCAGGAGCGAACGTCGGCCTCCCCACCGGCGCCTCTTCCGGGGTCGTGGTCGTCGATGTCGATGTTCACGGCTCGGTCAAAGGATTCGAAGCGATGAACCGCGCACACCGTGCCGGGCTCATCGATGGGTGGATGTTCACCGTCACGAGCCCGTCGGGTGGCCTGCACGCCTACTACCCAGCCACACCGGACACGGCGCAACCTTCGTGGCAGGCGGCTCGGGCGGGGATCGACTTCCGCGGTGACGGCGGGTACATCATCATCCCGCCCTCCTCCGTCGTCATCCACGGAGCCTCTGTGCCGTATGCGCTGCGACAGATCAACACCGGCCCCGCATCCACCATCGACTCGGGCGGGCTGCGTGACTTCCTCGACCCCAGACCAACATCGCGGCCGGTGTCGCGTGGGATCTCCCCATCGGGTGCGGTACGTGATCGGGATGTGTCGCGCATCGCAGCGTGGGTCGCCACCCGCGGCGAAGGCGAACGCAACCGCGGCCTGTTCTGGGCCGCCTGCCGCCTCGCTGAAAACGGGGTCGCACCGTCTGATGCGCTCGACGTGCTCACCGCGGCCGCCGGACACGCCGGGCTGAGCGAGCGGGAAGTCACCACGACCGTGCGGTCGGCCTACCGCGCCGTCCACCCACCGCCGAGAACATCCAGCACGTCACGGTCTGATGGTTTCGCCCGCCCGAGGCATGCAGCCTCACGTCCAGCGGGTCGGGGGTTGTCGTGAATACGCGGCGGTGGGCGGTGCGCACCGCGGTGGCAGGAACGATGTTCATCGCGTCCGGCGCGTTCTGGCTGTCTTACACCGCCCTCGCTGACCTCGCCCGTCGCTCCGGGATCGGGGTCGGGCAGGCGTGGGCATGGCCTCTGATCGTGGACGGCATCATCGTCGTCGCGACCGTCGCCGTCGTCGCCCTCGCGGGGCTCCGGGCTGCGTGGTATCCGTGGGCGCTGCTGATTGGTGGTGCGGCGGTGTCGGTGACGGCGAATGCGATCCACGCGATCCTAACCGCGGACACCGACGTGCCCCCAATACTTGCTGCGTCTGTGGCTGCGGTGCCGCCGGTGGTGCTGCTGGCGATCACGCATCTGACCGTGATCCTCACCCGCTCCCCGCAATCCGAACCGGCAATCGAAGCCGATCAGGCCGAGCCGGAACCGTCGAACAGTCCCGACGCTGTTCCTCTCTCCTTCTCCGTGATCGAGCCCGCCCCGGAGATGCCTGATCGTCGTGAGTATGCGGCGGAGCTGCGGTTGTCGGGGTGGTCGAACAAGCGCATCGCTCGGCAGCTCGGGGTGCATCCCTCAACCGTGGGCCGCTGGTTCACCCACCCAGAACGTAAAGACGAGCAAGAACCCCCAGAAGAAGAAACCGAAAACGATTCGCCCGTGTGGGTGGAGGAAGAGAGAACACGATGAACAACGAGAACCCCTGGAACGACGACCGCTCGATGACCACCGAGCACACGTCGGCCATCAAGCGAAACGAGCCGACCAAGAACCCCGCCGAGGATCTGACCCCGGATGCGATCGAGGCCGAAGCAACCCGTCAGCAGGCCATGCAGCTCGCGCAGGAGCAGCATCGGGCACGAGGAGTCGATTGGGTACGCCCCACCGATCTCATGGCCCGCCACTCAGCCACCGTGGCCCGGCGCGGCATCGACTTCCACGCCAACCTCGCCCGCCAAACCCGCACAGGGATCGCAAACGCCTCAACCAAGATCGGAAAGCGAATCGGTCAACTGCCGCCGCTGTCCGCGTTCGGCCGCCGCAGCTCGTCGCGTGAGCCGGTCACTCGTGGTTCGGTCGGGAAGAGCTAGGCCGGTGAGAAGCGATGGACACGAAGGCACTGACACCAGCTCCACTAGGTACAGGTTGTGCACCTGACTGCGGAAGAGGAGGTGTCCGACCATGACCACCAGAACAGCGACCGCGATGCCGGATCGGCCCGAGGACTTCCGCACCGGCGAAGGCCTCCGCACCCTCCTCGTCCGACTCCATGAAGCAGGCCCTGGTGCGTGGGAGCACGATCCGGTCGTTGCGGAACTCATGGCGTATGCCGCCGAGAAGTATGCACCCCTCGCCAGTAAGCACGGCCTGGACCCGTGGGAAGCGGCATCGGCGGCGTTCGATGTCATGCGCACCAGGGCAGCACGCACGGCGGAGAATCCGTGGGGTGTGATCACGCATGCGGTGCGGATCACCTGCATCTTCGAAGAACGCGCCCAAGGACTCCTCTGCTCCGTCCACCAAGCCCGCCGCCCCCACATCTCTTCCTTCCACGATCCCGAGCGGTTCAGCGATCGGGAGAACCCGCTGACGGACTACCATCCGGCGTTTCGGATCATCGACAGCATCGAACTCGGCAAGTACGCCCCAACCGGCGAAGAGGAATCGGACAGTGCGACGCAGTTGGCGATGTCGGCTGCGGAAGACGCAATCGCGTTCCTCGCCATGCTCGGCTGGACACCAGAGACCGCGCGCTCTGGGGTCGAGCACGTGTGCGGGGCTCTCATCAAAGCCGGCTCACGTGCGACAGCGTTCGAAGCATTGCGCCGTGACAAGCAAGTTCGCGTGCTGCTGGATATCCCGTCCGGGTCGTGGCATGCGTTGCTGCGGGCGATGCTCGGCAACCCCGACACCGATCACGCCACGACGGGCGCTGGCCGCGGTGTGCTGCTGCGGCTGCTGATCGGCGAGACGATCCCGCTGCTGCTGCGCGATGACGACCTCGTCCTCGCACTCTCTCTGGCGGCTCCCGGAGCCAGGGAGTGATGGGTGATGAGCGAGCAACCAGTGGGGAGTGTGCAGGTCGAGCGGACCGTCGCCTCGATCCGTGTCGGCAACCGGCACCGTGCTGAACTCGGCGACATCGACGTCCTTGCCGCGTCGATCAAGCGTGACGGGCTGCTGCAACCCATCACCGTGACCCCGGACGGGTTTCTCGTTTGCGGGGCTCGACGTTTGGCGGCGTTGAAGATGCTCGGCATCAAGACCGTGAACGTGTGGGTGCGATCCGGGCTGTCGGATCGGCTCGGGCAGCTGCTCGCGGAGCAGGACGACAACGTGCTCCACAAGCCCCTCACCGCGCTGGAAGCGGCAGCGTTGTATCGGGAGCTCAAGGCGATCATGAGCGAGGAAGCCGCGCTGCGGGAGCAATCCACGCAGTTCCAGAAAGGCCATGCGCCCGGTGAGCATGGGGGTGGACATCTTCCACCCCCACCCGGTCAAGCCGGGAAGACGCGCGAGCAGGCTGCGGCAATGATTCCGGGTGGGGCGTCGTATCGGACCTACGACAAGATCGGCTACGTCGAACAGGTCGCCACCGACCGCAAATACCCCGAGCATGTCCGAGTCGCTGCACAGGCGGCGTTGGATCAGATCCAGGACGGCGGCCCCGTCGACCCGGAATACACGCGCGTCCGCGCCCTCGCCACCAGCATGACCGAGCAAGCCCGCGCGGCCCGGGATGCGGAACTACATCAGATGGCCGAAGAAGCCGTGGCCCGCGTCCAAGCCGAAGCAAAAGCCAAGAAGAAAGAACAGGCGCGGAAGACCCGCCCGGTGTCGCCGGTCGAAGAGGGGATCACGCTGCTGGGGGTGCGGGCATTTGTGCTCACGTGGACCGATCTCGATTCCTGGTGGATCAAGTACGACCTCACCCGGCTCGCCACCGACCTCACCGACGAACAAGCCGACGCCTTTTATACCGTCGTCGAAGGCACGGTGACGTTCGCTGAAGACCTCCGCACCGCCCGCACCGCCACTCGGTCAGCGGCTGAGGACGTAGCACTGGCACCTCTCCGCTAACTGCCCCGCGCGTTGGTGAAGCTGGGGCGCACCTGGGGGTTATGAGAACTCTCGATGTGTCCGACCCTCGCATCCGTCGCCGCCTGATCGCCGCCGCTGCGAGCGGGGTGGTGTTCCTGATCCTCGCCGGGATCGGCATCTACGGCCTCATCACCGGCCCCCGCAACGCCACCGGCACGGATTACCCGACCGGTTCGGAACCGTCATCGATCGCACCCGAAACTCCGGGGCCGACCACTTCGCCGCGGTTGCCGGTGGTGTCGAGGTCGGATGATCCGGAGACCTTCGCCCGGAACGTCGCCGAAGCCCTCTTCACCTGGGATACCGCGTCGGGCTTCTTCCCGTTGGACTACACATCAGTGATCCTCGATGTCGGCGATCCCTACGGTGCTGAGCAGGCGGGCCTCGCGGCCGATGTTGCCGCCTATCTACCAGCGAGAGAGGCGTGGCTCGAGTTGCGGAAGTACCTCACCACCCAGCACCTCACCATCGACAACGCTTATGTGCCGGAGGCGTGGGATACGGCCGTCGAGCAGGCACAGCCGGGCCAGCTCGCAGAGGGAACAACGGCGTACACGATCGACGGCACCCGGCACCGCTCCGGTGTCTGGAACGAGGACCCTGTCGCCAGTGAGCATGCGGTGTCGTTCACGGTGTTCATCGTCTGCCCGCCTGACGGCGACGACTGCCACCTGTTGCGGCTCTCCCAACTCGACACCCCCCTGAAGTAGCAGGGGGTGGATCGTGTTCAAGAAACTCGCCATCGCAGGGATCGCCCTGCTGTTCCTCGCACCCTCGATCATGCTCGTCTCGATCGGGGCGCTCATCAACCCCGCACAGGCCGCGAACGCCACCTGCCTGTCCACCGGCCTGACCGTCGGCACGATCCCGGACGAACTCGACGTGACGGATGCTTCCGGGTACTCGTTCACGCTGAACCATCAGCAGCTCACCCACGCCGCGACGATCATCACCACCGGCTCCGCGATCGAGGGTGTGAATCGTGACGGTGTGCAGATCGCGCTCATGGCCGCGCTGACGGAGTCGACGTTGCGGATGCTGTCGAACACCAGCCACTACCCGGACTCGGCGGACTACCCGAACGACGGCAACGGGTCCGACAACGACAGCCTGGGCTTGTTCCAGATGCGCCCACAATCCGGGTGGGGCACGGTCGCTGATCTCATGGACCCGAACTACCAAGTCCGCGCCTTCTTCGGCGGACCCGCTGGGCCGAACTATCCGTCGCCGCGGGGATTGCTGGATATTGCGGGGCGGGAGTCGATGGACAAGGGCGAGGCCGCCCAATCCGTCGAAGTCTCCGCCTACCCCGACCGGTATCGGAACTATGAGTCGGTCGCAGAGCAGATCCTCCAAGCCCTCACCACCAACACCACAGCACAGCCCGCTGGTGGTGGTGCGGTGTTGGGGCCGGTGCCGGAGACCTCCCGTGTGGTATTCCCGATGCCGGAGGGCACCTGGGTGATGACCAGCCCTTACGGGATGCGCGAACATCCCATCACCGGGGAATACAAGCTCCACTCCGGCACTGACTTCGCCGGCCCCGACGGCACCCCGATCCTCGCCGCCGCTGATGGTGTTGTCACCGTTGCCGAATACTCCGGCGGCTACGGCGGCCTGGTCGTCATTGAGCACACCGTGGACGGGAAGACGGTCGCGACGGCGTATGCGCACTCTTGGGAGACCGGCATCCGCGTCACGGCGGGTGATCGTGTGACCGCGGGGCAGCACATCGCTGATGTCGGCTCCTCGGGCAACAGCACTGGCCCGCACCTGCATTTCGAGGTCAGGATCGGCGGCACCAACGGCGAATACACCGACCCCGCCGTCTGGCTGGAACAGCACGGTGCCGCAGACCTCGACGCTGGCGAGATCACCGATCCGGGCGGCTGCACCACCAGTGAAGGGAACGAGTCATGAATGTGTTCCCGGATTTCGATGGTCTCGGTGGTATCGGTGACCTCAAAGAAGTCATCGGCGCCCTGCTCACCTTTGTCCTCGTCATCGCGGTGCTCATGTTGATCGTGTCCGCGATCGTCTGGGCCGTCGCCTCCGCGCACGGCAACCACGCCACCGCATCGAAATCCCGCACCGGCCTCCTCGTCGCCCTCGGCACCGCCGCGCTTGCTGGCGGTGGGGTGGCGTGGATGAACTGGCTCATCGCGGTCGGTGACCAGCTCTGAGGTTCACGTCAGCTCGTGGACGGCTGCGGTAGCGCTATCTGGCGGGCACGATGCCTGCGAGGGCGAGGTAGTCCAGCAGGCTCGTCGTCAGTGGTACCTGAGTGAGCTCGTCCGGGGTGAACCAGCGTGCGTCGTCGGCATCGTCGCCCGGCGTGAGGTTTCCTGCGGTGACGGTGGCTGCAAAGTCATGGATCTCGAACACGCGCCCGTCGCCGGTCGGCACATCTACCGTCCACAGCTCCTGACCGATCTCGACATGTAGGCCGGTCTCTTCCCATGCCTCCCGGCGGGCGGTCTGCGCGGGGGTTTCACCGGGTTCAGCAGACCCTCCGGGCACCGACCAGCATCCCTTCTCGGGCTCCTCGCCCCGTAGCACGAGCAGCACGCGGCCCGCGTCGTCGGTGATGACCGCGCTGGCGGCGAGAACACGCTCCACGCCTCCCACGCTAGTCGCCTTCTCCGCGGTGGTTGTCCTGGCGCACCTGAGGTCAGAACCCTTCCGCTGCCCACGCTTGTGGGCCTTGTTCGTGTCAGGAGACCCCACCGTGTTCGACCTCATCACCACCGCTGTATCCGTGATCCCGGCGCTCGTGCCGATGGACATCGACATCAACCCCAACGACTCCGGCCTGCCCGGTATCGCGCAGCTGCGCACGATCGTGGGCGCGGTCATGACCGTCGGCCTCATCCTCTCCGTTCTCGCCTTGATCATCTCGGCGATCGTGTGGGGCTTCGGTGCGAACAGCAGCAACCCGCACCTGGCGGGCAGGGGAAAGATCGGCGTCCTGGTCTCCTGCGGCGCCGCGGTCATCTGTGGTGCTGCGGTCACGTTGATCAATTTCTTCTGGAACGTCGGCCAGCAGGTCTAACCCCATCCCCCGCTCGATCTGAGGAGGTTTGTGATGGGGGTTTGCGATGTTCCTGTCATCTCCACCGTCTGCGATGTCGCAGGCGACGCCGCCGGAGCCTTGATCTCCGCCCCGTTCGATTGGCTCGCCCAGGCAATGGGTGCGGCCGCGGGCTGGTTGTTCGAGGCCGTCTGGAACGTGTTCGACACCACCACGCTCGTCGACGTCACATCCGACGGGTACGTCAGCGTCTACAACCTGGTGTTCGGGATCGCCGTGTTCATCATGCTGATCTTCTTCTGTCTCCAACTCATCACCGGCCTGATCAAACGAGACCCCGGCGCCCTTTCCAGGGCCGCGCTCGGCCTCGCGAAGAGCGTGCTTGGCAGTTTCGTGGTGATCACGTTGACCGGGCTGGCGTTGGAGATCGTGGATCAGCTCTGCACCGGCATCATCCAAGCCGGCGGGGAGACCACGGAGACGATGGGTGACAAGATCACCCTCCTCGTCGCAGGCCTCACCGGCATCAGCATCGCCGCGCCCGGCGTCGGGGCGATCATCACCATTTTCCTCGCCGGGCTCGCGATCACCTCCGCCGCAATCGTGTGGCTGTCGCTCCTGGTGCGGAAGGCGTTGCTGTTGGTGGCGATCGTGATGGCGCCCCTCGCGTTCTCCGGTTCGTCGTGGGATGCGTCACGGAGTTGGGTGTCGAAGTGGGCCATGTTCGTCATCGCGCTGATCGCGTCGAAGTTGGTGCTGGTGGTGATGTTCCTCGTCGCCGTCACCCAGGTCAGCGCACCCATCGAGGCCGACCTCGCCTCCGTGTCTGACCCGATCGCGGGTGTGGTGCTGATGGCGATGGCCGGATTCGCCCCATACCTGACCTACAAGTTCATCTCGTTCGTGGGATTCGATATGTATCACGCGATCGGCTCCGAACAGGACGCCAAGCAGTCGTTGAACCGGCCGATGCCGGTGCCGTCCAAGCCGCAGGGTGGTGACCCACAGAAGGTCCTCGACGGCACCGGCAGCGGCGGAGGCAAATCGGGCGGTGGGTCGGCTGCGGCCGCACCGAAACCGACCCCCGCCGCATCCAGTGGTGGCGCAGGCGCCGGAGCCGGCGCAGGTGCCGGTGCGGGTGCGGGGGCTGGCGGATCCGGTGCGGCTGCCGGTGGTGCGGCCGTTGCGGCACCGATCGCAGCGGGCCTGATTGCGGCGAAGATCGCCAAGGACTCCTTCGAGGCCGGACCGAAGGCCGCAGGTCACCTCGCCAACGAGGCAGACGCCGCTGCGGACGGTGCGGGCCAGCCCGGAAACGCGGGCGCTCCGGCAGCGCCGTCTACGCCGGTGCCGAAGAACCCGATCCCGCCGTCTGACCTGCCGCCGTCGAATCCGAAGCCACCTGCCCCGAAGCCCGGCAAGGAGTAACCGATGAACAACACGAACACAACCAGCGGCGGCGAGTTGGTGCCGGTGAAGTTCTCCCGCCTCGCACGCCGCGGCATCCTCCTCGGCCTCTCCCTCTCACAGCTCGTCACCCTGGCCATCGGCATCCTCGCCTTCGTCGGAGCCCTCTACGCAGGCGGCGGCATACTCATGGCGTACACCGCACCCATCTGGGCCATGTCGATTGCGTTGACGTGGATACCGGTCGCGGGGCGGCCGATGGTCGAATGGCTCCCCGTCGCCTGCTGGTGGCTCTACCGCACCACCATCGGACAACTGCTCTACCGCCGCCGGGTGGTGGTTCCGCGCCCGGTCGGCACCCTCGCCCTGCCCGGTGACATGGCGCGGCTGCGGGAGTACACCGACCCGGAGACTGAGGCGGGGATGATCCACGACCCCCACGCCTCGACACTGACGGTCGTGGTGGAGGTGACGCATCCCGCGTTCGTGCTCCTCGATCCGGGAGAGCAGGAACGCCGCGTTACCTCCTGGGGCCGTGTGCTCGCCACTGTCTGCCGATCCGGACGGGTCGCGACCCTCCAAGTCCTTGAACGCACCCTTCCAGATTCGGGTACGGGGTTGGCAGAGTGGTGGGCCTCGCATGGCACCCACGACGACTCCTGGGCATCCACCACTTACGCGGAGCTGATCGACCGGGCGGGGCCTGCCGGGGAACGGCACGCGACCACGCTCTCGCTCGCACTGGACATGCGAGCAGCAGCCCGGCAGATCCGCACCGCCGGCGGCGGCATCCGCGGAGCCGCCGCCGTGTTGCGACAGGAGATGGCAACCCTGGTAGCGGCGCTGCGTTCCGCCGACCTCAATCCCGGCGGGTGGCTGACCGCGGGGCAGATCGCTGTCATCCTCCGTAGCGCTTACGACCCGGCGATCGCCGCGACCTTGGAGCGTCAAGGCCAGATCGGACAATCGCTTGCTACGGCGGGGCCGTTGGCGGTGAACGAGTCGTGGTCGCGGATTCGTACCGACTCCGCCCACCACGCCACCCTGTGGATCAGTGAGTGGCCGCGGTCGATGGTGTTCCCCGGATTCCTCTCACCCGTCCTGCTCTCCACCGGGATACAGCGCTCGTTCTCCCTGATCTGCACCCCGATGCGATCGGACCAGGCGGCACGGGATATCAGGAAGAAGAAGGTCGAGCACATCAGTGATGCGGCGCAACGGCAACGGATCGGGCAGATCGAAGACGCCTCCCAGACGGCGGAGTACCAGGACGTGTTGCAGCAGGAGGCAGACCTGACTGCCGGGCACGGCATCCTCCGCTACACCGGCCTCATCACCATCACCGCACCCACCGTGAACGAGCTCGATGCCGCGGTCGCCGCGATCGAACAGGCCGCGATCCAAGCCTCGTGCGAGACCCGGTTGCTGGTCGGGCAGCAGGCGGCGGCGTTCACGGCGGCGGCATTGCCGCTGTGCCGGAAGGTGTAGTCGTCAGCCGACGTGGAACTCGCGTTCCTTCTGTTCGTCGTCCTCGCTCCAGCGGATGCGAATGATGTCGGGATCGCCGCCACCCATGTGATGAAGCACATGCAGGCGGCGAGTCTGGCCGGCATGGATGACGGTGGGTTCATCGCCGCTAGTCAGGATCATGCTGGAGTTTTCTCCGACGACCTCGAATCGCACATCAGTGGCGTCTTGGTCACCCGTGTTGGTGATGTCGATCCAGTGCCGAGTGGAGTAGCGAGGCTTTCCCTTGCTGTCGTATGACGTCAGTTCTCGTTCTTGCTGAGGCTGAGCCGCGAACCGCACACCAGATTTAGTTGCAGGGAGTTGCGGGGCTGACAGTTCTAACGAAGCGATGTCGTACTCGATGGCCTTCCAGACCTCGTGGCCGAGCTGGCCAGTGTTGGCGAACTCGCCAAGCAAACCTCGCTCGCTGATTGCAGCACGAAATTCCCGGAGACCGTCGAGCTGCTGGGTGTCCACGTCGTGAGGAAGCGGTGCAGTTGAGAAATAGAGGTGAACAGGCTTTCCGCTATCCACGGCGCGTTCGATCTCTTCAACGGTGCCGGATACCGCGTCGGGCGTTGGGGAGCCAAGCCGGCTGCCAAACAGAGCGAAGACGATGTCGCATTGGTCAACGCCTTGCGAGTTGATCAGTGACTGCGGATGACCTCCGAGGACAGGAACGGACGAGGTCTCCCATCTCCACGGCAGTAGCGCTACCTGCTTGGTTGCAGCGTTGGCGTTGTTCCAGTCATTGATCGCGGCTTCTACTGCATCGCGAGCATCGGGAATGTCTGACGGGGAAGCGATCATCACCCGAAGCACGGAAGCGGAAAAACTCATGCTTCAAGGGTATCCGGAGCGTCTGACACGCATGGAATAGCTGACGCACCTGGCTGGCGACATCCATCGTCAGGGAGGACTCTCATGCCCACTTTCACCGATCCGAGAACCGATGCTGCCGAAGCATCCGAAGCGCTGCGGGGTCTTGCGCACGCGACAATCCGTATTGACCAGCCGGCGCAGATGTATCCGGTGCTCGGGGATCTCCTCGCAGGTGTCCGGTCGCTGCGGCAGGTACTCGACCAGCTCGCCGCCGCTCATGTCACCGGCCAACCCCGCGCGTTCGACGACCAAGGTGACGCCGCGATTGGTGCGAAGGATGCGCTGGCTGCGGCGGATGAGCTGCATCAGGCCGCGACCCTGATCGATGCCGCACATGACCGGCTCGATGCGGCCATGAACGCAGCGGGCCGGATCGCCTGGCGCCCCGACCCCGAAACCGCGCGGCGGTGGGTCAGCGTTGTGTTCTTCGATGGTGAGGAAGCTGACCGGGTACTCGATCTCATTCAGCGTGACGGCACGACCGCCGGGATCGAGCACCTGAGTCAGTGGGATTACGGGGAAGAGACCACCGATGCTGCCCTTACCAACGGGTACGTCTACGACACCCCACCGGTCGGGAACCTCGACCGCACCACCACCGAGGGCAACTACACGTTGACCTACAATCCATTCCTCAGCCACGTCTCCCTACTCCGCGCTTACGATGCTCCGGCCGATTTCGCTCTCGCCGAGCCCGCGCCCGCACCGGCGGTTGCTGCGGTCGGCCTGGGTGAAGGAGCCGGCAGAGCCGCCCCCAGCACGGATACCGTCGCCTCCGCCACTACCCGGAAGACACCCGCGGTTGCGGGTAAGGACTGGTTCGCGGCTACGCCTCGCCCGGCGCAGCATGCGGGGCGGGGGCTCGGACGATGAACTCTGAGCCCGAGCGCCTGCACACCTCCGTCCTCGTCGCACCCGCATCCGAACGCCGCAAGCTCCGCAAACAGCGCAGGCAGGCCGCCGCGCGGATCACCGCCGAACAACGCAAGACGGAGAAGGCGGTCGCGGTCGCGAAAGCAGAAGCCGAGCGCGCGGAACGTCGCGCGACCACCTACCTGCCCGCTGCCGGAGAACCAGGGGCCGCAACCTTGCGGACGCCGGGCAGGTTCAAGTTGCCCCGCCACCAAGACACGTCCGCGACCCTCGCCGGGGCGTATCCGTTTGTCGCCGAAGGCGGGCTCGGCTCTGACGGTGTCTTCGTCGGCCAGGACCTCTACTCCGGCGGGAGCTTCGTTTACGACCCCTGGGTGCTCTACGCACGCGGGGTCATCACCGCCCCGAACGTCGTCCTCGCCGGCATAGTCGGTAGCGGGAAATCGAGCCTGGCGAAGTCGCTCTACACGCGATCGCTTCCGTTCGGGCGGCGAGTCTACGTTCCCGGTGATCCGAAGGGCGAGCACACGGCCGTCGCTGAGGCGGTCGGTGGGCGGGCGATTGTCCTTGGCCACGGCCTCAACACCCGCCTCAATCCCCTCGATGAAGGGCACCGACCATCAGGGCTGTCGGATGAGCAATGGGCCGCGACCGTCGCATCGCGCCGCCGGGATCTCATCGGCGCTCTCGCGGAGACGGTGCTCGCGCGTGGGCTGACGCCGTTGGAGCACACTGCGATCGATCTGGCGTTGACGGCTGCGGTGCGGGAGAACGATGTGCCGATCCTGCCGATGGTCGTCGACCACGTCCTGAACCCCACCGACGACACCGACAGACGCCTCGCCGAAGACGGCCGACTGGTCGGGCACGCACTGCGGCGCCTCGTGGCCGGCGACCTCGCCGGACTCTTCGACGGACCATCCACCGTCAGGTTTGATCCGTCACTGCCGATGATCTCCCTTGACCTCTCCCGCGTCACCGAAAACAGCACCCTGATCTCGGTGCTGATGACGTGCTCCAGCGCGTGGATGGAATCCGCCTTGCTCGACCCGAACGGTGGGCAGCGGTGGGTGATCTACGACGAAGCATGGCGCCTCATGAGCCACCCCGCACTCTTGAAGCGGATGGATGCGCATTGGCGTCTCGCGAGGCATTACGGGATCGCGAACATGCTGATCTTTCACAAGTTGACCGACCTGGACAACGTCGGCGACCAAGGCTCCGCCATGCGATCCCTCGCCAACTCCCTGCTCGCGAACGCGGAAACCCGGATCGTCTACCGGCAAGAATCCGACCAGCTCGGAGCCACCGCATCCGCACTCGGGCTCACTGGCACCGAGCAGAAACTCCTACCCGGATTAGGTGTCGGGCAGGGGCTGTGGCGGATCAAAGACCGGTCTTTCGTCACTCAACACCAACTGCACCCTGCTGAATATTCGCTCTTCGACACAAGCTTGCGGCTCAAGCAGAACGTCTAGAAGTTCGCGTGAATATTGACGGTTCTCGCGGGAACTTCCCGGTCCATGACGCCTACGGTTCGACGCCGGTTTCGGTGTTGGTGTTCATCTCGGCGATGAGCGAGGCGACCTGAGGGGCCGCGTAGCCGGGTGCCAAGCCCGCGGTGACGTGCCTGCGGATGCGTGAGCGCGCCAAGCGAGCCTCGCTCAGATCCGTCACGTCACGGATCGCGGTGGCGAAAGCTGCGAACGATCTCAGATCCCCGGCCAGCTCCTCCACCCTGGACTCCGGATCGGCGCTCCGCCGGAACCGGTAGGCGCCATCACGGGTGAAGGTTGATCCCCAAGCCCGCAGCGGAGCCATCAGCGTCGCCGCGTCCGGGTGCCGTTGCCCGTCCTCATGCAGCCGCTGCTCCACCTGATCGAGATAGATCGCCCCGTAAGCCTGAACATCCACGCCATCACGGACGTTCCTCGGCGTCATCTCCGACAACAGAACCGCCGCCCGCACGGTCGGTGATGTCGGCTTCACCCATTCCCACCTGCGCTCACCAGAAGACGCCTGCTGGCTGAATCCCTCGTCCTCGGCAGTAGCGGCGATACGCGGCATGGACTCCTCGGCGAAGCGCCGCCGGTCATCCGCCCGTGAACCCATGTCACCAGTTTCCCATCGGCGTCGCGGCGCACCTAGCGCGCATGAGAGCCCGCCCCGCAGCAAAGACGATCGCCGAAGACATACAGGCTGTCCTCCCGCACGTCCGCGTCGCAGTCACCGAAACCGGTGTGCTCGACGTGACCGTCGACGGCGCCGAGTACCCGCCACCAGCCAGGGGTGAGTGGACGCGCGGCACCTTCGCCGACCTGCTCGATGCGGTCACCGAGAACCGCAGCATCGGGGTTCGGATCGAAGTCCGAGAAGTCGACGGATCGGTATTCACCGACCTCATCCAACCCCGCACCCGCACCCGTCCTGCCGAGCCCGAACCAGCCCAAGAACCCGCACGGCCTGCCCGAAAGAAGAAGGGGCCGGCGCTGGTCGAGGTCACCGCTGACGGGTTCCTTGCCGGTGAGGACGTGGCCGTGGCGATCATCGTCTCCCACACCGACGCCACCAACGGGCGAGCCCGTGCGTTGCTGGATCTCAACCAGCTCCCACCCGCACACGGTGGGCGGCGCGATGTGCTGCTGCTGGGTCGGATCTCGGGCACCACCCATATCGAGGCGTTGTCGTGAACGAGCGGCAGTCCGGCTCGATGGGTGACGAACTCACCAACGCCGCCCTCATCGCCCTCATCAGTGTCTTCGCCCTCGGCCTCGTCCTCCGCGGTGCCGGGTCGGTCGCCGCGTTCCTCACCGGCACGGCTCAACCCACCTCGGGGCCGGCCGGTGGGCTGGGTGTGCTGTTCAGCCCCGGCGACCCCGGTACAGCGCTCGGAGCCGAGGGGCT
The DNA here is from genome assembly GCF_054483935.1 of Tessaracoccus yangjingae. The sequence goes on along the minus strand of NZ_CM137014.1, from coordinate 2,524,036 downwards.
GAACCCGGTCGTCTATTGGATCGTCACAACCTTGCTCCTCGCGTTGGTGACGGTCGGGTTGGGGTGGTGCTGGATGAAATGGCGCCGCCACAGCCACAAGGTCGAGACCGACCCGCGCCACCTGGCCGGGGTCGCCACCACGCACGAAGTCACCCAGGCAGCCTCACCGAAGGCGCTGCTGCGGCGGGCAGCCTCGTTGCGCCCGTCACTGGATGCCCCGTCACCGGAGGATGTGGGTTATCTACTCGGAACCTCACGCGGCAAACAGGTGTGGGCGTCAGTTGAAGACTCCATCCTGCTCATTGGGCCGCCCCGCTCCGGCAAAGGCCTGCACGTCGTGATCAACGCCGTCTTGGACGCGCCCGGCGCGGTGGTCACCACGAGCACGCGGCCGGACAACCTCACTGCGACGTTGCGTGCCCGCCGACGTGACGGTCGTCCGGTTGCGGTGTTCGATCCGCAGCATCTCGCCGAAGGACTCCCTGCGGGGTTGCGGTGGTCGCCGGTTCGGGGGTGTGAAGACCCGCTGACGGCGATGATCCGCGCGACCGGTCTCGCCTCCGCCACCGGGCTCTCCGCTGGTGGGGTCGAATCCGGTGGGTTCTGGGAAGGCAAAACCAGAACAGCACTCCAAGCTCTGCTCCACGCGGCAGCGTTGGATCATCGGCAGCCTGCCGAGCTGTTCCGTTGGACGCTTGATCCGTCGGCGGCTGCGGATGCGGCCGCGATCCTGACGAATCATCCGAATGCGGCTGCGGGGTGGGCGGATTCGTTGGGGGCGATGATCGACTCCGACCCTCGTACCCGTGACTCCATCTGGCAGGGCGTCGCCCTCGCGCTGGGGGCGCTTGCCGATCCGAGGGTGCTTGATGCCGTCTCACCCGCCGAGGGTGAGTCGTTCGATCCGGAGGCGTTCATCCGGAACCGTGGAACGCTCTACCTCCTTGCCACCGGCGCGGGCGCAGGGGCGTCGGCTGCGTTGGTGGCGGCGTTCGTGGAAGACCTCGTCGAAACCGCCCGTCGCATCGCCGCGCGCTCACCCGGCGCACGCCTCGACCCACCCCTGCTGCTCGCACTGGACGAGATCGGCAACCTGGCCCCCTTGCCGTCTCTGCCGACGCTCATGGCGGAGGGAGGCGGTACGGGGATCACGACGATGCCGGTGTTGCAGTCGCTTGCGCAGGCGCGGGATAAGTGGTCGGAGAATCAGGCTGGGGCGATCTGGGATGCCTCGATCGTGAAGATCATTCTCGGCGGGGCGTCGAACTCGAAAGACCTCCAAGACCTCTCCACCCTGATCGGCGAACGCGACGAGTACACCGATTCGGTGACTCTCGGCGACCACGGCACCAGGTCAAACCAGCGCTCGGTGCGGCGGGTGCCGATCCTGCCACCCGACCGGATCAGAACCCTGCCGTTCGGCACCGGCGTCACTCTACTGCGCGCCGCACCACCGATCGTCACCGACCTGCGCGCCTGGCCAAACCGTAGCGATGCCGGGCAGTTGAAGACCGACCGCACCGAACTCGAAGCCCTCTTGCAACGCCCCGCCGACTCGTGAGGGTTGCTGTGTCGTTGTAGTGCACCTGACTTTCACGGATGACCCCGCAGCGGGGTCTGGTGATCGTGAAGGAGCAGTGCAATGGATATTCATACCCAGCAGTCGATTTCGGGGTTCATCGCCTCGACCCCGCAGCTCGGTTTCAACGACAAGGGGCAGGCGAGGTTCTATGCCCGGTTCGGGCAGGAACACTTCGACCGGAACCTCGATGGCAGCTTCACGCAGTTGGAGTCCACGTTCCACGACCTGGTGATGTTCCGGGCCACCGCGGCGCGGGCGCACGAGCGGTTCAGGAAGGGCGACAACTTCATCGCCGAGGGGTACGTGCGTGAGTACGAGGCCACTCGTGACGGTGAGCAGGTACAGACCGAGCAGTTCGTCGCGAAGAAGATCGGCCACGATCTCGCCCGCACCCGCTACGACGTCGACCGCACGCCTCGCAACACGCCTTCCCTCGACCAGGACGGCCCTGCACGGGAGGCACCGACAAGGCCGGCCCCAGAGTTCCAGGCACCGGACCGGCCCAGCACGCAGGCACCTCCCGTACCTGGACTGTGAGGAGGGAAAGCCATGAGCACCATCGTTGCTGAGGACGCCCCGGAGTTCGACGAACCCGAGCCCGAACCCGCACTCCACGACGCGGAGGAGACGGGGAAGCGGCCGGCGTTGTCTGATCCGGACTCACTGCCGGGGCCACCGCATCCGGTGAACTGGAACCTACTCACCGCAGATGAGGCCGGGGCCGAGTGGCTCGAACTCGACCGGTGGGTGAACTGGCTCCGACGCACATACGGCCTGCCCGCGAGTGTGGTGCCGCCGTTCTGGTACCGACACCCCGAGCTGTTGTGGGAACTGTCCGCGCTGCACCTGCACTGGCTGTGCGCCTACGACCCCGATCAGAACGGATCCGCACCCAACGGGTGGCATCGCGACTTCGCCGACACCCGGCAGCGACTCCGCGACTGGGTCGCCGCGAGCAGCACCCGACTGGATCGCGACCGCCCCACCCGGCAGACCACCTGGCCCGGCGAAGCCCCTGCACCGACGGTAGATGACATCGTGATCGCCGATCGGGCCGAAGACTTCGATGCCTTCGTTGAAGCCGATCTTGCCCAACGGCAGGCGGCCGAAGACGCCTTCTACGCGAGTCTCGACGATGAACGCCCCGACCGTCGTTGACCACGGTGCGGGTCCGGTCGAGACGTTGTGGTGTGCGCGGGATGTCGCGGAGTTCTTGAACGTCTCCCAAGCCACCCTCTCGCGCTGGCGACGGGAAAAGATCGGGCCGCCGTTCCTGCGCGTCGGCGGCGTCTCTCGCTACACCCCAGCCACAGTGCGCGCCTGGGTCACCGAGCAGGAGAACGATCATGGCTGACCCTCGCAACAGGCGGATGCCGCCAGTCGGGGTGAAGCTCACCACCGATGTCGAACGCCGCACCGACGGATTCCGTGCCCGCGTGCGATGGACCGACCCTTCCACGCATAAGCGCGTCGGCCGCGTCGCCCACGTCCGCAGCCACGAGGAGGTCGAGGAGTTCTACGATCAGATGCGGGCAGCGACCGAAACCGGTGCGGACACCACCATCACCCTCACCGACTACGCCACTTCCATCGGGGATCGGTGGCAGCGAGGCCTGGACCCGACCTCCACCGCCGAGCTCTACGACACCGGACTGCGACTGCGGGTGTTGCCAGCGCTCGGGCACGTTCGGGTTGCGAAGATCACCGCGGGGATGATCGACCGCACCATCGACACGTGGGAGGCCGAGCACTCGGCCTCGACGATCAAGAACTCCATCGCCCCACTCGTCCGGGTGCTTGATGAAGCGGTGCGCGACGACATCATCTCCATCAACCCCGCCAAGCACCGCGCACGCCGTAACCTCGGCAAACACGTCACCCAGACCACCGGCGCGCTACGACAGTACGCGCTTCCGGATTTGGCGACGCTGCGGAAGCTCGCGACTGAGTGCGGGGAGGTGCATCAGTCGTATTCCGATCACGTCATGCTCGCCGCGCTCCTGGCCGCCAGGGGTTCAGAGGTCGCAGGGCTGCGGGTCGGGGATGTGGACTGGGAGAACCACATCGTGTGGATCAGACGCCAGCACTATCCCGGCAAAGGCGGCCTCGTCATCAAACAGACCAAAGGCCGGCGCGATCGCCCGGTGCCGATGCTCGACGCACTCGAACCCGTCCTCGAACGCCTCACCACCGACAAGAAAGACGACGACCCGCTCTTACGCGGGCCACGCGGAGGCGTCCTCACCACCGCCACCGTCAGAGACGCCACCCGCTGGGATGACCTCGTCGCGGGCCTCAACCTCACCGGCCTCACCCGGCATGGGCTCCGGCACACCGGAGCGACCTGGATGGCCGACGCCGGCATCGCCCTGCATGTCCTCCAAGAGATCCTCGGGCATCAGTCGATCGAGACGACCAAGGGGTATCTGCACCCCGACCACCGCCACCTCGCCGAAGCTGCCAGGCAGGCCAACCAGTTCCTCTCCAAGACCCCCACGAGGAAGGATGCGAGCCGCCGCGACGGACCCCGTCTGTGACCACGAATGGAACCACGCTCCGACCCTCCCAGAAGGGGGCCGGAGCACCGTCGCGCCCGCGATTTGGTGCACCTCTCGGGCACCTTTTGGTGCACTCCACAGCCGAAGTCACTGAATGGAAGTGGACCAATGCGCGAACGAGCAGCACAGGCAAATGAGGGAAGTGGACCAGCCAGTGACCACCCTCAGAAACGACGAAGCCCTGGTGAAAATTGCTTCTCACCAGGGCTTTTTGTCGGGATGACAGGATTTGAACCTGCGACCCCTTGACCCCCAGTCAAGTGCGCTACCAAGCTGCGCCACATCCCGTTGTTTAGCTTTCGGACAGTCCCGCCGCTCTAACTCACCTGACCCCCAGTCAAGTGCGCTACCAAGCTGCGCTACAGCCCGCCGCCGCCATTTCTGGCAACTCGGATAGCTTAGCGACTTTGCCCGGACTTGGCACATCGGCCGTCCGGGACTCAAGAAGGGGCCGGGCGGACGCCCCGAAGGACGCCCGCCCGCTCGCGCTCCAACGGCTACCGGGTCACTCCTCGAAGCTGGCGTCCAAGGTGATCTCCACCCCGGCCAGGGCTTTGGACACCGGGCACTCGGCCTTGGCCGTCTGGGCGATCTCGGTGAACTGCTCGGCGTCGAGGCCGGGCACGCGACCCACGACGGTGAGGTGGCTGGTGGTGATGCCGGTGCCGGGCACGAACGTCACGTCTGCCCGGGTGTCCAGGGACGCAGGGGGCGTGCCGTTCTTGGCCAGCATGTTCGACAGCGCCATGGAGAAGCAGGTGGCGTGGGCCGCGGCGATGAGCTCCTCGGGGTTGGTGGTTCCCGGTCCGGACTCGGCGCGCGCCGCCCAGGCGACGTCGAACGATGCCACGCCGGAGGTCACGAGCTCCACTCGGCCGGAGCCCTCGAAGAGGCTGCCTTCCCAATGTGCCTGCGCGGTGTTGACTGATGCCATGGTTGGGTCTCCTTATCGTCAGCCCCGGTGGGGCCTCTGGTTCATCGGACCTCCACCCAACCACACCCCCGCGCCGGGGGGAAGGTCAGGCGCGATCCTTACGCTTCTCGCGAGCACGGATCTCCACGTGCACCGGGGAGCCGACGAAGCCAAAGTCCTCGCGCAGCCGTCGCTCGATGAAGCGCTTGTAGGTCTCGTCCATGAGACCGCTGGTGAACAGCGCGAACGTGGGCGGGCAGGTGTGCGCCTGGGTGCCGAACAGGATCCGGGGCTGCTTGCCTCCGCGGACGGGGTGCGGATGCGCGGCTGCGAGGCGGCCCAGGAAGGCGTTGAGCTTGCCGGTGGAGATCCGGGTCTCCCAGCCCGCCGCGGCCGCCTCGATGGCCTTGCTCAGCTTGTCGACGTTGCGGCCCGTCAGCGCCGAGATGTTGACGGTGGGCGCCCAGCGCCACCCGGTCAGGTCCCGCTCGATCTCGCGCTCGAGGTACTTGCGGCGCTCCTCGTCGGTCAGGTCCCACTTGTTGAAGGCGATCACCATGGCGCGTCCCGACTCCTCGATGGAGTTGAGGATCCGCAGGTCCTGATCCGTCAGCGGCTCGGACGCGTCGATCACCATGATGCACACCTCGGCCCGCTCGATCGCGGCCTGGGTCCGCAGCGATGCGTAGTACTCGTGCCCGCTGGCCTCCTTGACGCGACGCCGGATGCCGGCGGTGTCGATAAGCCGGTAGACCTGGCCGCCCACCTCGACGATCTCGTCGACCGGGTCCACGGTGGTGCCGGACACGTCTGAGACCACCACGCGCTGCTGGTCCGCCAGCTTGTTGAGCAGCGACGACTTGCCTACGTTGGGCTTGCCCACGATGGCGACGCGGCGGGGGCCTGCCTCCTCCACGTCCTTCTCGCGGGGCGCCTCCGGAAGCGCGTCGAGCAGGGCGTCCAGCAGGTCTCCAGAGCCGCGGCCGTGCATCGCGGAGACCGGATACGGCTCCCCCAGCCCGAGGTTCCACATCGAGGCGGCCATCACCTCGTGACGCTGGTCGTCGACCTTGTTGGCGGCGAGGACCACCGGCTTCTGCGAGCGCCGGAGCACCCGCACGACTGCCTCGTCCTCGTCAAGGGTGCCGACGGTGGCGTCGACGACGAACAGCACGGCGTCCGCCATCGAGATGGCGAGCTCGGCCTGCTCGGCGATCTGGGCGGCCATCCCCCGGGCGTCCGACATCCAGCCGCCGGTGTCCACCAGGACGAACTCGCGCCCGTTCCAGTTCGCGTCGTAGGACACCCTGTCCCGGGTGACGCCGGGCTGGTCCTGCACCACGGCCTCCCGACGGCCCAGAATGCGGTTGACCAGCGTCGACTTGCCGACATTGGGCCGTCCGACGACGGCGACGATCGGCTTGCGAAGCTCGCTCACTGTGGCTCCTCGGGTTTGTGCGGACTCCCCATCCTACTGGGGAGCGACAAGCGCGACGATTCGCGCAACCACCTCGTCAGGGCTGAGCCACGTGGAGTCGATCACCACGACGCCCTCGGCGGCGTCGGTGAAGTTCGACACCGTCGAGTCGTCGCGGTCACGACGGAGGACCTGATCGGTCACCTCCGCCGCGCTGGCCTGCCCCGCCACCTCGGCGGCCCGGCGGGCCACCCGCGCCTCGGGATCTGCCACCAGCAGCACCCGCACGTCGGCGTCCGGGGCGACGACGGTGGTGATGTCGCGGCCCTCCACGACCATGCGGCGGCCGTGCTCGTCGATGATCCTGCGCATCATCGCGGTGAGGAGCCGCCGCACCTCGATGTTGGTGGCGATCTGCGAGACGGCCGCGGAGACGCGCGGCTCACGGATCTCGTCGGTCACGTCCGTGCCGTTGATCCGGAAGCACGGATCGTCGGGCGAGGTCTCCACCACCAGGTCGCAGTCGGCCACCAGCGCCGCGACAGCCTCAGGCGAGGCGCCGTCCGGGAAGCGGCGCAGGAACTCGGTGGTGGCCGCCCGGTACATGGCGCCGGTGTCCAGGTAGCCCAGGCCGAGCCGTCCCGCGAGGAGCTTCGCGGTGGTGGACTTGCCCGAGCCGCTCGGCCCGTCGATCGCGATCAGCAGCGTCATGAGTCGCTCCCCCTCCCGGCCCAGCCGGTCCATCCGCGGGCCACGATGTTGGCCCTCAACTGCTCGGCCACGTCCCGCTCCACGGCGATGGACAGGTAGCCCACCTCGCGGACCGGGTCGTGGGTGAGTTCGAAGTCCTCGACGTTGAACCCGGCCTCGCCTATGTCAGTGAAGAGGCGCCCGAGCGCGCGCGGCTCGTCGGGGATCTCGACGGTGACCTGCACGGTGTCGAGCGGGTCGTGGCCATGCTTGCCCACCAGGGAGTGCGCCCCGGCCTGGCCCATCGCCAGGAACCGCTCCAGCTCGTCGGGCCGGTCCAGCACCCCGATCAGGTGGCTGAGATCCTCGGCCACCTCGCTCAGCTCGTGCCGCACCGCGTCGGCATTGGCTGTGAGGATCTGCCGCCACAGCCCTGGGTCCGAGCCGGCGATGCGCGTGACATCGCGGATGCCCTGCCCGGCCAGCCTGAGGTTGGCGGTGGGGACCTCGCGCAGGTGCGACGCGGTCAGAATGCTCATGAGGTGCGGCACGTGGCTCACCTGGGCCACGGCCTCGTCGTGCTCCTCGGGCGGCATCGTCACCACGCGGGCGCCGACGTCGCGGGCGAGCTGCTCGACCGTGGCCACGTCCTCGGCGGTGTTGCCGCTCACGGGGGTCACCACCCAGGTGCGGTCCTTGAACAGGTCCCCCGAGGCGGTGAGCGGGCCGGTGAACTGGGAGCCCGCCATCGGGTGGGAGCCCACGTAGCGGCGGTGCTCCGGGGCGAGCTCGGACACGGCCGCGAGGATCGGCGCCTTGACGGAGCCGACGTCGGTGATCACGGCCCCCGGAAACTTGGCCAGCACCTCCGCCACCAGGTCGGGGATGACGCCCGGAGGGGTGGCCACCACGACGACGTCGGGGTTGTCCGTGGCCTCGTCGCTGATCCGTCCGGCCCCCAGGCCGGCGGCCACCAGCGAGTGCGAGGGCACGATGTCCCACAGCATCACGTCGTAGCCCGCGCGGGTCAGCGCGAGCCCCAGGGAGGAGCCCACCAGCCCGGCGCCCAGGATCAGCACCCGCCGCCTCATGCGCCGCGCCCGGCCTGGCCGGTCACCCCGGTTGAGGGCAGCCGACGGAGCATCGCACCGCGGCGGCAGACGCCGAGGACCTCACTCGCCTGCACCGCCCGCCTCCCGTCCGCCCAGCTCGGCCGGGATGTTCGCCGGACGGGGGCCCTGGTAGTCGGGCCCGTAGGCGCCGGGGGCAGGGCGACGCTTGCGCATCGGGGCCGCGACACCAGGGGCCAGGCGTCGGGAGGTGATGAGGAACCCGGTGTGCCCGGACGTGCCGTGCCCGGGCCGGATGGCGAGCCCCTCGGCATGCCAGTCCCGCACGGTGGTCTCGGTGGCGTGCGGCTCGGTGAACCCGCCGTGGGCGCGGAACGTGTCCGCGACCTTCCCCAGCTGCGTGGCCGTGGCCACGTAGCAGGTGAGCACGCCGCCGGCGACGAGCCGCTCCCCCACCGCGTCGATGCACTCCCACGGCGCCAGCATGTCCAGGATGGCGCGGTCGATCGGGTCGTCGGTGATGGCCTCCACGAGGTCCCCGACGGTGAGGGTCCAGGCCGGGTGGGGCCCGCCGAGGAAGGTCTCGACGTTGCCGCGGGCCACGTCGGCGAACTGCTGCCGGCGCTCGTAGGAGTGCAGCGCCCCGTCGGGCCCGATCGCGCGCAGCAGCGCCAGCGACAGCGCGCCGGAGCCCACCCCCGCCTCCAGCACCCGTGCGCCCGGGTAGATGTCGGTCCACATCAGGATCTGGGCCGCGTCCTTGGGGTAGATGACGGCGGCATCGCGCGGCATGGAGACCATGAACTCGCTCATCAGCGGGCGGAACGCCAGGTACTGCATGCCCCCGGCGGAGGTGACGGTCACGCCCTCCGGGCCGCCGATCAGGTCGTCGTGGCTGACCGCGCCCTTCGTCGTGTGCCACGTGGCGCCCTCCCGCAGCACGACGGACTTGCGGCGCCCCTTGCTGTCGGTGAGCGTGACGCGGTCCCCGGGCTGGAGCGGGCCGGTCTTGACGCCGGAGAGGTTCATGATCGTTCCTTCAGGTCGCGCCACACCTGGGCCAGCTCGGCCCAGGTGGAGGTGGTGAGCCCGGTGGCGGAGACGTGCATCCGGGGATGCGGGGCCAGCTCAACCATCGAGGGCACCGCGTACACCACGGCCCCGGCCGCGAGCGCCGCGGTGGTGCCGGGCACCGAGTCCTCCAGCGCGACGGCGTCGCGGGCGTCCACGCCCAGGCGGGCGGCGGCGGTCAGGTAGCCCTCGGGGTGCGGCTTGGCCTGCGCCACCTCGTCGACCGTGACGATGACCTCCAGGTTGGCCGGAAGCCGCTCACGGGCCGCGTCGAGGATGATCCGGTCACTGGCGGTGACGATGGCGCAGGGCACGTCCTCGGCCGCCAGTTCGGCCATCAGCTCCCTCGCGCCCGGCAGCCAGGGGAGGTCGTCGGCTCGGATCTGATCGGCGATGCGTTCGTGCAGCTCCCGCCACACCCAGGCGGATCGCTCCGGGATGCCCATGTCGTGGGCCATCATCTGGGCCGTGATGAGGGCGTGCTGGCCGTGGCAGGCGAGCATCTTGTCCTCGCCCCAGTGCACGCCGTAGTCGGCGAGCATCTCGCGCTCGGTGGCCGCCCACAGCGGCTCGGTGTCCACCAGCGTCCCGTCGAAGTCCCACAGGACCGCACTGGGCTCAGCCCGCATTGAAGTACTTCGCCTCGGGGTGATGCACGACGATGGCGTCCGTCGACTGCTCGGGGTGCAGCTGCAGCTCCTCGCTCAGCTCCACGCCGATCCGCGACGGATCCAGCAGCTCCACCAGCTTGGCCCGGTCCTCGAGGTCAGGGCACGCGGGATAGCCGAACGAGTACCGGGAACCGCGGTAGGCCTGGTCCCGGATGGCGGCGTTGATGTCAGGGCTGGTCCCGAACCCCAGCTCCTCGCGGATCCGGCTGTGCCACAGCTCGGCCAGGGCCTCGGTGAGTTGCACGGAGAGCCCGTGGAGCTCCAGGTAGTCGCGGTAGGAGTTGGCCTCGAAGATCCGCTGGGTGGCCTGCGCCACCTCGCGGCCCATGGTCACCAGCTGCATCGCGAGCACGTCCGGGCCGTTGGCCGCGGCCTCCTCCTCGTCGCGGAAGAAGTCGGCCAGGCAGAGGCGCTTGTCGCGGCGCTGCCGCGGGAAGGTGAACCGGGCCACCTCCCGGGACGGGTCCTCGGGCGAGCCGACGATCAGAGTCTCCCCCGACGAGTGGACCGGGAAGTAGCCGTAGACCACGCCGAAGTTGGCCAGGTTGTCGGTCTTGATCCGATCCATCCACATCCGCAGCCGCGGCAGGGCCTCGGTCTCCACGAGCTCCTCGTAGGAGGCGCCCCCGCGCAGCGGCTTGAGGCCCCACTGGCCGAGGAAGGTGGCGCGCTGGTCCAGCCAGGCGGCCACGTCCGCCAGCGGGATGCCCTTGACCACGCGGGAGCCCCAGAAGGGAGGCGTGGGCACGTCGAGCCCGCGCGCCACCTCCGAACGGACCCCGAGCTCGGGCTCGACGACCTCGACCAGCGACGTCTTGGCGTAGCGACGCTTGCGGGGCTCGGGGAGCGCGGCCCCCGGGATGCCCTGCTTGACGGCCATGACGGCGTCCATCAGCGCGAGGCCCTCGAACGCGTCCTTGGCGTAGCGCACCTCCCCGTCGAACATGTCGCCGAGATCGTGCTCGACGAAGGTGCGGGTGAGCGCGGCGCCACCGAGGAGCACGGGGTACTTCTCCGCCAGCCCGAGCCGGTTGAGCTCGGCGAGGTTGTCCTTCATCACGAGGGTGGACTTCACGAGCAGCCCCGACATGCCGATGGCGTCCGCCCCGTGCTGCTCGGCGGCGTCGATGATGGCCTGGATGGGCTGCTTGATGCCGATGTTGATCACCGTGTAGCCGTTGTTGCTGACGATGATGTCGACCAGGTTCTTGCCGATGTCGTGGACGTCCCCGCGGACGGTGGCGAGCACGAGCGTGCCCTTGCCCGCGTCGCTCTCCGCCTTGTCCATGTGCGGCTCCAGATGGGCCACGGCCTGCTTCATCACCTCGGCCGACTGCAGCACGAACGGCAGCTGCATCTGGCCGGAGCCGAACAGCTCACCGACCACCTTCATGCCCGCCAGCAGGTCCTCGTTGATGATGTCCAGCGCGGCCTTGCCCTGCAGCGCCTCGTCGAGATCGGCGGCCAGGCCCTTGCCCTCGCCGTCGATGATGCGCCGCTGCAGCCGCTCGGCCAACGGGAGGGCGGCGAGCTCAGCGGCCCGCGACGCGCGCACCGAGGCGGCGGTGACGCCCTCGAAGAGCTCAAGGAACTTCGTCAGCGGGTCGTAGTCCCCGTCCCGGCGGTCGTAGACCAGGTCCAGCGCCACCAGCCGCTGTTCCTCCGGGATGCGGTCCATCGGGATGATCTTGGCGCTGTGCACGATGGCCGAGTCCAGGCCCGCTGCCACGCACTCGTGCAGGAACACCGAGTTGAGCACCATCCGCGCCGCCGGGTTGAGCCCGAAGGACACGTTGGAGACCCCGAGGGTGGTGCGCACCCCGGGGTAGCGGACCTTGAGCTCGCGGATGGCCTCGATGGTCTCGATGCCGTCGCGGCGGGTCTCCTCCTGGCCTGTGGCGATGGGGAAGGTCAGGCAGTCCACCAGGATGTCCCCGACGTCCATGCCCCAGTTGCCGACGAGGTCGTCGATCAGCCGCGACGCCACCCGCACCTTCCACTCGGCGGTCCGGGCCTGTCCCTCCTCGTCGATGGTGAGGGCCACGACGGCGGCGCCGTGCTCGCGCACCATCGGCATGATGCGCCCGAACCGGGAGTCCGGCCCGTCGCCGTCCTCGTAGTTGACCGAGTTGATGATGCTGCGGCCCGCCAGCCGCTCGAGGCCCGCCTGGAGCACGGGCGGCTCCGTGGAGTCCAGCACGATCGGCAGAGTCACCGAGGTGGACAGCCGCGACGCGAGCACGGCCATGTCGGCGGCGCCGTCGCGACCCACGTAGTCAACGCACAGGTCGAGAACGTGGGCGCCGTCGCGGGCCTGGGCCTTGGCGATGTCCACGCACTCGTCCCAGTTCTCGGCCAGCATCGCCTCGCGGAACGCCTTGGACCCGTTGGCGTTGGTGCGCTCCCCGATGTTGAGGTAGCTGGCGTCCTGCGCGAACGGCACCTCGATGTACAGCGAGGAGGCGGACCGCTCCGACTCGGGCCGGCGGGGCAGCACCTCGCGCCCGGCGTAGCGCTCCGCCAGCAGCCGGATGTGCTCCGGGGTGGTTCCGCAGCACCCGCCGATGACGGCCAGCCCGTACTCCTCCACGTAGCCACCGAGGGCGTCTGCAAGGCCCTCCGGGCCCAGTGGGTAGCGGGCGCCGTCGGCGGTGAGTTCCGGGAGACCCGCGTTGGGCATCGCGCCGATGGCCACGCCGGCGCGACGCGACAGGTGCCTCAGATGCTCGCTCATCTCAGCCGGCCCGGTGGCGCAGTTGAGGCCGATGCAGTCCACGCCGAGCGCCTCGAGCGTGGTCAGGGCCGCGCCGATCTCCGATCCGAGGAGCATGGTGCCGGTGGTCTCGACGGTGACGTTGACCAGGATGGGCAGCTCGACGCCCATCCGCTCCCGGGCGCGCTTGGCGGCGATGACGGCCGCCTTCGCCTGGAGCAGGTCCTGGCAGGTCTCGATCTGGACGGCGTCGATGCCGCCGCGGATCATGGCCTCGACCTGACGTTGGTACGCGTCACGGATGTCGGCGAACGCGATGTGGCCGAGCGTCGGCAGCTTGGTGCCGGGGCCCATGGAGCCGAGGACGAACCGGGGACGCTCGTCGGTGCTGAACTCGTCCGCGACACCTCGGGCGATCCGGGCGGAGGACTCGGCCAGCTCGTCCAGCCTGTCGACGATGTCGTACTCGGCCAGCGCCGCCAGGTTGGTGCCGAACGAGTTGGTCTCCACCGCGTCCGCGCCGGCCTCGAAGTAGGCCCGGTGCACCGCGGCCACGACGTCCGGCCGCGTCACGTTGAGGATCTCGTTGCAGCCCTCGAGGCCCAGGAAGTCCTCGTCCACGGACAGGTCACCGAACGACTGCAGCATCGTGCCCATCGCCCCATCGGCGACGAGGACGCGACGGTTCAGCAGTTCAGACAGGGTTTTCGACACCAGCACAGGCTACCGGCACCACGGTAGGGTGGAACAATGCAGTTCACGCCGTTGGAAGGGCTCCGCGACCCCGCCGTCGTCATCGCCTTCTCCGGTTGGAACGACGCGGGCAACGCGGCCAGCGACCTGCTGAGGCACCTCATCGAGGCGTATCCGGGCTCGGACGCCGGGATCATCGACGACGAGCGCTACTACGACTTCCAGCACACCCGCCCGCTCCTGCACCGGGCAGCGGACGGCCCCTGGGTGGAGTGGCCCGCGGTGCGCATCCGCATCGTGCATCACCCTGAGCGTGATCTCGTGGTGATGCTGGGCCCTGAGCCCAACCTGCTGTGGCGGAGCTTCGCGACCGAGCTGATCGGCAGGATCAAGCAGATCTCGCCGGAGATCGTGCTGTTTCTCGGCGCCATGCTGAGCGACACCCCCCACTCGCGTCCCCTCCCCGTCGGCCTGTACACGTCGGACCCGGAGGTGGGCCGCCGCTTCAAGATGGAGGCCAGCGACTACACCGGCCCCACCGGCATGATCGGGGTGGCCGGCCAGCTGATGATCCACGAGCGGATCCCGTCGGCCTCGCTGTGGGTGTCGGTGCCGCACTACGTCTCCACTCCCCCCAACCCGAAGGCGCAGGACGCCCTGCTGACCGAGCTGGAGGGGGTGCTGAAGATCGCCGTCGACCACAAGGACATCCCGGAGGAGGCCGAGCGCTGGTCCACCGCCGTGGATCAGCTCAGCCAGCAGGACCCGGACATCGCCGAATACATCGAGCAGCTCGAGGAGGCACGGGACCAGGAGGAGGTCCAGGGGGCCACGGGAGACACGATCGCGGCCGAGCTGGAGAAGTTCCTCCGCCGCCAGGTCGACGACGGCGACAGCGGGCCCGCCTCAGCCGGTCAGTGACCGCAGGCCGCCACTGCGGCGTCGCGCAGCTCGCGCACCATGACATCGGGATCGGGCGCGCTGTACACGGCAGAGCCGGCCACGAACGTGTCGGCGCCGGCCTCGGCGCAGCGGCCGATCGTCTCGGCGCTGACCCCCCCGTCCACCTGGAGCCAGATCGGCCGGCTGCCCATGAGCTCGCGGGTGCGGCGGATCTTCGGCAGCACAAGGTCCAGGAACTTCTGCCCGCCGAACCCCGGCTCCACGGTCATCAGCAGCACCATGTCGAGTTCGTCCAGCAGGTCGGCGTAGCCGTCGATCGGGGTGGCGGGCTTGAGCGCCATCGACGCCCGGGCGCCGAGCCGGCGCAGCTCCCGGGCCAGCCTGATGGGCGCCCCCGCGGCCTCGACGTGGAACGTCACCGACTCCGCGCCCGCCTCGGCGTACGCGGGGGCCCAGCGGTCCGGGTCCTCGATCATGAGGTGGATGTCGAGCATTTGCCCGGTGACCCTGCGCAGCGCCTCCACCACCGGAAGGCCGATGGTGAGGTTGGGCACGAAGTGGTTGTCCATCACGTCGACGTGGATCATGTCGGCGCCCGGGATCCGGCCGATCTCTGCGGCCAGGTTGGCGAAGTCGGCGTTGAGGATGCTGGGGGTGATGCGCATGCCGTTCATGCTATCGCCCGCTCAGCAGCGCAGGAGGGCCAGGTACATGGCGTCGGTCCCGTGGCGGTGCGGCCACAGTTGCACGTCGTCGCCGAGCGCGCAGTCCGGCACGTCCGGCAGCGCGTCGGCCGCATGCAGCCGTCGCACCGCGGGGCGTTCGGCCAGCACGTCGTCGACCACCTCGACGGTCTCGGCGCGGTGCGGCGAGCACGTGACGTAGGCCACCACACCGCCGGGCACGACGGAGTCCAGCGCGTGCCGCAGGAGTGAGCGCTGGAGCTGTCCCAGCGCCGTCACGTCCGCCGGGCCGCGGCGCCACCGCGACTCCGGGCGACGCCGCAGCGCCCCCAGCCCCGTGCACGGGACGTCCACCATCACGCGGGCGAAGGACCTCCCCCAGGCCGGGGCGGTCCCGTCCGCGGCGATGGTCGTGTGACCGTCCGGGTAGGCGGAGAGCGACTGCCGGACCAGCCGGGCCCGATGCTCCTGCGATTCGCCGGCCAGCAGCCAGGCGCCGGCCTCGCGGGCGAGGCCCGCCAGGAGCGCCGCCTTGCCGCCGGGGCCGGCACACATGTCCAGCCAGGGTCCGTCGGGGGCGTCGGTGCGGGCGAGCGCCCACGCCACCAGCTGCGAGCCCTCGTCCTGGACACCCGCCCGCCCCTCGCGGACCGCAGGCTGGTCCGCCGGGGCACCGGAGGCCACCGCCCCGAACGGGGAGAATGCCGTCGGCGCGGCGTCGATCAGCTCGTCGCGGGTCGCGAGCCCGGGACGCACCACCAGGGTGGGCCGCGGGTTGACGTTGTTGGCGGCGAGCGCGCCGGCGAGCTCGTCGGCGGGGAGGAGGTCGGCGTAGGCCTCGACGATCCAGCGGGGGTGGTGCCCCCTGACCGCGAGCGCGCCGATCTCGTCCTCGCCTGCGGCCAGCAGGTCGGTCCATTCGTCCATGGTCCGCGCCGCGACCTTCCGCAGGATGGCGTTGACCACGCCGGTGACGCGCTGGCCGACGGTGTCGCGGGCGAGGTCCACCGTGGCGCCCACCGCCGCGTGCCGCTTGACGCCCATCGTGAGGAGTTGATGCGCCCCCAGGCGCAGGATGTCCACCACCGCCGGTTGGAGCGACGACAGCTGCCGCCCGGCGGCCGCCTCGATGATCCGGTCGTAGGTGCCCATGAGGCGGCACGTGCCCGCGACGAGCTCGGTCACAAGCCCGGCGTCGCGCGAGTTGAGTCCCGCGGTGGCGAGGCGCTTGGCCAGGGCGAGGTTGGCGTAGGCGTCCTCGCCCGTCACCTGGCGCAGCACGTCGAAGGCGAGCCGACGGGGGGTCACGCGAGCACCGTCCCGGCCACGCCGCCCCGCGCCCAGTCCGCGGCCGGCATGCGCCGCTTCCCGGGGGCCTGGACCTCGAGCAGCTCCAGCGCCACCGTTCCGGTGCCCACGAACACCTGCCGCCGGGTGGCCGCGATCTCGCCCTGGCGCAGCGCGGGGGGATCGGTCGCGAGGGCCGCGCGGTAGATCTTGAAGCGCTCCCCGCCGAGCTCGCACCAGGCTCCCGGGTCCGGCGAGCACCCGAGGATGAGTCGGCGCAGCTCGTGGGCCGGCCTGGACCAGTCGATGCGCGCCTCGGCGACGGTGATCTTGGGGGCGACCGTGACCCCGTCGGAGAGCTGCGGCGTGGGCGCCAGCCCCGCCTGGACCAGGTCCATGGCGGTCACGAGCTGCTTGGCGCCCGACCCGGCGAGCAGCTCCAGCACCTCCCCCGCCGTCGCGTCCGGCATGGGGATGGACTCCATGAGATAGACGTCCCCGGCGTCGAGGGCCTTGACGATCTGGAAGCAGGCGGTGCCGATCTCCCGGTCGCCCGCCATGATGGCCCGCTGCACCGGCGCCGCGCCGCGCCAGCGCGGAAGCAGGGAGAAGTGCAGGTTGATCCAGCCGTGGGCGGGGATGTCGAGGGCCGACTGGGGCAGCAGCGCCCCGTACGCCACCACCGCACACGCGTCCGGGGCGATCTCCCGCAGCCGGTCCTGGAAGCCGGGATCCCGGGGATGGGCGGGCTTGAGCACCTCGATCCCGAGCTCGGCCGCCCGGGAGGCCACCGGCGACGGCGTCAGCCTCCGCCCACGGCCGGAGGGCGCATCAGGCCGGGTCACCACGGCCACCACCTCATGGTCCGATGCCACCAGCGCCTCCAGCGAGGGGACCGCCACCTGCGGGGTCCCCGCGAACACGAGCCTCATCTGTCCTCCAATGTCTCGGGGTCGACGTGAATGCTGAGCGAACCGCGCTCCTTGCGGGCCGAGCGGATGGCCGCGGCGCTCTTGACGCGGGAGGTGAGGTCCTTGGCCCGTTCGACCGGCACCCGCAGCAGCGCGGCCCACCTGTCCGGCCCCACCTCGGTGGGGCCGAGGATCTCGACGCCCTCCCACCCGTCATTGTCGAGGAAGTCGCGCACGCCGTCCGGTTCGCCGACGATGCGGGCGAGCTTGACCGCCGGGCTCAGCCCGGCCTCGGCGCGGTCCGCGAGCTCGCGGGACAGAAAGCCCGCCAGGTCGGCGCGGACCATCGCCTGGACGGCCGGGTGCGGCGAGGGCCCGACGATGAGCACCGATCCGCCCTCGCGGGGACCCCGCGCGAGCGCGGCCGCCGTTGCCCAGCGCCTGACGGACTCCTCCGCGGCCCGGAGGTCCGCGCGGTTCAGCGAGACCTCCGCGTCGAGGATCAGGACGCCGGCGTACCCGGTGGGCGCCACTGGTTCCGCGCCGGGCGTGGACACCACGATGGCGGGCTCATCCGGGGCCTCGTCGCGGATCCGGTCGGCCGAGCTGTTGAGGGCCAACACGCCGGGAAAGGCCTTGGCCAGCTCCTCGGCCGTCCGCGCCGCGCCCGGCAGCGGCGTGCGGAGAGCGCCGGTGTGGCAGTGGGGGCAGGACCAGCGCACGGGCGTGTGCCCGCACACCGAGCACTCCGGCACCCCGCGGCGCCGCTCCCGCATCGGCCCCCCGCACTTGGGGCAGACGGCGCGGTTGAGGCAGCGCGCGCAGCTGAGTGCGCCCGAGAACCCGCTCATCGGGACCTGGACGAGCACGGGCCCCTGGGCCAGGTGATCGCGCAGGAACCTGAAGGCCACCGATGGGATCCGCAGCTGGGCGGCCGACGGGTCACGCTCGCGGTCCGCCTCCCCCACGGCGCGCACCGGGGTGGAGACCAGCCTGGCCTGGGTCGGTGTCAGCGACAGGTCCCGCAGCCAGCCACGCTCCACCAGGGCCTGGGCGTCGGTGGAGCGGCCGTGGCCGGCGAGGATCAGGGCAGCCCCCTGCCGCGCCGCGCGGATGACCGCCACGGCCCTCGTGTGCGGGTGGGGCGCCCGGAGCTCCGCGTGGGCGTCATGGCCGTCGTCGACCACGACCACGAGCCCGAGATCACGCAGCGGCGCGTAGACGGCGCTGCGCGTGCCGACGATGACCCGCGCCTCGCCCCTGGAGGCGGCCAGGTAGGCCCGGTAACGGGCGGACCGGCCTGTCTCCGCGGCGAGCGTGCCGACGGCGCCGTGGCCGAACGCGGCCCTGAAGCGCGCGGCCGTCACGGCGAGCTCGCGCATCGTGGGGACCACGACGACGGCGGAGCGGCCCGACCGCAGCGTGGCGTCGACCGCCTCGATGGCTCCCCCGACCAGGTCACCTGGCCCGCCGAAGACGGCCGCGGCCTGCCACAGGACCCGGGGCGAGTGCCCCTCGGCCAGGGCGTCGAGCAGGGCCTGCCCGTCCGGGTAGGCGGGCAGCACGGCGGCCGTCTCCAGCTGTCGGGGCACCGGCCACTCCCGTTGGGGCGCCTTCTCCGTGGCCGCGTGGCGCGGCGGGATGGCAAGCCTGGCGACGTCGGGCCACGTGCCGGCGTAGTGGTCCGCGACCGCCCGGATCATGGCGTAGACGGCCGGCGTCACGATCGGCTCCGACGACACCACCTTGGCCAGGCGGGCCAGCGAGGCCACCTCCGACTCCGCGGCCAGCTCGATCAGCCACCCGTCGCGCATGGTCCCCGCGAACGGGACCTTGACGCGGGCCCCGGGCACCGCCGCCTCCGCCAGCGACTCGGGCACCTCGTAGTCGAACAGCCGGTCCAGATGGGCCAGCGGTACGTCCACGGCGACCCGCGCCACCCGCGGGGACACGGGGCTCAGCCCTTGACGGCGGCGGCCAACGCCTCGGCCCGGTCCGTGCGCTCCCAGGTGGCGTTGGGGAGCTCACGGCCGAAGTGGCCGTAGACCGTGAAGTCGCTGTAGATGGGGCGGAGGAGATCGAGGTCCCGCACGATGGCGCCGGGGCGCAGATCGAAGGTGGCCAGGACCGCGTCGCGGATCCGGTCCTCCGGGACCGCGGCCGTGCCGAAGGTGTCCAGGTAGAAGCCGACGGGGTGCGCGGTGCCGATGGCGTAGGCCACCTGAACCTCGCACTTGTCCGCGAGTCCGGCCGCCACCACGTTCTTGGCCACCCAGCGCATCGCGTAGGCCGCCGAGCGGTCCACCTTGGACGGGTCCTTGCCGGAGAAGGCCCCTCCGCCGTGGCGGGCCATGCCCCCGTAGGTGTCGACGATGATCTTGCGGCCGGTGAGCCCGGCGTCACCCATGGGGCCGCCGATGACGAACTTGCCGGTGGGGTTGACCAGCACGCGCCGCGGGGCGTGGAATCCGTAGCGCTCGAGCACCGGCTCGATCACCTCGCTCTGGATCTCCGGCTGGATGCGGTCCAGGCCGACATCCGCGCTGTGCTGCGACGACACCACCACGGTGTCGATGCCCACGGGCCTGCCGTCGTCGCCGTATTCGACGGTGACCTGCGTCTTGCCGTCCGGGCGCAGGTAGTCCAGGGCACCGGTCTTGCGGACCTCGGTGAGCCGCTCGGCGAGGCGGTGGGCCAGATCGATGGGCAGCGGCATGAGGGTGGGCGTCTCGGTGCAGGCGAACCCGAACATCAGGCCCTGGTCCCCCGCGCCCTGATGGCTCAGCGCGTCGTCCTCGCCGCCGGTGCGGTGCTCGTAGGCGTCGTCGACACCCTGCGCGATGTCGGGGGACTGGGCCCCGATGGCGACGGTGACGCCGCAGGAGGCACCGTCGAACCCCTTGCGCGACGAGTCGTAGCCGATGTCGAGGATCCGCTGCCGGGCGAGCCCGGCGACGTCGACGTACCCGGTGGTCGAGACCTCGCCGGCCATGACCACGAGGCCAGTGGTGACCAGTGTCTCGACGGCGACCCTCGCGCCGCGATCCTGCTCGAGCAGCGCGTCGAGGACGGCGTCCGAGATGGAGTCCGCGATCTTGTCGGGGTGGCCCTCGGTGACTGATTCGGAGGTGAACAGACGGCTCATGCGAGCACTCCTAGCGCGGCGACAAGCCGCATCGTGGGGTTGACATCGGCGGCAACAAGCCGCCCCCTCTTAGTCGTGAGGCCTGGTCAGGAGGCCTGGGTGGGGTCCTGCGGCGCCTCGGCGAACGGGTCCACGAACGCGAAGGCGGGGTCCGCCTCAGCGGTGCGCTCGGCGGCCTCCTGCTCGGGGTCGATCTGCGTGAACTGCAGCATGCCCTCGTTCATCTCGCGCAGCGCGATGGACAGGGGCTTCTCCTCGGGAGCTGCCGCCACCATGGGGCCGACGTTCTCCAGAAGGCCTTCCCCGAGCTGCGAGTAGTAGGCGTTGATCTGCCGCGCACGCTTGGCCGCGAACAGCACCAGGCGGTACTTGGAGTCGATGTTCTCCAGCAGGGAGTCGATCGGCGGGTACGTGATGCCTTCTGGCTGAGTGTTCAAGATGATCCTTCTCGAGAGTCCGGCCTGATCACAGGCCCATCAAGCTTACCAAAGCATCGACCGTTTCCTCGATCCGGCGATTCTCCACGACGAAATCGGCCTCGGCCTGCGCCTCGAGCTCGAGCCTGGCGGTGCTCAGGCGACGTTCCTGGGCCGCCTCGTCCTCCGTCCCCCGGCCGCGCAGCCGGGACACCAGCTCGTCCCAGGTGGGCGGTGACAGGAAGACGACCCGGGCGGAGGGAAGGTTCCGCTTGACCTGACGGGCGCCTTGGAGGTCGATCTCCAGCACGACGGGGCGGCCTGCCGCGACCGCCTCGATGACCGGGGTGCGCGGGGTGCCGTAGTAGTGGGTGCCGTGCACGACGGCCCACTCCAGCAACTCCCCCTGCTCGATCAGCCGCCGGAACTCGTCGACGTCGACGAAGTGGTAGCTGACGCCGTCGACCTCGCCGACGCGCGGGGGGCGGGTGGTCAGCGACACCGAGTAGAAGAGCTCGGGGTGGAGCTCGCGCAGCCGGGCGCACACGGTTCCCTTGCCGACCGCGCTCGGGCCGGAGATCACCCAGACATCCACAGAGGCGCTCACCCGGCCGAGCTTAGGGGACCAGGGCGCTACTTGAACAACTCGTTGAGGCGGTCCACCTGGTGCCGGCCGAGGCCACGGATGCGGCGGTTGGGGGCGATCTGCAGGTTCTCCATGATCTCCGAGGCCCGGGTGATGCCGACGCGCGGCATGGCGCGCAGGAGGTCGACCACCTTGATGCGTGACAGCGTGTCGTCGCCGACGGCCTTGTTCAGCGCGTCGGTGAACGAGACCGCGCCGCTCTTCACCTGCTCCTTGAGCTCGGCCCTCGCGCGCCGTGCCTGGGTGGCCGCCTCGCGGGCGGCTTCGAGCTGAGCACTGCTCAATTGAGGAATCGCCATCGGAAGTCCCCTTCGCGAAATATGTCCTAGACAACCCCAAGTGGGGCCCTGCGTGAAATGTACCGCGCCAGCCCCCGGCGCGGATCGAAATGGCCGACGAATCAGCCCAGGGATGCGGTCGACGCCAGGAGGGCCTCGAGCCTGCCTGACAGGGCCGCCCGGCCCGCGCCGATCACCTCGCGGCTCGCCGTGGGCAGCACGTGGCGCAGCGCCGCGCCGAACGTGGCGCGCAGCCCCTCGATGGTGCCGCCCTGCGCCCCGATCCCGGGGACCAGGATGGAGGCGTTGAAGGCGTCGAGCCGGCAGCCGAGTTCGGCGTGCGTGCCGCCCACCACGAGCCCGACGGCGTGATCCGCCGCGGGGTTGAGCGCCGCGACCGTGTCCACCACGTGCTGCGCGACGGTGTCGTCGCCGCTGCGCGCCAGTTGGATCGGCTCGCCCTCCGCGTTGGACGTGCGCGCCAGCACGTAGAGGCCGTGCCCGCCGGCCACTGCGGCGTCGATGGCCGGCTGAAGGGCCCCCACGCCGAGGTAGGGGCTGAGCGTGATGGCGTCTGCCCGTGTGGGGGCGGCGTCGCCGAGGAAGGCTGCGGCGTATCCGGCCATCGAGGAGCCGATGTCGCCGCGCTTGACGTCCAGGATGCTCAGGGCCCCCGCGGCACGGATATCGGTCAGCACGCTCTCGAGCACTGCCACGCCGCGCGACCCGAAGGCCTCGAAGAAGGCCGACTGGGGCTTGAACACCGCCACCGACTCCCCCAGCGCCTCGACGATGCCGCGCGCGCAGCGCTCCAGCCCCGACAGGTCGTGGGGCAGCCCCCACGCGTCCAGGACGCTGGGCATGGGGTCGATCCCCACGCACAGGCGGCCGCGCTCCGCCGTCGCTGCTGCCAACCGTGTGGCGTAGGTCATCGCATGCTCCTTCGCAGGTCGTGGAGGCCGCGCACCAGCGCCACACCCTCGTAGATGAAGCCCGTGTACAGCTGCACCAGTGTGGCGCCCGCGTCGAACATCCGGGCTCCGTCGCGGGGGCTCATGATGCCGCCCACGCCCATGACGGGCAGGTCGGTGGAGCGGGCGAGGTTCTCGACGAACGCCAGCGCGGCGGCCGTCAGGGGGGCGCCGCTGAGGCCGCCCGCCTCCCGTGCCAGGTGCGCGTCGGCCGGGGCGAGGCCGGTGCGGGCCAAGGTGGTGTTGGTGGCAATGACGCCCGCGACACCCGAGGCGTTGAGCACCCCGATGGTCTCGGCGAGGTCCTGGCCACGCAGATCGGGCGCCAGCTTGACCCACACCGGCACGGGGCGCCCGGGATCGAGATCGGCCGCCTCGTCCGTGAGGGCCCGCAGCAGGGCCGCGAGCTCGGTGGCCGCCTGGAGGCTGCGCAGCCCGGGGGTGTTGGGGCTGGACACGTTGACCGCGACGTAGTCCGCCAGGGGCGCGAGCAGGCGCAGCGAGGTCAGGTAGTCCTCCACCGCGCGGTCGAGCTCCACCGCCTTCGTCTTGCCGATGGAGATGCCCAGCGGGATCCCCAGCGCGCCGTTGCCGCGGGCCACGCCCTTCGCGCGCAGCGTCGCGGCCATGGCCTCGGCGCCGTGGTTGTTGAAGCCCATCCGGTTGACGATCCCGCGGGAGGCGACGGCGCGGAACACGCGCGGCTTCGGGTTGCCCGGTTGGGCGACGGCGGTGACGGTGCCCAACTCCGCGAACCCGAACCCGAGCCGGGGCCAGGCCTGGGCGGCGATGCCGTCCTTGTCGAGGCCCGCCGCGACACCCACGCGGTTCGGGAACCGCACCCCGCCCACCGTGACCGGGTCGACGACCGGCGGGCGCCCGCCGGCGGGGACGTGCGACAGCGCCCGGATCATGTCCTCGTGCACGCGCTCGGGGTCTCCGCCCGCGTAGCGGAACAGGCCGGCCCGCAGCCCGTGGTAGCCGACGCGCAGGGCCCGGGTGACCGGAGAGGTCACAGCGCGGCCCACTCCTGCAGCGAGCGCACCTCCACCTCGCCGCGCTGCAGCGCCTCGATCCCCTGCGTGGCGGCCGCCAGGCCGGGCACCGTCGTGACGACCGGGACGTCGGCCAGCACGGCCGCAGTCCGGATGAGGTAGCCGTCCTCGCGCGTGCTGGCGCCGGACGAGGAGCCCTCGGGTGTGTTGAAGATCAGGTCGATGCCGCCCGAGATGATGAGGTCCACGATGCTCGGCTGCGTCTCGTCGTCCGTCATCTCGGAGAGCTTGAGGACCTCCTCCGCGGCCACCCCGTTGCGGCGCAGCACCGACGCAGTGCCCTTGGTCGCCAGCACCTGGAACCCGAGGTCCACCAGGCGCTTGATGGGCCAGATGGCGTGGCGCTTGTCGCGGTCCGCGATGGAGACGAAGAGCTTGCCGGACGTGGGCAGCGGGCCGCCGCCCGCGTCCTGCGACTTGGCGTAGGCCGTGCCGAAGTTGTCCGACAGGCCCATCACCTCGCCCGTGGAGCGCATCTCGGGGCCCAGCAGCGTGTCGACGAAGGCGCCGGTGGCGGTGCGGAACCGGTTGAACGGCATCACCGCCTCCTTCACTGCGATCGGCGCCCCGGGCACGGGCGTCGAGCCGTCGCCGTCGGCCCTGAGCATGCCGTCGGCCCGGAGGTCCGCGATGCTGCGGCCGAGCATGATGAGCGCCGCGGCCTTGGCCAGCGCCGTGTTGGTGGCCTTGGACACGAACGGAACCGTGCGCGACGCCCGGGGGTTGGCCTCCAGAACGTAAAGCGTGTCGGCGTGCAGCGCGAACTGGATGTTCAGCAGGCCCCGGACCCCCACACCGTCGGCGATGGCGCGCGTGTACTGGCGGATCTGGTCGATCAGCGCGTCGCCCAGCGTGATCGGCGGAAGGGCGCACGCCGAGTCGCCGGAGTGGATGCCGGCCTCCTCGATGTGTTCCATGATCCCGCCGACGTACAGGTCCGTGCCGTCGTAGAGCGCGTCGACGTCGATCTCGACGGCATCGTCGAGGAAGCGGTCCACCAGCACGGGCTGGTCCTCGCTCACCTCGGTGGCCTTGGCGATGTAGGTCTCCAGCGCGTCGTCGGAGTAGACGATCTGCATGCCGCGGCCGCCCAGCACGTAGCTGGGGCGCACCAGCACCGGGTAGCCGATCTCGCCGGCGATGGCCTTGGCCTCGTCGGCGGTGGTGGCCATGCCGTGCTTGGGCGCGGGCAGCCCGGCGCGGGCCAGCACCCGCCCGAACGCGCCCCGCTCCTCGGCCAGGTTGATGGCCTCCGGGGAGGTGCCCACGATGGGCACGCCGGCGTCCTTGAGCGTCTGGGCCAGCTTCAGCGGAGTCTGCCCGCCCAGCTGGCAGATCACCCCGGCCACCGGGCCGGCCTTGAGTTCGGCGTGGTAGATCTCGAGCACGTCCTCGGCGGTGAGCGGCTCGAAGTAGAGCCGGTCAGAGGTGTCGTAGTCCGTGGAGACGGTCTCCGGGTTGCAGTTGACCATGACGGTCTCGTACCCGGCCTCGCGCAGCGCCATGGTGGCGTGGACGCACGAGTAGTCGAACTCGATGCCCTGGCCGATCCGGTTCGGGCCGGAGCCGAGGATGAGGACGGCCTCCTTGGTGCGCGGCGGCACCTCGGACTCCTCGTCGTAGGACGAGTACATGTACGGGGTCGCGGCGGCGAACTCGGCGGCGCAGGTGTCCACCGACTTGTACACGGGCCGGATGCCGAGCGCCCAGCGCACGCCCCGCACCACGTCGGTGCTGAGGCTGCGCAGGGAGGCGATCTGGGCGTCGGAGAGCCCGTGCCGCTTCGCGTGGCGCAGCAGCTCGGGGGTCAGCTCGGGTGCGTCCTCCACCTCGCGGGCAACCTCGAGGAGGAGCGCCATCTGGTCGAGGAACCACGGGTCGATCTTCGTGGCCCGGAACGCCTGCTCCACCGTCGCCCCGGCGCGCATCGCCTGCATGACGAGCTGGATGCGGCCGTCGTGCGGCTTGGAGGCGCGCGCGAGGAGATCGTCGACGTCCTGGAGCGGGGCCGCGAAGTCGAACGGTGCCCGAGGATCCTCCAGCGAGCGCAGCGCCTTCCCGAGCGCCTCGGTGAAGTTGCGGCCGATGCCCATCGCCTCCCCCACGGACTTCATGTGGGTGGTGAGGATGGGGTCCGCCGCCGGGAACTTCTCGAACGCGAACCGCGGAACCTTGACGATGACGTAGTCAAGGCTGGGTTCGAAGCTGGCCGGGGTCTCCTGCGTGATGTCGTTGGGGATCTCGTCGAGGGTGTAGCCCACCGCCACCTTGGCCGCGATCTTCGCGATCGGGAAGCCCGTGGCCTTCGACGCGAGCGCGGAGGAGCGCGAGACGCGGGGGTTCATCTCGATGACGATCAGCCTGCCGTCGTCGGGGTTGACGGCGAACTGGATGTTGCAGCCGCCGGTGTCGACGCCGACGGCCCGGATGATGCCGATGCTCACGTCGCGCATCCGCTGGTACTCGCGGTCCGTGAGCGTCATGGCCGGCGCCACGGTGATCGAGTCCCCGGTGTGCACGCCCATGGGGTCGAAGTTCTCGATGGAGCAGATGATCACGACGTTGTCGGCCTTGTCGCGCATCACCTCCAGCTCGTACTCCTTCCAGCCGAGGATGGACTCCTCGATGAGCACCTCGGTGACCGGCGAGGCGGAGAGCCCGGCGCCGGCGATCTGGCGCAGCTCGGACTCATCGTGGGCGAACCCGGACCCGACGCCGCCCATCGTGAAGCTGGGGCGCACGACCACGGGGTAGCCGAGCGCCTCCGCCGCAGCGAGCACCTCGTCGAGGGTGTGGCAGATCTGTGACCTGGCAACCTCCGGCGCGCCGCCCGGGATGTCGGTCATCGACACCACGATGTCCTTGAACTGCTCACGGTCCTCGCCGCGCTGGATGGCCTCGACGGAGGCGCCGATGAGCTCGACACCGTAGCGCTCCAGCACGCCGTTGTCGTGCAGGGCGATGGCGGTGTTGAGCGCCGTCTGGCCGCCGAGGGTGGCCAGCACTGCGTCCGGGCGCTCCTTGGCGATAACCCGCTCGACGAACTCGGGCGTGATCGGCTCCACGTAGGTGGCGTCGGCGAAGTCCGGGTCCGTCATGATCGTGGCGGGGTTGGAGTTGACCAGGATGACCCGGAAGCCCTCCTCGCGCAGCACCCGGCAGGCCTGCGTGCCCGAGTAGTCGAACTCGCAGGCCTGGCCGATGATGATGGGGCCGGAGCCGATGACGAGGATGGAGGAGATGTCGGTGCGACGGGGCATCAGGCGTCCTTTGCGTTCATGACGTCGACGAAGCGGTCGAACAGGTAGTTGGCGTCGTGCGGGCCGGCGGCGGCCTCCGGGTGGTACTGGACGGAGAACCCGGTGAGGCGGCCGTCCCGGCGCAGCTCCAAGCCCTCCACGACGTCGTCGTTGAGGCACACGTGGCTCACCGTCACCGACCCGAAGGGTGTCTCGACGGAGCCGTCGAGGGGCGCGTCTACGGCGAAGCCGTGGTTGTGCGCCGTGACCTCCACCTTGCCGGTGGTGCGGTCGATGACCGGCTGGTTGATGCCGCGGTGGCCGAACTTCAGCTTGTAGGTGCCCAGGCCCAGCGCGCGTCCGAACAGCTGATTGCCGAAGCAGATGCCGAAGTAGGGGGTGCCGTCGGCCAGGACCCGGCGCAGGACCGAGACGGGGCCGTCGGCCGTGGCCGGGTCCCCGGGGCCGTTGGAGAAGAAGACCCCGTCCGGCTTGAGCGCGCTGATCTGCTCGTAGGTGGCGTGGGCGGGCACGACGTGCACCTCGAGGCCGCGGGCGGCCAGCTGCACGGGGGTCATCGACTTGATGCCGAGGTCCACCGCGACCACCGTGAACCGCTTCTCCCCCACGGCCGGGACCATGTAGGTCTCCGCCGTGGTGACGTCCGCGGTGAGGTCCTGGCCGGCCATGTGCGGCTGGGTGAGCACCTTCGCGAGCAGCTCGTCGGGGTTGAGGGTGGTCGTCGAGATGCCCACCCGCATGGCGCCGCGGTCGCGGATGTGACGGGTGAGCGCCCTGGTGTCGATGTCGCTGATGCCGACGACGCCCTGGGCGTCGAGCTCGGCGTCGAGGCTGCGCCGGGACCGCCAGTTCGACGGGCGCGGGGACGGGTCGCGGACGATGTAGCCGGCCACCCAGATGCGGCCCGACTCGTCGTCCTCGTCGTTCCACCCGGTGTTGCCGATGTGGGGGGCGGTGGCGAGCACCACCTGTCCGCGGTAACTCGGGTCAGTCAGGGTCTCCTGATACCCGGACATGCCGGTGGAGAAGACCAGCTCGCCGAAGGTCTCACCCGCAGCGCCAAGGGATCGGCCACGAAACACGCGCCCATCCTCCAATACCAGAATCGCAGGAAGGGAACTCATGCGCACCTCGCTTGATAGTCAGTTCGTGGTCGGCTTGGCCGCGAGGGCCTTGGACAGCAGTCCGTTGAGGAAGGTCGGGGAATCGTCCGTGGAGAGGTCGCCCGCAAGGCGGACGGCCTCCGAGATGACGGCTGGCGGCGGAACGTCGGAGTAGTCGAGTTCGTAGACGGCGATCCGGGCCAGGTTACGGTCCACGGCGGGCATCCGCTCCAGTGGCCACGTGCTGGACGTCGACTCCGCGATCCGTTGGTCGATCTCCAACTGGTGCTCGGCCACGCCCAGGACGATGCGGGTGGTGAGCTCACGCACCACGCCGCCGGCCAGCGAGCGCTGCTCGGCGAACGTCTCAGCCAGCGAGTCCCCGCGCAGCTCCGCCTGGTAGAGGATGTCCAGGGCGGCCTTGCGGGCCTTCGTCTGGGTCGAGTAGTGGGGCTTCTGTTCCATCTACGAGGAGACGCGGCCCTGGTAGGAGCCGTCGCGGGTGTCGACCTTGATGCGCTCACCGGTGGTGATGAACAGCGGCACCTGGATCTGCTTGCCCGTCTCCAGCGTGGCGGGCTTGGTGCCGCCGGTGGAGCGGTCCCCCTGGAGGCCGGGCTCGGTGTAGGTCACCTCGAGCTCGACCGCGGCGGGGAGCTCGATGAACAGCGGGTTGCCCTCGTGCGTGGCGACGATGGCGGTCTGGTTCTCCAGCATGTAGTCCTTGGCGTCCCCGACGGTCTCGGCCGAGACGTGGAACTGCTCGAAGGACGTGTTGTCCATGAAGACGTAGTCGTCGCCGTCGAGGTAGAGGTACTGCATCTCGCGCCGGTCGACGGTGGCGGTGTCGACCTTGGTGTCGGAGTTGAACGTGCGGTCGATGATCTTGCCGGTGAGCACGTGCTTGAGCTTCGAGCGGACCACGGTGTTGCCCTTGCCCGGCTTGTGGTGCTGGAACCACAACACCTGCCAGAGCTGACCGTCGAGGTCGAGCACCATTCCGTTCTTCAGATCATTGGTTGACGCCATGCAGGGTCTCCTCGTTCGCGGTGTCTCAGCGGCGCTGTCCGGCCAACGCGGCAGTCTACCCGACGCGGCCGGGGATCACCTACCCGCGGGCGATGCCCTCCACGATCCCGGCGACGGCGTCACGTGTGACCTCGGCGTATGTCCGGCCGTCCTCGGCCACGGCCCTGCGCCCGAAGTACGCCTGCGCCCCGTCGTGGTTCATGGGGCCGATCGTGAGCCGGGTCACGCGACCCTCGCGCACGGCCCTCCCCCACGACGACAGCGGGGCGGTGGGCCACCGGCCCGGAAACGCGACGGGGCCGATCAGGTGCACCCGGTCCGCGGTGCCGGTGAGGTGCCAGAGGTGATCGACCCGGTCCAGGCCGGGGTCGTCGCCGAAGACCCCGCCGATGGAGATCACCGAGATCGGCACGCCTGCGGCCGAGAGGAACCAGGCGGCCCCCATCGACATCTGGCCCCCGCCGGAGTACCCCACGAGGATGACCCGGCGTCCGCTGCCCGGCCGGTATCCGTGCCGCTGGAGCGAGCGCCAGATCTCCTGCGCCAGGCCGATGTTGTGGGCCGGGCCGTAGCGCGGATCCGCCGAGACGAGCACGTGCAGCACGTTGCGCGCGTTGATGAGCATGTGGAGGCCCTTCAGCCGCCGGTTGCGGCGGCCCTGGTCGAGCCAGGCCCAGAGCCGCTCCGTCGCGCGCTGCAGCAGGCCGCGGTTGTCGACGGCGTAGGGGAACACGTCGGAGATCACCCGGGTGCGCGGGAGGGCCTCCCTGAGGGTCTCCAGCCAGGCGGTCTCCCTGTCGAGCAGCCGGTTGCCGCCCACGTCACCCACGCCCGAGAGGTAGACCAGGTAGGTCTCCGCGTCGTCGGCGTCCGCCACCTCGCGGGTGGGCAGTTCGTCGAACGTGCGCCTGATCTCCACCTCGCCGCGGTCCGCCCACCATCGGGCCGACTCCAGCGGGGACAGCACGGCCAGGACCACCACCGTGATGAGCAGGATGCCCAGCGCCCATGTGATCACGGCCTCCTCACCGCCTGCGCCTCGACCGGCATCAGCGGCGTGCCGGCCAGGATGTCGCGTGCGGTCACCATGGTCGGCCGCCCGGTGGCCAGCGTCCAGAGCTTCGAGCCCAGCCAGGTGGCCGGGACGCGCAGGAGCCTGGAGACCATCTGCATGACCACCCACCCGGCGAGCGTGATGCCGAGCGCGGTGGCGGGCGTGACGCCGAACGCGGCGCTGACTCCGACGACCAGCACCAGGTACTGCCACGCCTCCAGCATCCGGCCGACGAACAGCCCGGCGTGCGGCATGGCCGTGACCACGCCGAACACCTGGGGTGCCAGCGACAGGAGCGCGATGGTCACCAACTCAAGCAGGGCGACGGGACGCCCCAGCACGATGCCGGCGACCGTCCAGGTGATCGCGGCCTGCAGGATCCTGAGAAAGGACAGCACCACGGCGTTGAGCAGCAGCGTGGACAGGAGGCGCAGGCCGCTGATCCGGTTGAGCGCGAGCACCGCGCCGTGCCCGAGCAACGTCGACAGCGAGGCGAGCGCGGCGACTCCGACCGCGTCCCAGGTGCCCACCGCCGACATGGCGGCCTTGTCGAGCGTGAGGGCCGCGAGCAGCGCGGCGAGGACGTCGGCCATGGCGGTCAGCCCAGGCCGATCAGCCGAGCTCGCGGTAGGCGGCCGCGAGCAGCTCGTCCGAGGGGCCCTCGATGATCTGCGGACTGCCCAGGGCCGAGAGACCGACCAGGCGCAGCCGTGACCCTCTGGCCTTCTTGTCGAGGCTCATCAAGGTCCGCAGCTCGGGGAAGGCATCCGGCCGGTAGCGGAGCGGCAGGCCCAGACCGCCGAGCAGCTCGTCGTGCAGCGCGACGGAGGAGGCGGGCAGCCCGAGCGCGTCGCGGGAGACCCGGGCGATCCAGGCCATGCCCACGCTGATCGCGTCGCCGTGGCGCCAGGTGTACCCGGCGTGCGCCTCGATGGCGTGCCCCATGGTGTGCCCGTAGTTGAGTGCC
The DNA here is from genome assembly GCF_054483935.1 of Tessaracoccus yangjingae. Next base: position 2,492,950 of record NZ_CM137014.1, on the reverse strand, counting down.
TCGCGCCCCACGCGGGACCCGGTGGAGGTGGCCTCGCGGAAGTCGACGGCGACCACCGCCGCCTTGACGGCGACCGCCCGCTCCACCAGCTCCGCGAAGCGCGCCCCTGTGGTGTCGGCGCTGTCGTCCAGATCCTCCTCGACGAGGCGCAGGATCTGCGCGTCGGCGATGAATCCGCACTTGACCACCTCGGCCAGCCCGGCCCGGACGTCACGCGGCGGCAGGGTGTCGAGGAGCGCCAGGTCGCACAGCACGGCGCGCGGTTCGTAGAAGGAGCCCACCAGGTTCTTGCCCGCGGCCAGGTTGATCCCGGTCTTGCCCCCCACGGCGGCGTCGACCATCGCCAGCACCGTGGTGGGGACGCTGACGTAGCCCACCCCGCGCAGCCAGGTGGCCGCCACGAAGCCGGCCAGGTCCGTCGTGGTGCCGCCGCCGATGCCCACGACGAGATCGTTGCGGGTGAGCCCGGCCGCCGCCATGGCGTCCCAGCAGTGGGCGAGCACCTCGGGGGTCTTGGCCCGCTCGGCGTCCGGGACCTCGATCAGGGTGACGGGGACCCCCAGGCTCTCGGCGAGGCCGCGCGCGGTGGCCGCGACGGCCGGCCCGTGGATCACGGCGACCCGGCTGGCGTCGCGCACCAGGTCCGCGAGCCGGTCGACGGCGCCCCGCTCGATGTGGACGTCGTAGGGGCCCAGGGCGGACTCGACGCGGACGCTCATCCGGCCATCCTCTCGGCGGCGAGGGTGTCGGCGACGTCGGCGCATCCGCGGCCGTCGGTCTCCACCGTCTGCGTCGCCAGTGCCTCGTAGACGGGAGTGCGCTCGCGCAGCAGCTCGATGAGCCGCCCGCGGACGTTGCCGAGCAGCAAGGGCCGGACGGTGTTCATGCCCACGCGCCGCGTCGCCTGCCCGATGGAGACCTTCAGCCAGATCACCTCGTGCCCGGCGAGGGCCTCGCGGATGACGGGGTTCATCACCGCGCCGCCGCCGAGTGCCACCACGTCGTAGGTGTTGAGCAGCTCCAGGGTGGCGTCCTGCTCAAGGGCGCGGAAGTGGGCCTCGCCCTCGTCGGCGAAGATCTCGGCGACCGGCTTGCCCACCACCTCCTCGATCCGCTGATCCACGTCGACGAAGGTGCGCCCGAGCTTCTTCGCCAGGCGCCGCCCGACGGAGGACTTGCCGGCGCCGGGGGCCCCCATGAGGACGATGGTCATCGGCCGATCCTGAGTCCGCGGGCCTCCACGTCGGCCAGGTAGGCCGATGCGTTGCGGCTGGTCTCGGCCACCGAGTCTCCCCCGAACTTCTCGAGCACCACCTCCGCGAGGACGAGCGCGACCATGGCCTCGGCGACGACACCGGCCGCGGGCACCGCGCACACGTCGGAGCGCTGGTGGTGGGCGGCCGCCGCCTCGCCGGTGGCGGTGTCGATGGTGCGCAGGGCGCGGGGCACGGTGGCGATCGGCTTCATCGCGGCGCGGACGCGCAGCACCTCACCGGTGGACATGCCGCCCTCGGTGCCTCCCGAGTGATGGGTTGCGCGGTGGATGCCGCCGTCGCCGGGCAGGATCTCGTCGTGCGCGGCGGACCCGCGGCGCCGGGCCAGGTCGAACCCGTCGCCGAGCTCGACCCCCTTGATCGCCTGGATGCCCATGAGCGCGCCGGCCAGCCGTGCGTCGAGCCGCCGGTCCCCCTGACTGTGCGAGCCAAGGCCCGGGGGAAGGCCCCAGGCGACCACCTCGACGACCCCGCCCAGCGTGTCGCCCTCGCGGTGGCAGGACTCCACCTCCGCCTGCATGGCGGCCGATGCCTCAGGGTCGAAGCAGCGCACGGGGTCTGCGTCGATGGCGTCGAGATCGGCGCGCGTGGGCAGATCCCCGCGCGTGGCGCGCACGGGCCCGAGCTCGACGACGTGGCTGAGCACCTCGATGCCCAGCGCCTGGCTGAGGAACGCCTGGGCGACGGTGCCCAAGGCCACCCTGGCCGCCGTCTCTCGGGCGGAGGCGCGCTCGAGGATGGGGCGCGCCTCGTCGAAGCTGTACTTCTGCATGCCGGCCAGGTCCGCGTGGCCCGGGCGGGGACGGGTGAGGGGCGCGTTGCGGGCGAGCGCCGCCAGCACGTCCTCGTCGACCTCTCCCGGGGCCATCACCTGCTGCCACTTCGGCCACTCGGTGTTGCCCACCATGATGGCGATGGGCGAGCCGAGGGTCTCCCCGTGCCGGAAGCCGCCCAGGAGGGTGACCTCGTCCGCCTCGAACTTCATCCGCGCGCCGCGGCCCGCCCCCAGCCGACGGCGGGCGAGGTTGGCCGAGATCTCCTCGACGCCCACCCGCACGTGGGCGGGGATGCCCTCCATGGTCGCGATGAGCGCTTGGCCGTGGGACTCCCCGGCGGTCAGGTAACGAAGCATGGGCGCCATTGTGTCAGAGACCCGCGCGGCGCCTCAGTTCCTGCTCAGCTGCCGACCGGCACGCGTCGAACGTGACGCCCGCACCGGTCAGGAGGAAGAACTGGTCGACGGCCTGGCCGGCGAGGAGGTCCAGGCCGTTGAGGGCCGCGCGGCCGGCGGCAGCGGCGGCATCCCCCAGCGGGGTGGGCCACGGGTCGTAGACGGCGTCGAACACCACCCGGGCGGCGCCCGCGAGAGCCGCGGCGTGCGGGGCGGTGGCGGCGGCGGGGATGGTGTTGGCCACCAGATCCACCTCGTCGACGCCGTCCGCGAGGCCCCGCACCTCCGCGCGCACCCCGAGGACCTTGGCGAGGTCCATGATCGCGGCGGCACGCTCGGGCCGGCGGGCGAGAACCGTCACATCAGTCACCCCCAGGCCGGCGAGGGCCAGGAGTATGGAGCGTGCGGTTGCGCCGTTGCCGAGGATCGCCGCGGTCCGAGGCGCGGCGAGGCCGTGCGCCCGCCATGCACGCACGAAGCCCGGGACGTCGGTGTTGAAGACGCGCGCGCCGTCTGCGCCGAACACGAGGGTGTTGCCGGCGCCGAGGAGGCGGGTGGGCTCGTCGGCCTCTCCGAAGGCCAGCACGGCCTCCTTGTGGGGGGCGGTGACGCTCAGCCCGGCCCACGCCGGGTCGTCGATACGCTCCGCGACGAAGCCCTCCAGCTCCGCCGGGGCGACGGTGTAGGCCTCGTAGGCCCAGTCGAGACCGTTGGCTGCGTAGCCGGCGCGGTGGATGGCCGGGGACAGCGAATGCCCGGCCGGGTCCCCGACGACGCCCGAGCGCCTCAGCATCGGCCGGTGTTGGCCTGGCACCAGGCCTGGAAGAGCGCCACGTTGGCGTTGTGCTCCTCCAGCGTGTCGGCGAACCGGGTCTCGCCCGAGTCGAGGTCGACGGTGACGAAGTACAGCGCCGCGATGTCGGCGGGCGACAGCGCCGCCTCCAACGCCGTCTTGCCGGGGTTGCTGATCGGGCCCGGCGGGACGCCCTTGTAGAGATAGGTGTTGTACGGGGAATCCACCAGGCGGTCCTCGGCCGTGGTGGTCACCCCGCCGGACTTCCCGACCGCGAAGTGGACCGTGGAGTCCATCTGCAGCAGCATGTCCTGCTCGAGGCGGTTGTAGATCACCGCCGCGACCTTCGGCTGGTCGTCGGGGTTGCTGACCTCGCTGGCGATGATCGAGGCGATGGTCACCACGTCGAGGGGGGCCACCGACATCTCCGCCGCACGCCCCTCCAACGAGATCTCCTCGGCGACGACGCCGAACTGCTTGATCTGGGTGGCGAAGATGCTCGACGCCTTGGGCGGCTCCGCGACGGCATAGGTCGAGGGGAAGAGGAAGCCCTCCAGCTTCCCTCCCGCATACGCGGGCAGCGCGAAGATGCTGGTGTCGGCGGCACCGGCCGCCACGTCGGCGGCGGGGATCTCCAGCTTGGCGGTGATGATCGCGGCCTGCTCGGCCGCCGTCGTGCCCTCCGGGAAGGTGACCAGGAGTCGCTCCTGGTTGCTCGGATCGAGCAGCATGGCGAACGCGGTCTCGGCCGGGAGCTGCTTCTTCAGGTTGAACCGACCGGCCTGAAGCTTGTCCGACTCGCCGCTGCGCTGGGCCACCTGCCGGAAGGTGCGGGTGGACTTCACCACCTCCGCCTCGACGAGCAGGTCCCCGATCTGGGTGATGGTCGCCCCGCTGGGGATGACCACCTGGACCGGATCGGTGCCCTCGCCGAGATAGTCGTCCTCGGTGCGCCAGGCGATGTAGGCCTCGTTGACCTTGGAGTAGACGAACCAGCCGCCCCCCACCAGGACGGCCAGCGAGAGCAGCACCGCGAACGCGCTGCGCCCGTAGTAGCCCACCTTGCGCCAGTCGAGCTTGCTGTCGTTGTCGATCAGCCCAGGGCTCACGGTTCCTCCTTCGGTGCGGGTTCCCCGGCCGGTGATCCGTCGCGGCTCTCCGCGTCGATGGCGCGCTGCAGGATCTCGACGGCCGCGGCCTGATCGATCACACTGCGCTGCTGCCTGGCCCGGCGGCCCGCGCTGCCCAGACTACGTGATGCCGACGCGGTACTCATCCGCTCGTCGACCAGGCGCACGGGGACGGGCGCCACCGCCGCCGCGAGCGCGGCGGCCCGCTCCAGGACGAACGCGGCGGCCTGCGCCCGTTCGCCGGCGAGCGTGAGCGGCAGCCCCACGTAGATCAGCTCAGGTGCGTACTCGTCGATCAGCGCGGCGAGGCGGGTCAGCTCGTCGCGACCCGCGTGCACGGTCTCGACGGGGAAGGCGAAGCTGGTGCGCGGGTTGCTGGCCGCGACCCCGATCCGGGCCTTTCCCCAGTCGATGCCGATCCTGGCGCCGTCAGGCACGCGTCTCCAGCGCCCGACGGACCGCGGCGAGGGCCGAAGGCGCGCCTGACGGGTCCGTGCCGCCGCCCTGCGCGAGGTCGTCCTTGCCTCCGCCCTTGCCGCCCAGCTCGGCGCAGGCGAGCCCGATGAGCTGCCCCGCGCGGAGCCCGAGGCCACGTGCGGCGTCGTTGGTGGCGACGATGGCGCTGGGCTTCTCGCCCCCGCCGACGAGCGCGACCACCGCCGCGGCAGAGCCGAGCCGCTCCCGCAGGTCAAGCGCGAGCGTGCGCAGGTCCGCGCCGGCCACACCGGGCACCTCGAGGCCCAGGAAGTTCACACCGGCGACGTCCTCCGCCTTCGCGGCCATGGCCGCAGCGGAGGCCAGGAGCCGTTCCGCGTTGAGCGCCGCGATCTGCTTCTCGGCCTCCTTGAGCTGGGCCACGAGCCGCTCGACGCGGCCCACGAGCTGGTCCGGCTGCACCCGCAGGGTGTCGGTCAGCTCCGAGACCAGCGCCCGCTCCGCCGCGAACCTGGCGAACGCGTCGTGCGCCACGAGCGCCTCCACGCGGCGCACCCCGGAGCCGATGGACGCCTCGGTGAGCAGGTTGAGCATCCCGATCTGCGCGGTGGTGGCGACGTGGGTGCCGCCGCACAGCTCGCGCGACCAGGGGCCGGCCAACTCCACCATCCGCACCACCGGCGGGTACTTCTCGCCGAACATCGCCATCGCGCCGAGCGCCTTGGCCCGCTCCAGCGGCATCTGCTGCGCCGTCACCTCGAAGTTGTCCGCAATGGCCTGGTTGGCGCGGGCCTCCACCTCGGCCTTCAGCTGCCCGGACAGCGCCTGGGGCGACGCGAAGTCGAAGCGCATGTAGCCCGGCTTGTTGTAGGACCCGGCCTGGGTGGCCGTGGGACCGACGAGCTCGCGCAGCGCCGCGTGGACGATGTGGGTGGCGGTGTGGGCCTGGCTGGCGCCGTGGCGGGCCGCCGCGTCCACGCGGGCGTCTGCCGACGCGCCCAGGGCAAGCTCGCCGAAGACCTCCACCCGGTGCACGGTGAGCCCAGGGACCGGCTTCTGCACGTCCAGCACTTCGAGGGTGAAGCCCTCGCCGACGATGATGCCCCGGTCCGAGTCCTGGCCTCCGGCCTCGGCGTAGAAGGGCGTCTCCTCGAGCACGATCTCCACGGTGCTGCCGTCGAGCGCACGATCCGCCGTGACGCCGCCGGCGATGATGCCGCGGATCCGGGTGGACACGTCGAGATCCGTGTAGCCGAGGAAGGGCACCTCCCCGCTGTCGCGGAGCTCGCGGTAGGCCTCCATGGACGCGGCGGCGCCCTTCTTGGCCTTCGCGTCGGCCCGGGCGCGCTCCTTCTGCTCCTTCATGAGCTCGTCGAACTTGGCCCGGTCCACGGTGAGGCCCTGCTCGGCCGCCATCTCCATGGTCAGGTCGATCGGGAACCCGTAGGTGTCGTGCAGCTGGAAGGCCTGCGCCCCGGCCAGCGTCGGCGCCTCGTGGCTCTTCGCCTCGCCGACGGCCATGTCGAACATCACGGTGCCGGCCTGCAGGGTGCGGCGGAAGGACTCCTCCTCCGCGCCGGCCGCCTGTGACACGCGCGCCCAGTTGTCGTCGATCTCGGGGTAGGACACGCGCATGAGGTCCCTGGACACGGGGAGGAGCTCGCCGAGCACGGGGTCCCCCACGCCCAGGAGGCGCATCGAGCGGATGACGCGCCGCAGCAGGCGGCGCAGCACGTAGCCGCGGGCCTCGTTGCCGGGCGTGACGCCGTCGGTCATGAGCATCAGCGACGAGCGCACGTGGTCCGCGACCACGCGGAACCGCACGTCGTCCACCGGATCTGCGCCGTAGCGCCGGCCGGACAGCTCGGAGGCCTTCGCGATGACGGGGAACACCTCGTCGATCTCGTACATGTTGGCCACGCCCTGCTTGAGCAGGGCGACACGCTCCAGGCCGGAACCGGTGTCGATGTTCTGGCTGGGAAGGGGCCGCAGGACGTCGAAGTCGTCCTTGGCGCGGACGGCGGACAGCTCCTCCTGCTGGAAGACCAGGTTCCAGATCTCGAGGAACCGGTCCTCGTCCGCCTCGGGGCCGCCGTCGGCGCCGAAGGCCGGGCCGCGGTCGATGTAGATCTCAGAGCATGGCCCGCCGGGGCCGGGGACCCCCATGTGCCAGTAGTTGTCCTTCAGCCCACGCTCCTGGATCCGGTCGCGCGGGATGCCGGCCTTCTGCCACAGGTCGATGGTCTCCTGGTCCCCGTGGAGCGCGGTGACCCACACCTTGTCCCCGTCGAAGCCCCAGCCGCCGTCCGCCTCGGACCCGGTGACCAGGTCCCAGGCGTAGGTGATGGCGCCCTCCTTGAAGTAGTCACCGAATGCGAAGTTGCCGAGCATCTGGAAGAACGTGCCGTGGCGGGTGGTCTTGCCCACCTCGTCGATGTCCAGCGTGCGGACGCACTTCTGCGAGGAGACCGCCCGCTTGAACGGGGCGGGCTCGTCGCCGAGGAAGTACGGCTTGAAAGGCACCATGCCGGCGTTGACGAACAGCAGCGTGGGGTCGTTGTACAGCAGTGAGGCGCTGGGCACGACGGTGTGGTCGTTCGCGGCGAAGAAGTCGACGAATCGGCTCCGGATCTCGGAGGTCTTCATGAGTGGTGTCCCTCAGGTGGTCAGTGGGTGGTCGCGGGAATGTTGAGCTCGTGCCGGAGCTCGGCCTCGCGCTGGGCCATGGCGGTGCGGAAGGTGCCCATGAAGTCTCCGAAGCTCGCGGCGGCCTCGTGCCCCTTCTCGGCGACCTGCTCCTGCACGCCGCGCGGGGTCAGCCGGTGGAGCAGCTCCTTGCCGCGCATCATGAGGAACACCGCCAGCCCGGCGCCGACGAGAATCCAGAACAGGCCCTTCACTTCTTCTTCCGTCCCTGGAAGGCCTTGCGGACGCCGTAGGTGAAGGCCGCGGTCTTGACCAGGGGCCCGCCCAGCGTCGCGGCGAACAGGGTCGACATCTGCGCCGCGTTCTCGGTGACCACCGTGGCGTGCCCGGAGGCCTTGCTCACGTCGTCGGTGACCAGGCTCAGCTTGGCCAGCTCCTCGTTGGTGGCCACGACGGTGCTCTTCAGCTCCTGCAGGATGGGCACGGAGTTGTGGCCAACGTCCCGCACGGTGAGCCTGACCTCGTCCAGCACGCGGCTGAGCTTGAGCAGGGGCACGGCGAGCAACGCCACCAGCACGCAAAGCGCGATCGCGGCGATGAGCCCGGCGATGTCTCCAACGGTCATGGTCCTGTCCTCCTTGGATCTGCGGACGGCGTAACTCTAGCCGACGGCTCCCCCGCCAGAAGCCCCCTCAGCAGCGTGACGCGTTCGGCGATGGCGGCCTCCTGGCCGTGGTCGGTGGGCACGTAGTACCGCGCGCCCTCCAGGTCCTCCGGGAGGTAGGTCTGGGCCACCACCCCGTGCGGGAAGTCGTGCGGGTAGCGGTAGCCCTTGCCGTGGCCCAGCTTCTCAGCGCCGGCGTAGTGGGCGTCGCGCAGGTGCGGCGGGACCAGGCCCCCCTTGCCGCCCCGCACATCGGCGACCGCCGCGTCGAGGGCCAGGTAGGCCGCGTTGGACTTCGGTGCGGTGGCCGCGGCGACGGTGGCGTGGGCCAGGGTGATCCGCGCCTCGGGCATGCCGAGCAGCTGGACCGCCTGGGCCGCCGCGACGCAGGTCTGCAGGACGCCACTGGCCGCCATGCCGATGTCCTCGGATGCCGAGATCATGAGCCGGCGGGCGATGAAGCGTGGGTCCTCGCCCGCCTCCAGCATGCGCGCCAGGTAGTGCAGCGCCGCGTCGACGTCGGACCCGCGGACGGACTTGATGAAGGCGGAGATGATGTCGTAGTGCTGGTCACCGTCGCGGTCGTAGCGCACGGCGGCCCGGTCCGCCGAGGACTCGACGGCCGCCTGGTCGATCACCGCGACACCGAGGGCCTGGGCGGCGGCCGCCGACTCCTCCAGGTACGTCAGGGCACGCCGGGCGTCGCCGCCCGAGAGTCGGATGATGAGGTCGCGGGCGTCCCCCGACAGCTCGAACGGTTCCCCGGACGCGCGTCGCAGGCCGCGCTCGTCGGTCAGGGCGCGCTCGACGAGCGCGACGAGATCCTCGGTGGTGAGCGGTTTGAGGCGCAGCAGCAGCGAGCGCGACAGCAGAGGTGAGATGACCGAGAACGACGGGTTCTCCGTGGTGGCGGCGATGAGCGTGACCAGCCTGTTCTCCACCGCCGGCAGCAGGACGTCCTGCTGGGCTTTGGAGAACCGGTGCACCTCGTCGACGAACAGGACGGTGGCATGCCCCCGTGCCAGCTCGCGGCGCGCGGTCTCCAGCTCGGCCCGGACCTCCTTCACCCCCGCGGTGACCGCGGACAGCTCGACGAAGCGGCGGTTGGTGGCCTGGGACACGACGGAGGCGATGGTGGTCTTGCCCACCCCGGGCGGCCCCCACAGGAACACCGACATGGGCTGCCCGTCGGCGAGGCGGCGCAGCGGGGAGCCTGCGGCGAGGAGGTGCTGCTGGCCGACGATCTCGTCCAGCGTCCGGGGCCGCAGCCGCACCGCGAGCGGGGCCTGGGGGTTCGTGGAGTCGCTGAGCGAGCCGCCGCGGGTGGGGGGTGCCGGGTCGGGATTGCCGAACAGGTCGAAGCTCATCGGTTCCACTCTAGTGCTCCCGCTCGCGGGCCCCGGGTTTGTTTGAATCCCAAACCATCCTAGGATGGTCAGTTGTGGCTTCCCACCTCGGCAACACATTCTCCAGACGTCGTCGCATCGCAATCATCGTCACCCTCGGCATGCTGACGGGCCTCGGCCCGTTCACCATCGACCTCTATCTCCCGGCCTTCCCGGCGCTCAAGTCGGACCTCGGGATCTCCGACGCGCAGGTCCAGCTCACGCTGTCGGCCACCACCCTCGGCTTCGCCACGGGCCAGCTGCTCGTCGGCCCCCTCAGCGACCGGCTGGGGCGCCGGCTGCCGCTGATCGCCTGCTCGATCCTGCACGTGGTGTCGTCGGTCCTGGTCGCGGTCTCCCCCACCATCGAGTTCCTCACGGCCATGCGGCTGCTGCAGGGCGTCGGCGCGGCCGGCGGCGCTGTGGTGGCCATGGCCATGGCACGCGACCTCTTCAGCGGCCGTCCCCTCGTGGTGATGCTGTCGCGGCTGGCGCTCATCTCGGGCCTCGCGCCCATCGTCGCCCCGATCATCGGCTCATGGATGGTGGGCTTCATGGACTGGCGCGGCGTGTTCTGGGGCCTGGCTGCCTACGGCTCCGTCGTCATCGCGCTCATCGTGGTGATGACGGTCGAGACGCGGCCCCCGTCGGAGCGGACCAGGGGCGGGCTGAAGCCCGTCGGGCGGGCCTTCCGTGCGGTGTTCACCGACCGCATGTCGCTCGGCGCCATTCTCGTGGCCGCCTTCGCGTTCGGGGCCCTGTTCTCCTACGTGGCCAGTTCGTCGGTGCTGCTCCAGGAGGTCTACGGCCTGTCGCCGCAGGGATTCGGCACCGTGTTCGCGATCTGTTCGTTCGGGGTCTTCGTCGGCGTCCAGCTGGGCAGCCGACTGGCGCAGCGCTGGGGCCCGCAGTGGGTCCTCGCGCTGGCGACCAGCCTCATGGTGCTCTCCGGCGTGTCGGTCCTGATCGTCGATGCCGCCGACGTGGGCTTCGTCCCGCTCGTGCCTGCGCTGTGGCTGCTCACCTTCGGCTTCGGCCTCTCGGCGCCGTGCGGGCAGATCCTCCTGCTGCACAACCACCGCCAGCACTCGGGCACGGCGGCCTCGCTCATGGGCGCCACCACCCAGATCGTGGGCTCCACGGTGGGCCCCCTCATCGGCCTGGTGCCGATGACCAGCGCCGTTCCCATGGGGGTCGCGATCCTGACCAGCGCCTCGCTGTCGGCCGCGGCCCTGTGGCTGGTGCTGCGCCCGCGCAGCATCCCCAACGTGCTCGCTGGCGGTTAACCCGCCCGTCGGGAAGGCGTTGAGCCTGAAATCGACCTCGTCCGGCTTGGAACGTTGAACTCCCGCCGTCGAGCGGGTGACCCTCGATTCAGGCTCAACCGCTCACAGTGAGAGCCGTGTCAGGCTCAACTGCCCGCAACGAAAGCCGTGTCAGGCTCAACTCGCCCCCGCCGGACGGACCGACGGGGGCGAGTGGCTGGTCAGGACGCGGAGGGGGCGTCCTTCTTCGCCTCGGGCTTGGCGTCCACGCCGGCCTCCCTGCGCTGCTGCACGGAGATGGGCGCGGGCGCCTGGGTCAGCGGGTCGAACCCGCCGCCGCTCTTGGGGAACGCGATGACGTCGCGGATCGAGTCGGACCTGCTGAGCAGCGCCACGATCCGGTCCCAGCCGAACGCGATGCCGCCGTGCGGCGGGGCGCCGAACTGGAAGGCGTCCAGCAGGAAGCCGAACTTCTCCTGCGCCTCCTCCGCGCCGATGCCCATCACCTTGAACACGCGCTCCTGCACGTCGCGGCGATGGATTCGGATGGACCCCCCGCCGATCTCGTTGCCGTTGCACACGATGTCGTAGGCGTAGGCCAGCGCCTCGCCCGGGGCGGTGTCGAACGTGTCCAGATGCTCGGGCTTGGGCGAGGTGAACGCGTGGTGCACGGCCGTCCAGGCGCCCTCCCCCACCGCGACGTCACCCTCGGCCTTGGCGTCCGAGGTGGGCTTGAACAGCGGAGCGTCGACCACCCACAGGAAGCTCCACGCGTCCTCGTCGATCAGGCCGCAGCGCTCGCCGATCTCGTTGCGCGCGGCGCCGAGGAGGGCCTGTGAGGCCGCGCGGGCGCCGGCGGCGAAGAAGATGCAGTCCCCCGGCTTGGCGCCGGTGATCTCCGCCAGGCCGTCGCGTTCCGCGTCCGAGAGGTTCTTGGCGACGGGGCCGCCCAGCACGCCGTTCTCGTCGAGGGTGACGTAGGCCAGCCCCTTCGCGCCGCGCTGCTTGGCCCATTCCTGCCACGCGTCGAAGGTGCGGCGGGGCTGCGAGCCGCCGCCGGGCATCACGATGGCGCCGACGTACGGCGCCTGGAACACGCGGAAGGTCGTCTCGGAGAAGTACCCGGTGAGCTCGGTCAGCTCCAGGTCGAAGCGCAGGTCGGGCTTGTCCGAGCCGTACCGGTCCATGGAGTCGAGGTAGGTGATCCTCGGGAAGGGCGTGGGGAGGTCTGCCCCGATCAGCGCCCAGATCTCCTTGACCAGCGCCTCGCCCAGTTCGATCACGTCGTCCTGGTCCACGAAGCTCATCTCGATGTCGAGCTGGGTGAACTCGGGCTGCCGGTCGGCGCGGAAGTCCTCGTCGCGGTAGCAGCGTGCGATCTGGTAGTAGCGCTCCATGCCCGCCACCATGAGCAGCTGCTTGAACAGCTGCGGCGACTGCGGCAGCGCGTACCACGAGCCGGGCGACAGGCGCGCCGGGACGATGAAGTCGCGGGCACCCTCCGGTGTGGACCGTGTCAGCGTGGGCGTCTCGATCTCGACGAAGTCGCGCTCCCCCAGCACCTTCCGGGCGGCCTTGTTCACGTCGGAGCGGAGGCGGATGGCGGCGCCGGGCGCCGGGCGGCGGAGGTCCAGGTAGCGGTAGCGCAGGCGGGCCTCCTCACCGACGGTGACCCGCTCGTCGATCTGGAACGGCAGCGGCGCGGAGGTGTTGAGCACCTCGAGCTCGGTGATCGCGACCTCGATCTGACCGGTGGGCAGGTCCGGGTTCTCGTTGCCCTCGGGCCGGACCTCGACGACGCCGGTGACCTTGATGCAGTACTCGTTGCGGAGGTCGTGGGCGCCGGTGGCCTCGAGCAGCTCGTCGCGGATGACCACCTGGACTCGGCCCGAGGCGTCGCGCAGGTCGATGAAGGCGAGGCCGCCGTGGTCGCGGCGCTTGGCCACCCACCCGGCTAGGACGACCTGGTTGCCTGCGTGCTCGGCGCGCAGGGCGCCGGCGTCGTGGGTGCGGATCACTGTATTCCTCTCGTTCGGCTGCATAGACGGTGCAGCTCGCCCCGACATCGTAACGGCTCGGCCGTCAGGGCTGGAACCGCGCGACCGGCGGGTCGGCGGGCGGCTCGGGCAGCCTCTGGGTGGCACAGGCCGCGGCTGTCGGGCGACGGCCGGCTCACCGGGGTGTGCGGGGATCCTCCCTGGTGGTGAGCGCGACACGGGCCACGCGGACCGCGTCGATGCCGCTGATCGAGATGCCGTCTGGCACCTCACGGACGCTCGGGTCGACCCATACCCCGGTCTCCTTCCGCCACGGCAGCAGTTGGAGTTCCAGCGGCCGGGTGCGGAGCGTGTCGCGGTGGGGCGTCACGTCGATGTCCCAGACGCGGCCGTGCCAGAAGTGGTCGCTGATGACCTCGCCGCCGAGGACGGCCCTTCCGACGTCGCCGGTCCAGGTCACCCGGACGAGCACCCGGTCGGTGTCGTCTAGGGCCTCCGGGGGCACCTCCACCTGCACGCTCGCCGCCCCTGAAAAGTCGGTGGGTGCGGAGAGCCGCCCCAGTGGGCCGCCCGTCCGGGGTGCCGGTGGTGCGGGGGCAACCGGTGCGAGGTCGCCCAGCAATCGCACGGATCCTGCGCCGGGAATCGAGAGGCTGACGAACTCCCACGGCCCCGCAGCGTCGGCCGGCTCGAGGAGGGCTCCGTCGGCGGTCAGCCCCACGGGTGCCGGCAGGAACCCGATCGTCGCGTGGCGCTGGTCGGTGTGTGCGATGAGCGCATCGCCCATGACGTAGACGGGTGCGTCGGACAGGACTAGCCGGTCGGCCCCGGCGAAGTGGAGTCGGTACAGCTGATCGGCGTGGTCGTCGTCGAGGATGACGACGCGGACCCCCGGCAACTCGACGACGCACGCCGGGCCGGGCCGGCCGGTGAGCCGCACGACGGTGGCCCCATCGACGACCTCCGCGGTGACGGGTCCCCCGACCTCGACCTCACCCTCCAGGACCAGTTCGACGTCGATGCCGGGGGTGGCGGACAGGACCACCACGTCGCCCACCTCGTCCGTGCCGCGGCTGAGGATCGCCGCGGTGGCGCTGCGCAGCACGAGGTCGTCTGTCAACGGGTAGCGCAGCGGCCAGGCGACGGAGATCCCCTCGGGGAGGTCCACCGGGGCGGAGGGCACGGTGAGGGTCGCGTCCTCGAAGTCGAGGGTGAGCGACACCCCGGGCTGGGCCGCGATGGGGCGCTTCGGCGGCTGGTAGGTGGTGAGGAACAGATAGCCGCGCCGGCCGTCGGAGCGCACCGACCACCGCAGCTCCCCCGGGTCCTCGCTGCCGCCTCCGACGGTGGTGGTCATGGCCGCGAGGGCCGCGCCGTCGAGCTGCAGCCACAGGTGCTGCCGGCGCAGTCTGTGGTGATGCCCACGGATCTGGCCGAACTCGCCGATGGGGGCGAAGAAGTCGTAGGTGCGGGTCGGGACGTCGTTGGGGTAGCCGGTGGCCTGGGACTCCTGCTCGGTCCCGTGCCCGCCGACGCGCATCGTGCCGCCGGCGTACATGTAGTAGCCCTGCCAGATCGATCCGCCGCCGATCTTCGCCAGTGCCAGGTTGGCCACGTCCTCGGCGCTCACAAGCGGACGACGGTGGTACGCGACGTGCATGCCGCCGCCCAGCTCGCACGTGGCGAAGGGCAGTGCGTCGTCGTCCTTGAGGGCGACCTCGTCGGGCCCGAGTGTGATGCCGTCCAGGGCCTCCCGGAGATCCTTCCCGACGCTCAGGTCGTCGCGGACCTCCGTGTAGCGGAAGTGGAACGATGCGTTAGCGGGCCACTCCACATCGGTGTCCTCCCAGAACCCCTCCGAGTAGGCGCTGTAGACCGGCAGCAGCGTCTCGGGCACCTGCGCGCCACCCCATCCGGTGGCCGTCCAGATCGGGACGTTCAGCCCGAGGCCCTCAGCGATGCCGCGCAGCGCGGCCAGGTGCTGCGGCTGGTCGTACAGCTCGTTGTCCATCTGGACGCCGACGACGGGACCGCCGTCGGCATGGGTGAGGCCGGAGAGCTGGGCGATGATCTCCGCGTAGAGCCGCCGGACCAGCTCCAGGTAGGCCGGGTCGTTGGTCCGGGTGTGCAGCCCCAACTCGATGAGCCAGTCGGGGAAGCCCCCGTGGCGGGCCTCGCCGTGCGCCCAGGGTCCCATCCGGACGATGACGTCGAGACCGAAGTCCCGCGCCAGCTCGACGAAGGCGCGCAGGTCCAGGTCGCCGTCCCAGCGGAACGATCCCGCGGTGGGCTCGTGGGCCTGCCAGAACACGTAGGTGGCCACGGAGTCGAGGCCGCCAGCCCTGGCATGCCCGAGCACCTCGGGCCACCGGTCGCGCGGGATGCGTGAGAAGTGGATCTCGCCGGTCACCGGGAACCACGGCTTCCCGGCGCGTTCGAGGGAGCGGCTCGTCACCTCGATCCGATCGGGTGCCGTGTCCGGCTCACCCAGGGCCAGGTGTCCCCGTCGAGGGTGGCCGGGCGCCCTCAGCCGGAGGCGGCGATCCCGTCGATGGTCGATGGCCATGTCTCTCCTTCAGGCAGATCCGCGATCGGCGACCTGGAGAATCTAGACGGCCCCGACGTGGACCGCCATATGAGAACTCGCGGCGAACATGGACGAATCACTGATCACGCCCGGTTCGCTCGCCTCGCCGCCGATCGCTCGGTCCTACCGGGTGGGGTGCTCGACCCGTCGATGCCGTGGCGCCACGGGGCCACCACGCGACGGGCGCGACCGCTCGGCTCAGAGGGCGGCCGTCACTCCGGGCACGAGGTCGTCCGGCGACGGCCGCCAGTCGTCCGGCGATGCTGGGGTCTGCTCGCCTGTGCGGATGTCCTTGACGGAATCGTCATACCCGGCGCCGAACCACACGAATGGGATGCCGCGGCGCTCCGCGAACCGGATCTGCTTGCCGAACTTGTCCGCCTTGGGCGCCACTTCCACGGGAATCCCCCGGGTCCGCAGCTTGGCCGCGACCGCGATGGCCCGCTCGCGCGAGGACTCGTCGTCCACCGCCACGAGGACCGCGCTGGGGACGCTGCGCGAGGCGACGAGCTTCCCCTTACCGATGAGCGGGGCGAGGATGCGGGTGATGCCGAAGGAGTAGCCGACGCCGGGGAATGTGACCTTGCCGTCGCTCGCCAGCGAGTCGTAGCGCCCTCCCGAGGCGACGGAGCCCAGTCTCTCCGACCCCACCAGGAACGTCTCGTAGACCGTGCCGGTGTAGTAGTCCAGGCCCCGTGCGATCTTCAGGTCCGCCACGACCCGGTCCGGCACCGAGCGGGCGGCCACCCGGACCAGGGCCGACAGCTCCTCGAGCCCGGAGTCCAGCAGCTCGCCCGTCACGCCGAGCCGGCGCACGTCGTCGACGAAGGACTCGTCCGTGGCCGCGATGCCCGCCAGCGCCACGCAGCCGCGGGCCTGGGCCTCCGACAGGCCCACCTCGGCGGTCAGCAGCTGGGCGACGGCGTCCGGCCCGATCTTGTCGTACTTGTCCACCCGCTGCAGGACCGCGGCGGTGTCCTCGATGCCGAGGCCGCGGTAGAAGCCCTCGGACAGCTTGCGGTTGTTGACGTGCAGGGACACCGGAGGGAGGCCGAGGTCGCGGTGAAGCTTCTCGAACACGTCGAGCGCCACCAGCGGGATCTCAACGTCGTGGTGGGCCGCCAGCGCGTCCTGCCCGACGATGTCGATGTCGGCCTGGGTGAACTCGCGGTACCGGCCCTCCTGCGGCCGCTCCCCACGCCACACCTTCTGCACCTGGTAGCGGCGGAAGGGAAATGCCAGGTGACCCGCGTTCTCGAGCACGTAACGGGCGAACGGGACGGTCAGATCGAAGTGCAGCCCGAGCTCGTCCACGTCGCCCGCCTCGGCGTGCAGCCGGCGCACCACGTAGATCTCCTTCTCGATCTCCCCCTTCCGCGACAGCTGCGCCAGCGGCTCGACGGCGCGCGTCTCGATGGGCGCGAAGCCGTGCAGCTCGAAGGTGCCCGTCACCGTGTCGAGGACGCGGTTCTCGACGATGCGGCCGGCAGGCAGGAACTCGGGGAAACCGCTCAGCGGCTTGGGGCGGGACAAGGGTTCCTCACAAGTGGTCTGGCTGCAGGAAGGGGTTCGAGTCGAGCTCCTGGCCGATGCTGGTGGGCTGGCCGTGGCCGGGCAGCAGCGGCGTCTCGGCCGGGAAGTGCGTGGCGATGCGCCGCAGCGACTCGCGCATCTCGGACATGCTACCGCCGGGCAGGTCTGTGCGCCCGATCGTGCCCGCGAACAGCACGTCCCCGGTGAACACCACCGAGGTGCGGGCCGACGTGAACTCCAGCAGCGTGGACCCCTTGGTGTGTCCCGGTGCGGGGAACGGCGTGACCGTGATCCGGGCCAGGGTGACGGGACCCTCGTGGTCCCGCACGTCGGCGATCGGGGGCAGCGTGTCGGAGCCGGTCAGCTGCCGCATCATGGCGGAGCCCTGGGGCCCGAGCCCGTCCCCCGGCCTGATCAGCAGGTGCTGGTCCGACGCGGCCAGGTAGACGGGGATGTGCCAGCGCCCGGCGAGGATGTGGGCGTCGCCGACGTGGTCGAGGTGGCCGTGCGTGGCGAGGATCGCCACCGGGTTCAGGCCGCGCTCCGCGACGGCGGCGATGACCGGCTCCGCCGCCGTGATGCCGGGATCGACGATGAGGCATTCGGCCGTGTCCTCATGCGGAGAGACGAGGTAGCAGTTGGCCTGCCAGGGCGAGACCTGAATGGGCTGGATGAGCACGACGACACCCTATACGGCTAGATTGGGCGCATGAGCGAATCGCAAGCGCCCTCCAGCTTCGGCCGGGTCGATGCCGACGGCACGGTCTATGTCCGCGAGGGTGACACCGAACGAAGTGTCGGGCAGATCCCCGACTCCACCCCCGACGAGGCCATGGCGTTCTACGTGCGCCGCTTCGAGAACCTGGCCGCCGAGGTGGGCCTGCTCGAATCCCGCGTGGCCGCCCAGGCGATGTCTCCCGAGGAGGCCCGCACGGCCATCGGCACGGCCCGCACGAACGTGGCCGGGGCCAACGCCGTCGGCGATCTGGCTGCGCTGACCCGCCGCCTCGACGCCCTCCTTGAGGTGCTCCCCGCCCAGATCGAGGCCCGCAAGGCGTTGAGGGCCGAGCAGAACTCCGTCACCGTCGCCGCCAAGGAGGCGATGGTCGAGGAGGCCGAGAAGCTGGCCGAGGGCGACGACTGGCGCGGCGGCGTGGACCGCTTCCGGGTGCTGCTCGACGAGTGGAAGGCGCTGCCCCGTGTGGACCGCGCCACGGACAACGAGCTGTGGCACCGCTTCTCCTCCGCCCGCACGCAGTACACGCGGCGTCGCAAGGCGCACTTCGCGGAGCTCAACCAGCGTCGCGACGGCTCCAAGGAGCTGAAGGAGGCCATCATCGCGGAGGCTGAGCCGCTGGCCGCCTCCACGGACTGGGGCGCCACGTCCGCGGCGTTCCGCGACCTGATGCAGCGCTGGAAGGCGGCCGGCAGCGCCCGGCGCGCGGAGGACGACGCCCTGTGGGCGCGGTTCCGCGCCATCCAGGACTCGTTCTTCGAGGCCCGCACGCTGGCCCAGAGCGCCGTCGACGGCGAGCAGTCGGAGAACCTCGCGGCCAAGCAGGCACTGGTCGAGCAGGTGGAGAAGGACCTCGAGGGCGTCACCGACGTCGAGGCCGTCAAGGCCATCCACCGCGACTTCCTGGCGAAGTTCAACGAGCTCGGCCACGTCCCGCGCACCGCGATGCGGGACCTGGAGGGCCGCGTCCGCGCGCTGGGCGAGAAGGTCTCTGCGATGGAGGCCGACGAGTGGCGCCGGACTGATCCCGAGGCGCGTCGCCGCGCCGAGGACACGGTGGCGATGTTCGAGGCCCAGATCGCGAAGCTGGAGGCGGACCTGGCCAAGGCCGAGGCGAAGTCCGACGCCAAGCGGGTCAAGGACGCGAAGCAGTCCATCGAGACGTACCAGAGCTGGCTGGCCCAGGCCCGCGAGACGCTGGCGGACTTCACCGCCCGCTGAGGCAGCGGTAGGAGACCGCTAGCCCGCCACGCGGAACACGTCGTAGACGCCGGGGACCCGGCGCACCTGGTTGATCACATGCTGCAGGTGCGTCGGGTCCGCCGATTCGAACGTCATCTTGCCGCTGAACTGCCGCTGCTTGTTGGTGGTGATGTTGACCGCGAGGATGTCGACGTGCTGCTCCGAGAGCGCCGACGAGACGTCCGAGAGCAGGCGTGCCCTGTCGATCCCCTCGATCTGGATGGTCACCAGGAACGTGGATCCCTGCTCGCGGCCGGACCAGGCCACGTCGACGATGCGCTCCGGCTCCCGCATCAGCGCGGGCACGTTGGAGCAGTCCGCGCGGTGCACCGAGACGCCCTCGCTGCGGGTGACGAACCCGATGATCTCGTCGCCCGGCAGCGGGTAGCAGCACTTGGCGAACTTGGCCACCACGGAGGCGTCGCCGTCGACGAGGATGTGGGCGCCGTCGCGGACGGGCCGACGGCGCTGCTTGACGACGACGTCCTCGGTGACCGTGTCGACGGCCTCCTCCTCGCCGCCGTGCAGCGCGATGAGCTTCTCCACCACGCCCTGCGGGCCGATGTGCGCCTCGCCGATCGCGGCGTACAGCGCGGGCACGTCCTTGAAGCCCAGCTCGTTGGCCACCGCCGTGAGGTTCTCCAACGTCAGCAGGCGCTGCATCGGGATCCCGGTGCGGCGGAGGTCCTTGGCGAGGGCCTCCTTGCCCTGCTCGATGGCCTCGTCGCGGCGCTCGCGGGAGAAGTGCGCCTTGATCTTCTGCCTGGCGCGGCTGGAGACGACGAAGCCGAGCCAGTCCCGGCTGGGTCCGGCGCCCTCCGCCTTGGAGGTCAGCACCTCCACCTTGTCGCCCTGGGCCAGCCGGGTGCTGAGCGCCACCAGGCGCCCGTTGACGCGGGCGCCGATGCAGCGGTAGCCCACCTCGGTGTGCACGGCGAAGGCGAAGTCCACGGGAGTGGCGCCGACGGGGAGGGCGATCACCTCACCCTTGGGGGTGAAGACGTAGATCTCGTCGGAGTTGATCTCGAACATCACCGAGTCGAGGAACTCGCTCGGGTCCTCGGTCTCCTTCGACATGACGCCCAGCTGGTGCATGGCACGCAGCCCGGCCTCCTCCGGCGTCACGCCCTCGCGCAGGTCCTCCTTGTACTTCCAGTGGGCCGCGACACCGTACTCCGCGCGACGGTGCATCTCGTGGGTGCGGATCTGCAGCTCCACCGGCTCGTTGTTGGCGCCGAGGACCGTGGTGTGCAGGGACTGGTACATGTTGAACTTCGGGCCGGCGATGTAGTCCTTGAACCGTCCCGGGATGGGCTTCCAGGCGGCGTGGGCCACGCCGAGGACGGCGTAACAGGTGGCCGTGTCCTGCACCAGGACCCGCAGCCCGATCAGGTCGTAGATCTCCTTGAAGTCCCGGCCGCGGACCATCATCTTCTGGTAGATCGAGTAGTAGTGCTTGGGCCGCCCGTACACGGTGGCGGTGATCTTCGCCTCGGTGAGCAGGTTCTGGAACTGGGCGATGAGCTCCCGCAGGTAGCGCTCGCGGTAGGGCGCCTGCTGCGCCACCATGTCCACGATCTCGGAGTAGACCTTCGGCTCGATGACCGAGAAGGACAGGTCCTCCAGCTCCCACTTGATGGTGTTCATGCCCAGCCGGTGGGCCAGGGGCGCGAAGATGTTGAGCGTCTCCGTCGCGATGCGGACCTGCTTGTCAGGCCGCAGGAACCCGATGGTGCGCATGTTGTGGAGGCGGTCGGCGAGCTTGATCACGAGGACGCGCACCTCCTCCGAGGTGGCCATGATCATCTTGCGGATGGTCTCGGCCTTGGCCGTCTCCCCGTAGGTGAGCTTGTCCAGCTTGGTGACGCCGTCCACCATCCGGGCCACCTCGTCGGAGAAGTCCAGGCGGAGCTGCTCGAGCGAGTACGGCGTGTCCTCGACGGTGTCGTGCAGAAGGGCCGCCACGAGCACGGGCTCCGTCATGCCGAGCTCGGCCAGGATGGTGGCCACGGCGAGCGGGTGCGTGATGTAGGGATCCCCCGACTTGCGCTTCTGACCCGCGTGGCACTGGTCCGCGACGCGGTAGGCGCGCTCGATGACGTCCAGGTCCGCCTTGGGGTGGTTGGACTTGACGATCCGGAACAGCGGGTCCAGGACGGCGGACTTCGAACGGACCGCGCCCAGCCTCGCCAGCCGGTGGCGCATGCGCAGCCTGGGCTGCTCCGGGCCGGTCACGAGTCTGGAGGCTCCGGTCAGCGAATCGTCTGACATTGGCCACCTCCGTCCGCGCCGCCTATTCGCTCAATCGTAGCGGCACGGACGATGGCGTCACTCGTCGTAGTGTCGGGCGAGAATCGCGTGGGCGTCCTTGGCGGGCGGCTGGGCGCGACGGACCACGATGAGCTCGTCGCCGATCTCGATCTTGGTGGCCGTCTGGTCGTAGAAGCGGCGCAGCGTGCCGTTGCGGATGATGCCGATGACGCGCTCCCCCTGGACCGAGGCAGGCGGCTGTCCGGCCTCGCTGGCGTCGGCGAGCCGCTGATGCACCTCGAGGCCCTCGGCGCCGGTGAGCATGTCCTGCATGATGGTGCCCAGCTCGGGGCCGATGGCCGACAGGCCGAGGAGCCTGCCCACCGTCTCGGAGCTGGTGACCACCGACGACGCGCCCGACTGGCGCACCAGGGGCACGTTCTCGTGCTCCCGGACCGCGACCACGACGCCGGCCGTGGGGTTGAGCTGCCGGACCGTGAGGGTGGCGAGGATCGCGGTGTCGTCGCGGTCCAGGGAGATGATGACCTGCTTGGCCTTGCTGATCTCCGCCCTGCGGAGCAGCTCGCGGCGGGTGGCGTCGCCCTGGAACGCGGCCAGGCCGTCGAAGTTGGCGTCCGCGACGGCGCTGGCGTGGGCGTCGATGACGAGGATCTTCTCCAACGGCTCGCCCTGTCGGCGGAGCGTGTTGACGGCGCTGCGGCCCTTGGTGCCGTAGCCGATGACGACGACGTGGTTGCGCATCTTCCTCCTCCAGAACGTGTCCTTGATGCTCCGGCTCCCCTCCTTCGTCAGCACCTCGATGGTGGTGCCGACGAGGAGAACCAGGAAGCCGATGCGCAGCGGGGTGACGATCAGGGCGTTCATCAGGCGGGCATGGGCCGCCAGCGGCGTGATGTCGCCGTAGCCGGTGGTGGTGACGGTCACCGTCGAGTAGTAGAGCGCGTCGATGAGGCTGACGCCGTCTCCGGCGGTGTTGTCGATGTAGCTGTCGCGGTCCAGGTACACGATGGCGGTGCTGATGAGGAGCAGGAGCAGGGCCAGCAGGGCCCGCCGGGTGAGCTCCTTGAAGGGCGACGAGCTGATCCGGGGCAGGCTGACCAGTGACAGCACCCCGCCGCGTCCCCCGGGCTCCAACTTGGGCATGGGCTCAGACTGTCAGGACTGCGGTGAGGTTGTCGATGCCCATGGTGGCGAGGCGCTCGCGGCCACCCAGGAAGCCGAGCTCGATGAGGACGCTGACGTGCACCAGGTCCGCCCCCATCTGCTTGAGCAGGGCGGCCGTCGCCCCGACGGTGCCGCCGGTGGCCAGCACGTCGTCGACCACGAGAACCCGGGCACCGCGCCGGATGGCGTCGCGGTGCATGGTGAGCGTCTCGAAGCCGTACTCCAGCTCGAACGACTCGCTGATGGTCTCGCCGGGGAGCTTGCCCGGCTTGCGCACGGGCACGAACCCGGCTCCCAGTGCGAGCGCCACCGGGGCGGCGAAGATGAAGCCGCGCGCCTCCATGCCCACCACGACATCGATCTCGCGGGGGGCGGTGGTGACCAACTCCGTGACGGCCGCCTGGAACCCCTGCGGGGAGGCGAGGAGGGGTGTGATGTCCTTGAACACCACCCCCGGGCGGGGGAAGTCCGGGACGTCCGCCACCAGAGCCTCCACCAGCCCTCGCCGGCGTGCCGCCTCGTTGATGCTCACGCCTTGCCCTTCCGCTCCGCTCGCGAACCGCCGGTGCGCCGCTGCTGGCGCACACCGGGGGTGACCCCCGTGACACCCGCGGTCGCGAGCGGCTCGGCCGCCGCGTCGAGGGTGGCCTGGCGGGAGGACCGCTGCGCGGCGCGGGCCTTGCGGCGGGCGAGTTGCGCGCGATGCTCCACCATGGCCGGCTCGCGCTCCCTGAGCAGCGCCAGGACGGGGGCGGCGATGAACAGCGAGGAGTACGCGCCGGCGATCATGCCGATCAGCAGCGCGAGCCCCAGATCCGCCAGGGGACCGCTCTGCAGGGTGGCGCCGGCGATGAACAGCGCCAGGACCGGCAGGACGCCGATGACCGTGGTGTTCAGCGAGCGCACCAGCACCTGGTTGACGGCCAGGTTGGCCTGCTCCGAGTAGGTGTGGCTGGTGTGCTCGATGCCCTTGACGTTCTCGCGGATCTTGTCGAAGACCACGACTGTGTCGTAGAGCGAGTAGGCCAGGATGGTCAGCACGCCGATCACGGTGGACGGGGTGACGGTGAAGCCCACCGCCGCGTAGACGCCGACGGTGACCAGCAGGTCGTGGAAGACGGCCACCACAGCCGCGACGGACATCTTCCAGTCCCGGAAGTAGATGGCGATCAGCGCCATCACCAGCACGATGAACACCACCAGTGCGATGGTGCCCTGGCGCGTGATCTGCGCGCCCCAGGAGCCGCTGATGGCGTTGTAGGTGACGTTGTCCACCGTCGTGCCCGCTATGTCTGCCACCGCCGAGCGAACCTGATTGGTCTCGTCGGGGGTGAGCGCCCGGGTCTGGACGCGGATCGCGTCCTCTCCCAGCGTGAACACCTGCGCGCTGAGATCCTCGATGGGCAGGTCCGCCACCTGGGCGCGCACCTCGTCGACGGTGCCCTGCTGGATGCTCATGGGCGCCTGGAAGTCCGTGCCGCCGCTGAACTCGATGCCGAGGGTGAGCCCGCGCAACACGAGCAGCAGGAGCGACACCCCGATGATGACAGCGGACACGATGAACCAGAGCCGCCGGTTCTTCATGAAGTCGTAGCTGGTCTGCCCGGTGTACAGACGCTCGGCGATCCCGAGCTTCCTGGTCGACATCATGCCTCCTGCGGGGTTGTCGAGGCGGCGACCGTCGTGCGGCGGGGCCGTCGTCCGAGCAGCGATTCGCGCGTGACGCCCATGTGGTGCGCGTCGAGGCCGGACCACTTGTGCCCCTCGCCGAAGAACTTCGTGCGGGCCAGCAGCTCGACGAGCGGCTTGGTGAAGAAGAAGACCACGGCCAGGTCGATCAGCGTGGTGAGGCCGAGCGTGAACGCGAAGCCCTTCACCGCGCCGACGGCCAGCACGAAGAGGACCACTGCGGAGAGCAGCGAGACCGCGTCGGAGATCACGATGGTGCCCCGCGCCTTGGTCCAGCCCGCCGACAGGGCGGACTTGAGGCTGCGGCCCTCGCGGATCTCGTCACGGATGCGCTCGAAGTAGATGATGAACGAGTCCGCCGTGACGGCGATGCCGACGATGGCGCCCGCGATGCCGGGAAGGTTGAGCGCGAAGCCCACCACGGAGCCCAGCAGCACCATCATCGCGTAGGTGGTGGCCGCCGCGACGGCCAGGGACAGCACCACGACGATGCCCATGCCCCGGTAGTACAGGAAGCTGTAGAGCATCACCACGAGCAGGCCCACGATTCCCGCGATGATCCCGACCCGCAGCTGCTCGCCGCCGAGGGTGGCCGACACGGTCTCCACCTGCGAGGGTTCGAAGGACAGCGGAAGGGATCCGAACTTCAGCACGTTGGCCAGGCCGGCCGCGGACTCGGCCGTGAAGCCGCCGCGGATGATGGCCTCGCCGTTGGTGATCTTGGCCTGGGCGGTGGCCACGGACTCGGCCTTGCCGTCGAGGACGATGGCGAACATGTTGCGGGGCTCCGCGGCGCCGACGAGGGCACCCGTGAGCTCGGACATGTTGGCGGTGCCGGTGCTGTTGAAGCTGAGCGTCACGGCGTACTCGAGCTCGCCCTGCGGGATGCCGAAGGAGGCGGTGGTGAGGTCCTGGCCGCGCACCGCCACCGGGCCGAGCAGGAGCTTCTGCAGGCCCTCGGCGTCGCACACCACCTGGGCCGTGAGCGGGTTGTCGGTGACCTCGTCGCCGCAGGTGAAGTCCAGGAAGGCCTGGTACTCCTCCTCGGTGGGCTGGTAGGCCAGCGCCTCGGCGATGGGGAGCTGGTCCCCGGCCTCGCCCTGCTCTCCAGGCTCGGGCGAGGGCGTGGGGCTGGGGGGCGCCGTCGGCAGGCCGGGGACCGGGGTCTCCGACGGATCCGGGCTGGCGGACGGGTCCGTGCCGGTACCGGCGGTCACCTGCAGCACGGGCCGGAACGACAGCTGGGCCGTCGCCCCGACGAGCTCCACCAGGTCGTCGCGCTCCACGTTGGGGGCGGAGACCACGATGTTGCGCTCACCCTGGACCACGACGGACGCCTCACCGACGCCGAGGCCGTCGACGCGCTGCTGGATGATGTCGCGGGCGAGCTCGAGCGACTCGAGGGACACGGACTCGTTGGTGGCGGTCAGGGTGATGGTCTGCCCGCCCTGCAGGTCGAGGCCGAGCTTCGGCGTCCACGTGTTCGTGGCGGCCATGATGGTGTACAGGCCCGCGACGATGAGCAGGAATACGGTGAGGACGACGCCGGGGCGCCCCCTCTTCGCTGTGGTGGCCACTGTTACTTGGTGTCCTCCGCACGCGGTTCCGCAGTGCGATCCTGGAAGAACGAGTCTGCCGCGGCGTCGGCCTCAGCCTGGACGACGGTGCCCTCGGTGGTCTCGGCCGAAGAGGGCTCGACGAGCTCCGGGGTGGCGTCCTCGACGAGTTCGTCAGCGGCGGACTCGTCGGTGAACTCGAACTCCTCGTCCTCGGCGCCGACCTTGCGGGCGACGTTGCCCTTGAGCACCGTCACCTCGACGCCGGGGGCCAGTTCGATGATCAGCTGCCGCTCGCCCACGTGGGCGACCGTGCCGAACATGCCGGAGGTGAGCAGGACACGATCGCCCTCGCTCAGGCCGGACTGCATCTCCTGGTGCTGCTTGGCGCGCTTCTGCTGCGGGCGGATCATGAGGAAGTACATGACCGCGAACAGCGCGATCATCATGAGGATCAGGTCCATATTTCACTCCAGACGTGGGTAAGCCATCGCTC
Source organism: Tessaracoccus yangjingae (assembly GCF_054483935.1). The sequence goes on along the minus strand of NZ_CM137014.1, from coordinate 2,466,916 downwards.
AGGATAGCGGAGCGGCGAAGAATGTCAGCCGCGGCGCTCCCTGGCGTGGGAGTTGGGTCAGCTTCGGGGGTCGTGGGTCAGCATCTGGTGCACGCCGTCGAGGATCTCCACCGGCCGGTAGGGGAACTGGGTGATCGAGGTGGCCGTCGAGATGCCCGTCAGCACGAGCACGGTGTGGAGGCCGGCCTCCATGCCCGCGACGATGTCGGTGTCCATCCGGTCGCCGATCATGCCCGTCTCCTCCGAGTGGGCCCCGATCTTGTTCAGCGCCGAGCGGAACATCATGGGGTTGGGCTTGCCCACCACATAGGGCTCGCGCCCCGAGGCCTTGGTGATGAGCGCGGCGACCGCGCCGGTCGCGGGAACCACGCCCGTCGGCGTGGGGCCCGTGGCATCGGGGTTGGTCGCGATGAACCGGGCGCCCGCGTCGATGAGGCGGATGGCGGTGGTGATGGCCTCGAACGAGTAGGTGCGGGTGTCGCCGATGACGACGAAGTCGGGCGAGCGGTCGGAGAGCACCATCCCTGCGTCGTGCAGCGCCGTCGAGAGGCCGGCCTCCCCCACCATGAAGCAGGTGCCGCCGGGCTTCTGCTCCGCCAGGAACTTGGCCGTGGCCATCGCGGAGGTCCAGATCCGTCCCTCAGGGACGTTGAGGCCGGAGTCCTGGAGGCGCGCGGCGAGGTCGCGCGGCGTGAAGGTGGCGTTGTTGGTCAGGACCAGGAAGGGGGTGTCCGTGGCCACCCAGTGGTCGATGAGCTCCTGCGCGCCGGGCAGAGCCCGGTTGTCGTGCACCAGCACGCCGTCCATGTCGGTGAGCCAGGCCTTGATGTCGGAACGCGTGCGCATGCTGCGTAGGCTACCGGTCGCTGGGCGGGACCCGGCGCCCCGGCTAGTCGAACAGCGCCGGGTTCGCCGACGGGACCGTCATCCCCATGTGCGCGTACGCCGCCCGTGTGGCCACGCGCCCGCGGGGGGTGCGCACCATCAGACCCTGCCGGATGAGGAACGGCTCGGCGACCTCGGCCACCGTCTCGATCTCCTCCCCCACGCTCAGCGCCAGGGTCGACAGGCCCACCGGCCCTCCGTCGAAGAGCCGGCACAGCGCGTCGAGCACCGAACGGTCCAGCCGGTCCAGCCCCCGCTCGTCCACCTCGTACAGCTCGAGCGCGGACCGGGCCACGCCCCGGTCGACCTCGGGGTGGCCCTTCACCTGCGCGAAGTCCCGCACGCGGCGGAGCAGGCGGTTGGCGATGCGGGGCGTGCCTCGGGAGCGGCTTGCGATCTCGCCCCGCGCGGCGCCGTCGATCCGGACGCCCAGCTTTCCGGCCGACCCGGAGACGATGCCCTCCAGGTCTGCCGAGGAGTAGAAGTCCAGCTGCGCGGTGAAGCCGAACCGGTCCCTCAGCGGCCCCGGCAGCAGGCCCGCGCGGGTGGTGGCGCCCACCAGGGTGAACGGCGGCAGCTCGATCGGGATGGCGGTGGCGCCCGGTCCCTTGCCGACGATGACGTCCACCCGGAAGTCCTCCATGGCGAGGTACAGCATCTCCTCGGCGGGGCGGGACAGGCGGTGGATCTCGTCGAGGAACAGCACCTCGCCCTCCGCGAGTCCGGAGAGGATCGCGGCGAGGTCGCCGGCGTGCTGGATGGCCGGGCCGGACGAGATACGCAGCCCGGTGCCGAGCTCGGCGGCGATGATCATGGCGAGCGTCGTCTTGCCGAGCCCGGGCGGCCCGGAGAGCAGCACGTGGTCCGGGGACGTGCCCCGGTGCCGGGCCGCGTCGAGCACGAGGGCCAGCTGCTCGCGGACCCTCGGCTGCCCCTCGAACTCGGCCAGCCGCTTGGGCCGCAGCGCCGCCTCGTAGTCCCTGTCCTCGACGTCGGCCGTCGGGTCCACCTCGGAGTGCTGGTCCACCACCTGCTACCTCCTCGCCAGCGAGTTCAGTGCGGCGCGCAGGAGCTTGGCGATGCCGATTCCCGGGTCCGCCTCGACGAGGTGGGCCACGTTGTCGCAGGCCGCGTCCGCGTCGCGCGCGGACCAGCCGAGCCCCTGGAGGCCGTCGCTGACCTGGGCGCGCCACGCCTCGCCGTCGGTAGGGGCGGGCACGCCGTCCGAGGCCGTGTCCGTCAGCGTCAGGACCTTGTCCTTGAGCTCGATCACGAGCTTCTGGGCGCCCTTGAGCCCGATGCCGGGCACCGAGCACAGCCGCTTCAGGTCCTCGGCGAGCACCGCCCGGCGCAGTTCCCCCGGGGTGAGGACCGACACGATCGCCAGCGCCAGCTTGGGCCCCACGCCGCTGGCGGTCTGCGCGAGCTCGAACGCCTCGCGCTCCCCCTCGTCGCCGAACCCGAACAGCGTCATCGAGTCCTCACGGACCACCAGCGACGTGTGGAGGGTGCAGCGCTCGCCAGGGCGCAGCCCGGCCGCGGTCTGGGGCGTGGTGAGTACCCGGAAGCCGACGCCCCCGACGTCGAGCACGCCGGAGGTGGCGCCGGCCGTGACCACGGTCCCGGTGAGCTGGGAGATCATCTGCTGCCCGTCCTGGCTGCCGCGACAGCCGCGGCGTAGCGGTTGGTGGCGCCCCCGCGCCAGGCATGGCACACGGCGATGGCGAGGGCGTCCGCGGCGTCGGCTGGGCGCGGCGGCGCGTCGAGCCGCAGGATGCGCGTGACCATGAGCGCCACCTGGGCCTTGTCAGCTCCGCCCGACCCGGTCACGGCCGCCTTGACCTCCGACGGCGTGTGGAACGTCACCGGCAGCCCGCGGCGGGCGCCGGTCAACGCCGCGACACCCGCGGCCTGCGCGGTGTCCATCACCGAGCTCTTGTTGTGCTGCGAGAAGACCTGTTCGATCGCGACGGCGTCCGGCCGGTGCTCCTCGAACCACTCGGCCAGCCCCGTCTCCAGGGCGAGCAGCCTCGACGCGACGTCGAGTCCGACGGGTGTGCGCACCACCCCGACGGCCACCAGGACCGGCGGCCGGCCGACGGTGCCGTCGACGATCCCCACACCGCATCGGGTGAGTCCGGGGTCGATTCCGATGATGCGCATGCCCGGTGGATCAGTCCTCGGCCTCGAGGGCCTCGGCGACCTCGGGGGTCACGTCGAGGTTGGTGTACACGTTCTGCACGTCGTCCGAATCGTCCAGCGCGTCGATGATGCGGAACACCTTCTGCGCCACGTCCACCGAGTCCACCTCCTGGTCGAACGAGGGGACGAACTGCACCTCGGAGGAGTCGTAGTCCAGGCCGGCCGCCTCGATGGCCTTGCGCACCTCGACCGTGTCGTTGGGGTCGCAGACCGCCTCCCACACGTCACCGTCGTCGTCGACCTCCTCGATGCCCGCCTCGAGCGCGGCCTCGAGCAGGTCGTCGTCGGAGACGTCCCTGCCGCCCTGCTGCTTGGGGACCGTCACCACGCCCTTACGCGCGAACAGGCGCTGCACGGAGCCCACGTCTGCCATGGTGCCGCCGTTGCGGGTGACCGCGACACGCACGTCGGAGGCGGAGCGGTTGCGGTTGTCGGTGAGGCACTCGATGAGGATCGCCACGCCGGCGGGTCCGTACGCCTCGTACATGATGGTCTCGTAGTCGGCCCCCCCGGACTCGGCGCCCGAGCCGCGCTTGACGGCGCGGTCGATGTTGTCGTTGGGAACCGAGGACTTCTTGGCCTTCTGGACGGCGTCATAGAGCGTGGGGTTGCCGGACAGGTCCCCGCCACCGATCCGGGCCGCAACCTCGATGTTCTTGATCAGCTTGGCGAACAGCTTGCCGCGCTTGGCGTCGATGACGGCCTTCTTGTGCTTGGTCGTCGCCCACTTGGAATGGCCACTCATCCGGACCCACCTTCTTTTATCGCTCTCGTGTCTGACTGCTCGGGACAGCTTATCGCGGGGTCAGGGGACGACCTTCGCGAGCAGGGCCACGGCGTCGCGTGTCGTCCAGCCGAGCTCCGCGCACAGCCGCTGGACGCCCACGCCGTCGGGCGTGTCGATGCCGATGCCCGCCTCCCGGCAGCCTGCGTCCCGCATGGCCTGGAGGCAGCGGCCCATGAGCGCCAGTGAGATCTTGTGGCCCCTGTGCCCGGGGTGCACGCCGAACCGCTCGATCCAGCCGACGGGGGCCCCGTCGTCGTCGGTGTCGGCCACGCCGCTCATGGCGTACCCGACGACGCGGTCCTCGACACGGGCGAGGAAGGACCACTCGGGGCGGAAGTCGTCGTCGTCCAGGCGCGCGGCCCAGACGTCCTCGGCCACCTCGTCGCCCATGCCGCGGAAGCAGATGTTGTGCAGCTGCCGCACCGGCTCCGAGTGGACGGGGGCGAACCGCTCCAGCTCCACGCCGTCGACGTCGGGAACGACCAGCGGCAGGGTCAGGTCACGCTGGAGGTCGTAGTAGAACCGCTCCCGGGTGAAGCCGAGGTTGGTGGCCACCCGCTCCAGCCCTGGGCGGCCCAGCTCCGCGTAGCAGCCGAGCCACAGCGGCTGGCCGGGGCGGAACTCGTCCCGCCAGGCAGTGGCGTGGGTCATCTGCCAGTGCAGCAGGGCCGTGCCGATGTGGAGGTGCCGATGGGTGGGGTGGACGCCGCCCATGAGGTACATCCGCAGCGGATCACCGTCGGCGATGTAGGCGATGGCGTAGGCCGACAGGGACTGGTACGCGTCGTATCCGCCGACGGCGTGCGCGACACGCAGGTCGCGTTGCGTGATGGAGGCGGCCACCCCGGACAGCACCGAGTCCTCCAGGGCGTCCAACTGGGCCCTGAAGTGGTCCAGCTCCGCTGAGTCGTCGGGCCCGAGGAGGCGCCACGCGAGGTGGGGCTCCACATAGGCGTCCATGCCCGGGCTACCGCCAGATCCGCGACTCGGGCGCCGCCTTCGGGGCGGACTGGTCCCAGAGCCGGCGCCATCGGGGCGCGGTCAGCGCGGGGTTGGCCGACGACGCGGCGTCCCGGCGGCGCTGCACCGTCCACCACGACAGGTCGCCCTCGTGGACGAGCTCCTCGACTCGGGCCTGCAGCTCGGCGGTGGCCTCTGTCAGGGACCGGCCGCGGGTGTAGATGGGCGCGCCGAACCTGACCGACACCTTGGGCTTGCTGCGCAGCGCCAGCTTCAGGGTGTCCTTGAGCTTGAACGTGCCGACGATGCCCACGGGCACGATGGGCACGTTGTGCTGGTTGGCGAGGTCCGCCGGCACCGTGGAGAACTCCCCCACCAGGCCGCGTCCGACCGCCTCGTCGGCGAAGACCACGACGTTGCGCCCGCGGGCGATCGCGCGCGACGGCGCGATCATGGTGGGCCGGACGCGCGCCGGGAGCGCGAAGCGCAGCAGCTGGTAGTCCAGGGCCCCCTGCTCGTTGGCGGCGAACACCACGGGCGCCTGGAGCCCGGCGATGCTGTCCGCCGAGACGAGCTCGACCCGCAGCCGCAGGCTGAGCAGGAGGAGCCTGAGGTGGCGCCCGCTGAGGGTGGCGCGCAGGCTCAGATGATCGTGGGTGAGCGGGGGGCGCGCCGGGGCGCCCGTGGGGCGTTCCGGGCGGAGCAGCCCCGTGGCGATCTGCGTCAGGTCCCGGGGCCAGGTCAGCTTCGGCTTCTGCCGCCCGCGCCCGCTCTGCGCCCAGGACGGGAGCTGGCGGGTCATCGCACGTCGCCCAGTGCCAGCCCGGGGCCGCGGAGCACGGTGATGTCCGGCGTGCCCCCGACGCTGTTGGAGGCGATCTCCAAGGCGTCCGCGTACGTGGTCGCCGCGCGGTGGCCGAGCAGGGCGGCGCTGCGCCGGTCCCCGCCCACCCAGATCACGTCGGCGAACTGCTCCGCCGCGCCGGCCGTGGCGTACCACTGGTGGAACACGTGCAGCGGATGCTCCGCGAACTGCTTGCGGTACAGGTCCAGGTACCACTCGTCGTCGATGGCCCGCGGCTCGTACGTGGCTGAGATCTCGGCCGGGTCCGTGGTGTTGGTCAGCACGGTGGCGAAGAAGTCCGCGGCGGCGGACTGGCGGCGGTTGGAGAACCGCCTGCGCAACGGGTGGAAGGCGATGAGCGCGCCGCCGGGGCGGGTGAACGGGGTGCCGAGGTGGGCGCCGGCCCGGGTGACCAGGGCGTGGTGCGCCGCCCCGAGCGGGGAGCCCACCGGATCTCCCTGGTCGAAGGACGCGCCCCAGACCGAGGTGACCAGGACGTCGGAGCGGCCCTTGACCTCCACGGCGTTGGCGGCCTTCCACACGAGCCTGGAGTCGGCGAGGACGCGCGGGTAGTCGCCCCCGAGGACGTCGACGACGGCGTAGTCCGCGCGCGGGTTGCCGTGCAGCACCTGCGCACCCTGCCTGGGGAGCGCGGCCACGATCTGGCGGGCGCTCGCGAACGACAGCTTGTCGCCCAGGTTCCACTCCCATTCCCGCTTGGAGGCGAACCGCAGGGAGCGGCCCAGCAGCGGCTGCCCGAGGACCGCGACGAGGGCGAAGGTGGGGATCTTCTCCCGCACCAGTCGCTCCACCTGCGCGCAGTACTCATCGGTGCGCCCGGCGCCTGAGAGTCGGTTGAGCGTCGAGACGTCGGCCAGGCCGGCGACGAACGGGCACTGTTCCCCCGAGTCCGCCCGGGTGGACACCAGCACCACCAGGTCCGAGTTGGCCACGCGGCGGTTGAACCTCACCGGGACGCCGTCGACCTCGCCGAGCGTGACGAGATCGGGGTCCGTCACGTCGTGGCTGGTCACCAGCGCGTCGGGGAGGAAGGACGTGGCCACCCGGTCGCCCAGGATCTCGGTGACGAGCGCCGCGTTCCAGCGCTGCCTGAGGCCGGTTGCGATGACCAGCTCGACGTCGTCGACGCCGGCGCGAGCCGCCGTCTCCAGCACCCGCTCCACCAGTGTGCGGCGCACCTCGAACTGCGGCCGGGGCAGCGGCTGCTCGGAGTCCGCCACCACGATGGTCAGCCGCGTCTCGGGCTTGAGCTGCGCGGCGAGCGGATCCGCCCCGATCGGGGCGGCCAGAGCGGCGTCGACGAGACCCACCGGGTCCGTCGAGGGCACGGCATCGGCCGCGTAGACGACCCTCGTGCCGACGCCCAGGCGCTGGAGGCGGAGGTCCGCGCCCGCCATGGTGAGCAGCGGCGGGGTCTTGTCGTCCACCTCGAGGACGAATCCGGGACGAGACATCAGTCTTCCTTTCCGTTCACGACATCCTCCAGCGGGGCAGCGGCGACATGGCCGGCCATTCGACGATCGACCAGCCCTTGGTCTTGGCGGCCCTCATCAGCCCGATGTCCGGGCTGACGGCCACAGGGTTGCCCACGGTGGTCAGCATCGGCAGGTCCACGTGGCTGTCGGCGTAGCCGTACGACTGGCTGAGATCGATGTCGTGCAGGGCGGCGTAGTGGGTCAGCCACGCCGAGCGGGACTCGCCCACCATGGGAGGCCCGCTGAGGTAGCCGGTGCAGCGTCCGGCGCCGTCGGTGGCCAGCTCGGCGGCGACGATGGTGTCGAACAGCCCCTCGAACGGCCGGGTCAGCGGCCTGATCACGCCCGTCATGAGGATGGTGGTGTGGCCGGCGTCGCGGTGCTCGCGGATCCGGCGGATGGCGTCCGGGGACATCCGGTCGAGGATCAGCGGGGCGAGCTTCTCGTCGACATAGGCCTCGAGCGCCGCCAGGTCCGCGCCCGCGTAGCGCCGGTAGATGGAGCGCAGGAACACGCCGCGGTCTCGGCGCTCGGCGCCCAGGTAGACCGGCAGCTGCGCGGCCACCCTGGCCACCTCGATCGCGCGGCGCATCGGGGAGAGCTCCGGGAGCCGCGCCCACAGGTAGGTCTCGACGACGTTGGTGGCCATCACCGTGCCGTCGAGGTCGAAGGCGGCCAGGACCGTGCCGGGGGCGGCGGGCTTCAACTCCCTGAAGGTGGCGGAACGGGCCTGCCTGCGCTTGCGGGCGGCCTCGAGGCGGCGCACGGGGTCCGTGATGGCCGGGATGTGCACCTCCTCCAGGTAGTGCTGCCACGTGTAGGAGGCCGAGTCGAAGCCGAACAGGGGCTTGTCGTCGGGGTGGAGCGAGTTGTGCAGCGCGAGGGCGCAGTCGTCGACGAAGTGCAGCTCGGACTGCAGGTATTCGCCGTACAGGGTGAGGTACTTGCTGAGGAAGTCCAGCTGCTTGGCGGACTTGTCGAGGCTGGTCGCCCAGGCGCGGGTGGCCTTCCCGCGCGGGGCGAAGCTCAGCAGCGCGTTGCCCGCCGAGACGCCCTTCTGCGCCACCCACATCAGCTTCTCGATGGGCTCGGCGCCGGGGAACGTCCACGTGGCCAGGGGCGTCGAGCCTTGACCGGAGGTATAGGGGTGCTTCTCGAAGTAGGCCCGGACGTGCTCGTAGACCCCGCGGAACGTCAGCGGGTTCCTGGCCCCGGAGGACCCGTGGTAGTACTCGGGCCGCCCGACCTGGGGGGTGCTCGCGCAGACGGCGATGATCCCGTTGACGATGAAGTCGCACGGGATGATGTCGATCACCGCGTCCGGCGAGGCGGGGAACTCGGGCAGTTGGCCGCGGCCGTAGGCCAGGATGAGCGGCTCGGCCATCTTGAAGCCCTCGATCCAGCCCGGGTACGGGTGGACGAGCGAGGACTCGACGATGGCGGGCCGGTAGATGGAGACCCGGAAGTCCTGCGCCAGGTCCGCCACCACCCGCTCCCCCAGCGCCTTGGCGAAGGTGTAGACGTCCGTCCAGCCCAGGGAGCGCGCACGCTCGGTGCCGGCCTGGACCAGTTCGCGCTTCACCCATTCCTGGCGGCGGCGCTCGGTGTCGCGGGACGTGGTGAGGTAGCCGGCCTTGGCGTGCAGGGCCTCGGCCTCCTTGCGGAGCCTGGTCAGCTGGTCCGCGTCGCGGGAGCGGGCCTCGATGTGCTGCTTCATGGCCAGCGCGGCGGCCGTCTCGGCCTCGTAGTCGACGTCGTGGACGTGCGCGGCCTCGGGGATGGCGCCACGCCGCCGCCCGGCGGTGTACGCGGTGGAGACGTGCACGTAGTGGGGCACCTTCACCAGCGTGCCGTCCTCGTCGGAGCAGGCCTCGCGGAGTCGGGTCAGGAGCGCCTTGGTGCCGACGACGTTGGTCAGGAAGGCCTGGTCGATCGGTGGGTCGAACGAGACGTCGCCGGCGCAGTGCAGCAGGATGTCGAGGTCGCGCGGCAGCTCGGGCACGTTGGGCAGGTCGCCCTCGATCACCTGGACGCGCTCGGCCATCAGCTTCTCGACGCCCCCGGCGGCCTCGACGATGGGCTTGAAGATCTTCTTCCCCAGCAGCCCGGCCACGCGCTGCGCGGCCGTCACCGAGCCCTTGGGGCGCACCAGCACGCCGGTGGTGGTCCCGGGGCACTCGGTGAGCACCTTCCACAGGAGCTGCTCGCCGATGAACCCGGTCACGCCGGTCATCACGATCTTCTTGCCGTCGAGGAGTTCCGAGATCCGGCCTTCCAGCAGCGGGGGCACGTGCACGCGGTCGGGGTGCACCTCGCCGAAGGTGCTGGCGGGGGGCTTAGGCATCTGCTTCTCCTCCGGCGACGGCGAGCGCCTCCTGGATCGTGAACCGGCCCAGGTAGAGCGCCGTCCCGATGATGGCCCCCTCGATGCCCTGGCCCACGAGGCGGCGCAGGTCCCGGAGGTTGTCCAGGGTGGCGATGCCGCCGGAGGCGATGACTTTCCGGCCGCTGCGCTCGGCGACGGCGAGGAGGAGGTCGACGTTGGGGCCGGTCAGCATGCCGTCGGCGTTGACGTCGGTGACGACGAACCGCTCGCAGCCCGCCGCGACGAGCCTGTCGAGGGTCTCGGGCCAGGGGCCGCCCTCCGTCGTCCAGCCGCGGGCCGCGAGGTTCTCGCCGCGCACGTCGAGGCCGATGGCGATGCGGTCACCGTGCTCGGCGATGATGCGCTCGCACCATTGGGGGTTCTCGAGGGCGGCGGTGCCGATGTTGACGCGCCGGGCTCCCGTGGCCAGGGCCCGCTGGAGCGAGGCGTCGTCGCGGATGCCTCCGGAGATCTCCACCATCATGTCGAGCTTACCGACGATCGAGCGCAGCAGCTCGGCGTTGCTGCCGCGGCCGAAGGCGGCGTCGAGGTCCACGAGGTGCAGCCACTCCGCCCCGCCGTCCTGCCACCGCAACGCGGCTGCGAGCGGGTCGCCGAACTCCTTCTGCGACCCCGCGATTCCCTGCACGAGCTGGACGGCCTGGCCGCCCTGCACGTCGACGGCCGGCAACAGCTGCAAGTTCTCCACGACGCCCAACCCTAGCCGAAACCGGCCGTGCCCTCCGGAGGCCGGATCTATGCGCGGGCGCCGCGCTACCAGGAGCCGAGCCAGTTCGCGATGAGCCGCGCGCCGGCGGCCCCGGACTTCTCGGGATGGAACTGGGTGGAGCTCACGGGGCCGCGCTCGACGGCCGCGACGAACGTGGCGTCCTCGTGGCGCGCCGTGGTGACCAGCGCGTCCGCGGGCCCGTCGACGGCGGCGTAGCTGTGCACGAAGTAGAACCTCTCCCCCGCAAGGCCCTCGAACAGCGTGCTGCCCTCGGGCGGGCTCACGGTGTTCCAGCCCATGTGCGGCAGGCGCCTGGCCTCGAGCTCCACCACGCGGCCGCGGAACAGGCCCAGGCCCGGGGTGTCGACGCCGTGCTCGGTGCCCCCGTCGAACAGCACCTGGTGTCCCACGCAGATCCCGAACAGCGGGCGCCCCGTGGCCACCCAGTCAGCGATCAGCTCGACGCCGCCCGCGGCCCGGAGCCCGGCCATGCAGGCCGCGTAGGCGCCCACCCCCGGGACCACGAGGGCGTCCTGGCGGCGCAGCTCCGCCAGATCGTCGGTGACCACCAGCTCCGCTCCCGCGTTGGCGAACGCGCGGGCGGCCGAGTGCAGGTTGCCCGAGCCGTAGTCGAGCAGCCCCACGCGGCGGCTCAGAGCGAGCCCTTGGTGCTGGGCACGCCGGTGACGCGCGGGTCGATCTCGACGGCCTCGCGCAGCGCCCGGGCCAGCGCCTTGAACTGGGCCTCCACGATGTGGTGCGGGTCGCGGCCGGCGAGGAGGGTGAGGTGCACGCACAGCCCCGCGTTGAGGGCCAGCGCCTCGACCACGTGGTAGGTCATGGACCCGGCGTAGGGCACGCCCGATCCGCCGATGAGGGCGTACACCTGGCCGTCCGGCTCCCCCTTGCACACCACGTACGGGCGGCCCGCGACGTCGACGACACAGTCCGCGACCGCCTCGTCGAGCGGCACGACGGCGTGGCCGAACCGGCGGATGCCCGACTTGTCCCCCAGCGCCTGCCTGATGGCCTGGCCGATGCAGATGGCCGCGTCCTCGATGGTGTGGTGGCCGTCGATGTGCAGGTCCCCGGTGGCCTCGACGGTGAGGTCGATGAGGGAGTGCCGCGACAACGCGGTCAGCATGTGGTCGTAGAAGCCCACGCCCGTGCTGATCGTGGAGCGGCCTGTGCCGTCCAGGTCGACGGTGACCGTGATGCTCGACTCGCTCGTGGAGCGCTCGACGGTGGCGGTGCGGGTCACGGTGTGGTCCCTTCGATCGTGGGGTTGAGGTCGTCCAGGGCCGCGCGCAGCGTGGCCATCTCGGTCGGCGTGCCGGCGGAGACGCGGAGGAAGCCGGCGGGTCCGGTCTCCCGGATCAGGATGCCCCGGTCGAGCAGGTCCTGCCAGACCCGGTGCCGGTCCGCGAAGCGCCCGATGAGGCTGAAGTTGGCCTCTGAGTCGATCACGTCGTAGCCGCGGCCCCGTGCCCAGGCCTCGAAGCCCCTGGCCTCCGCGGCCAGCTCACGCACCTGGGCCAGGAGCTCGTCGGCATGCGCGAGCGCCACGCGTGCCACGGCCTGGGTTTGGGCGCTCAGGTGGTAGGGCAGGCGGACGATGCGGCAGGCGTCCACGATGGCAGGGGCCGCCGCCATGTAGCCGACGCGGCCGCCGGCCAGGGCGAAGGCCTTGGACATCGTCCGCGACACCACCAGCCGCGGGTGACGATCCAGCAGCTCCAGCGCCGACGGCTTGGCCGAGAACTCCTGGTACGCCTCGTCGATCACGACGATGGCGTCCGTGCCGGAGCAGATCTCGTCGATTACCTCGAGCGGGACCACTGTGCCGGTGGGGTTGTTGGGCGTGGCGATGAGGACGACGGTGGGCTCCTCCTCGCGGACCGCGTCCAGCACCAGGCGGGCGTCCAGCGTGAAGTCCGGGTGCCTGGGGACCGCGACGTACTCGGTGCACGTGTTGCGCGCGTACTCCGGGTACATCGAGTACGTGGGGGTGAAGGCCAGCACCCGGCGCCCGGGTCCGCCGAAGGCGGTGAGCAGGTGGGCCATGATCTCGTTGGAGCCGTTGGCCACCCAGATCCGCTCCGCCGTGAGCCCGTGTCCCAGGTAGGCCGCCAGGTCCTGGCGCAGTGCCGTCGCCTCCCTGTCGGGGTACCGGTTGAGGGTGCCGGCGGCCGCGACGACGGCTGCCGCCATCTCGTGCCGGATCAGCGGCGACGGCGGGTACGGGTTCTCGTTGACGTTGAGCACCACGGGCACGTCCAGCTGGGGGGCGCCGTAGGGCTCCTGCCCCACCAGGTCCGCGCGGAGGGGCAGCTGGTCGAGGGTGATCATCGGGGCCTCCGGACGGTGATGGCGTTCGCGTGGCCGGGGAGGTCCTCCGCGTTGGCGAACCGCTCCACGCCGTCGGCGATGGCCATGAGCGCCTCCGACGTGTAGCCGATGACGTGGACCGTCTTGATGAACGAGCGCACGCTCAGCCCGGACGAGTGGCAGGCGCACCCGGCCGTGGGGAGGACGTGGGTGGAGCCGGCCGAGTAGTCGCCGAGCGACACCGGCGAGTAGTCACCCACGAAGATCGCTCCGGCGTTGCGGATCCGGTTGGCCACGGACTCCGCGTCTGCGGTCTGGATCTCGAGGTGCTCCGCGGCGTAGGCGTCCGCCACCGCGATCGCCTG